>CAZWPK010000002.1:0-205957 GCA_964635905.1 uncultured Pseudomonadales bacterium
TACACACGGCAGCAATTGGAGTGCCTGTTGGGGTCGGACTGGGGGTTACCGTAGGTCGGGGTGTAGCCGTTGGAGTGGCCGTAGGAGTGGCTGTGGGTCGAGGAGTAGCGGTTGGAGTGGCCGTCGGTCGTGGCGTTACAGTCGGACGCGGAGTAGCGGTAGGGGTTGCTGTTGGTCGCGGAGTGGCTGTAGGTCGGGGTGTTGCAGTGGGTCGAGGCGTGGCGGTTGGAGTAGCTGTGGGTCGCGGGGTGGCGGTTGGAGTTGCAGTTGGGGGAATCGTTGAGGTACAGGATCCATAATAATGATCATTGGTTCCATGCACCTGAATCCAAGTGACACACACTGATTTGAGTTGAAACACTTTCGTTGTTGTTCCTAATGGTTCGGAGAACTGTTGATGGATGTTTTGAGAGGTTCCATCAGCGTAATGGACATTAATATCAATGAGGGCTTCCGGAAAACCTGTGTAATTAACGACTAAGTTAGTTCCTTGCAGTGAATAAGACACCTGTTGAGTTGCTTGTTGACGAAGATCTTGCTGGGTACGGACAAGGTAAATTGCTCCCAAAATCCCGATGCCTACAACCAGAAAGGAGACTAAGGAAAGTAGAAATGTAACGTTGTTGCGCATGTACAGAAACAGCGTAACAGTTCTGTGATTAGGAATACAAGCAGCGTCGTGAAATTAATAAAGTTGGAGGGTAGGAAAGAAATTGAATGACAACGATTGAGAGGGCCGGATGCTTTGACAAGGTGAGATTATGGCAAGAGCGACTTTAACAGTGAAAGCACTTTTTCCACAATTCCCGAGGTCTTTGCACTCAAGGAGGATGAAGCTCCACTTCGCAGACTCTTCACTTCTTCCCCACCATCCTTTGAGCCATACAGGATCAAGCCAACGGAAGTTGCATATTGGGGAGAGTCTAAGTCTTCTAATAGTCCTTGGACACCAGAAGGTGTTCCTACCCGGGTTGAGAGTGATAGAGTACGTTTACACACTTCTCCCATCCCCGTAGTCAGTGCCCCACCCCCCGTAATCACGACTCCAGCAGGAACAAGGGTAAAGAGCTTTTCTTTTTCTAGCTCTTTGCCCACCATTTCAAAAATTTCGCGCATACGTGGCATCATGATATTCTCGACCAAAGCTTTGCGTGAAACCACATCTGCGTCCTCAATACCCAGCTGGCGAACGTCGAGCTCGTCTTCACGCTTGAGTCTCTCCCGTCGTTGTTCTCGTGTTTCACCAGTAGGAGGAACACTTTCTGGAGGCATGGCACTTAACGCCAATTTGATTTTCTCAGCCGAAGCCAAACTCACATGGGCTCCTAAAGCAATATCTTGGGTAATATGGCGTGCACCTACGGGAAGGACACAGGAATAGGTCAGAGCTCCTTCGACATAGACAGCCATCGACGTTGATCCTGCACCAACATCAAGCAACACGACTCCTAATTCTTTTTCAGTTTCGGAAAGCGTTGAAAGTGATGAAGCAAGCCCACTAAAGACAAATGAGCTCACACTGATGCCAACTTCGGATAGACACTTGGTTAGATTTCGCAAAGCAATAGAAGACACGGAGATAATATGAGCTTCAGATTCTAAGCGTACACCACTCATGCCGATGGGATCCTTAATCCCCTCCTGTCCGTCCACTTGAAATTCACGCGGGATAACATGCACGATTTCACGCGAGGAGGGCAGTGAAATGGCGCGAGCCGCTTCAATGACGCGATTCACATCACTAGCCGTGATTTCACCTTCAGGATTTGCAACGGCAACCACTCCTTTAGAGTTCTGGGATCCAATCTGACTTCCCGAAAGAGAAATAAAGGCACTAGAGACCCCAAACCCTGCCATGCGTTCAGCTGCATCGAGCGATTTGGTGATCGATTCGATGGTATCTTCTAGGTCTACGATCTGACTTTTTTTAATTCCTTTACTCGGAACACTGGAAACCCCTAACACTTGAAGTGTGCTTCCATCGGCACCGCGACCAACAATCAAGGTACAGATTTTATCCGTCCCAATATCAATAGCAGTAATCGCAGTCTGACGTGGCATGGTGCGTTCCTAATTTGTCTTCTCCCGAATCACGGGATTTGTAAATCTCAAATCAACTTCTTTCCCTGCAAGATCTATTGTAGGCGTGAGTAAAAGTTGTTGTAAAGAGTGAAGCTGACTTGTCAGCTTCTCAGCGTTCACTATAACATCACTTCCCTCTGCTGTGGAGAGTATGATCTTTTCTGGACTCTCAATGGTAACCGATTGCACTGATTCTGCAAGGGTTCGACTCCAGGCGCTCTTGAGTTCTTTATACAGATTTACCAGTGATGGGTCAATTTTGTCTCCGGGTTTCTTTTGGGAAATAGAGGCGTCAGTAATTTGGGGAATCAGAGGATCCTGGGAACTAACCGGAATTAAAAATCCGTCTGCTGTCACTGCCACATACTCGGAATTCGGTTGAATAAAGATAATCACGGGAATTGGCTTTCGAACATCCACAACTACTTTACGCGGGAAATACTTTGTAATGGAAACGGAATATCCTGGAATCGGGACATTTTTGGCTGTAAAAATGTACGTTCCAAGTAGGGTTTGACTTGCAGTCACAAACTCTGCTGGACAAGGCTGTGAATCAAACTGGCACTCGACTGTTTTAATTCGAAACTGCTCGAGAATAATCCAGATAAAGCTAAGAAAGATCATGAAAAGAATGCCGACAAGACCGCCACGCAGGACGAACTTTTTGTTTTTCGTGTTTTGATGCTGATGGATACTTCGGATTCCTCGACTTCGTTTCTTTTCAAAAAAGCGCATGTCTTCATTGTACCTAATATCTAGCTGGATAGTGAAATACCATCGAAAGTTGAAAGATACCTTGTTCTACATACTCAGAGAGAATGCTGCAGGTGTTTTTTTTCTTTTCTGTTCTAATTCCATTTGGATCTGTACTACCACTGGATCGCTAGGACTTGCAGCATATAGTGCTGCAAACGTTTTCAAGCCCAACAAAGAAATCAAAAGCAAAATCAATTCTTTAGCATCATTTTCATTTTTTTGTTCATAGTATCGGTTCACGACAGTTTTAAATTGGGGGCTGTGATCATATAATGATTCTATCAACCGAATTGATTGTAAATACAGTTTCTTGGACATTTCGGAGGCAATATCTTCTTCAGTTGCGCCCTCATCTCTCCAAATTTGATACGCCCGCATATCCGTAATTGCCTCATTGAGGACTGTGCCTAAACCTCCTACTAATAATCCATCATTATCTCTATGTAGAGCTTCATGAATTTCGGTTTTTCGTGGAGAATCTTCCCATAAGATAATTACTTTTGAGTCCGTGCTATACAGTCCACGAAATTGTGCCCTCTCGTGTTCTTCAATCCCTGCTTTATCGTAAACACTATTTAACAGTGCTGCGGCCTCGCTTGAAGCGAAGTCTTCCCGAGTTTTTCCAATTCTATAGGGTAAGCGAATAATTCCGTCCACAGCAAGCTTTTTTTCTGCGACTGCCAATGAAGTTGTGGTCCAATTAATGGCTGCATTAGGAAACGCTTCTGAAAGCAAAATTAGCGTTGTCTGATCATCCAGAGCTCTGCCTCTCAATGTCTCTTCAGATTCTATATAGTTTCGATTTGATTCGGGAATTAGCAACAGAATTGATTCTGAAAGCTTCTGTCTGAGAGCAAAATTTCCACGTGCTGTAATCCACTGATCGCAAAAGGCAAGTATCAGTGACAAACGCAGCACAGAGTCGGGATCCGATGCGTCTAACATTTCAGGATGCACTTGAACTTCCTTGTCCATCATTGTTGAGGCGAGTCCTACAGTTTGGGGTAATCGGGAAGATTCTGCTTCTGAAATAGAAGGTTTTAGAAACTCTGCAACTTCGTAGAGACGCCGGTGAAGCAGTGATTCTTGCGTTTTGTCTGCTTCAATTTGACGATCAACATCGGTAGTCATTCTGTTAGTTTATCACCCGAAAACACAAGTTTAGAGCTGCAAACTAAAATAGATGTGGGTTCATTATGCGAGCAGTAAATCGATTAATCGTGCTGTTCCATTGGTAATCAAATGCTGCTTTTCCTGCTGCATGTTTTCTGTAATGGTATCGTATTTCCGTTCCATCTCTGTGATTGTTTCCCACAAGACATCGGGGACTAAGTCCTTTTGCAAGATCAGTAACCCTGCATCGCGTTTGATCAGACCTTCAATATTGCGAAATTGCTCATCATTATGCGCGTGTTGGAGGGGGATAAAGATTGCAGGAGTCCCTGCAAGAGCAAGCTCCTGCACCGTGTTTGCTCCGGCTCGAGAAATCACAAATTTTGCATGGCGAAATAAGTAACTCACATCACGCTCATCTACCCATTCACGGATGATATAGCGTAACTGTAACTCCTCGGACAATTTTTCTCGTTCTTGTTGAAGTTCAACCAAGTTCTGATGATCGGCGGAGGCTCCACATTGATGAACGATGACATAGTCCCGCGTCAACCGCGGTAAGAGCTCACTCACGGTTCGGTTCAAAATATGTGAGCCTTGTGACCCACCCGTAATATAGACAATCGGTTTTTCAGTGGAGATATCGGAAAGCCACTCTGGCGCCACTTTATATTCGCGAAACAAGCTCGATCGAATCGGATTGCCGGTGACAACAGTCTTCTCTTCTGGGAAAAACGCAAGAGACTCTGGTGAGGAAACTGCGACTGTATCTGCAATCCAGGCTAAGATTTGATTGGCTAAGCCGGCCACTGCCGTCTGCTCATGCAAGACAACCCGAGCCCCGTAGAGTTTAGCAACCAAACACACGGGAAGGGCAAGATAGCCGCCAAAGGAAAGTACCACATTTGGGCGTTTCTGTTTAAACACCGTGTGCATTTTCCAAAGCGAAGGAAGTATCTTGGTTATTTCCGTAAGAGATTGCTGAAGATTTCCGCGATGGTATTTCGCAGCATCAATCGGAATAAACGGAATGTTCCGTTTGGAAATTTCATGACGCTCATGGGAAGGTTGGTTCGTGAGCGTCGAACTAAATTCTCGACCCACAAAAAATAATTTGACCTTGGGGTATTTTTTTTGCAATTCATCCACCACCGCTAATGCGGGAGTAAGATGTCCACCTGTTAGATAGAGATTCATAGGTGTCGCAGGGATCTACTTGGACGGGATGATTTCTTTCGCTCCTCGTCGATTGGAGATAATCCAATCACAATCCCAATGGCTACCGTACACATGACTAACGCTGTTCCTCCGTACGAGATGAAGGGCAGCGGTACGCCGGTTAGAGGGATGAGCGCCACAATCGAACTTAAGTTCACCAGAACTTGTGAGGCAATCCAACTAATCATTCCAACCCCGATTAAGTATGCGATTGGACTGAATTCGACACGGCGAATCCAGAGACGCATCTTTGTCAGTAAGACAATATATCCGATAATAATGATACCACAGAGCACAAATCCGAGCTCTTCAGCGATGATTGCAAAGATAGAGTCCGTGGTGGCTTCGGGAATATACCGATATTTTTGTTTGGATTTTCCTAATCCTTGGCCAAATAGTCCCCCGTTCCCCAGAGCTAACGTGATCTGACGAATATGATAGGACTTTCCTAAGGGATCACTTTCTGGATTTAAATAGGTCGTCAGTCGTTGCATGCGGTAGGGAGAGAGCACGACCAACAAGCCAATTCCAATCGCCCCTCCACACACCATCCAGACCATATGTTTAAATGGTTTCCCTGAGACGATATACATGGAGGCTGCAATCGAGAGCAGGATTAAGCCACTCCCTAAATCAGGTTGCAGCATGACGAGACCGAAAATGGGAACAATAAGTAGAAGGAAGGACAAAAAACGTCGCTCTTTGGATAACCACTTGGATAGATAAAACACCAAACCAAATTTCATGACTTCCACTGGCTGAAACGAAAAGCCTGCAATGGAGATCCACCGTCGGGCACCCAGGACTTTTATTCCAATTCCAGGAATCAAAACACCGACTAAAAGTACTACGCCAGCAATAAAGACGAATGGTCCAAGAATGTACCAGACTTTGGTGGGAATCTTTGACGAGACTACTAAGGCAAGAATGGCGACAACTGCCCACAATAGTTGTTGTTTGACAAAATAAAACTTATCTCCAAACGTGATAAAGCTTTCAACCACAGAGACGTTGTAGACCATGAGCACCCCGAACGCAATAAAAACGAGCACCATGAAAAAGAGGGTGACCCCATCAAATTTGTTTACGAGTGGTCGGGCGCGTGCGAGTGAATACATTGAAGATACTGTGTACTGCGATCACGATAATCTTTAAATAATCCAAAGCTTGGTGCAGCTGTAGATAGTAGTACACTAGCCCCTTTCGGTGTGGCTGTAAATGCAGAATCTACTGCTTCCTGCATCGAGGATACGGCAATGGTCTGAATCTGCTTTTGTGTCCGGACCGCATCGGCAATTCGAGCTCCAGTAGTCGGAAAATAAATCAGGGTTTGCACGGAGGAGTTGGCGATCGCTTCAGCGAGTGCCGCATACTCTTGTTTGCGTTCGTGCCCTCCCACAATTAAGGTCGTAACGGAAGATCCCAGAGCCTGAAGTGCGGCAATCGTTGCTTCCGGAATGGTGGCTAACGCATCATCAAAGAAAGTAATTTCTTCTACTGTTGCCACAGGCTCTAAACGGCCTGGGAGTGGGGTTGCACTTGCAAATGCTGCTTGAATGTCTTCGTTGGAAAATCCCAGATGTTTGGCAATGACGAGAGCTGGCAGACAGTTAAACAGATTGTGCTCTCCACGTAGCAGGATCACCGATCGATCCACAATCTTGTCGCCGTTCCAGTACAGTCCATCCGACTGGCTAGTTGCAGTTGCTTGCGGATTATCGGTTGTACTGATTCCAATTTTTTGCGGAGGAAGTGAGGCAATGGCTGCGACCACTTGATCCTGGTCTAGAGAATGAATACAGAGATCCGTCTCCTTTTGGGTGGTAAACAAATTGCGTTTTGCCAACACATAGTCACTGATTGTTTGGTAGTAATCTAAATGTTCTGGAAATAGGTTTAAAAAGACGCTAATCTTGGGACCATGATGGAGCGTTTGGGCTTGAAACGACGACGTCTCCACCACAATGTGCGTCTGCGGAGTAATCTCGTCGACGCAATCGAGCATCGGTTCCCCAATATTTCCTACCAACAAAACAGATTCTCCACAGTGCCGCAACACGTGCGCGATCAGATGTGCGGTCGTGCTTTTTCCTTTCGTTCCCGTAACCGCAATAATTTGCGAACCAAAGAGTTCAAAGAAGAGATCCGCTTGGGAGGTTACACGCTGCGTCTCTGGAGTCTCTAGGTGTACTTTTTCAGGCTTGATGCCTGGCGTCTTGAATACCACTGCACCTTGAATGTGCTGCTCTTCTAGAGACCCTGCGTAGACGGTGGAGAGCTGATCACGTCGGATTCTCTCCAACTGTTCAGGATTCCAAGTCTCATCGTACACATTGAGTTCCAGGTTGGGGAATCGTGCGCGCAAAAACGCATAGGTGCTCTGCCCTTCACGACCCATTCCAACAATCGCGACACACGGTGCGGTGGAAAGCCAGGTAGGAATTACTAAATTCCGCATAATCTCCCTCTCTTATGGATGTGCTGGTAGTGCAGAAATAAATTGATCCGGAATACAGTGTTCATCGCTGCGCTGCGCTAACAGGGTTTTCGATAATTTCTCTAATCGCTGGGAATGATCGGATAGATAGTTCGCAAATGGTTCTAGGAGCGGTGGAAGTGTTTTGTCTTGATAGCGCTGTGCGGTCAACCATAAGGCAACTTGAGATTCTTCAATCGTTCCAATGCATTCAAACGGTTTATATTCTGTTTGTCCAATCAGTTCTGCGATGTAGGGCTTTAACGTAACATCCGCAAGCATTTCTTTTCCAAAGATGGCCGTGACTTGCTCATCGGGTAAGAAGGCAGATAACAGCAAAGCGACAAAGGTACACTTTGCACAGTTCCCACACCAAGTAGCAGTTTTTTGACCGACGTTACAGCTTTTAAAGACTGAAAAGTACTCTGGGTATGCGGTGAAGGCTTGTAGTATTTGAATCTCATACCACGGTCGAAGAAAACTAAAATACATAGGAGCCATGGCAAATGTCGAGCGAAGATAGTTTTGTACATCCTGCTCAAACCGGAGCGACTTTGAGTACTGATGATTCACTGACTGCCCCTGCCAAACTCCAGTTGCCTCATTGGCACTACGTTCATTGGACAATGCCACAGCGGGAATGGAATGAAGATCCGCAATCAGTGTGGTCAGAAAGGCAAGAATCGAAGAGAAGGGTGTATGACCGTTCGGATAGCCCTTCGCATTCAACTCAAACAAAAAGGGATCTAACGTACGATGAAAAAGAATATTTCCCTGCAGTCGATTTTTTTTGGAGAATTGCTCCACCACATGGGGTGAGGCTCCTTGGTTCCCTGACGTCGTAAAAATCTCAAAACCTGCGTTGGCAAGAAGTTCCAGAGTGACGATGGAATCTTTTCCACCTCCTACGGGGACCAAGACTTTGTTACTCTTTGTCAATGCTTGTGCTCGCTCCAGTGGGTTAGATTCATCGATGGTGACTTTCCATTCAGGATTTATGGGTGTTAACTGATTGACATAAAAAAATTCCCCTAAACCGTCACGCAGTAACTTTTTCCAAAATACGAGTTGGGTTGCAGACAAACTGCCACAGGCTATTTCAATGCGTGGGGTCAATACAGCCTTCCAATAGGAAGGAACTTCACACAGGCCAAGAAGAAATGCGTAGCGTTCAATCCGCTGTTTCCCAAGTGTTTGCAGCAGCGACTCCGTCACTCCCTCAATAGTTAAACTGGGAGTGAAAACATGGGGAGCTGAATGTTCGTCAGGACCGGTTACTTTAAACTGATAGGTAAACGTTAATTGATCCGCAGTGTGCGAAACAACAACATCTTGATACACAAACGATTGGAACTGATGAGCAAAGGGAACAATCTGCATAGCTACAACAAAGAGATCCAAAGACCGACAATCGTCAGGATGATTCCAGCTAACCACATACGAACGACAATCTTTGGTTCTTCCCATCCAATATACTGGAGATACAGATGAAAAGGTGCAACCGGAAACAACTTTTTCTTTCGTGTGGCTTTGGAGAGTAATTGCAGACCACTTGTTAAGACTTCAAAAAAGAAGATTGCGCCGATCACAAATAAACCGACGACTTTCCCAAGTAAGAGTCCGACCACGGCTAACGTGGCGCCAAAGGAGAGCGCACCCACATCTCCGAGCCAGATACGCGCGGGATAGACATTAAAGTACAAAAAGGCAATTAAACTTCCAATCCACAGGGAGACAAAGACGGATAAAGGGGTATCTAAAATCGATGCGGAAAGAATCCAAAAGCCGAACAGACAGATCATCAACACACCACTGGATAAGCCATCGAGTCCGTCGGTAATATTCACGGCATTGGTAAAGGAGACAATTGTAAAAGCTGCAAACGGAATATAGATCCAGCCTAGGTTGAGCGTTCCAAAGAATGGAATGTGTAAAAAGGAAATTCCCAAGAGTCGATACAACATGGTTGCGATAATAAACGCCAAGATCCATTGCAGTGCAAACTTGTGTTTCATGCGCAGACCGAAAAACTGTGCAGTCTTAAAGCCGAAGAATTTTTTGAGATCATCATAAAATCCCAGTGCACCGTAACTTAAAAAGGTAAAGAAAATAATGAAGATTTCTGACCGGAGTGGATACACTGTGCCAATGCGCATACCTGTTGCCCGCATCAACAACATGAGTAAACAAAACAATCCCGTTACAACCCCCATAATCAACAGTCCACCTCCAACCGGAGTTCCGGCTTTATGTTGGTGAAACTTGTCAAAAATCGGACTGCGTTTCCCGAGCGCATCAATGGTGGTTTGTTTTTGACGCTGGAATTTAAATCGGTACAAGGCGTTAATAAACGGAACAATTGCCAGTGCCGTAACGATAAACGACACAATCACATTTCCAAGATAAAAGGAGAGTCCAGAATTCATACGCTTATTGGCTACGTGTAATTGTAGCTCCCATCCCTGTTAATTGCTTATCCAAAAACTCATAGCCGCGATCGATCTGACTGGTTGGATCTAAGAGTGTGGTGGTTCCCTGCGCACACATGGCAGCCATCATTAAGGTCGCCCCGTGTCGTAAGTCTTTGACCGTAAAGGTCCCAGAATGTAAGGCACTTGGTCCTGTAATGCGAACTGCGTGGGGTTTTTGTATTGTCTCGTTTGTGACGTTGAAATTATAGACCTCTTCGGGATTCGGAACAGTTGGATTAAAAAGCTCGATCGATGCTCCCATCGTTTGTAGTTCCGTCACATACTGAAAACGATTTTCATACACAGTCTCATGTAAGACACTTTCACCTTCCGCCTGGGTCATTAAGGTAACCCAGAGGGGTTGCCAGTCTGTCTTAAATCCAGGATGTACTGCAGTCGTCACGGAGGTGGCCTTCAAAGGTCCTTTATAGAAAAATCGGATTCCGTAATTCCCTACCTCATACCCTGCTCCAATTTCCTCTAATTTTTCAAGGAAGCTTTGAATATCCGTGGGAGTCGCGTTCTCCACCACAATATCGCCTTTGGTTGCCAATGCTCCACAAGCAAACGAGACCACTTGATTTTGATCTGGCATGATCTTATGAATGGCTCCATGTAGTGTCGGTACTCCCTCAATGACGATCACACGATTTGGTTTGCGTTGAATCTTGGCTCCCATTTGATTGAGGAAGGCGATGAGATCATCGATCTCCGTTTCCTCTGCTGCGTTTTCAAGCGTGGTGATGCCTTTGGCTAGTACGGCAGCCATGACGAGTGTCTCCGTTCCCGTGTGCGTATTCTTATCAAAACGATACGTTGTACCGACTAAGCCATCAGTTTCCACATCGATAAACCCATTGTTTTGGGACACTCGACAACCCAGTGCTTCCAAGCCTTCAAAATGTCGCTCTAAGGGGCGCGATCCAATTTTGTCACCGCCTGGGACTGGAACATGCGCTTTTTTAAACTTGGCAAGCATCGCGGGGATAAATAACGTGGAGGCGCGGGAGATGTCTCCATTTTCTGCACCAACTTGCCAGGAAGAAAACCCTTTGGGGTCAACCACATAGGCACGTTCACCAGCAACATGTGCCGCTGCTCCCAATCCATTGATGATGGAAGCAACGAGGGCAACATCACTAATGTGCGAGAAATTAAGAATTCTAGAAGGACTATCTGCTAAAAGCGATGCAATCATCAGTTTATAGGATGCATTTTTCGCTCCCCCAACACGTACGGATCCAAACAGTGGTGTACCACCAGAAATGGTAAATGTGGGCATAGTACCAGTATTGTACCTGTTTTGAAGCGTTTGTCATGAAGAGAGTAATTTATATTAGCTATGTCTGTTAATGTTCACGAACATTTTCTATTCAAAATAATGATGGATTGGAATAAATGGTATTGCAAAGAGAAATGTCCGATGTATGATTTTGTCAAATTATAGGAGGAACTATGGGTATTCTTATTGATACTGCAAATAGAGTAGCTGAAAGAATTAAAGACTTACGCCCAGGAGACTCTGTAACGTTGAGTGTTGAACGCTATACACTTGTTCAGTCGCTTGTTTCTGCCTTCTTACAAGATGCACTTACAGCTCAGGGCTCAGATCGTACCATCGAAGATTTCATATTTGAAGCGGATGATGATAAACAAAAACCACTAGACAACATAATTCCCTTGACCATTACAAGAAAACGTAACTGATCGTCACTGAAGAATCAAATTAATCAGACCTTATTGATGCTTTCTAAACAAATTCTCTCTCGTTTGATGGCTTAAAAAACTGAATGATGTTGAGGGTGTGACGGTCCAGACGCTGAGAATAAACGTTTGCCTTATTCTGAATGCCACCAGCAATCCTACCGAATGAAAAAGACTTCTTTTTCAAGGTTGATGTGAAATTTTGTTCGGACTTCTTCTTCCACTTGTCGGCAGAGGGTTTCAATATCGGTCGTCGTTGCGTCACCGGTGTTCACGATGTAGGTTGCATGTTTGTTACTGACCATGGCTCCACCCACTGCCCGCCCTTTTAGTCCAGCTGAATCGATCAATAAACCTGCAGCCACATTGTACTGACCAGGATGAATTTCTTTAATCGCTGACAGGGGAACCTCAATGGTGTGTTGAAGGTCTTCTAATTGTTGCAAACTCAGGGTTGGATTTTTATACATACATCCGGTGCTCGGTACGCCAATGGGTTGGGAGAGGGCACGTTTTGTGGCAGCCGCTAACACTGCTTCGCGAATCGCTGTTGCTTCCCCCAATTGTAGTCGGAGCGTAACGGAGAGAATCACGGCTGGAGTAGAGTGAAAAATAGAGGTGTCATAGCCGAATCGGAGCTGATCGTGCTGCCAAGTTTCCTTGTTTCCTTTCGGGGTACACACGTCTACAGATAGGACATGATTTCCAAACAATTCATGGGCAGTGAAATGGGAGTTGTTAAAAACTGCTCCACCCACAGTCCCAGGTACTCCCACGAAATGTTCTAAACCCGTCAACCGCTGTTCACTGGCATAATTGGACAAGACTGCAGTGATGACTCCACTATCGGCAGTAATGATTCCGCCCTCTGCGGTTAGTTCATGCGAAATCGATGCGGTTTTGTTGAGGATAACGAGCTGATCAATTCCTTGATCGGACACCACGACATTACTTGCTCCTCCAAGAATCACAAATGGAATACTAGAGGTAAAACAAAAACTCGTGAGATTGAATAAATCCGCTGCCGTCATCACCTCGACAAAAAGTCGAGCTGGACCACCTACTTTCATGTACGTGTAGGGTTTTAACACCTCGTGTTCTTTAAATTGCAGCTGCGGAAAGGCTGCCGTTAATGTGGTTACCGTAGTTTTCATACTGTTGGATCCATGGCTAGTGTATCAAACACTGTGTAGATGTCCCCAGCTCCCAGTGCAATAAAAACAGTGTCGGGAGAATGTGAGAAAGTGGGAATGTACGTGGCAAGTGTATCGGGGGTTGATTCTCGGTGAACATCTAATTCCGGACGTTGTGCTTGAATCGCCTCCACAAGCAACTGACTACTCACACTGGGATCTACAGCTTCGCGTGAAGAGGCAAAGATGTCTAAAACAACGAGCTGATCAGCAAGTGATAAAGCCTGTACAAACCCATCAAATAAGGCTTTTGTCCGTGAATAGGTATGTGGCTGGAAGGCAACAACAATTCGTTTATGTGGTTCCCATTCGCGAAGCGCTTGAATAGTAGCGGTAATTTCTTCAGGCGTATGGGCGTAGTCGTCGTAGCACTGCATCCCTGTGTACGTGCCCTTGAATTCGAAGCGTCGCATCGTCCCACTAAACTGTCGTAAAGCTTGGAGGATAATTTCCTGATCAATACCAACCTGTCGGCAGACAAGAAAGGCAAGCGCGGCATTGGTTGCATTGTGTTTCCCAGGAATTTTTAGTTCAATCGTAACTGGAGTACTCGTAGTCTCCTGCGCGCTAGGTTCTACCAATTCAAACGTCGTTTTCCCGGTGCCAGTCGCAAAGTTTTCCAACCGTACGTCGGCTGATGCTTGAAAGCCCACTCGAATGACCGTGTTTTTTTTCGTTGCACTTCCTTGAAGGGTAGTACCTAACGTCTCCAGAGCCTGTGCATCCGCATTCAAAAACACTGTCTGGGCACTCGTAAAGAGCGCTTCAAAGGTGCGCAGCATGTCATCAAAGGTAGGATAAATATCAGGATGATCAAAGTTTAGGCTGGTACAGGCAATAATACTGGGATGTTGAAAAATAAAACGTGGGCGATGGTCACTTGTTGGATCCACAGCGTATTCATCTGCTTCAGCCACAAACCATTCACCTGACGTTTCATACGAGCCCGTGCGATCAAGATTAGTAACATTCCCAACGCCGACAGCAAAGGAAGGCTTGTTTTTGGCGACAGAAAGAATCCAGGCAATCATGGCTGAGGTTGTCGATTTCCCCCCAGTTCCACACACACTAATACTCTTCTTTTGATCCATGAATAGGCCCAGTGCTTGCGCGTGGCTAAGTACAGGAAGATTGCGCCGCTTCGCTTCAACTACTTGGGGATTTGCTTGGCCTTGATGGGCACCGGTGTAGATCAACAATTGGGTTGACGGTGGAACAGTGGCTGCATCAAATCCAACAAAAATTTCGACTGCAAGTTTCTCTAATTGTTTTGCAGTGACAAATTTCTCTGGTAGATCAGATCCTGTGACGATCTTTCCAAGATCCACCAGACACTGTGCCAATGCAGTCATGGCAACCCCTTTAATCCCAGTTAAATGGACTTGGGTTACAGACAGTAAGTCTTGAAATGAAAACTCGGTCATAGTTAGTTGATCCAACACAATACCGAGAAATTCCCTTTATCTTTACTGCTGCGCGATTCTTTTGCCCGTCGATGGGAAAAGAAAATCTCACGCTCTTCATAGGTATCACGGCCATCATTGATGATGCGGGTTGGATCTATCCCTAATTGTACACAAGAGGACTCAATAAAGTGGGGTAGGTCTATCGCATATTTCCCTTTTTGGGTTTCGATAGAGCTACTCCAAGATTCTAGTGCGGACTGTATAGGTTTCTCTTCAAAGACGTACGATTCTTTCTGGATGCAGGGACCAATCCACACCCACAAGTCTTCGGGGTGACTTCCAAAGTTTGCCTGCATCGAGAGAATGGTAATTTGCACACTTCCCATCGTTAACCCTCTCCAACCAGCATGGGCAAACCCAATTGCTTTGCGTTTACGATCCACAAACAATAATGGCACACAATCCGCAAACTGGTGCGCCAAGGCAACCTGTTTTTCTTTGGTTAACAAGATATCTGCAGGAAATTCTATCTGGGTTGTATTCTCCGAAGTCACTACCCAAGTTCTAGTCGCATGTTCATGGAGGGGCAAGATCACAGGAATCTTTGAGAGATTCGAAATGGATCGAGCCAATCGATCTGCATCTTCCAGATTTTGAATGGATCCTTCCTCTTTGGAAGACAGGAGGATCGTACACTCTGGAATTAAAGAGAGAATTTGCATGATTAGTCTCTGAATCCTTCAGGAACATCTGGACCGGAAACATCCTCTTTAGACATTCGATGATCGCCTGCATCTGGAACTAAGTTTGGTACGACTGCACGTTCATTACCAAGAACACCATCATTATGGTCGGCACTACTAGCTACTGCTTTGTAGGCATCTACATGCGGTCTCGCCAGAGCGACTTCTACGTGTTTTTTTACAGGAGCATTCTCAATTAACATAGTACCCTCCCTTTGCGAAATCCTATACCTCTAGCAATGGCAAGTCAATGTTTGTGTCCTGGTCACGAAGACTATCCAATTTTTTTGAATTCAACCTCTTGGGATTGGCAGGTGAATGAAAAGGTCATCGGGTACTATCATCTCTGCTTTCTCCCTAATCAATGGTGCTTGAGGGCATCCTGCTCCAGTAGCCTCAATGGCATGATACATTGTTGTGTGGTACTCCGTTTTAGTGCCGTAGTAAAATTTTTCAGCATTTTTCACACCCTCTAGATACGGACAGGTTTCACATCTACGACAAGAGGCCATAGGTCTCCTCCAATATAATAACTGCAAGGGGGTCAAGTGGTAGCGCTTAAAGTATCAGGCCGTATCGGTGGGTTTTTAAGTGTCGATGAAGTTGATCTCCTCGCTGTAAGTACGACAAACGAGAATACCCATAGTATCCCGCAAAGAGACTATTCTTACAAATCTTGAATTTATACTCAGAAGGACTATACTAAAAGTTTCCCCAACTCGACTCCCAACTTGACTTGATCATGTCGGATGACACTGCGTTTGAGCACGTCACCTTTCTGCGTCTCTTCCTGGACGTGGGAGAGTAACGGAATCCGAATGACCTGAACCGTGGATGGAAGGTTGGCAGTATCCAAATCATCGGCAATAGGAATCGAATGCTCTTTTTTATACTGTTGAAGCGTTTCTTCTGGAAACGATGTATCAGAATTAATCATGACCATCGATAGTCGTTCCAGTGGGATATAGGGGGACAGTTTTGATAGGAAGGTGGAGGCAGTATAGCCTACCGAGTCTCCATACTTCGTCATCAAGTTCACGATAAAAATGATCTTGGCTTTGGAAGCGGCAATTGCTTCGGGAACCCCTTCAATGACCATATTGGGAATGGTGTTGGTGTAAAAATCGCCTGGTCCAATCAAAATATAATCCGCAGTGCGCAGAGCTTGATCTGCTTCGGGTGAAATGGTGGCTTTCGGTTCCGTACGCAGTCCAACAATATCCAAGGTTCCATCATGTTCCGGTTCATCAATCAAATGCTCTCCGACCACTTCTGATCCATCAGCATACGTTGCCACTAAGCGGACATCATCATAGGAAATAGGGAGAATTCTTCCCTTCACCGATAACAGTCGACAGGTTTCCTCAATGGCTTTTTTTTGAGAACCAACAATGTCGGTGACCGCTGCCAAAAACAAATTCCCAAACGTCATTCCGGCAATTCCATTACCCTGATGAAAGCGATACATGAAGAGTTTTCGAAGCATGGAGCGATTTCGTGAAAGTGCGACCATGGCTTGCCGAACTCCAGAAGTGGGTAACAGTCCGAATTCATCGCGCAGAATTCGATTGGAGCCGCCATCATCGACCATGGTCAAAATGGCTGTCAAGCGAACTGGCTTATCACGAAGTGATGACAGTACGGTGTAGCTGCCTGTTCCTCCACCTAACACCACAACAGAGGGAATGGATGCTGTATCCATAGTTATTTCTCCAATACACTGTGTACCGCTTGTTGGTCGCTCCAGGGATATTCCGTCGACCCAAAGCACATACTCTTTTCATGTCCCTTCCCGGTGATGAGGATCGTATCTCCGGGGTGTGCAAGTGTGTTTAGGGCAAATTCAATGGCTTTATACCGATCTGCGATACTGACTACTTTTTGGTGTCCTGATTGTACACCAGATTTGATCTGGTGAATAATGGACCATACATCTTCTGTCCGCGGATCTTCTGCGGTCAGAATGACGTGGTCAGCGAGTCGGCTTGCAATCTCCCCCATCATCGGGCGTTTACTGGCATCACGAAGACCGGCACACCCAAAAACCAGGATGAGTTTACCAGCATGTCCTTTCCCTCTTTTTGGAGAGGTTTTTGATTGCAACGACAGTAAGGCTTCTTCCAATGCATTGGGAGTGTGGGCAAAATCCACAATAATTGTAATTCCGCGCTTATTGATAATCTTTTGCATTCTCCCGGCTACTCCAGGAAACTGGAGAATTGCCTGAGAAATGACGCGATCCTTCACGTCGAGCTTTTTAGCAATGGCGATTGCAAGAGCGCTGTTTTGTCGATTATAGTGCTGATGGCCAAAACGCTTTTCCACCGCCTCCCGTAATTTCTTAGGAATGCGATCAACTGCAAAAAGTTGATACGGTTTGGAGGCTGCATCCAGTACAACTTGCAACGCTTCAAAGGAATCCTTGGCGTCCGCATTCACCAGTGCGGTTTGGGAACGCAATAAGAGTTGTGCTTTCGTGGTCAGATAGTGCGAAAAGGTCTTATGATAGTCTAAATGTTCATGCGTCACATTGGTAATTGCACCGATGAAGGGTTCAATCCCCCAGACTCTATTCTGATCGATTCCATGCGAGGTAACCTCTAAGACGACATAGTCATAGCCTTGATCCAAGATTCTTTTGAGTAATCGTTGCAAGGCGAATGGAGAAGGAGTGGTGACGTGGAAACCGGTGTCGATTTCATCCTGCCCTATAAAGGCTGCGACCGTACTGATCAAGGCTACTTTTAGCCCTGCTTGGTGCAAAATATGGTAAACCAGTGTGCTTGACGTTGTTTTGCCATCGGTGCCGGTGATTGCGATTACTTTAAGCTTCTTAGAAGGAAAACCAAAGCAGATGTTTGCTACCACTGCAATGCCTAAATGGACAAGATTTTTGATCTGGCGCACCATGTGGTCATTGTATCATTGTTTGAAGGCTGGAATGAGGAATTATTTATAATGTTCTTCAAAGATTTGATGCGTATTAACAGCCACGAACTGATCCGTCGCCGTACTAGCACTGCTTTGCACAGATTCATACAATCGTAACCCGTAGTGAACAGCTATATGACCATGTATCGCTGCTAATTTAGCCTGTACAGACTGTCCTGCTTGCGTAGTCTGTACTTCTTGAACAATCGTGGAAACTGAATATTCCGGCGAGGATTGAGGTGTTAGTTCAGGAGTTGCCCTTGATTTAAGCACCGCCCAGCGATACTTGTCACCAAATATCATCACCATAAATTCTTCAGTCCCTCTGGTAAGGAAGGAAGTATACGCTGACCCATTAAATCCAAAAGTCGGTACATTGGGGTTAAATGTTCGAAGAGTTGCAATTAACGGTTGAGAACCAGTACTCTCGAGAGAAGGAGTCGCATCAACACGAATAGTGCCATTTCGTTCAACAGTTCGGTTACCTTGAATTAATTTACCATTTTCAGTATCAACAAGAAGAGCTTGTGAATGTCTTTTCGACATTTCAGCGGTGACAGCAATCAAATCCTTTGAAATTCCGGAAAGCATTTGCGTATGAATAGCGTCTGGCATCTTATGCAGAGATAAACGCCCTTCCAATCCAAGCATACCTATCGCAACCAGGGCTGTTCGCAAATCCTGACTATTCCAGAATTTGATTTCCTTTGTCATGCCAAAATCTCTCAACAATCTTTCTCGATCTGTAGTAGTCATAGACCGACGATTATAGCAAAAGCTGTTATTTTTGAAATATGCATGTTAAACCTCACATCATGGTGCACTTAAAATGAAAAGGATTCTGGAGCTACTGGCTGGTTGCCTGCTCAATTCTTCCCACTCCAAACTTTACAAACAAATCTCGTGCAATCTCAAACCAAAGTGGAGCAGCTGTTTCCGATCCCCACGGAGAACTGGTTGGTTCCACAACCCGTACAAGCATCGAAAATTTCGGGTTCTCCACTGGTGAGAACCCCACAAATGACGCAATTGTTCTATTTTCATCATAATGTCCTGCAACGGGGATCTGCGCCGTCCCTGTCTTCCCGGCAACGGGGTACTCTTTGGGAAGTGTCCAACGCGCATCCCCCTGAGAGGCAGCATCGCGCATCATGATGGCCACAGTTTGCGCGGTCTGTGGAGAAATCACGTCACGTACTTTGGTTGGTTTCGTCACATAACGCTCCTCTCCAGTACGGACTTCTTCCACCACAAATGGTTTGTAAAGAGCGCCACCGTTCGCAATCACGTTGACCGCATTGAGCATTTGGACCATGGTGAGCGCAATTCCCTGTCCAAAGGATGCCGTGGCAAGATCAATCTCTCCCCACTCTTTCTCGGCTCGGAGTTTCGGTGTGCCCTCATCTTGAAGATCAATTCCTGTTTTTTGACCGAGTCCAAAATTCATAAGATAGCTCAAGAATCGCTCTTGGCCAACTTTCTGTGCGATATACACCATGGCGGTGTTGTCTGAGTGTTTAAGACCATCGAGAATAGTGGTATTGGGATGGTACTCATTATTCCAGGTCTTGATCGTGTATTTCCCAATGGTTACCGGTCCACTACAACGATCACATTGGGTTTGTGGGGAAATGAGTCCCAAATCAATGCCTGCGGCAACCGTGAGGACCTTAAAGGTGCTCCCTGGCTCATATCCATCGGCAACAGTAGGGTTCTTAAACAGTAATGGATCTGCATCAGAATAACTTGCCGGATCATACGAGGGATAAGAGGCCATCGCCAAGACTTTCCCTGTCATCGGATCCATCACAATTGCATCAGCGGATTTTGCACCATACCGCTGTACACCCGCTTTGAGATGTTCTTCTACGGTATGTTGGATATCCCGATGGATCGTTAACTGGATATCACGGCTCATCACTTGTGGTTTGGCTTGCGGAAGTTCGATCGAAATTGGTTGACCTACCGCATCGGAAATCTGCGTAAGTTTACTCCGATTCCCTCGAAGCTCCAGATCGTAGAATCCTTCCAAACCAAAGTATCCTTTGGATTCACCCGCATCTGTGTTTCCCACAAAGCCTAAGACGTGCGAGAGTAATGTTCCTTCGGGATAGAATCGGGACTGCATCGGTTCAAATGTTAAGGCCGTCGAATCAATGGCCTGGATTTCTTCTTTTTGTTTGGCCGTTAACCCAGATTCCAATACAACCCATTTCCGTTTGGGATCGGAAAGCCTGGAAAGTAACGTAAGCTCCAGTTTCTGTTCCTCCTCACGACGCTTGGTACTGTCGGTCGCCGCTAGTGGACTGGGGGAATAAATCAGAGGTTCAATTAATCGGGCCACGGTGGATGGCGGTGTGGTCAGAAGATTGGGTCGACCGATTAATCGAAACGTTTCTACACTTAATGCCAACGACTTTTTATCAGAAGAAATAATTTTGCCACGAAAGGCCTCTTGCGTAGTGGAACGTTCATATTGTGCACGCGCGGCTTCTTTGAGGTCGGATGCTTTAATGCCTTGCCAATAATAGAGCCGTGCACCGATGGCCGCAAACCATGCTAAGAAAAATAAAAAGAGTCCAAAAAATCGTTGATTCATCGTTTCGCCTGTAAGCTTTGACTGCTCATGGCTGTGTCAACGGCGACAATAGATTCAATCGGAACATAGCCTAAGGTTACTGCCTCTTCTTTGACAAACTGTAAAGACTGGGAGGTAGCAATTTGTATTTCGTAGGCATCATTTTGTTTCTTTAATGCCAAGCGTTTCATATCCAATGCGTGAATCTCTCCACCGATCGTACTGACAGATGCCGTAGCCATGATATTAAACAATACGGAAAATAAAAAGAAAGCCATGGGAATGCCAACGAATAGTTTGATAGGTTTTGAAAGGCTCGATGGTTTACTGTTACGTAGTTGCATGGTTATGTTTTTGTACGGCGCGTAACTTTGCGCTTCGACTCCGTGGATTACGACCTAATTCTTCAGTACTTGGCTCTACAGGCTTTTTGGTTTTTAGGGTACCCAGTCCTGCAGCTTCCTTTTCTTTCATAAACTGCTTTACCAATCGGTCTTCCCCTTCATGGAAGCTGATGGTTACGAGCATTCCGTCACTTGCTAATGCGTTAAACGCATCTGGTAAAAAACGCTCAATACTTCCTAGCTCATCATTCACCACGATGCGTAAGGCCATAAACAGCTTTGTGGCGGGATGTAGACGTCCTTCACGATGCACAACTTTCTCTACTATGCTTGCTAGCTGCGTGGTGGTTTCAATTGGTTGCTTGGCACGAGCCTGCAAAATTGCTTCTGCAATGATGCGTGCATGATGGTCGCCACCAATCTCTTTAATAATGTGCTCCAACTCCTTTTTCCCTAGTGCATTCACTAGATCTTTTGCGAGTACTCCTAATCGCTTATCCATCCGCATGTCCAGAGTTGCCTCTTTCTCAAACGAGAATCCTCTCTCGGCTAAATCCAGTTGCGGACTCGACACTCCAAAGTCGGCTAACACCCCATAAATATTTCCAGCTACTTCAGGCTCCAGTCGTTGTACGACTTCTCCAATTCGATCAAAGTTTTCATGGACTAACTTGACCTTTCCTGTCTCTGTCTCTTTGACAAACATCCGAAATCCATATCCGATGGCTTGATCATCGCAATCAATGGCGATGACATTCCCACCTCGGATCAAAATCTCTTTACTGTGTCCTCCGCGTCCAAATGTCGCATCGATGTACCATTTGCCTGGCTTCACATCCAGATATTCAATGGATTCTGTAACTAAAACAGAGTGATGTGTGTCTTCCATGGGTTCGCTTTCAGTTAAGAACCATGAAGAAAGGACAAAAATAAACACCTCGGTTTAATGTCGTCCCCACTTCATGACTCTCTGTTGGTGCTGCAGGTCAACTGCAGCCTAATTACAATCCTTCTATCCCTTCAATGACGTCTTCAATCGTGTCACTCACGCGTTCCATATAACTGTGGTAGCGCGCTTGATCCCAGATCTCGATATGATCAAGTGAGCCGACAAAAACGACATCTTTTTCTAATCCGCCAATACCTTTAAGTTCTTCCGAGAGTCGTAGTCGTCCTTGCGCGTCTACTTCAAGGATCGTGGCATCGTTGGTCAGAAAGCGCACATATTCACGATTTGCTTTCTTGGTTTCTGCCAAGGCTGTTAACTGTGCTAGTCTTTTTTCCCAAGTCTCCTGATCAAAAATTGACAAACATCCATCCAAACCGCGGGTGATGATGGCAGTTGCGGACAACTGTTCTCGTAGTTTGGGAGGAAAGCTTACCCGGTTTTTTTCATCGATCCGGTGATAATACTTTCCAATATACATACTAGGCCTATTTCCCACTTTCTCCCACTTTCTGGTATGTAATTGGTTATAAAGAGTTAAGCCTCAAGAGTCAAGGGAGAAGAAAATACGAAATGGGAGCGGTGCAGCAAATGTGGATACCGTGAGGTTGCTCACAACAGAATCAGTAACGCCTGCGTATACTCAGAGTGGATTGGAGAAATTGACTATGTCAGAAAAACTGGGGAACTATTTTACGGTTCCGAAAACCATTCAAGCCATGGGAGGAATAACGTTAGAAAAAGGAATGCATTTGTGGATTCCTGGAAAGATCACCGACGCGACACATCCACAATAATTCTATGCATTGCCACATGCCTGGCATGATGAAGAACCGGGTGTAGATATGGTGAAAATTACTCCCGATGATGCTGGTTGGCTTGAGCTACTCCGTTTAATTGAACAACGGCACTTAATCCCAACCTCACAGTTTGGCCAACGTCTGTAATGGCTATTTCTTTACAACAACGAACACTTCTGCCATCGGACCCGTAGCCGTGGACACACGGTTGGTCGTTTTGGTCTGCCACTCTTTCCATGCAGTTCCATCCCAGGCCCTGATTGTGCCAGAGTCTTGATCTAAAGGAAGTCGCACGGTGACAGTGACGTTTCCTTTGATTTGGTCTGCGGGAGCGATACTATAGGGTCCGGCAACGACAGTTTTTTCCATTGTACCTGGATAGCCAGGTGCAGCATGCACGATCATGTAGTTTGCCGAATTTTTAGCTTTGGAGACATCAAGGGTGAATTTACCGTCACGGGAACTAAAGACCTTTTCTTTTATGGCTTTCTCTGTATACGACCACTCACTCTTTAAGTTGTAGTCAGGATTTCCAAATCGTAACGAGAGGTTTCCTCCAGAGACGTTGGTGTTATAGGTACACTTCCCTCCACTAGAACAACTTCCCAGAAGAATTTCTTTCTTTAGCGGGAGTGATGACAAATTATCGACGGTTCCAAAAGCACCTTGAATCAGCTCACCCGCACTATATTCAATCTCGTATTCCAAATCCGCTGACTGCTTTTTGATTTCCACGAGTGTCAGATCAATCGCTTTTCCATCCTGACGTGGAGACAGTCGCACAAATGGTCGATTCTCCAACGGTTCTTTGTTGACATCCTTTTCTACTTTCCGTGGTTTGGGGGTGGGTGCCACCGCTTGGGGTTGGGGTGTTTGCTTGCGACAACCAGCAAAGGCAACCCCGGTAATACAGACTAAACTCAAGATGAGTAAGGCTTTTTTCATACGGTGATCCTCAAAAAAACTATCGTGAGGACAGTATAGCAACCAGCTCTGTAATGGCAACCCGTTGCTGCGATGCGCTGTCCCGATCACGCACAGTGACAGTCTGATCTTCTAAGGTTTGATAGTCGATCGTAATACAGGCTGGAGTTCCGATCTCATCTTGCGAGAGATAGCGTTTTCCAATATTTCCACGATCGTCCCAGGCAGTACGCATCGAATCCGATAAGAGCGTGTACACCTCTTTCGCTTTGGCAACAATGTCTTCTTTGTTCGAGACTAATGGAAAGACTGCAGCTTTGTAGGGAGCCAGATTTTTAGCTAGACGTAATACCGTGCGCTTCTTTTCCGCATCGACCCAATACGCATCGGAGAGCACCATGAGAAACAAGCGGTTAATTCCAACAGCCGGTTCAATGGCATGTGGCACAACACGCTCATTGGTTTGCGGATCGAGGACCGATAGATCCTTGCCACTATGTTTGATATGTTGTGCGAGGTCGTAATCGGTACGATAGGCAAGTCCCCACAGTTCTTTGAATCCGAAGGCAAATCTGTATTCCAGATCTTCTGTGCGTTTGGAATAAAAGGACCGTTCCTCATCACTATGTTCACGCCAGCGTAAGTTTTCGGCGTTGACTCCCAGTCGATTCGTTACAAAACTCCACATCGCCGTTTTCCAATCCTCAAAAAGTGTTTCCCAGTTTGATTTCGCTGGATCAAAGAAATATTCAATTTCTCCTTGTTCAAATTCAATGGTACGAAACACGGAGTTCCCTAAGGTAATTTCGTTACGGAATGATTTCCCGACTTGGGCAATTCCGAACGGGAGTTTGACTCTGGTACTATCCAGGACATTTTTAAAGTTGATAAACATCCCTTGCGCTGTTTCTCCGCGAAGATACGCTAAACTTTGATCTCCTTCGACAATTCCTAGTTTGACCGGAAAGAGTAAATTAAATTTTCGAACTGGTGTCCAATCAAATTTAGAACAGTTGGGACAGGGAACGGAAAACTGTTGGATAATGGCATCAAACTCCACTGGGAGGAATCCTTCGACTTTTTTGCTAGAAAGATCACGTTTCGGATTGCTTCCCACCTGAATGATTTTCTTTTCCAGGAGAACCTTCTCGTCAACGTTTTCTAGGAAATCTTCCACGAGATGATCTGCACGCATCCGGCGCTTGCAGCTCTTACAGTCAATCAGTGCATCGGCGAATCCAGAGGTATGTCCGGAAGCATCCCAGACTCCATGATGCGAAATCAAGCTTGCATCAATTCCCACCATATCCAATCGTTTGTGTACAAACTCCGTCCACCACAAATTTTTGATATTGCGCAACAACTCTGCTCCTGCTGGACCGTAGTCGTAGGTGTTTGCTAGTCCACCATAGATCTCGGACCCTGGATATACGAATCCTCGACGCTTCATTAAAGCGACAATGTCATCAAATGTTGCCATATTCTTCCCCTTACTACGATACATGGTTACAAAAAAACCGCCTCTACACAACATCGAGTGTTGTATAGGGACGGCCTTAAGATTTAAAGTCGCGGTTCCACCCTACTTGATCAAAAGAGCCATGTTGGTCTCTTCTTTGATCCTCTTTTTGATTCAAAGCTCCCGCTTGCCAAAGGCGATCAACGCTGTAAAGGAATTGTAACACATTCAGCATAGATTGCAGAATCTACGACAGAATTCGTACTAAATCAGGCAAAGACTTTTAACTCTGTTTGCTAGTTTAGTATAAAGCAAGCTAAAATGGGCAAGCTGAATACTTTTTTCCTTAACGAATACACGTATGTCAAAAATGGACTCAATTCAACGACTATTGACGAGAGTTGCAGTTTCGGCTGGACTCATTGTGGGTGGCAACGAGGCTGTTTCAGCAAGTGATCGTAGTGTTGACGGTCCTCCAGTCACACGCCACAGCGAAGCGATTCGTGTCTTATCGCAAGTATCCGCAGGTGGAAATAGAGATACTGAGCACGTCAGAACAGTCAACCTTCCAGATATCCATTCAGGTGGGCTAGAAACTGCAACCACGAGAGCATGGGAATCATACCGAGAATTGCCTGCAAGCGAAAGGAATTCTAGTGAGTTTGTCGGTGACCTTTTTGCAGAATGGGGCGTTTTAACTGCTGAAGTCACGGGGACATTGGATGCGTATCATTTTCGACCGCTTGATCCATTTCCTGAATCAGACTATCAAAAACAATATCGTTATTTGAGTGAGTCCACAATCTTTGGTGCATTTTCGCAGCTTGTAACACCTGAACTTCTCGATCAGCACTTTTACATGCCAGGCGATGTACTCATCTTTCCCAATCAGTACGAGGTCTATGTCTTTTCTCACGATGAAAATGGCACAGCAATGTTTATAAATCCGCGTCACACGGTTGATCAGGATGCATTTGTTTCAATCCAAGAAATTAAAGAGTTCCCTGTTCCGGTGGATCGACAAATACTTCGAGTAAATATTCCGCAGCTGCGCGATTTTCAGCAGCGAGCACGAACCATCTATGAGACTGACAATTCCCCGGAAAGAGCTCCGATCGCTCAACTCCCCCAAACGGTTTCGCACTATGGCAATTATGCTTCCAATGGATTTGGTTTCCCCAATGGACCTGAAGATACTGCAGTTGTTACCGTCGAAGGTACGGCGGACAGAGTCTTTGAGCGTCATCAAGCCGTAGAGGCAATTCTGGGACAAGAAGGCGAAATGACCATGCATATCGATTTAACCTTCGTAAATAGTGACGGATTAATTGTAAATTATGATCAAAGTGGAAATGGAGTAGGAGACACAGAAGATTTTATTCATGCGTTATTGGACAGAGCCCAGCAAGAAGGCCGACAGGTGGAATTCTCGATAAGCGTTCGTGTGCCTGAAGACTGGCATCTGGATACTATTCAGCAATTTATCACTGATTTTTATGGTCCTACACATACCTATCTTAGTGATGCAGTGCGGGCACGAATGGGACGAATCGGACTGAGCATCGATCCTGAGCTGCCTGGAACCGAAGGGTTAGGAGGTACACCATTAACCTATGCCGATATTAACAATTTATATGTAACAGCTCGTCTATCTGGCATGACAGGAAGATTCCGGGTATATGATGTTGGCGTCACTCCAGCGGATGGATATTTAAATACTCGAAATATCCAAAGTAACTCTCCTGTCGATACGACATTACATCCTGAAATTGGTTTTATCTCGATGGGAATTGGAAGTGCCGACGATAAAAAAAGGGTCATTGAAAGTAGAGCCTTGCCAGAAGCACTAGGAATAAATCGTTTCTATTCTCAAATGATGTTTTATGAACCTATTAGCCCTTATTTAGCACGATCGGGGGAAGCGGATCGTTTTTCTGATCCAGAATCATTCATTTCTGTCCTTAGGCCAATCATGGTCAACGGGATCCCTGTTTCCCTTGAATTTGTAGCTCTACAATAAGCGGTGTTCTGTTACAGGTTTAAGAACGCATACGCTTTAAGTTTGCGTTGCGTAATTTCCTCCACCAAGTCTTTGACAGGTTTTTGAATGTCCACTTCCGCTTGATGGGAAAATCCTAACGACTCGATGATTTGGGAAAGTCGGGTTCGAATAAAACCTGCGTTCGCAGGAGTTTGAGAGTGTAAGTGGGTTAGCATTTCGATGGTTTTATCAAATACGAATGGCTGATCATCCTCATCGACAAGTAAGGAGTCAACGATCTCTAGGATTTCAAACACCTTGCGAAAGGAGGTCAAATCTGTTCTGCTTCCAGAGAAATCATTGATGATAGAAGCCTGCGTTAGAATCGGCATGGAATGCGTCTTGATCAGATGGATCTTTGAGAATGTCCCTGGCTCAAGTGCTGACAACTTAGATGATGTCATTTTTCGACACCCTTTGGCAATGGTCGTCAGTTTTCCGAACTCTTTGGTAAAAACGGTGACCACACGATCCATCTCACCAATATCCGATCGTTTGAGAATAATTCCACTGCTTGAAAAGCTATGCATACTGGTGCAGATGAACTTGCAATTGGTGTCGATTACCAGTTAAACGTAACGGTCTTATCCTTGTCCAGGAGAACGTCATGTTCCTCACCGTTGACTTCCACAATGTGTTTAATATCTTTGGTCCCACCTTGCTTCTGAAAGGTGATGACATAGTTACTATTGTTGCTGTATGGCACGGTATACACGAGCTCAATTTTAGCTTGCGACAGTGGCTGTAACTTAAACGTACCTTCAACCATGGCATGACCAAGTTCCTCGGATTGCTTTACACTACCCTCGTCAAATCCTCGGGAGGAAACTAGAGTTGCACCACTCGGCAAGTACACTCGACTCCAGTTCTGCAACACACCATTCAAACACAGCTGTCCTGCTTCTAGATTACAGTTACTCGCTTTAAAGGGGTTCTTATAACTAACCGTTACAGTGTGTTTCACCTTGCCATCTACCGGCACATCAATCACATGTAAAGCTTCGCTTTGTACAAAGAAATTCGATTTTGCTCCAGCAAGGTTGGTATCCACTAATAAGAAATAGTCACTTCCCTCTTGCGTCGGTTTAACACGACCGGCAGCATTGATGGTTTCCGCAGCTGCTTGAAGTTTGGGATCTAAGAAATAGAGCTGCACGTGCTTCCCTTCAATATCTTTCCAAAATGTTTGAAACAAGGCTGGCCATAAATTCTTCGGGGCACTATAGGATTTACGCAGAATGGAAGCCATCATTGGTCCCAAAATGCCTTTGCGGTTCTCACGGATATACGGAGTTGGTCGATCAATGATTTCGGAAAGCGCATAGATGATTTGCGGACAGTCACACCGCTTATCGGTCTCAGCGGTAAAGGTTCCATAGCCGGGAACTTCGACTGGTCCTAAGACGCTTAGTAAGCTCTCTAAGAAATGGGTGTCTACCGCAATGATTCCATCAAATTCGGCTTTTTGACCTTTGATCGTTTGATAGTACTGATTAAAGGTGGTCATGGACTCTTTGTAGTCGGGTGACAAATTCATGTCGCGCAAATTCCAGCGTGATTCGGTAGTTAAGAACCGTTTTAAAATTGCGGGAATAGGAGGCTTATTGGTGAAACGCTGATCCAGATCATAGATATCACCGGAGGCTTCTGGCTCTACCTTCCCTTTGTCCACATTGATAACGGCATAGGCAGTCATAAAGCCACCAGTCGGACGTAATTCACCACTGTTTTGGAAGATGACTAAGTATTTTCGTCGTTTGGTCGATCCCGCTGCTTCGGGGAGTAACTCTACTGCCTGTCGGTTCTCCGATAAAAAGGTGTATGCATCTTTACTGACTTGCTTGGCTGTCGCGATCCGCGGTCGTAACGCCTTGCCTTGGAACGTTTCTGGATATTTTTTCTCATCAATCTTTGAGAGATTGTCATTGACGGTTTTTAGATCCAGGGAAATGGAATCAATAGCAGGAGAGACTTTTGAGAGAGTTTCTAGAAGCGTTGCGATTCGCTGCTCTGCAGAACCTCCAGTGAATGAGCCCTGCCCTTTAAATCCTAGGACGTCAGCGTAGGGTTCAATTTCTTTGACAGCTTTTTGCGCCGCAGAAAGTCCGGCATAGGCAGCTGCGAATCCATGTTCACTATCGCGGTAATACGCTCCCGCAATAGGAAGTGCCTTCGTCCATGCAAATCCTTTGACTTTAGCTTCAACTTTTTTTGTCTTCTCCGTTACTTGAGTGAGTTTTTCACCCGCTAACGGCAAATTTTGTGTCTTGATCGCATCATAGGCTTCGCGCCCGGTTAGACTCAAATCATCCACATCCGTTTTGATTGCGCGAACTTGTTGGTACAAAGAAAATCCGACGATACCCGCAATCAGACCCAGCACGACAAAAACTCCCAAGATAATGAGCAAGGGTTTTCGCATTTTGTTAAAGTTCACCCGCTTGGTAGGAGTTTTTTTTGCATGCGATGCAAAGGTTGCTGCAAAATTATCTGTGGGTGTGGCAGGAGCGGTCTTAGATGGTTCCATAAATTGAGATTAGAACAGTATAGCAAATGGACAACCTTACCATTTGGAAATCATTGCCCGAGGGGTTTTAGCAAGGATTACGATATCACGCCAGAGGCTTCCATGTCTAGCGTACTCGGCGTCCATCTTGGCACGAATGTTGAATGGGACTTCATTACGGCCCGATGTTTGCCAAGGACCGGTAATTCCTGGTTTCACCGACAATATGTCTTTGATCAGCGCTTTTGTTTCGGGATACTTTTCTTGTTGTTCTTCTAGCTCTTTGGCAACATAGGCCCGGGGTCCAACGATACTCATCTCACCTTTAAGGACATTGAGGACCTGTGGAAATTCATCAATGGTTAACGAACGCAAAATTTTACCAAGCTTGGTAATGCGGGGATCGTTTTTAAGTTTCCAATCACCATCTTTAAATTCTTTCAACAGTTGTGGGCTTTTACTGTGCAACAGTTCGTCCGCATCTTGAACCATCGAACGGAACTTATAGATATGAATGGGTTTCCCATACTTCCCTACCCGCTTGTGGGTAAAAATAATCGGTCCGGAAGAGTCCAGTAAGATCAAGATTGGGATGATTATCCAGACTGGAAAAAAAATAACGATGAGCGCCAATGCCACAATCATATCAAGGGCACGTTTTTGTTCGGCGTACGAAATCATAAGTTACCTTTACTGTATCAGTGTATCCTACAAGACAACAACTGGAAATTAGAGATAGGAAGGCATTTCCTCTTTAATCTTTTCTACGACTTTTTTAACATCCTGTGATTTATCTTTCGGCATCACCAGCAAAATCTCGCCGGTATCAATGACCACCATGTCGGAGATGCCAACCAACGCAATGAGACGGTCATGGGTATGAACGAGATTGTTTTGAGAATCATGACAGACTAAGTCACCTTTTTTCGTTTCACACATCATGACGTTACCGACTTCATTTTTTTCACGTAAATCGTAGACTACTTTCCAATCCCCAATATCGTTCCATCCGAAATCACCTGGGATTAAGAGCAGATTGTCTGCTTTCTCACTGATCGCATAGTCAATGGAAATCTTTTCCACTTCTTGATATGCCTTGACCAAAACCCCTGGAAACTGATCGCTTCCTAAGGATTCTAAAATGGGTTGCATCATTTCAAGCATTTCTGGTTTAAATTTTTTAAACGCATCGAGCAATGCAGAAGACTTCCAGACATAGTTGTTTGCATTCCAGAAATATTTTCCAGTCGCAATAAATGCTTTGGCAGTAGCTATATTGGGTTTTTCAGTGAAGTTTGAAACGCGGAAAATAGGTAACTTGTCGATCTGACGAATCTCCTCATCAATCTTAATATACCCTAATCCTGAATGCGCAAAGGTTGGCAAGATTCCCACGGTAACTAGAGATTCCCCGCTTGAGGCCGCTTCAATCGCGGCTTTCACAACGTGCTGAAACTCTTTAGCATTCGTCACCACGTGATCGGAAGCCAAGTTCACCACAATGGCGTCACGATCCTTATGCAGTGCGACCATCGCTCCTAAGAGCATCGCCGGTGCAGTTTCTCGCTTTGATGGTTCACCAATGATGTTTTCGGAAGGAACATCGGGAAGCTGCTTTCGAACATCCTCAACATAGTATTTATTGGAAACGACAATAACATGATCGGGATCGACAAATTCTAATGCGCGTTGATAGGTGTCTTGCATTAATGTGTTCTCGGTATACAGGCGCAAGAACTGCTTTGGAGTTTTCTCTCTGCTTTTTGGCCACAGTCGTGTTCCACCACCACCGGCAAGGATGACAACATACACATGATTGACCGAACTCATAACGCTTCCTTTCCTTCGTGTGACCTAAGAGTAGAGAATTATTCTACACCATCCCTATTCAAACAGTTGTGATACAGTTTGGAAATAGTCTCTTGAAATGTCGAAATAAAGTGCTCTTTTTCAAACTTCTTGGATTGCATGGCAATTGCGTCGTGATTCCATGTTGTAGTTTTGGCCGCAAGAATTGCACGTACAAATGATTCTACCTGTTGATCCTCGACGAGTAGACCTGTCTTGTTCTCAACAATCGTTTCAGCAACTCCACTATGTGCATACGAAATGACTGGAGTTCCGTAGGATTGCGCTTCCACACTAACGATTCCAAAGTCTTCTTCCTGTGGACAGAATAGTGCAATTGACTGACGATAATAGCTGGCTAGTTCCTCCTCACTGACAAACTCCGTAAAGGTAATCCGAGCATCTCCACCTGCCACCTGCTTCAATCTTGACCGATCACTCCCGGTACCAACAATCACGAGCGGCACATCAGCCTGAATACAGGCACGGATTGCAATCTCAATTTTCTTATACTCCACAAGACGTGAGACAACCAGAAAGAATGATCGTTGTGAAGGTTTAGTTGTCTGGTCTGCGATTTCCACAGGTGGATAGATAACCGAATGCACGGGGCGTCGATAGTACTTTTGGATGCGTGATTGAATGAAGGTTGAGATTGCAATGTACGTATCAGGACGCGTTGCCGCAACAAAATCTTTGTGACGAAGAGACGAGAAAAAGAATTGTCGTAGCCAACCGAACCGCTTGCCTGCATACAGATGGGTATGACTCCAAAGATACCGCGTTGGTGTCAAACAGTAACAGACATGGAGCTGGTCCGTTCGAGTCACCACAGCTTTAGCAAATTCACTCGTGACAGAAATGACGATCGGAAAACTAGAAACATCCAACGTTTCAAAAGCCAGCGGCATGAGGAGTGCCGCTTTTTCATGACGCGTGCGAAAAAAAGGAATCTTCTGCAAAAAACTGGTGTTGATCGTCCAATTCCCTACCCAGGATGCTGCCGTTGGGGCATATACAGAGGTGCACAGGACACTGTTGGGAAAAGCTTCTCGTAGTGCAAGAAGCACACGTTCTGCTCCGCCGAATTTGTTGACTCGATCATAGACGATGGCGATTGGAAGCTGACTAACTTCAAGTATGGAGAGCTTTTTCATAAATGCCTAGAGTTTCTCCTGCCATCATATCCCAAGAGTACCGTCGAACAAAATCTTGCGCGTTCGTTAGATTTGGTTTTTTCTTCTCCAAATCCAACACTGCTTGTGCAAACGCTTCAACATTTTCTGGATCAAAATAACTAGCATGATCCTGATATATTTCGTTAAAGATGGGAATATTTGAAGCAATCACCGGTATTCCTGCAGCCATTGCTTCAACCCCCGTTAAACCAAATCCTTCGGACAACGACGGTTGCACAAGAGCTGTTGCTGTTGCATAGCGAAGCTTGAGCTCTGCATCAGATAACCTGCCAACATACTGCACACGACGCTCCATTCCTAGATCTGCTATTTCTTGCAAGAATTGCGTAGCGAATACGGAACGCGAGGATGAAATGACAAGCTTGTAGTCGGGTAGCTTCTCTAATGCACGCACGACTGTCAACACATTTTTATGTGGATAGAGCGAGCCGGTATACATCAGTACTTTTTCGCGTTTGGTGTTTTTTAGTACAGGCCTAAACCAAGATGGATCAACGCCCTCATAGGTGACACTGATTTTTTGGGAATCGAGTGATGGGAACAAGTGTACGATCGAATTTTGCACTGTTTTGGCCGGCACGATAATTTGATTCGCATGGGACAATGCGCGTGCCACAATCTGTCGATATGCCTGATACTTGAGTGCGTAGCGCAACGGAGATAAGGTCGTCTGTGTGGCTCCTTTTCGCTCGTGCCAGAGAAGATCATGAATCGTCACGACGGTTTTCCCAGCATAGAGTAAGGGAACGTTGAAATGCGGGACATGGAGTACATCAAGTTGTGCGTTCCCAAAAATTGCGGGCATCTTCAGTTGTTCCGCCACAGAATAATGGCGAACGGGAGCATAGACAGTTGTGACGTTGGAGCCAAACTTGAATACGCTGGATTGTTCTTCATCATGAAAAAAAAGAACGAAATGAAACACAGGGTTTTGGGTGACTCGCTTTACCAGTTCTTCAACGTAGCGTCCAATCCCAGCATGGTTGGCACCTGATAATCGACAATCAATTCCAATACGAAATTTCATTATTTCCTTTTCCCACGTTCATAGACGGACTGTAGAACCGGATATTGTTGTAACTCAGCCTGAACCGCAGGTTTCATCTTCTGGTAGAAACCCACGATAAAAACCCGTGCTGCGGCCTCAAGTAAAGCATCATCTGGTTGAATATGGGACTCTCTCAACTTTAAATCTCTTGCAAAAATTAAATAGGCGTACATGCCGGCAGTATCAGGTGTAAGCAGTACTAGGTCATGGATCTGATGTTCTGCGCTGTCGAGCTTTTCAAAGAACTCAGCCAGTGATTTCTCGGATGACAACGCATCTCTGTATTCTTGTGCTAGTTTGCCTTGGTGGCGCTCAACAAGCTGGGCAATTCTAATGCGATGTGCAAACTTTTCTTGTTCGTTCATAGTTTTGTTATTTCACTTTCGATAGTATGTTTATTCCTACTAACACTGCATTCTCTAGCCAAACGGGACCAATGGAATGCTTTTGATAAAACAGCCGCATTGCGTCATAAAATGCCGTCTTTGTTTGGTGATGCACACGATGGTGGGTCGCCTTCACCGTCTTCTTTAGTCCTGAGGAATGCTTGTCATGGATCACACGAAGCATGGGAAAGAAATGAATTTCCCAATGCAATTGAGAAAAACGATAGCACCAATCCAAATCCTCACCATACATAAAGAAGCGTTCATCTAGCAGCCCTACTTCTTCCATCGCTTGTCGGCGGACAATCATGGCTGCTCCACTGCATGCGTCAACCGGATGAATTTGCGTTGTGTCTTTCCAGGTTTGATGATACCCGCCAAAAAGTCGATTGATGATCGGAGCTGACGCGCTAAATCGTTCCAATTTTGAAAAATAACACAATGCATTCCATGGAGTGGGAATACCACGATGACAGGCGGGATCAATGGCACCATTACCTAGTTGTACAAATGGAGTTAGCATCCCGACTGTAGGATGCTCCTGTAGGTATTCTATTGTTGACTCCAGATCACTGTCGGCTGGGAAATAGGCATCACTATTGAGCAGCATGACAAAAGGGTTGGTAATTTCCTTTAAAGCTAGATTATTGCCGCCGGCAAACCCAAGGTTTGTCTCTGATTGGATGAGCTTGATACGTGGATTCTTACCATAGTTTGACTGCAGTTGCTCCAACGAATTGTCAGACGAAGCGTTATCAACGATGTACACTTCTAGATCCTTGTACCGAAGTTTTAAACAACTCTCAACAGCTCGAATCGAGAGTTCTGGAGTGTTGTAATTTAAGATAACTATCGAGAGTGTAGACATATTATTTCTGTTCTCCCACCCCTTGATAGATCCCATCCAATTTTGCAGAAATTGAGTCCCAATTATATGTTTTCTCCACTAAGGTTCTCCCGTTATCTGCAAGTTTTTTGGCTAATTTTTTATTGGTTGATAATTCGATGGTAGCCTGAGCTAATTCTTTGGGTGTATTCCCAATTAACGCATGCACACCGTGTTCGATTCCTAATCCCTCCACTGCCAAGCTCGTCGCAACAATGGGAGTATCGGTTGCCATTGCTTCTAAAACCTTGTACCGAGTGCCCTTACCACTCCAGACAGGTGCCAAAAGCACATTCGCATGCTTGTACGCATCACGAATGTCTTTGACTCTCCCTTTCACTTGAATGGTGGAATCTTTGGTGGCATAGGATTGAATTTTGTCGGTGGGAGAGTTTCCGACAATCCATAACTGTGCGTTGGGGATGCCAGCTTTGATCTTCTCCCATACTTTTTCGACCAAATATTCCACAGCTTCAACGTTTGGCAGCCATTTAAAGGTACCCACGAACAAGACAATGAAATGATCCGTGGGTTCTTTTGATGTTTGCTTGAAAAAGAGCGTGTCGACCCCATTTTCCACCACCCGAATATCACCAACGTTGGGAACGCGGCGCAAGATGTAACTTTTATCTTCCGCACTCATGGCAATCAATCGACTGGCATTGCGCCAATAATATTCTTCCCAGTATTTAATCTTGTACACATCCCAATAAAAGAAAGGCTTTAAGAGTGGATTGCCTAATCGTCGTGTAAACTCCTTGTATCCTAAGTGCTCGATTGTTTGAACGACTAGAATCATCGGGACGTTCGTTTTGGGAACATTGGGCATGATATAAAACGTTTCAATGTGCAATAAATTGTAGTCCCCCGATGCGAGTTCCTCTTCAATGGCCTTTTTAAGTTCCGCCGACCTGTACATGGCAACAAGCAAGGGACTATAGGAAAATTGCGATCGAAGAATATTACTAGGCGTCCACACGGGACCGCGTTTAAACACACGAATTTTTTTACAAAACGGTTTCAATTTAGCGATGTACTGGCGCTCGTCGTCGGTACGAATATAGGAGAACAATGTAATGTTATGTTTAGTGTGAAGATTCTTTAAAAGATTGTAGGTACGTATCTGACCACCAGAAACAAGTGGGTATGGAAGATATGGAGTAATCATTAAGATGTTCATACGTGGTCGTTTTCTAAGTAAACTGCTCTACTCGCAGTTATCGTACAATAGTGTTGCGTTCGATCATAATGGGTGACGCAAATCTACAATTAAATACTTTTCCGTCTTTGCAACTGTTTGATATTTTTCCATGAGGGCGTTGGCTTCATCATCATAATTTACCGACACATAATGGGTCGCGCCATTACGTATCTTTTGATCGATATCAAATCCGATTGGCCAACCTGTCCGATTTGTTTGAAACAAGAATGCTGTATCGCCATTATACGGAGCAATCACTTTAGCATCCAACGGCAACACTGTATCTGCTACTTTCCCTGCTTCCACAATCTCCCAATGATTAATCGCATAGTAGCCTTTTACGAGGTTGGCTGAGAAACACAAACCAATGACACTTGAAAGCACCACGATGGCTATCCCTGCGTTTCTTTTCTTCCATGACAGCATCCAATCTATTCCTTTTGCCACAACCAGGGAAACAAACGGCAACAAAATGACTTGATAATAGTCATGGCGGACATTCCCCGTTGCAAAGACAATTAAATACATCACCATTCCCATCCCCCACAGATAGAGAACTGCTTGGGAGTGTAGTTTTTTTACAGAAACGAAAGGAGGAAGCAGTCCGGCAACAAAAAAGGTCACTCCACTAATCCCAAGCCAGAGTTTCGTAAGTCGTTCCCAAAATAGCCATCGCCACCATGCCGGTCGCAAGCGAATCCCATCCAAGTTATATAACCAGCTGCTCCATGGAATCCCTGTAGGAAACTGTGTAATCCATTGTCTCCAGAGTAACAATGGAACAAGGGAAAGTATCCCTAGCCCAATGGTGCGTGGATCAACAATGACGCTCCATTTTTTCTGTTGAACAATCATTCCAAGGAAGGCTGGTAGAAAGAAGATTGCCATCGGCTTTAAGAGTAATGCCAACGAAAAACACAGCATGGAAACGATAAGCTGCATCCACTTCCCCGACTGTAGATACCGATTAAAAAACACTAGCGAAACCATCAAAAAACAAATCAGGAATGGCTCAGGCAAGATCACACGCGAGTAAAAAATAGAAAAAGGAAGGACGGCAAACACTGTCGCTGCTAGTAAGCCGACGCGCGCAGAAAAAAGTTGCCTACCCAACAGAGCTAAGGCAGTTAGTGACACAAGTGAGGCAACAATTGAAAAAAGTCGCGAGACAATTACCAGGTCAAAGCTGGGGAAGAGTCGGAGAACTGCGGCGATCAACCCGTTCACAAACGGGTACTCCACCATTCGATAACCTTCCAAATTATCTTTCCCTCCAGTCAGAATTCCTGACTGAATATTGGAAAGATCATGATAGCGGGGGTGGAGCAAATCAATTCCATGCTTTACATATTCTCGTGTCACCGATGCAGTATCTGCCTGTCGAAAGCTATGCCAGTCTGCAAGAGGGGTTGTTAATTTATAACAGCGAAGTAAAAAAGCAACGACGACAATTCCTAGCAGGATTTTTATAAACTGTTGCGTACTTGCTGGTGGCGTTGACACTACGTTCGATGAAATCGACTTAGACATACGATTTCTTTTTTGATCGTTTGAATGTTTGACGAGGTGCAGTAACCATTGGTTCGGATAGAATTTTATCCGTCGGCTTCTGTCCTAATTGCAATGCCGCGAAGCCTAACCCCAAGACACTCCAGTATAAAAAGGCAACTTTTGAGGCAGCAAAGACATCGATATACAGCCCATTAAAGAGCATCCCAATGGAGCCAGCTATGATTCCAAAGGAGATACTGCTTATAAGCAATGACTTATGTGCCTCAACTTTTCGAAGTGCTGCGATCATGAATAACCCAATTGGAGCATAGAAGGCAATTGCACCCAATCCTCCAACTTCCCCTAAAGTTCGTAAGAAATCATTATCCGTACTCTCCGCTTCCGTAAACTGGTCTTTGAATTCTTTGGTTAGCGTCGAATACCCAGACCCCACAATCGGGTTTCGAATAAATCCATTGATTGCACGTGGCCACAATGTCTCGAAGCGAATACAAGCAGATAAGCCATAGATGTAGGTACAGTCTGAAAATACCCGCGGCACCTCTACAACCCTAGTAACTAAGACCCCATTTTCCGAAGCAGTGATCGTTTTGATATCGGGAATATCCTTGTAAACATCGGGTGGAAGATCCACGGGAGCCGGTGGAGGAGTGGTAACAGTCGCTGAGGAAGTGCTTACAGCAGATTGCGAGGCAACTGGTGTGGCAACGGCAACGGGAAGCTGATCCGTTTTATCTAATGGATCCACGGAGACTTCTACGCTATTTGCAGGTCGCTGCGTCAAAGGACGTATCACTGTTGCAACAGCTTTCTGCGCTTGTTGTACTAACCCTAATTGTGAAAACCTTGAAGACAAATCTCCAAAGAGAATCATCACTGTTAGACTAAATCCAAACACGATGGCTCCTCTGGTAATGATCCACACGATCGAACGTTTATACGCCCCAACAAAGAGAACCAGTACTCCGATTGCAAGTAAGTAGGCTAAAAAGGAAGAGCGCGAAGCACCCAAAATAAGCAGCCAGAACCCCATCATGAAGACTACGGACAGTGCAATTTTTTCAGAGATTTTCTTTGAGAAAAAGATCAACGACAGTACCATGACCAAAAGGAACATCACAAAGGCAGACATGTCATAGTGACCACCAAATGTGGATGGGACACGCGCATGCTCGGTTAACACCAATCGCATTCCTTTTGAGAATTCCCGGTTCATGGTGGAATACACTGGCCAATACAGATATTTTTGACCAAATCCATACAACGACACTCCGATGAGGACAAAAATCAGACCGACCAATGCCATACGCACATGTCGTCGTTTGGAAATTGCATTATAAAAAAGAAAAAACAACGAAAAGTATTCTAGGCGACGGGTAAAATGCAAAATCATTTTCCCGATATGGAGAGAATTCATGGGAACGGTCTGCACAATAAAGATGGCAGATAGAATCGATGCCACTGCTATCACTGCATAGGCGATCACATATTTTGTGATCGGTGTTCGCAGTGTCACCTTTCTTCTAAGCAGTTGTATCCCAAACACCACCAGAACTACCCCGAGAAACAGATCTTCTAGGCGAGCACGAACGATATAGCCAGGGATAATATCAAATAGCGGAATCTTTGGGAAAAAAGCAATAAACACTAATAAGGCGATACAAAGCAACGTAAACCAGTTTTCAAGAAACCACGCAATGCTGCGCTGTATGGGTGATGTAACGTGGAAGGTCATGACGATTCTTTCTACCTCTTAATGATGGCGCTAAGGATGTCGCGATAAAGCACTCTAGATTCCGTATTACCCTTGAGTATACCAAAAAGTAGATAACGCAGTAGGGCGCCAGTCACAAAGATAGCATCAATCACCAAAGCATGCACTCTGGAATGAGACTTAGACAGGACATAGCGTAGTCCTGTAATTTCACCCACTTTGGAGCGATGCGTGCTTCCACTTGCACTGCCATAGTGGAGAACCAATGCGTCGGGAACGATTCCAACTAAAAATCCAGCCTTAGCGGCCCGGATACAATAGTCCACATCTTCAGCGTACATAAAAATGTGTTCATCTAAGTTTCCTACACTGTCGATGACGTCACGTTGAAGTAGCATCGCCGTCCCTGCCACCCAACCAACCGGGTATGGTGTTTTCCCTGTTGAAAGCGGGTCCACGAGCTCTTGATACGGTGAGACACCAGGAATAATTCCCGGAAGTGGCCACAGCCACCACGCAGCAATCGTGAGTAGGGTTGGTAAACGACCGCCTTGCGGCTGAAAGGAATTGTCCGGATTAACGAGTCTTGGAGAGAGAATTCCATAGCGTGGATTTGCCATCGCAGCATCGAGTAATTTGCGTAACGTGCCCTCCATCACGACAGTGTCAGAGTTTAGAAGCAGTAGGTACTCTCCTGAGGACTTTGAAATTCCCACATTATTTGCTTGTGAAAAACCCGCATTGGTCGATTGTGCAATCACCGATATCTTTGATCCAAATTTCTCTTTCAAATAGGCAACGGATCCATCGGACGAATGATTGTCCACCACAATGACTTCTAAACAATCGACATCTTTTTGAGTGAGAACCGAACGAATGGCTTCGGCTGTCAGCTTCTTGGTGTTATAGGATATAATAATGATACTTAGCTGCACATTCATAGCGTAACTATACAGCAGAGGTGGGCATGATGACTAGAGAAAATATATATCCCTACTATCAAGTAGTAGCCGAGATTACCAAACAACGAAATCTACGTCTTAAAGAAGTTTTAGTAGATACATCGATCAAACATCATGCGATTTCAGATGCAGAGTCTCAATTAGTTTCAAAGGAAAGTACTTCCTATCAGTTGTCGGATGCAGTCCTTACTTCAATCTCCCTAGCGTTTAGACGTCGGTTTTCTACACTAGATGCAGCCGAGGTAGACAGCATCTATACTAAAATCTTGACGACCTACTTCGGAAACGCGTGATTTGCGGTTTTCTATTCTAATCGTGCCAGCCCTTTTGCACGACTTTTTTCAAACATAACCACAAAAAATAGGATTGAGAGTGAGAGATAGAGAATGGTTAGCGCTGTAGCTTTACCGAGCATATCCAGTGGCATCGTGCCTGTGGCAAGAATTGCTCGCATTCCCTCAAAGACATAGGTCGTCGGTAACCATCGGGAAATTGCTTGTACCGAGCTTGGCAGGACGTCTAACGGATAGTACACCGCACTAAAAGGTGCTAACAAAAAACCCATTGTCCACGCAATCGTTTGAACTTTCTGTCCCCAGTAGATAATAAATGATGCTCCAATGAAACCAAGTGTCCATCCTGCAATCGTTAAGAGAATGAAAAATGGAATGGTCATGTAGCCTACATCAAAAATATTCAATTGATACAGTAGATACACCGCCCCAGAGCCTACCAGAACTGTAACCGCAAGCTTTAACAGTCCCAGTAACATGGCAGCGGCGATCCATTCCGAGAGTTTTAGCGGAGTAGAAAATAAGTTAACCAAATTGGCATTCCACATCTCTTCTAATAAATTGACCGAGATTTCATAGTTGGCGCGCCAAACCACTTGCCAATACACCAGACCGGTAAGCAACATCAGGATGAAGTGTGGAACTGCAATCTGCGATCGCTCTACCCAAGCACTTGTGAGTCCCCATAAAATAATGTCTAACACTGGCCAATAAAATGAATCCGACAACCGATCAAAGTTCTTTCGAAATACATAGAGGTGTCGAATACACACAGCCCAGACTCTTCCCCAGTTCATAGTGTGTCCTCTTCTTTCGCTGTTTTTAAAAAGTATTGTTCGAGCGTGGGTGCGTCAATCCGGATATTGGTGTACTCAACTCCAAGTGTAGCCAGCGCGGATAACAGCTTGGCGACATGAAGTTCGTCTACCGTAAATAGAACCCAGGGTTTCTCCGTAACAAATGGAATGGATTGCGCAGTAGCATACAGCTGAGCTGCTTTCAGTCCTTTTGCAATGAGCAAGTGCACCGTGGTTTTAGAAAGACTTTTTGCCAGTTTGGCAGGGGTGTCATTGGCAATGATTGTTCCCTTTTTCATAAACATCACTCGATCACAGACAGTCGTGACTTCGTCCATGTTATGGGAAGTAAATAACACCGATACTTGATATTCTTTTCGTTGTTCTAATACAAATGCACGTACTTCTTGAGCGATATCAGGATCCAATGAAGCGGTCGGTTCATCTAATAACGCCACTCGTGGATGTGCCAAAAATGCCTTTGCCAACATAAGTCGAGTTGATTGTCCCGCAGAAAGGCTACTTCGATCTTGGTCACGTTGCTCCCAAATACCAAAAAACTTTAAGAATTTTTCTATTCGTTTGGCGCGTTGCCTGGACGGCAAACTCATCAGACGACCGTAGACATCTAAATTTTCATACACCGTCAGTCGCCAAGGAAGATTCACGTACGTACTGGCAAATGCTACGTCCTGTAGAATCTCGCTTCGATGGGTAGCTAAGTCTTTATCAAAATAGCGAATGGTTCCGCTTGTGGGTGTAAGGACAGATAGCAACATTTGAATCGTTGTCGTCTTTCCAGCTCCGTTCGGACCTAAAAGTCCAAGAATTTCGCCTTCTTGAAGGTCAAATGAAATACTATCCACAGCTACGTACGGCTTCTTCTTTTCTTGCCATGGGAATACCGGCTTTTTTTCAAAAACCTTTCGTAACTGATGGACTTGTAATGCAAAAACGTTACTCATACAAAAATCACTGCGAGGTGATCAGCAGTACGTATGTTCTGATTCTTTGTCGGGGGAATCCAGAGGAGATATTATAAAAAGAAATGCTTTTAAAAAGCAATCCCTATTATTGGAACCATCGAGCTCTACCTAACGTATAGCCCAGTTGGCTTTCTTGCCTATTTCCGATTGGTTTGGCAGGAACTCCCGCAACGATACTCAAGCTCTCCACATCCTTGGTCACTACAGCTCCTGCTGCAATGACTGCGCCACGTCCAATGTGAACACCTGGCAGAATAATTGCCCGGGGTCCAATGAAGACATAATCGTCAATTCTCACCTGTTCCTCACGGGCAAGCCATTGGGAAGAGCGTAAATCATGTTCACTAGTCCAGATCATCACTTCGGAAGCAATGTCGACATGATCACCGATGATGATCCCTCCATTGGAATTTACGATCTGTTTTCGGCCATCTAAACTGACTCTCTCTCCGACGATGGTATCGTTTCCAATCACAATGTGTCTTGGGTCATACATTCTGCCCATCATATGAATGGTGGAACCAGAGCCAATCGTCATACCGAAGAGTCGATAAAAAAATCGGCGAATGAAGTGTGAGGGGATAAATCCTACACACCACCATAAAAAGCCAGTAATAAATTCAAGATAGATCGTCGCAATTCTATTTCCAATTTTTTCTGGCAAGGATCGTCTCCCAGTATTAGAATTCATAGCAATTCCTTTAGATGAAAAGCTCTAAAAAGGCAATAACTAATGGTACCATATCTTGACATGAAAGTTTTTCGATTACCCAAATCATCTGCGCGTACCGACTTTTTATTAATCCTAGGACTTTTTTGCGTGTGGAGAGCCGCCTTATTTTTGCTTGCAGCAGTTGCGGATCGAATTCTTGTCTATCAACCGTCCTTTCCCTATGCCTTCACACTCCTGCCCCAACTTCAAGTTTCAAAAATCATTTATAGCTTTGCAAATTTTGATGGTGTCCACTATTTAACGATTGCCAGAGAAGGATACTTTAGAGTCAACTTTATCCAAGCATTCTTCCCTGTGTTCCCCTATCTGATGCGCATACCCAGCCTGTTAGCGCCCAGTATTTTTAACCCATTGCTCCTAGGGTTGTGGATCTCAAATCTCTCGTTAGTAGGCATACTGGTACTGCTGTTTAACTGGATAACGTCAGTCTTTGGCCGTGCGATTGCCTTTCGTACCGTCCTTGCCGTACTCCTGTTTCCGTCGACCGTTTTCTTTGCAAGTTTGTATACCGAGTCCTTATTTTTACTTCTTGTTGTTGGGTCCTTTTTTGCAGCCTCCAAAAATCGCTGGGGTATCGCAAGTTTCCTTTCGTTGGTTGCAGGTGCCACCCGTATCGTGGGGATCTTTTTAGTTCCCGCCTTAATCGTTGAGTTGTGGGTACACCGCGGTTATGAAAGACTTTCAATTCAGACGCTTAAAACGTTTATTACAATCGAGTGGAAAACGCTGCTTCTGATCGTTCTTTCCTGTGCGGGATTATTCGCCTACATGGGATTTTTGCATCACTATTTTCGTGACGGATTCTATTTTCTTCATGTTCAGTCTGATTTTGGTGCAGGACGATCTGAACAACTCATCCTCTATCCACAGGTAGTGTATCGATCGCTCAAAATCCTGCTCACTTCCCCGCTGGATCTAAAGTATCTCGCCTATATCCAAGACTTCGTAGCCGGAACTCTGGGACTTATTGCCCTCTTTCTGGTACGCTGTAAGATCTCGCTTGGATTATTCCTCTTTTCTCTTGGCTGTTTTTTCCTGCCGACCCTCTCGGGCACCTTTTCAAGCATGGTTCGGTATCTGCTCGTGTGTCCACCTATCTTTCTTGCAGTTGCACTAGGATTTAAAAATTTAATGCAATTTGAGATTCCGGCGTGGTTACTCCTAGGAGTGATCGCACTAGTAAATGCCGTTCTCTTTCTACAAGGGTATTGGGTGGCCTAAGGGCGTTAGTTCACGAGCTGTTTACACACGCGGTACAACAATTCATTCGTATCAAAGGGCTTTGCAATGAAGTCATTCGCCCCACATTCCAGCGCGGATCGTTCTGCAGAAGGATGCGCAGAAATCATGATGACAGGAATATTTTTTGTCTGATCGGAGGCTTTCAGGGTTTTGCACAACTTTCGCCCATCCCAACCCGATATTAATACATCAAGCAAAATTAAATCCGGTTGGAATCGATCGACGATTGTCAGGGTTTGCGATCCTTTACAGGTAGCTTCCACTGTAAACTCCGCATCCCTTAAGATCAGCGACAGTGCGTCCACGATACTCTCGTCATCATCAACAATTAATATCTTCTTTGTCATACAAACGGGGGAAAGATTTCTACTTATGCTTTTAAGGGTAGATTGAAATAAAAAGTGGATCCTTTGCCTCGTTCACTTTCGACCCAAATAGAGCCTCGATGTCGCCGTACAATTTCTTTGGAGATATACAAACCCATTCCGAAACCAGGGAATGTCTTTTCCGTGTCATCCATCACTTGGTACAGTCGTTCAAATATTTTCTTTTGTTGATCCTTCTCAATCCCAATACCAAAATCTTTGACACTTACGACGGCTTTGCCACCAACGCGTTGTAACCGGACTTGGATCTCTCTTGATTCTCCCGAATATTTAAGTGCGTTTGTTATCAAATTGGTGAGAACTTGATAAATGCGAAATTTGTCCCCATCAATCATGAGTTTTTCTTTCCCCTTATACTGAATCTCTTGCCTAGTGGTCCCTTGCAACTGTTCAATGGTTTCCAGGAGAAGCGCGTCTAGATCAAAGGGCTCTTTTGTAAACTGAAGCTTTCCGGTTTGTAAGCGGGAAACATCCAATAAATCGGCAACGAGTTTTTGCAGACGCTCCGTTTGGTATTTAATACTTGAAAGAGTTTTGAGTAAACGCTCATCCTTACTATCTTTCATCCGGATCTGTAAAGAATCGATATAGAGTTTGAGACTGGTAATCGGGGTTTTTAACTCATGTGAGGCCATGTTAACGAAATCATCCTTTCGAACTTCGAGTTCTTTTTGTGGTGTAATATCGCTGAAAAGACACGCCGCCGCAAAGATTTTTCCTTTTCGGTTATGAATTGGTGCTGCGCTAGCCTTAACGTAGACTTTACGTCCATCATTACGCTCAATCATAAATTCCTCATCAATGACGGCCTTTCCTGAAGATAGGACCCTGTACAGTTGCGAGTGCTGACTTGAGATTGGTCGTCCATTGAATTCACCACGTACCAAAGGAGTCATTCCGGCCACACTCCCCAAGGGAACAGGAATTCCTAGAATGCGTTCGACTTGCTTATTTACATTGGTATAGTTCCCATTAGCATCACAAATGATTATTCCTACTGGAAGTTGTTCCACGATTGCTTCTAATCGTTTTTTTGCATTTGCCTCCTGCTCAATGAGGGTGTCGATGGTTTGTTTAAGCCAACCAATGGTTCCTGCTAAGAAGAAATACAGTACACCTAATAACGCACTCGTCTCGATACTGGAAACAAGTCGATCCCCTTCATACTGACGCGAATAAATGATGTACCCGTAGTACGCCATGGTGAGGAGGGAAACGATAATTCCCCCACTGACCCCATCGCGAAATGCAAAATAGATGATGTAGATCACAAAAACAAAGATTGCTGCAAAACCAACCGACTCTGGATTCTGTAACACCAGATTGGCAATCAATTCAATGAGAATCATCGTAAACAATGTCGCAACGAATGGAAAGCGAAAAGAGTAGTGACGTGTCCCTAGTCGTGAAATCGGATTGAAGTATTCAAGCAGGCGTTTTCTCATACAAAAGAGATAGTTGTAGAAGGATTCTAACACCTACAATGGAATTAATCTTCCTCGACACTGTAAGAATTTTCTTACATTTATTTCTCTTTTATTTCGACATGGAGATGCTGATAGGCTTTAGCGGTAATCACGCGTCCACGTGGTGTCCGTTGTAAAAATCCAATTTGCATAAGGTAGGGTTCATACACCTCTTCAATGGTGCCCACATCTTCAGAAAGTGTTGCGGCGATCGTTTCAATTCCTAATGGTCCTCCCCCATGTTTTTCGATAATCAGAGTTAAGAAGCGACGGTCACTGTCATCCAAACCCAAATGATCGACAGCTAAGAGATCTAATGCTTCTTGAACGGACTGTGCGTCCACGGTTCCATTTGACTTGATCTGAGCATAATCGCGAACGCGCTTTAACAGTTTTAAGGCAATACGTGGAGTTCCTCGTGCTCGTCGGGCAATTTCTTTCGATGCTGTCGGTGGTAACTCAAAGGATAGTTTCTTGGCAGCCGTTAAAATAATTTGTGACAGTCGTTCCTCTTCGTAATACGAGACACGATGGACCAAACCAAAGCGATCACGGAATGGACCGGATAACATTCCAAAGCGTGTCGTTGCACCTACTAAGGTAAAACGCGGCAAGTCCAGACGCAGTGTTCGGGCTGCTGGCCCTTTTCCAATGACGACATCAAAGACAAAATCTTCCATGGATGGATATAACGCTTCTTCCACATGTTTATTTAGTCGATGTATTTCATCGATAAACAGCACATCTTTAGGCGAGAGATTGGTAAGAATCGCAGCCAAATCTCCTACTTTGGTAATTGCTGTCGCAGAGGTAAAGCGAATGGCACTTCCCATCTCCTTGGCAATTAAATGAGCCAGAGTGGTTTTCCCAAGTCCTGGAGGTCCATACAACAACACATGATCCATTGCTTCATCACGCTCTTTGGCCGCTTGGATGGCAATAAATAGCGACTCTTTGACATTTTCTTGACCGACAAATTCATTCCAGTGTGCAGCACGCAAATTGGTAAACAATTGCTCTTCTTCCGTTGACGTGGACAATAATGGGTTGTTGGTCGCCATAGCTTAGGGTGCAGTGAGGGTACGGATTGCCAGTTTGACAGCTTCTTCCAATTTGAGTTCACTAACAGGGATGGACTTTAGTACTTTATAACTTTCCGTTTCAGAGAAACCAAGTGCAATGAGCGCTTGAGCGACATCTTTGGCTGGACCCGATGGTTCCGTCAAGTCCAACTCTTCTTCACCTCCAAATTTATTGGCAAGCTCAATGATGATTTTTTGGGCACTTTTCTTCCCTACCCGGGTGATTGAGGAAAAGAACGACACATCGGCGGTTTTAACTGCTGCGATCACCGCTGATACTCCACGATCCATAATGGAGAGAGCCGTTTTTGGTCCAATCCCATCGACGTTAATCAGTTTTTTAAATAGTTCCTTCTCTGCTTCGGTGAGAAACGCATAGAGATCAAAACTATCTTCTTTAATTTGCGGATAGACAAAAACAGAAGCGCTAGAAAGCATGGACAAGCGTTCCCGTGTCGATGTGGTGATTAAAATGCTGTACCCCACTCCGCCGACAATCATGAGCGTGGAATACGGCGTAATCATGGGTGTTCCCGAAAGATATCCGATCATGTGGATTCCACTATAGCGCAGATTTAGGTTCGGTAAAAGAGTGGGTTTATGGTCTGAAATAACGACGGTAACACAAAAAGTCTATCGGTGTAAAACGGCGTAGGAGAATGCGATTGCCAAGGCATCGACCGTATCATCCAACACAGTCAACGGAATACCGGGCAACTGAAGACGTAGCATTTTCTCTACCGCCTTTTTATCACTCTGCCCATTCCCCGCCACCACCGACTTGATTGTCGACGGCGACAATTCTTCAATGGGGCAGTTTGCCAGGGTTGCACTTAACAAAATAATTCCTCGAGCTTGAGCAACAAGTAACGCAGTTTTTTCATTCTTGCTAAAGAACAGCGTCTCAATTGCCATAGCACTGGAATGATAGGTCGAAAACAACGATTGAAGTTGCGTAAACAGAAGTGTTAGACGCTCTGCATGCGGTATCGTTTTTGGCGTCTGAATAATTCCACAGGCATGATAGGCACAGCCTGTAGACGAAACATTTAAAACCCCCCACCCTAGCCGCTCATACCCCGGATCAATACCAAGGATCATCATAGACTTGGTTTTGCAAATTTCATGCGTAACGCTTCTAAGATGTGTTTGCCACTTTCCTCCCAGCAAAACTGTTTTGACCATTCGAACATTTCTGCTCTCCGCATCGCTGTCGGAGGATTCTCGACTGCGGTTGCAAATCCGTCCGCAATCTTATCGACCGAGTAGGGATCAACAAGAATTCCAAATCCGCCGACAACTTCAGGAAGACTTGCGGTATTGGAGACCACGGGAACGACACCAGCAGCCATACTCTCAATGGCTGGAATGCCAAATCCTTCGTAGTAGCCGACGAGGAAGGTGCATGCACAGGAGCGAAGCAGGAGTTGTTTCTCTCGATCATCCACAAATCCTGTCAGGACGATATTGTCTTTTTGTGGACTGGTTTTCACCACCTGCTCAAACTCTCCCGATAACCACCCGATTTTTCCAATCAGCACCAATTTATACGCATTCTCATGCCGAGGATTAAATAATTCAAAGGCTTTAATGGCGTGAATAATATTCTTGCGCGGTTGAATAGTTCCCACCGAGAGAATATATTTTCCTTTTGAAATCCCATATTTTTGGCGCAGTGTGTCCATCTCTTGCCCAAATGGGTCAAGGAGCTGCGTTTCTTCTTTGCTCTCCTGATCAACACCGGGATAGGCAATCGTAATGTCAGCCTCCAAACGCTTGTAATAGTCGACAATATCGGCTTTACTGCTTTTTGAAATCGTGAAGATATGTTTTGCCTGCCGGACACTGTACTTTGTCCACTCTTTTAGCTGATAGAGATCCTTCTTTAAAAAGAATTGTGGAAACTTTAAAAAGGCTAAATCCAGGATACAGATTGCAGTCGGAAATGGAGAAAAACGGGGAGAATAGTGACCAAGCGACAAGAAGACATCATGCTTGGCTCCACCAAAATAGAGTTCCAGTGGTAAACGCCATTGCGTCCACATTTTAGAGGGTGGAATCACTTTATACACAAAACCAGGTCTCTCCTTGGGAAGATCCACTAACGGGGGCGATGGTAGATAGACAGTCCAGACAACTTTGACACCACCGAGTTGCGGAAGCAGCGCACCCGTTGACTCTGGTTCTCGAGTCAACCGTTCCATTTGACAGAGGATTTCGAAGGCGTATTTATTGCTTCCAACACGTTTGGCCACATTCGCTTCGTACGCGTTCACACCGATTGAAAGTGTTTGTTCCATTGTAGTAACTATACTGCTCTTGAGATAAAACTGAAAGATCAGAATCTGCAGCGCTACGTAGCATTACGATCGTTCAAATTTTGCTTTGCGGTAGACGTCCATGGTCAGTTGCGCACTTTTTTCCCAAGAAAAGGAACGCACCACCTCACGCATTTTCTTTTGCATTTTGGGTAACTTCCCTTTGGCTAACGCTTCTTCAATACCGGACTGGATTGATTCGACTTCGGAGGGTGTCACTAAAAACGCAGCATCCCCTGATGTCTCAATCATTGCCGAGGTATTACTGGTCACGACCGGACAACCATAGTTAAAGGCTTCTAAAATCGGTAGACCGAACCCTTCATATAAAGAGGGAAACAACAGTAGTTGGGCATTCTGATAGAGACTTGCCAGGTCAATCATCCCTACCCCGCCAAGCACTTTGAGTCCTTGCTTGGGTTTAAGATCCGAGGTTCCTGCGGAACCCACGATCACAAAGTCGTAATCTCGGGCGTAGCGTTCCCAAGCCTGAATGGCTTTTGCCAGATTCTTGCGCGGTTCGTTGACTCCTACCCAGAGGAAGAATGGCTTAACAAGACCAAATTTTTTCTTGAGTTCGGACAGTGGTAATAACTGATTTTGCGAAAAAACGATCTCTGCCGGAACAGCTTCAGGGACCACATGGACATGATCCTGCGGAAATGAAAATAACTCTAGAAGATCCCGTTTTGTCTGTTGACTCACCGCAATAACATGCGCATTAGTCTTGAGTAATCGCTGCAATGCTAAGGTGTGCTTTTCTTTGGTTTTAGGATGAGCAATTTCTTCAAACTTAAATAAGGCGAGATCATGAATTGTTGCCACGACTGGAGTCTTATAGGTCGGTGGAATTAACTCTTCCCAAGCATGAAAGACATCGACTTTGGGCATGAGGCTCTCAATATGAAGTCTCCCTGCCCCATACCACATGGTCTTTAAAAATGAGGGAGGAAAGGACAAGATCGTCGGCTTATTCGTTGAATCGATACTTTCAGACAAGTCTCTAGCGAGCGTGTGAATTTGTCGATTGGCTCGGAACGAAGAACCAAACAAACGGAAATTGGGTTTGTCTGGCAACGCAGCTAAGGCGTGCACAATATTACTTGTGTAACGTGAAACACCACGGTTATAGAGAATCGGAGTAATATCAATTCCCAGCGTGAGCGGTGTTTGTACCATAGTTCCCCCATTCTAAAAGTTTATGAGTCATTCCTCAATCCGCAGTTGTAAACCGTCGCACAAATCCGATCGTCCCAGCATCAAGCGGCGACAACTGCAGCATGCCTTGTGACTCAAGTTGTGCAATGACTAATCGCTGTGGATCCGTAATGTCCTGCAGATAATCAAACAGATACACCTTATGATTGTCTGAAGCCTTCTGTACCAACTGCTTGGCTTCTTGCCCGTCTGTCACTTGAATTGAATCAAGATGTGCAATTGGAAGAAGGGAAGAAGCATACCATTTCCACGGCGCAAACGGGGCATCAAAAGTAAATAGAACGATGCAGCTTGAGGAATTACAGTCCTCGTAAATGCGTTGTATGACTTCTTTCCAAGGTTCTCGTTGAAATGATGGAGTCCGATAATAGGCAACCGTGGAAGCGATATTCGTTAGCACCAACGCTGCTAAGATGCTCACTGCGAGTTTTTTCGAGTGACTACACAGCTGTTCGATCCCGATTGCCAATACGATAAAAAATGCCGGTAAACAGAGTAGCACACGTTTTGGTTGGATGATCGGAATCACAAATGACACAAGGTAGGCACCAAGGATCGGAACAACCAGCCAGAATAGTGCTACCCTGGCTTTTGGATTCCGCAACGAAGATAGCACGCCAACCGCAGTTCCAGCGAGTAGTAGCCAGACTAATGGCGCCAGCACACCTAACTGCCGATACTCTACGGGACCAATCAAAAACTTGATGGCGACTAACGGCAACGCTTTAAGTTGAGGTGTGGCAACAATTTGTGACCACCCAGTAACTTGCGTAGCCCAGCCAGTACCCACGGAAAGTTGGTGGAGAAACGAGGGAACCCAGGGGAGAAAAGCAAGGGCGACACAGATATCCACTAGTACGATCTTTTTAAGCACCCGTCGATGAAAAAAACCTACAAATAGCAGCTGCGCTAACAGTAGAAAGGGATACAGATACAGGGAATACATTCCCAAGATCGAGACGATCGCTACTCTACTACCCTGTCGTAGTTTCGGTGTCGCCACAAAGTCTAACAACGCAATCCAACTGATCACCGAAAACATCGTTGCTAGCGCATAGGGACGCAACTCTTGGGAGTAGAAAATGTGAAACGACGAGGTGGCTAAGAGGAATGCAGCGATGAACGCAACACGTTTGGAACTAGTTTTTAGACACAACTGATAGGTTGCCCAGATAGTTATGATTCCTGCGGTAAGAGAACTTAAGCGTAACCACCACTCTGCATGCGCAATCAGTGTCAGCCCATGCACGATGTAATGAAACAAAGGCGGATGAAAATCCCAAGCTATTTGATGCTGTTGGCTGAATGGACGCACGCTCTCTAACGCCTGCGCAGCTTCATCTAACCAAAACGAACCTGAAAGTAACGGTAGTCGTAAAAGTACCGCTACGACCAACAACCCTGGAAGTACCAGTGTAGAGGACTGGAGGAATCGGAGGACTGGATTCAAATGTTGGATGGTCATTGTGAAATTGTAAATTGAAAATGCTCCTGATATCATCAGGCTTGCTATGTCATTCTATCAAGGAAAAACGGTAGTCGTTACTGGAGCTGCAGGTTTCATCGGTTCCCACCTCTGTGACGAGCTTTTAAAACTAGGCGGTTCTGTCATTGGGGTAGATAACTTTATAACTGGGAATGCCCGAAATATTGAACATCTTACTACCAACCCTGCCTTCACCTTTATTCAGGCAGATGTTTGCAGTGTTCCAACAAGCTATCTGCCACCGGATCGTCCCATCGATTGCCTTTTTCATTTTGCTTCTCCTGCAAGTCCGGATGGATATCAAGAACATCCGGTTGAAACGTACCTCGTCAACAGTATCGGGACCCATAATCTGCTGCAGTATTTATTGGAACACTCCCCTTCGGCGCGCTTTTTGTACGCAAGCACCTCCGAAAGTTATGGGGATCCTCTAGAGCATCCGCAAAAAGAAACCTACTACGGAAATGTCAATCCCAACGGTCCACGCTCGATGTACGATGAAAGTAAACGTTTGGGTGAAACCATTTGTGGGGTACACCACAACACCTTTGACATGGATGTGCGAATTGTCCGCATTTTTAACACCTACGGCCCACGTTTAGATCTGCATGATGGCCGCGTGATCCCAGATTTTATGCGTTCCCTGCTTGCCGATGAAGCAATTGTGATTCATGGTGATGGTTCTCAAACACGATCGTTTTGTTACGTTGATGATCTAGTCGCGGGTGTCCTTCGCTTAATGGAAGTTGATGCGGCTAATGGAGAAACCGTCAATATTGGTAATCCTTCTGAATTAACCGTGTTAGAACTTGCAACCCAATTGGCCAGCGTGATGGGGAAAACACCAACCTTTACCTACCTTGCGGGACGGCCTGATGATCCCAGCAGGCGCTGCCCGGACATTAGTAAAGCGAAATCCTTACTCTCCTGGGAACCTTCGGTATCACTGGCCCAAGGTCTAGAAAAAACGGTTGCCTATTTTAAATAACACTTCTATGAAAAAGTCGAATTCTCGTATCACGTCATCCTTGCGTTCGGTAAGTATCGTAATACCTGTCTTTAATGAAGCCACGACCATTGAATCGTTAATCAAAACGGTGCAAGAGAGTGACACGTTAGGACTGGCAAAAGAGATTGTGGTCGTCAATGATGCGTCAACGGATACGACAGGACAAGTACTTCAAAAAGTAAAAGGCATTAAAGTATCTACCCATCCCCAAAATTTAGGAAAAGGTGCGGCGATCAGAACCGGATTCTTGAAAGCGACCGGAGATATTGTTCTGATTCAAGACGCAGATCTAGAATATTCACCGGAAGATTTTCCCAAGCTGTTAGAACCATTTTTCTCTTTTCAGGCAGATGCCGTCATCGGTACACGGTTTCGTGGTGACAGTGCTCGGCGAGTCATTTACTATACCCATCAGTTAGCCAACAATGTTCTGACTATGTATTCCAATCTGTTAACAAACTTTAACTTAACAGACATGGAATGTGGATATAAGGCATTTCGAAAAGCTGTGGTTAAAGAATTGACTCCAAAGCTAGTCAGTAATAGGTTTGGAATCGAGCCAGAGTTGATCGCTCGGCTGGCCAAAATTAAAGGGATCAAATTATACGAGGTAGGCATTCGTTACCAAGGAAGAACGTATGAAGAAGGAAAAAAAATCGGCGTCATCGACGGTATTAAAGCCCTCTACGAAATTACTGTCTACAATCTCTTTACCGAATGAACCTTGGCTAGAAAAATGGGCTCGTTTGGTTCGCTTTCGCACAGTCTGTCCAGCAATCCTACAGTACCTCGATTCACGCCCGGGTCAAATTCGCTTAGTTGACTATGGATGTGGTCAAGATATTTTGTTTAAAAAATACTTTGACTCCACGTATCCCTCCTACGCCTCCCGCATTCACTATATTGGCTTAGATCCCTTAATCGCATCAAACTCGGACCCATCCTTGCATGGCATAGAAATCATCCGTTCTCAATTTGAAAAGGTGAAGCTTTCCTCCAAAGCAGATGTCACCATCATGCTCGCGGTCTTAGAACATGTGGACGATGCAGCACTACTACTTGAGGTAGCACTGCACAATACGAGCAAAGGTGGGATTATTGTGGGGACAACACCCTCACCGTTAGCAAAACTTCCACTCGAATTTCTCTCCTATACGCTGGGAATTATTTCGACTCGTGAAATTGAAGAGCACAAACGCTATCCTACACGGCAAACGATTACGACAGCTTTAAAAAAAATTACAGAAACTAGTCCAGTGAAGCTCTATCACACACACCGCTACTTCGAATTTGGCCTTAACAACTACTTCTTCATCAAAAAGTTATCGTAATCGTCCTACTTGGCAAGGGTAATTTGGGTGATCTATACTCAGTTTAACCATGAAAACAATCATTCCCCCCATCCTCTTCATTCTCGGTTGTGAACTGGTGGGGATATCGGGCACCACCTTTACCCTCTCTTCCATTCCCACTTGGTATGCAGCCTTAGAAAAACCTTTTTTTGCTCCACCCAATTGGATCTTTGGACCCACCTGGACCCTCCTGTACGCATTGATGGGAATCTCAGCCTACTTGATTTATCAAAAAGGCTGGAAAAAACCACAAGTCTCTCTGGCGCTCCGTCTCTTTGGTCTGCAGTTTCTGGCAAATTTTATCTGGACACCGGTATTCTTTGGACTGAAAGCCCCGATGCCGGGATTAGCGGTGATCTTAATTCTGTGGATGTTGATCGTGCTTACCATACACCGTTTCTTTTTTATCTCCAAAGTTGCAGCAGTGTTGTTGTTACCCTATTTAGCTTGGGTAAGTTTTGCAACACTTCTAAACGCAGGCATTGCCTTCTTAAATTAAGAAACGTTCACTCTACCCTATAAGAATGTCACGGATGAGAGAATCTTGCTGACCGTAGAAAGATAGGAAGCCTCATTGGGACCAACGGCAAAGACGAGAAATCCATACACCATCGAGTCTTTGACACTGTGATAGTAGGTAAAACATCCCATTCCACAAACAATAACTTTTTGAAAGACGTTTCCCGCAAAACTCACCGAGGAATATTCTGGCTCCTTCTGATCACCACCTGGCTCTGCGAAATAGCGCGCTTCCATCCAGGTTCGTAAATCTTGTGTAATGGGTTGCGGTTTCATTACTGAGAAGATAACTCCATCGGACAGCTCCGATTGTGGTCGCGTTGTTGCTCCCCGGACGCGTAGTGAAAACAGGTCGCCATCTCTAAACTGGGTGGTATCTTCCACCAGTGGCCATCCAGAAGGATAATTCAGCGTTAATTTTGCTTGAGCGTTACGATACGTTTTAAATTCTCCCGTGGGAACTGGACTACTCATTGCTTGGATATTATCGGGTTGGAAGGTTAGTGTGGAAAAGAGTTGGTCTAACTCCGCTTTCTGTAGTTGCGCTGAATCGGTAGTGCCCACATACCCACCCAAGAGATAGGTCACGTTTCCAAACTCAACAAGATAGCGATATTCTTTTGTCCCAGTAGGGAATTCCCAAGGCTGTGCGTTGACAAATACTTTAGTTCCATACCCACCAATCATCGTGTCTGCTTCATGGGAATAGGTAAAGTACTTTTCAGTAGTCAAGTTTTTTGCACCTAAGACAACGGAATCATTGAGAGGTACCCTGCGGAGCGCATCTACATCTGCCCTTGTGTAGTTATAGATTTCTCCAGAGGTTGCTCTCTGGGAAGTTGGAATCACTGAAATATAGGCAAAGTTTGTTACATCCACACTGCCTGGAGCTGCCTTTTTCTTGTACATCCGACTATACGTTCCCATCGATTCTGATTCAAATGTTTCCGGCAGACGCAGTGTGTACCCTACCCCTGTTTCAAGTGTTGGAGATTGCGTTGGGATCGGCGTGACTTGGACTGTATCGGGATCACCATCGTGTTCTGGGGTCGCGGTAGTACGATCTGGGGGTAGACGTTGCAATCCAAGAACGGCCAAGGCGATGACGACAACGACGAGGAATGCAAGTAAAAAGCGTTTCATGCAAAAATAATACCACGCAGTGGATCAAACGCGGGTAAGATTTATTTCTTGGCTTGTAAAAAACTAGTCGACCGCGCACTGGCCAGACTACTGAAAAGTTTCTGTTTCCAGTTTCATGTCACCTAAATCCAGTTCCAAACTCTCAACATCCGTGGTGGTTGACAGCGGTTCGGTGGTTGGCTGTACCGTAGCCAGCGGCTGTACTATAACCTCTTCTTGTATCTGCGTGTTTTCATCCATGTTGTCCGTTTGCTTTGTACAGGCTGAACATACCAGGACAATTGCAGATAATAGTACGATCCATGAAGCTTGTTGCATAGTTTGGTCCTTTCTCAAGTCACTGCCGATTACAATTCTTGTAAGGCTTTGAGTTCCTTTAACGTTGCTTGCATGTCTCTGACGACTTGAGCAAATGCTACCTGCGCCTTTGCGACAGCTTCACGAGCAGCTTTTGCATCGGTCTTTTGTGCATCCCAGCTTTCTGCTGAGACAGAGCGAAGGAGTGTTACTGCTTGCGCACCAAGCGTTTTAGCAGTAGCCAATGACAAGGTTGCTTTATCTAACGCAGCTTTAGCAGCTGCCGTATTCTTTCCTTCTGCGGACAGCGTAGTGAGACGCTTGGTGGCACGTTCAATCCAGTTTTCCAGTCGCTCCGCATGCAGCTTGAAGCGTCGTTCCACGCGATTGGCGACTCTGTTGAGAAACTCTTCTCGTGATTCTAACCGCTCTTCTTGTCGTTCCTCACGGTTCTCTTTACGAAGTTCTATGCGTTCTTTAGCAGCTTCTATTTTCCTTTCGGCTGCATTTCGTCGATTTTCAACTCTTGGTTTGAGTGTGGGAGACGCTGTTGCAGGGGAAGTGGAGACAGGTTGGGGAGTCTCTGCCTGTGCCGTAGTCACCATCAGCACTGAAACAAAAAGAAACACTATAATACTAACCAAACGAGAAATTTTCATAGATCCTTTCGTTGAGCTTAAGTATACAGAATTGTCACCACCCGTACATCAGCTCTACACTGTCGGTTGGGATTTCTTTTTCTTGGTAAGATTTTTTCCACTCGATACAAGGTCATTTTAGTAATCAGATCATAGGGGACTGGTTTATCGACCGCAAATTGTATCGCCCCTTTGGAAGTTTTATACGGCGTTAGTTCCTCCTTAAAAGCCACGATCGCTTCAGGACCAGGGTAAAAACCAACATGCTTGGCATATCCCCCAAAATGGACTAAATTCCCTTTCAGGGTGAATGTGGGAATTCCATAGGATAACGTTTCTTGTGCCTCTGGCGCAGCCGCTTTAATCGTGGCGCGAACGTTCTGTAGAATTTGTGCAACAGGTTCTGGATAGCTTTGAATATAGGTGGTTACGCTCTCGACTGAATCCATACGATTCTCCTTTAGGGGTCTATCAAAATCACAGTATAGCAAAGTCTTTTGCTTGAGAAAGACTTAGTTCATCTTTAAGGCACCTTCACTACTACACAGCATTAAGCGCTTCTTAAGTCAGAGTCTGTACAGTATGACCTTAGAAAGGAGAAGAATATGAATAACAACAAAATTCTTCTTAGCGCAACTGTAAGTGCAGTTGTGATCGGTGGCATCCTCCTAGGATCCACTCGGGCATTGGCCCAAGAAAGTACATCGACCACAAATCCGATGACTTCCTTGGTACAAAAGATTGCCGATAAATTTGGACTGAACAAGGACGAGGTGCAAGCCGTCTTTGATCAGTCTAGAGAGGAGCGACAAGCGTCTCGGCAAGCAGAGTATGAGACAAGGTTATCGCAATTGGTAACTGATGGCAAGATTACGGAAGCGCAAAAGCAACTCATTCTTACCAAACACAAAGAGATGCAAGCGAACCGTGAATCGGAGATGACTACTTTGAAAGATATGTCAGCTTCGCAGCGACGAACTGCAATGGAAACACGTCGCAACGAGCTTGAGACCTGGGCAACCCAAAACGGAATTGACAGTCAGTATGTATTACCAGGTGAAGCTCATGGTTTTGGAGGGAGAGGGATGCATGGATTTGGTGCACCAAATGACATGAGCAACTAAATACTGGTCTATCTAAAAACAAGTTGACACTATTCTCCACACAGCTTTGTATACAGCTGTGTGGAGTACGTGCTCACCATCATTAAGCCACTGCATCGTACGCTTGTTGAAGCGCCGCAATATCAAATTTCTTCATTTTCAAAAAGGCTTGGGTTACAGCTTCTACCCTGGCAGGATTCGAATCTTCTAACATTCCTTGCAACGCCAGCGGAGTGACTTGCCAAGAAAGTCCGAATTTATCTTTCAGCCAACCACATTGTTCCGATTCCGGGTTGGATGAGAGTTTCTCCCAGTAATAGTCAATTTCTTCTTGGGTCTGACAATGAATAATAAAAGAGGTTGCCTCGTTAAAGGCAAATTGATGATCATAGGCACTATCCATGATCGCAAATTGCAACCCTTCTAAGGCAAACAACATATGTTTAATCGTTCCCACTTTATCCGGACCTTCTCCTTTTTCGTAACGCATGGTATCGCCAATCGAGGTCTCATGAAAAACACTGGTATAAAACGAGACCGCCTCTTCTGCTTTCCCACAATTGTCTCCAATAAACATCAACGTTGGGATAATGCGTTGCGAAATTTCCCTCTCACCCATCCACATGACTTGCCAAGACACGCCAAATTTATCTTGAATCCAACCATACCAAGCACTAAATGGGTACTCTCCCAGTTCCATCAGAGCCATGCCTCCATCTGCAAGTTTGTCCCAAATTGCTTGAACTTCTTCTTTGGACTGACATGCCACAAGATACGAAACCGACGGGTTGAGTTTGAAGTAGGGACCAGCACTAATCATGGCAAACTCTACGCCCATGATATGCATTGCAACGGTATGCGCATCACCAGAAGGGGTATTGTGCAACACGTTGACCCTATCCACGCTGGAATCCGGAAACGCGGTAGCGTAGAACTCTGCAGCTTCCTTGGCTTGGGTATCAAACCACAAATGGGGGGTTATTTTTTGCATGTCTTACTCCTTTTTTCCACTAATATTGACCATCCAGTCGATGCCGAATTTATCAGTTACCATTCCAAAGGTATCTCCCCAAGGGGATTTTTCCAGCGGCATGTTCACTTTTCCGCCTTCGGAAAGTTTGTCCCAATAGCCACGCAGCTCTTCTTCATTATCACCACTCAGCGACATACTCATGCTTGAGCCAGAAGAGTATTCCATACTTGAAGGTGTATCTGCAGCCATGAAGGTAATCCCATTGTCGGCTTCCAGCATGGAATGCATGATTTTGTCATCTTCGGCTGGGTCTGCGGAGACATGATATTCCTTAAAAGTATTTTGGACGAGCTTTCCTCCAAATACTGAAGTATAAAAATCCATGGCTTCCCTGGCATTGCCGTTGAAGCTGAGATAGGGGTTTAAACGAGACTGCATAGGTCCTCCTTTAGATCGGGTGATTAGGATCACAATAATACAACATCAATGGCAATTCAATCGTAATAATCGCTACACGAGGCGATCAGGAAAATATCAAAAGCTACTCTGTTGTCTCAATGATTTTTATGGTTTCATCTTCAACGAAGATATATTGAGAATCAGTAAGAAGCACCAATGGGACTTGGTCATTGCGATACGCTATGGCTAAGCGTGTATCTAAATACTTGTGTTTAAAGGTATCGGATCCCCAATGCGGGAGTACGGTAAAGTTCACTAACCCGTATCCCTGTTGATTGTGGATTTTTAAAACTTCATCATGTTCGAGCAGATAATCTGGGCACCGCGGACCTGCAATAATGGAACCAGCACTAGTCCCAATGTAGATTTTTCCTTGAACATTGATGAGATCTTTAATCACTGGGATGAAGCCTGACTCCAAGGACTTTTGGAGTAAATAATATGTATTGCCACCAGAAATATAAATAGTCGAAAAGGGAGAAAGTTCACGCATTAATTGTTCACTCGTCTTTCCCGTAATGGTGTAATCGGTCACCTCAAAGCCAGTATCAACGAGTGACTGTCGATCATCATGAAGCCAACCTAATTCACTTTGTTCATCCTTGGTTTCTACTGGTGTCGTGATGAATACTAATGATTTCTCTTTGGATACATCAAGGTTGGAAACCACATGGGCGGCTACCTTTGATATCGATGATGTTAAGAAAAGTTTTCGCATAGAGTTAGTTCTCATCTATTGGAGTTGTTTGGAGGGTTTCCACTTTGTACACTTTGCAGAGGCTATAGCACTCATCCATCACTAGGGTCAAGCGAAAATCTTTCTCCATCTGTGCCCTGGCCTGATGCAGGAAGCCTTCATTTCCAAGACCATAGGTGGATAAATACACCGGATATCCTTGTTGTATATACTCTGCATACACTGCTGTGAGGTTTGAATAGTCATGTTCTCCCCATGTTTGCGTTCGAGCATTCCGAAATTCTTGTTCTTTATGCAATGGCAACAAAATCATTGGATTTTTGGCATAAAAATCAAATAAGAATGGTGGGACGGGTGAAATAACGACTGGTTGTTTTGCAAATGACTGCGTTGAGAGATAGGCATCAACCTTTCGAACGGACACATAATACCAAGGATTTTCTGCATATTTTAGGTTTAAAGATATTTGAAATTTCAATCGTGAAGCATTCATCCCCAAATACAAGATCATTAATCCGGCAATCCCGAGTCCAACCCACAACGACCGAGTTTTGGCTATTTGGTAGAGTTTTGTACAAGCAATTCCAATCCCAATCACTGCGATAGGAATAGCATGGTAGAAATACCGCGCATCGACCACATAAAACATGCTCATAAAACCAATTGTTGCTCCGTAGATACCAATGGAGGTAACAGAGAAGAGTCGATATTTCTTATCAACGATGCCAACCCCAATCCCCACCAAACTCAGAATGGCTAGATAGCGTGGAAGTAAGGTTTCTTGCTTCCACAGTAGTGGGAGTTGATCCCCGGTAAGCCACCGAATGTAGTTTGGTGCATGTGCTTTCATGTACCCTGCGGAAAAGAACGTTTGATCCGGAACGGATGGAGTATCTCCTGGAGCATCACTGATTGCTTGTTTTTTGGGAAATAAAATCGAGGCTACCATGTGAAACTCCGTTGTCTGCCGAATAGAGTACTCCATCGTTAAATAGACAGACGCACACACCACTGCACCGAAAATAAAAAGTCCCACTGGCTTCCAGTTTTTCTGTTGATACGACAGAAGAGCACTCTTTACAAAGAAGACGAGTCCATACACGGCACTCACCGGAATACTGGCAAATTTGGTGGCGTAATACGATATTGCTAGAGCTCCACCCAAAAAGAATTTTTTACTTGTTGGTCGTGTACATAACACATACAAACCCAAGAGTGTTAGCAGCAATTGTAAATTTTCTGCCATGGCTAAGGTTGGATACCACACTACGATTGGATGCGTGATGAACAGAATACATAAGAAGAGTTGAAGGATCCCTGCATCAAAAAACTTGCGAACGAGTGCATAAAACACCATCAAGGAAAGTACAGAAAGAAGGACATTGGCAACATACACCATTCTTGGATCATTGAATACTGCAAAGAAAGGGATAAAGACCAGCGAGTAAAAAGGTGGAACACCTGGAACTATTTTCCCAAGTCGATCCATGGAAAATCCATTTCCTAAAAGGAGATTTCGCGCAGGCAGAATGTAATGAAAAGAGTCTGGGTAGGGTTCAAAGTTTGGAATCAGCGTACGCTCTGAGAATGGAGTTCGAGCGAGTAACAATAATAATCCTGCAAGTGCAATCCAAAAAATCCAGTGACGAAGAAATAAAGTACTCACTATAGTTATCATAGGTTGTGTAATAGCTCTTGTAACGTCGTTTCAAACTGCGCAATATCATAGCTCTTCGCTTTGACCTTGGCTTGTGAAGATAGTGTAGCAAGTTGCTTTGGATCTTCAATCAGGCGTTTAGTGTGTAATCGTAGCTCGTCGATGGTTTTCCAAGTATATCCCTCATGTTCACTGACGATCTCTTTCTGCCCTCCCGCGGCATAGACGACTGGAACACAACCAGACGCCATCGCCTCCACAGTCGATAATCCAAAGTGTTCAGCAGCCTCAGGATTGGAGTTGAGATCTTCTTGATAGCCAGTAGCATGCCAGTAGATCTTCGCCTTGGAAAGTAAGGAAGACACCTTTCTTGTATCCGCATCCGTATGAATTCGAATGGGGTACCCAGATGATTTCGCCAATACAAGTGAAAAATACGCTTGATGAACTGGTTCACTTGCAGGTTTTCCAACGAAGTGAAGTTCCCATCCGGTCAGTCCGGCATCCACTAACTGCCGAAATGCCATTACAAGATCCAATTGCTTTTTGCTGTGACCCCCTGAAAAAAATCTTCCGATATGAATGATTTGATTCGCTTTGTTATGAGAAGCGGTGAAAGAGTTTGCCGAAATCGGTGGGAAAAGTACGGTTGAATTTTTTCCCCAATACTTCAAAATCCAGTGTTTAGTATATTCCGAGATTGCCCAGATTTCTTGATAGCTAGCAATGCGCTGAATGAAATTCAGGCTGGCACCGCCAGTCAATCGAACGGAAGCCTCTGGGAAAAGCGATGCAAATAGTTTCCAGCCTAAAAATCGCAGAGAGGGAATATTAATGGACTCCAGTCGCACGTGCTCGTGCGAGATCCCTTCAGGAATCTTGATTCGAATCCCCCGGTCACGAAGGAACTCCTGATTTTTAAATTGGTAGAGCATTCGTTTATTCGGTACATCGGCAACACTAACTGGTAGTAGTTTTTTCTCTCCACAATAGAACTCGATTGACTCGATTAAGGACGCTGGAAATTCAGGCATGGCGATAACCAACTCAACTAGAGCTAGTTTTTGTTGCGAAAAAGTAAGGATGGATTGTGATGACAATTCACGATCAGTAGTAAATCCGATTAGTCTCTTTGGATAAATAAAGAGCCGTTGAAGCAACGGGACAATGAGACCTTGCTTCATTTTTTCTTTGAGGGTAGTCGCCGGCTTTGCCGGAAAGAATGGAAGCAAGACCCCACGTTTTGCACTGTTGGGCACAATATCCATGTGTGAGGCGTTGATGAAAAGATCAAAGTTTTTTGAAATTGAGCCTAGTTGTTCTTCGTTGATATCCGATACAAGTTGCGTTTGCACAAATTGAAGATCGATCCCAAATTCATGCGTTGCTTTCCTTAAGTCAATCTCAATCTGAGAAATTAAGGTTACCTCATATCCCAAACGATGCAGACTATTGAGCAGAGCACAGACCATGCGCTCACCTCCACCCATACGGAAGAACCAACGATCGTAAACGGCAATGGTACGAATTTCAGCGGAATGTTTCATACAGTTTCATCGATGTTTGCCAAGTTGAACGAGTACGCGTCACCCATAGAATTTTTGGTAGCTTTACCATGACTTGCCAGAGCACACTGAAACGAAGTCGTGCTATCTCACTCCAACGATTCATCGAAGATTGATCTGCACGAATCATCAGGTTGAAAGCTCGGAGGCAGGCTACGGCAATAAATTCTAGATACCTAAACAATGCGTTTGCCACTGTAAAAAGTGGAAAATGCTTTGCAATAAATAGCAGTCTACTCCTCTCAGTTTGAAAGATGAAAAAGGGAGAGGCAATATGACTAGAAGCTCCGTGGTGATGCCATACGATAGCCTTAGGTGCATAGGCACAATGATAGCCATTCAATCGTAACCGCAAAGAGAGATCCACGTCCTCGTAGTACATAAAGTAATCGGGATCAAAACCTCCAACTTCCTTAAAGGCAGATCGTGTTACTAACATACTCACCCCGCAACAGGCAGGAACGATCGTTGGTTGCTCAAAAAAAACACTATCCTCCTCGTAGTCGTCCGCACCATTGCGTGTCAGAATTCCACGATCTCGGACATACCCTTGCTTAAAGATGAGAATCCCGGCATTTTGTACTTTTGGAGTGTTCCTTTTTGAAGAGAATAAATACACGCGCGGTGTCACCGACGCAATCTTGGGGTTTGCACGTGCAGCAGACACGAGCTCAAGTAACCAATCCGGTTCAACTTGGGTATCTGAATTTAAAAAGACTAGATATTCTCCCTTGGCAACTGCCGAGGCTTTGTTATTAGCCTGACCAAACCCACCATTGGTTGTTTGAGGAATAACAGTTACTTCTGGGTGGTTTTTAGAAAGAAATTCAACAGATCCATCGGTGGAGGCGTTATCGACAACGATGATTTCAACACCGTGTGAAAAAGACTGTTGCTGCAAGGAGAGCAGACAGGGACCCAAGAACGACTTCCCATTAAAATTCACAATAATAATGGATACATCTACTTTTTCTGATTTGGATACAGTCGCCATAGGCTATATGTCTGATCTTGATGGAGTAATTGTACGTCAGGAACAGTTGAGAAACTAGCGAAGGTCGCGGGTGTTGCCTGCTCATGCAGGACTAGGGTAACGTCATTATCTCGCAGTCTCGAAACCAAGTCTGTGGGTTGCGCATTCCTCGTCTCCAAATCCAGCGATTTAAGTGAACTCGGCAGAATCCCACTATACCCGTTCATCAGCCTACACGGACTCGTTACTGTCCACATCATTAACTGTGATGTAACAGCAGGGTTTAATGCGACCAATGCGGAATCATGATAGGAAAAAACTGGAAGACTAAGTAAGACATCATCAGGTTTACATGCAGTATTTAACCATTCCACATAATTCGGCTTGGCGATCGGAGTCACTGGAATTGATAAGGGAATGGTTTCAAGAACGTAGAAAAAACTGAAAACTACGATCCATTTGCGATGTTTTGTCGACTTGGAAAGGTATTGGATTGCAAGGCTTGCAAATACTACACAACCCAACACAAACAAAAAATACCATCGTGACGGAGATCTAAAAAAGCTAAGAAAAGGAAAAAGTTTGAGAACAATCAAATACGGTAACGGAAACCCGGTGTAAATACCATTTAGTGTCAGACGTGTCCCTAGGGAAAAAATGAAACCCACACTCGTAAGACCTAACGCAACCCATCCCAACTTGGTTGCTTTTAACGTCAAACGTTTCCGCCAAACAAAAAATCCAATCACAACCAAGGCTAATAATGAGAAACCAATCCACCGAGCAGGTTCTCCTGCACCACGATGATTACGTGCATTCCAGTCAACAAACGAAGGAATCGATGACGCGACCGTGGGATATCCACGACTAAAAAGATAGTCGGTCGGCTGCGCAGCGTAATCGACATACATCCCTGCGTCGGGAGTGGCCTGATAGGTGTTTTGAATTGTACGATACGCAAACAGCAACGGACCGGTGCACACCAAAAAGACCACACTAAAAACAAGAGTATTCTTCAATAATTCTTTTCGATGGTGATCCGTTAAAAATTCAATACCCCACCAAAGCGTGAGAAGTGCTAGTGCCATTGTGCCCAAATACACGGAGAGATACCACTGTAGCGATAACAATAGAGCTATCATAATGAATGATTTTCGCCCAGAGGGTTTTTGCAGCAAGATCAGCACACTGTAGATCGGCCAAAAGGACAACATCTGCAAGTGCGGCAATTGGGTAAACAGATACGGAGATACCGAAAAGAGTAAGGTTAAGAACGTATGGGACCATCGATTTGAAGAAAACTGCCGTGTGAATATCGCAGCAGAAACAACATTGAGAAACAACGTCAGTAGAAGCCCTGCATTCACGAGATGAATAGGTGTCACTGAAAAAAACGATAGAGGAAACAACAACAAACTTAGAGGATAAAAAGTATCTGAGAAGAGCAACGACTGTGTGGATGGATAAAAAGCATTTCCAAAAAACACACCTGCGTTAAAGATACCGCGTAGATTCCCCACACCACTTTGGAGAATCCAGGCATACAACGGATAATCGATTCCATCAAGTAAAGAGCTGTCCATGTCACCAATCAGCCCTCGAAACATGAAAATGAGAATTCCTGATACCGTTACAATTGGAATTAGTGCTCCACTCTTGAGCATCTTGGTTGTCATAATAGAGTTTTGGTCGTAGACTTTGGCTATGGTTGCGCTGCTTACACATCTAATCAATATCTTCTCCCACTTCATTGTTGATGGACTCGTTGCGTTGATCGCAATTATCGCAGTAGGAGGAGCCTCACTTGTCCTTCCTCAGATTCGACAGTCAGAGTATCGGTCTGCCTTCCCGTATCTTTCTGTTGCATTCTTTATTCTAGCGTTAGAACTGTCGTTGCGTGTTCTTCCTAATCCTCTGCTAGTCATACAAGTTGTCACCTGTCTGTTCATTAGCATGAGTATAGGAGGATATCTGTTGGTTGGAAAGAGACTCGTAGCATCCTTACTGCGCTCAACAGTGTTTTTGGGCGTAATTGTTGCCGTTACACTACTCTGCGGATTCTTCCTCTACAACCTTACCTACCAAAATGGACTCCACGACGAGTACTACCATCATGCAAATATCAAACTATTCTTTGAATCTCCAACCTATCCCTTTTTGGAACCCTATCGCATTGGCAGCACAATCTCTGGATATCATGTTGGGCTCTACTTTCCTGTTATCGCCTTAAAAGCACTGACTGCACTGAGTGTGGAACAGTCGTTAGACATCATGAAGTTGAGTCTATTCATCCCAGCTCCCTTAGTACTCTCAAAATTGCTTGCCCGCTATTTCTCCATTTCAGACTTTTCAAGTGCTGCTTTGACTGGGATAGGTTTTATTGTGGGACCAAGTCTCTTTTTGCTCGATTCGTTTAGCGATAATGTGCTTCGTGGATTGTCGTATCCTCAATTACATACGCCAATTTTGTTTGAGTATGCCGGCTTAACGTGGCATGGACTCACCTTCTTTTTGGTTTTTACCCTAGTGATCCAACTAATCCTTCGGGATCAAACGGACTTTCTTCAGAAGCTTCTCAGATTGTCACGTCCAAGCGTCGCAACATTCCGATCACTACTGCTCTTTGCATTCTGTAGTGTTGCAAGTTTGTGGTTCATCAATCGAGCCTTTTGTCTAGCATTTGTCATTGTAGGGATTGTTACGGTTCTTTTTTATCTTATCCGCCAACTTTCTATCAAGTACCAACAGATACTTCTTGGACTAGTCGGGGTTATCATCACCCTCTTGGTCATTGCCACACTGTTTGGAAACTACGCTCCACTCTTTCGTTCACCAAATACCTGGGGGGTAGTCTATTTAGACCTTTTAATAGACGAATCGGCTGTTTCAAGATTTCGGTATGCGACCATGACCCAATTGGTGTTTTGGAAATACTTAGGAGTCTTAGGATTGTTGACTATTACACTGGGAGCAGTGAAAAAAAGATTCTCAGACCCGTGGCTATTTACAATACTGTTCCTATTCCCTGTCTGGGTCTATTTTGGAAAAACTCCGGGAGCTGATGCGGATGACCTTGCCTTCACAAAATTGCTACGACCTTTATTTTTAATACTTCCAATGTGTGTATACGCCTACTCAAAAAGCTGGAAGCCTCTTCCACGTTCCATCGTGACAGCTCTCATCGTGTTGGGCTGTTTGTCACCCGCGTACTTTTTTATTACAGCACGCTTTTCTGGGATACAACAAGATTGGGTTGTCACGGAACCAGCTCTCCACGACCTTGTAGATCATCTCCCCTCGCATTCACGAGCAGTTGGCATTCAAGCAAATACCCAGAGTCTCCAACATGTCATTGCGAATGTTGTTCATGCGCAAGTGGAAATTTGCTACACAGCCTGTGGAGAGCGAACTGAGGTAACCTATATCATCGAACAAAAAGAAAAACCGATGCAAGTTGCTTCAACTCGGAAAATAGTCTACGAGAATGCTTCCTACCGACTCTATCGATAGAGACAGTTATTTCTTTAGATTAGCAAGAACGATACCAATTAGAATCAATCCCGCTGCAACAATACGAAGTGGTGGAATGCTTTCCTTAAGAAAAAGTGATCCTAAAAGCATCGTTGATAGTACAAGACTTCCTGCAGCGATGGGGAAAATATACGATAGATCATTCTTTGACAATAAGACCAACCACATAAGAAATCCCACTCCGTACAGTATTCCTCCCAACCAAAACCACGGATGAAGAAGTAGTGTTACCACGGACTGTCCAGCAAGAACAGTAAACTCTCGTCGCAGTAAAGCGAGCCCGGAAGAGCTTAAGAGTGCATAAATTCCTAAATAGAAAAATGTCATAGGTTTACTGTACCTTCTTTGTAAAGATGCGATCAATGATATACAGTGGCCGTCTCTTTGTTTCTAAATAAATATTTCCGATATAGATACCAACCACACCTAACAAGATTAACTGTACGCCACCAATGAATAACACACTTGAAATTATGGATGCCCATCCAGGTAACACAAAGGTTCCATGCAGTAAGAACATCAGGATTGCATAGACGCCGTACAATCCGGAGATCACCGACAGTCCACAGCCACAAATGACCATTAGATACAGCGGCCGCACGCTAAATGACGTAATCCCCGCTATCGCAAGTTTTATCATCTTGAACACCGTATAGTGCGATCGCCCTTTGTATCTAGCGGAGGCAATATACGGCACAGCAATGGCATCAAATCCTACCCAAGCAATGATCCCTCGTAAAAAGAGCGTGGACTCACTCATGCTCTTTACTACGTTGACAACTTTTCGATCGAGAAGTCTAAAATCTGCTGCTCCAGGTTCCAGTTTCACACCTGATAAAAATCGAAAGACACTATAAAAAAGTACTGAAGAAAAATGTTTTAACAACGCGGTTGAATGCGGATCTTGCCGCACAGTGTACACTACTTGCTTGCCTTTTCGCCAATGTGAAAGGAGTGTGTGAATGAGCTTGGGAGGATGTTGCAGATCCGCATCCAGACTAATCACACAAGCTCCGGAGGCATGTTCAAGTCCAGCCATTAAGGCTGATTGGTGACCAAAATTTCTTGAAAATCGAATCCAGGACAATACGTGAAATTTCTGTTGAAGCTGCACGAGACGTTTTGACGTTTGATCCGTACTTCCATCGTCAATCACGATGATTTCAAAGGCTTCACTTTTCTTTAACGATTTCTCTAACTGACGTACGACTAAGGGGATGAGAACAGGAAGATTTTCCGCTTCATTGAAAGCTGGAATGATCACCGAGACAGTCGGAGACTTTTGCTTCATAACAATCTGCATCGTCAATCTAATTAATGATATGATCACTCACATCATGCGCATCATGGTTACTGGGGGAGCTGGTTTTATTGGCTCTCATCTATCAGCACGACTACTAGAACTTGGTCATTCGGTTGCAATTTTGGACAACTTCGACCCCTATTATCCTGTAACGCTAAAGGAGTATAACCTTTCCCTGTTACAACACAAGGGATTGCAGGATTGCATCAGAGCCGACATTTGTGATCCTAGCGCAGTAACCCAAGCGATTTCGTCGCAGCACCCCGATATCATTATTCATTTAGCCGCAAAAGCTGGTGTTCGTAATAGTGTTGAGCATCCACTAGAGTACCTGCAAACAAACATCATTGGAACGCACCATATCCTTCAAGCTGCAAGTAAGTACGATGTCTCAAAAGTTTTAATTGCTTCAAGCTCCTCAGTCTATGGAAGTAACACCAAAGTTCCATTTAAAGAATCGGATCGAGTCGAAAACCAAGTCTCTCCCTATGCAGCTAGTAAACGCGCTATGGAAGTGATGTGTAAAACCTATCACGAGGTGTACAAATTGCCACTCCAGTTATTTCGATTTTTTACAGTCTACGGTCCTTCCGGCCGACCCGATATGGCTCCTGTGTTGTTTACACGTGCCATTGATCAAGGGAAGCCGATTACTGTTTTTGGCTCCACTGCTACCCAGCGCGACTATACCTATGTCGACGATGTGGTAGCCGGACTAGTGGCAGCTATGGATGTAGACGATAGATTTGAAATATATAATCTTGGGAATAATCAACCCAACTCTTTGCAGACGTTCATAACCACCCTTTCCTCATTACTAGGGAAAAAAGCAATGCTTGAGATTACACCCAAACGAGTGGGTGACGTTGAGCGTACTTGGGCGGATCTTTCCAAATCAACAACCAAATTAGGATATCAACCATCGTTTTCACTTGAACAAGGATTGAAACGTTTTGTGGATTGGTATCTAGAACACAAGAATTTGTATGAGAAAACTTAGAAAGCTCCTCAGCAAAGTACAGCGCAGCGATATCCTCATTCTACTTATTATTGCAGTAGTAGCTTTCTATCTTCGTAGTCAAAACTTTTCTCAATCGATCGCTTTTGACAGCGATTTCGGTAGAGATTCACTGTTTGCATTACGAATCATGCGCGGAGACTTCACGTTACTTGGACCACAAGCCAGTGTTGGAGGGTTCTATCTTGCTCCACTCTATTTTTACGAAATTGCAGCCATTTACTCGGTGGTAGGCTTACACCCTCCCGCGATGATTGTTACGTTTATTGCGATGGGTGTCCTGACCGTGCTTCTAGGGTTCATTGTTCTTTCGCGACATGTGTCGAGACTTGCAGGCATACTGTTTGCCCTCGTGTCCCTTACCCATCCGGCACTGGTTGTTGCTAGCCGAACGGCAACAAATCAACCCATGATGCCGCTAGTCACCGTGCTTTTCTTTGGGGTGTATCTGGAAGCTATTAAACGACAACGCTTTCGTTGGTTTTTCATCGCAGGGATCGTGTATGGTTTGTTTTTTCATGTTCACTTTAGCGCTTTATTACTCCTACCCGCAATTGGACTCTTACTCCTCCATCAGACACGAGGGAAACTGAAACGTAAAATAGTTGCGGCTGTAGTATTTTCCGTGGGGATCATCGTGATGATTAGTCCCCTAATCGTCTTTGACTTGAGTCATCAACTGATTACCTCCAAGGCTTTCCTTGCGTATGTGTTAGATTCAGCCGCTGGAAAGGGCATTGCCTCCAATCATCCGCATCTCTCAATTCCTGAGAAACTAGAACGCATTGTCAGTTTTACACTGCCGCAACGAATCCTTGCTGTTGCCATCCTAGTGCTTTTGGGAATTGGACTTCGCATTCGACGAAAAGTACTCGCACAAAACCTTACCATTTTTACCCTGACGCTGTCGTCGTTAGGAAGCATCGTCATGTTAGTGCTCTATAGTGGGTATTTGTATGACTACTATTTATTAATCCCCACGACGCTATTCCTGCTTTGGATTGCTGCAATGGCTTCCAAAGTTCGACCCTCAGCTATTCTCGTCGGATTAATTGTTACCCTTTCCATAGTCCAGTGGAAAAGTCTTCGCTTCCCTGAAATTTTCCGAACGCAGGAAAATATTCAAATTGTAGTAGATAGAATTCAAAACGACATAGACGCGACTCAACCGACCTCTTTTACCGTGTTTAAAGATAGTTCTGATCGACTGACAGGTATTGGCTATGAGTATCGCTTCCTGTTAGAAAAAGATGGGTATCATCCAGTCTTTGAACAATCGTATGAAAAAGCGAACGTTCTCTATTACATTCAAGAGGAAGGAAACAAAGACCCTTTAGTCTCTACCAACTGGGAGACAACACAGTTTGGAGCCACTAAAAAAGAGCTTCTCGATCGGGTCCAAACGAAACGTGGAATTGTGGCTGTCTATCGGCTGACGCGGTAGAGATTGTCAGATTACGATCGTTTCACTCTGGTGGCAATGTAGTTTCGCAATATGTCCAAGATTGTGTGTTGATGAACGGAATACACTGTATCCACCCCGTCGGGAATCATTATTTCTCCCTCAAGTGAAGTTAACCCAACGACTGGAAGTTTACTGATTTCAGGTCGTTGAGCTTTGTAGAAAGAAACTGGCTTTGGGATATCGTAGATGGGTTTTGCATTTGGCAACTCGTAACGGGGATATATTCCGTTTAGAAAATCAATATCGATAACTAGAGCATCAATTCCCCAATTGGGATCTTGAGAAAATAGTATATTGTTCATTAAATAGACATACGTAGCAGGAACTCCAAACGTGGATCCTTGAAATCGATGATCTTTTTTCACTCTCTGCTGGAATTCGAACCTCTCAACACCTTCAATAAACAGTACTTTGGTCATATTGGTTCTTTAGTATTATTCAACACCTACCATTTCTCGCTTTAATCGGCTGACTTCAAAACATAATAAGAAATAATAGAATGCTTGAAAAAATGCCCACTTCCATAACCGCAAGCCTTCTGTAGGAAAGGAAAGAATGAGAGCCCCCGCAAGAAAGTAGATAAAAATAAATGGGGCGATCCAAAAGTCATAGCGTTTAATCCACTCCAAATGTTTTGGTAATAAACTGCTATTCCATTGAAATTGTGGGATTTGGTCTACCGGAGTTAATATCTGCTTTGCGTGGATAGAAAGCCACTTGGTGTGTTTGGTGGAAAATGTTTTCCAGGTATTGTTGTCATACGTTGGTCGGTGACAGAGTTCGAAGTCTACCAACTTCAGGCGTCCCCTTGGAGTCCAATCAGTATGTTGGATACCCAAATACCGCATGCATGATTTCTTCACCACTCCAATTCGATGCGGCCATTTCTTGGTAATGTTTTTCTTTCCGTCCCAGAATCGCCATAAAAAGAAATAGGCATCTGCTTCATCCGAATTCACAAGAATTCTCAAGTTCTTTTGCAGATCATGGGATAAATACTCATCCGGATCAATGACCAGTATCCATTTACCTTTGGCTTCTTTGAATTGCGTCGCTCGATGAGGCTCTGCAAAACCTAGTGCTTTAGCCTGTGTAATCACGCATCCATATTTTTTAGCAATCGTAAGGGTGTTATCGTCACAAGGTCCATCATGGGTTAGTAGAATTTCATCGCAAACCTTGTAAATACTTTTCAAACATTTCTCAATTTGATAGCCGTCATTATGAGTCACAATACAAGCAGAAATAGTAGACTCAGTGAACATATTCTATGTGCGCGGTACTTTATATGTGTACGCTCCATTGTTGAGCAAATAGTCCTTTATAACTCCTGCTCTTTCATCAAAAAAATCCTCAACAAAGTGCGATCCTAGATTGGTAACCACCCTTTCTCGAAGTTCATCGACATCAAAGTATCCATTTTCTAAGACGCACCAGATCATAAAATATCCATACCAAGTATAAGATTTTCCTCGTACTTCAGGGGCTGTATGGATCACATCTATGCCCATTCTTTGACCATATTCTTCTAGCTTATTAGTAAGTAAAGCTCTTCTCGTCTCTGTTAATGGAATTCTTTCAGCACCTTCAGCCATACTTTATTTCCTTTTATAACTGTACACATTGGTTTCAGTAGTTTAATTCTTTTTTTTCTATAAAAAAATCACGAACACTTTTAATCACTGTTTGAACTTGCCTATCAGTCATTTCTGCATACATTGGAAGACTCAGTTCATGGGTAGCAAGATATTCACTAACCGGAAAGTCACCTTTTCCATGCAGTAACTCTGCATAGGCTTTTTGTAAGTGAATTGGCACTGGATAATGAATCTGAGCACTGATTCCTTTTTCCGAAAGATGCTGCTGCAATTTGTCACGCTTAGGTGTCAGAATTGCATAAATATGGAACACATGGGTCCTATTCTTATCGGTAACCGGTAGGGTTATCGGTAGGTTTGCCAGCCCTTGTGCATATATCGTTGCAATTTCTTGTCGACGGGAATTCCAACCGTCAAGATGTGGAAGCTTTACCCGTAAGATCGAGGCTTGTAGGGTATCAAGTCTACTGTTCGTTCCTTTCACCAAATGATGGTATTTCTTTTTTTGACCATAGTTGTGAAGCAATGTCACGCGGTCAAAGAGTTTCTTGTTATTGGTTGTCACAGCTCCGCCATCGCCATAGGCACCCAGGTTCTTCCCTGGATAAAAACTAAACGCCGCAATGTCACCAATTCCACCCACACGTTTTCCTTTGTACGCTGCACCATGCGCTTGGCACGCGTCCTCTACAATGAACAGCTTATGCTCCTTAGCAATTTTAAGTAGCGGTGTCATATCGGCTGGCTGACCGTACAGATGGACCGGCATGATCGCTTTTGTCTTTACAGTGATCGCTCGAACCACGTATTCAGGATCCATATTGTAGTTTTGATCATCGGCATCAACGAGTACTGGTGTTGCTCCGACATACGAGACCGCCAATGCCGTCGCGATGAACGTGTTGGCGGGAACGATGACTTCATCTCCTGGACCAATTTCCAAGGCGCGCAATGCCAAAATAAGTGCCTCTGTACCAGAAGAAACTGCCACGGTATGTTTCACTCCACAATAGGCTGAAAATTCTTGTTCAAAACGTGTCACATCCTCACCTAAGATGAATTGTGTGGATCCAACCAAGTCTAAAATGGCTTGATCCATTTCCTTTTTGAGTGTCTGATATTGGGCTTTTAGGTCAACGAATGGAATCGCTTGCATACACGCTCCTGTAGTGTTCATACGGTTGATGATGTTGTCCGCACCGGGTACAAATAATTTCTTCCACAAATTTGATTACTTTTGCGGGATTTCCCACTGCAACGGTAAACTCTGGGACAGATTTGGTCACCACACTTCCGGCTCCAATCACTGCGCCATTTCCAATAACAACGTGTGGAAGAATGGTACTGTTTGCTCCAATAATTGCACCATCGCCGATTGTAGCACCTTGCCAGCATTCCGAAAAATCAGGGGGCATAACTGGATGGGGATCATCTGTACAGACAGCATGGGGGCCAAAGAACACATGGTTCCCTATCTTCGTTTTTTCAATAAAGGACCCGACATGCAAACGCACATCATTCCCAATATGATTGTCATAATTGATCACCGCATTGGCCCAAACACAGACATTGTCTCCAATGGTATTTTGTTCGCGGATGAAGACGTGAGGACCTGTCTGAAAGTTATTCCCAATTGTTACACCGGCGCAAATAATGGTGTACGCCCGAATGACAGCATTCTCTCCGATGATGGTGGGAAGTTCTCCATCGCGCTTGCCATGGGGCGGCCTTCCAATCACCGCACCTTCCTCAATCACAGCGCCTTTGCCCACTACAACATTTTCAAAAATAACTGTATCCATACGTTAAATCTCAATACTAGCACCCTTCGATTGAAGCGATTCTTGAGCGGCTTCTAAGACTCTGACTAATTTAACACCATCCACTGCCGTTGATTGCTCAAGCTTTCTCGTCTGCAGGGCAGTAAGAAAACACTGGACGGCATCACGTAAGGGCTCGTTTGAAGGGATGTACGGAGTCGTGATGTCTCCATTTCGCACAACGAGGTGTAACTTTGCAAAATTTGGATCAGTTTGCGTTTGTACTCCCTTATCAAAAAATGTGAGCTTTTCAGATACCATATCGTCGAAGGCTGCCATTTTTTGATCACCGACGAGTGTTAATTTGCGCACTTTAACCGGATCAATCCAAGAACAAGAAAGATTGAAAAGTATTTTATTTGGAAACTCCAGCGTGAGAAAGACGACGTCTTCTTTATCTTTTTGAAAATATGATTTCCCTACTGCGGACACTCGTTTTGCTTGGGTTCCAAATAGATATTGGGCAACATAGATAAAATGGGGTAAATCCCACATTGCAGAGACATCGTATCGAATTGGACCAAGGGCGTTGTATTGTCCATGCGCATACAATATTTTTCCTAGCTTCCCTGAATCAATTTCTTTTTTTAGTGTCTGCACCGAGCGATTAAAGACAAAGGTATGATCTACCATGAGAATTCGCTTGAGTTTTTTTGCGAGAGCCACGAGCTCCTCACCTTGTGCTGCTGTGGTTGTGATCGGTTTTTCAACGAGCACATCTTTGCCAGCTTCTAAAAACTGTTTCACAAGCTCAAAATGTGTCTGAGCTGGAGTCACAATAATCACGGCATCCACGCTGTCGTCGTTTAAAAGATCAGAGACTTTTGTAGTTGTCTTCACCGTTGGGTAGGCTTTCTTCATTCGGGAGAGCGCTTGTGCGTTCAAATCAGCGCACCAGGAGAAATCGACAGAATCTATTGCTGAAAGAATTCGAGCATAGTTTGGTCCCCAATATCCAACTCCTACGATCCCAATAGACTTCATAAGTTCTTGAAGTGTAGTACTGGTCGTAAAGTTTGCAAAGAGGCAATCAATTACCCATTAAAAAATTTAAATTCTAGATAGGCTCCAGCCCGAAGCAAAAAAGAACAACATTTCCCACTAACCGTGGCTGGAAGCACAGAACTGGATAGTCGTGAATTTTTTTTATAGTTTGAAACAAACGTTTGATATTCCCTCGACTCTAGAGTAATCAAGTGGTTCGAGGTCAGCTCTCCCATTGCCACACGTAAAACCTGTTCAAAAAGTTTAACAATACTCTTGCCCTCGATATTGGTATTAACCATAGTGTTAGCCGTATTGCCAAGTTTTTTTCGTAACGACTCTTTTGTTGCTAACTTCTCTATGGCCTCATTCCATTCACTATTATTTCGAACAATCAAACCAGATTTAGTATGGATCACCTGCTCCACTTGGCCATTATCACAGTGGGGAGTCGGATTTGTGATGATGGGCTTTCCCCAGTACATCCCCTCATTGATCGCATTGGAGCATCCTTCTCCAATTTTGACACTATGGGCGATGACATCCGTACACTGCATGAGCTCGAATAATTCTCGATCACTGGAAGTGGGAGAAAGAATCTTAAGATTTGATGAGATGCTTGGATCAAGAAAAGTTAACAATGCAAAGAGGAAGCGTCGCGATCTTGGCATTCCTACAATCAGAAATTTAATGGTAGGATGATGTAAGTGTCGTAGCATTGCTTCCGTTAGACCATCACCCCATTTCACAATATCGTTGCGGCCAAATCTCCCAAAGATTACATCGGAAGGTTTAAATCCAAGGCTAGCTCGTTTAAAGCGTCGTTCCTCCGCTGTCAACGTAAAGCTTCGCAAATGTTCTCCATGCACTGGGTTTGGAAGAACCACATATTTTTTTGAGCTGTGTTTTCGATCGGTAAGCTGACGTTCAAACTTATACAACATAAACTTGGTTTGAAAAACAACGACATCACACAAATCATCCATTTGTTTATCTACATAGGAAAACACATTATTCGCAACAATCGACAGTGCATTTCTCTTCAAAAGGGACAGTAACGCGAAGAGATCTTGATGAAACTTCCCGTCATACCAGCAATAGGCAACCTTCACCCGATGGGATTTGGCAAAATCTAGAATTTCGTTAGGATCACAAGAATGTAGACGAGGAGTATCTTTTCCGATGACGGCATCGATATTGCGATGAATAATCGTTGATCGAATTACAACGACTGGAGTAAAAACGGATCGATTGAGTAAATCCGAATATACTTTAATGCGTCGTGCTCCTCCGCCCAAATCAAGCTTATCTAGGATAAGTAGAACACCGACTGGTGAATTGGTCTTCTTATTCATGGTCTTTAGTATGGTAGTGTTCTTCGCTATAATGACTCCAGATGAACAAACAGCTTATTGTGCGAAATGCAGGCGTCCAAACAGTCTATCAAATTGTCTCAAACATTTTAGGGTTTGTCTTTACCGTTGTACTCATTAAGGCTACAAGTCAATTTGAGTTTGGTGTGTACAGCTATATTTTTTCCACCCTCGTGATTGTGAACCTGTTTATTGAATTAGGAATCCCCACCTATTTCTTACGTCACTGGAGTACGCATCCGGAGGACTTTGAAAAAGAACGCCAACTGTTATTGGGTACTCGAATACTGTTAACCATCCCTGTCAGTATCCTACTCTTTATTTATGTATTCTTTATTGATCGATTTGTCAGTTTAGAATTTTTACTAGCCTACGTTTACTTTCTCCTAGATGGATACTTGCAACTCAATAAAATGTTCCTGTCTGCAAGAGACAAATTCCATCTAACTGCCGTAATTGATGGAAGTGAAAAAGCCATTGCCTATGGAGGCGGAATCCTGATTCTATTACTTGGTGGGAAACTTTTGCAGGTCTTTGTCATCTATATCATCGGAAAACTGGTGGCAATCACCCTTTCCAATATCTGGACTGGCGGATTCAAACTTCCTCAATTTGACATTTCCAAATCCATTGAAGTTGTACGGAAATCATTGCCGTTGTTCATGTTAAGTGTGTTTGGGATTCTGTATTTTCGTGTCGATATGTTGATTATTCGACATTTGTTGGGAGTCGCTGCAGTTGCGCCCTACAGCACGGCGTACCGATTAATGGATGCAGCAGTAATTCTGCCAGGTATTATTCTGGCTGTGTCCGTACCCACCTTAACGAAACTGTATGCGGACAAGGAAGAGGAAAAACTCACACGGTCACTGTTTTTGGCAACGCGTTATCTTTCGGTCGTCGCTTTTTTTATCGCGGCTTGTTGTCTACTCTTTGCTAAAGAAGTCATGCTCACTGCTTTTGGATCGGAGTATGCCAGTGCGGCACCAGTGCTCCAGTTGTTCGGATTAACAATTATCGTCTTGTATTTAAATGCCCCACTCTCCTATTTCATGTACACCGGTCGAAAAGAAAAAACACACACCAAAGTCTTGGCACTACTCACAATTCTAAATGTCGTACTCAATGTTGTATTCATTCCTATCTTAGGAGTTGTTGGTGCCGCACTTGCAACACTTCTGTGTGAACTCATTGGATTCTTCTTTCTGCGCCATTTCGTCGGTCACGCTCTCCCACTGCATGCAATCGTTGCTCCTGCTCTCTGTATCACCGCTTCTGCTCTGGTAGCGATGCTCATTAAACCCAATTGGATCATCGCAGTTTTCTTTATGGGACTAATTTACCTCTTGCTTTTATTCGTAACTCGGACTATTTCTTTTAAAGAGTTATCTTTTCGAACAAAGTAAGGGATTTCATGGATTACAAAATTAAATTGATTAAATCTTCTTTCTATAATGAAACGGAGACAAAAAATGCGTTGTGCGCATTCATTCAAGATGCAAAACAGCTCTCCATTGGAACGGAATGTCTTGCGTTTGAAACTGAATTTTCCGCCTGGCAGGGTCGGAAGTACTCCGTCCTCTTTAACAGTGGTAGTTCTGCCAACTTAGCCTTAATTCAAGCCTTATTAAACATGGGGAAATTGCAACCAGGCATGAAGGTAGGCTTCTCCGGCATTACTTGGGCGACCAATGTCATGCCGCTACTACAACTTGGTCTAATTCCCATCCCAGTAGATATTGAGCTCGATACACTCAATGTCTCCAGTCATACATTGGAACAAACACATCAAGAACAGAAGCTTGACTGTTTATTTTTAACGAACTTACTGGGTTTTTCCGACGATATCAAAAAAATCAAGCAATTTTGTTTTAAAGAAAACATTTTACTCTTAGAAGATAACTGTGAATCCATGGGGAGTAAGACTTCTGGGAAAATGCTTGGAAATTTCGGACTTGCTTCAACGTTCTCTTTCTTTGTAGGACATCACATGTCTGCAATTGAGGGAGGAATGGTCTGTACGGATGATAAAGAACTGGATCGACATCTACGAATGGCACGATCGCACGGCTGGGATCGGCACCTCACAGAGAAGCAACAAAAATCACTTCGAACTGAACATGCCATTTCAGATTTTTTTGCGAAGTATACTTTTTATGATCTAGCCTACAACTTGCGACCCAATGAGATCACAGGATTCCTTGGAAAATATCAACTCAAATTTATCGATGAAACAACGCACAAACGGGAACAAAATTTTAAAGCTCTATTGAAGATCTATGATGTCTGTGAGGATGTCTATCCTTTAGATATTCGAATGGACTTTGTTAGCAATTTTGCGATGCCACTAGTCTTTAAATCCGAACAACTCAAGGATTCCTATTGTTCTCGCTGTGAAAAACTTGGAATTGAGGTACGACCAATCGTGGGTGGGGTAATGGCAGACCAACCATTCTTTAAAAAATACATTTCTCAAACGTACAATATCCCTGTTTCCAGATTAGCTTTTAAACAAGGATTTTACTTTGCCAATAATCCTGAGCTCACCCAAGATGAGATTGAATACTTGATTGCTGCCTTTAAGAGTGAATAATGTCTATGCTAAATATTGCATTAGTTATCTGGCAACTTGATACCTACGGTGGCTCGATTCGTCAAATTTTAGAAGAAGCACGCTATCTGCAAAAACAGGGACACCGCGTGGATGTTTTTGCCTATCGCGTTGATAAAGAAAAATGTTTTCCTGAATTTATCAATGAGATTAATGTTATTGCTGCCAAGCCAATTGCAATTTCCCAAGAATTTTATAATCAGTCCGATCCCATTTTGAAGCGAATAAGGGCATTCCTACGCAATGAGTGGGTACAACTTCAACAAGTACAAGCCATTGGAAATCAAATAGAAATTCAACACAAAAAGCGTGCCTATGATGTGATCAATTACCATGATCACGGAGTCTATCGATTATCAACGCGCTTCCCAACGGGAAAAAATGTGTGGATGATGAATGATCCACCCTCCTTTATTGATGCAAAAGAAAAAGGAGCATCCGAGTATGCTCAAACGACTCTCATGAAAGTGCTGGCATGGGTTGAGAAAATTCGGACAAACATCGCACTCAAAGAGATGGACACTATCGTGGTCTTGGATGAGCGAAATAAAGAAATCGTGCAGCGTCATTTTGGCAAAACTGCTAAGGTTATTAAAAGTGGTCTGTCCATCCCTTCCGATTTAAAACAGATGCCAGTCAAAAAGAAGCGTAAGAGTATCCAGTTACTGACAACCAACATCTTTTTTCGACATCGTCGCTATGAAGATCTTATTGAAGCTGCCCATATCCTGATCAACAAGCGAAAAGTTAAAAACGTCGCGTTTCATATCGTAGGTGATCCTGCGCCTGACATGGGGTACTTTAAAATGATTCAAGGACTGGTACAACGCTATGGATTAACTTCCTACATTACATTCTTAGGAAAGGTAACCGAGGCAATACTTGAACGAGAATATCGGGAAGCGGATGTCTTTGTGTTCCCAAACCATAATCAAACTTGGGGATTATCTGTCTTTGAAGCGAGTCTACGTGGGTGTGCGGTGCTCGTCAGCAAGACTGCCGGGGCACATGATGTGCTAAGCGATGGGAAAAATGCAATTTTCATCCAGCCAAAAAACCCCTCACATCTAGCAAAGCAGTTAGAACGCGTCATTACCGATGAGAAACTTCGAAACTCGATTGCCAAAGCTGGATACAATTTTGTTCGAAAAAACATATCCTGGACGCAGTATGCCAAGGATATGGAATCGATATTCAAGCATCCCTAAGATTTCGTCGCAGTGCTATAATTTCCAAATGAATTACGAACAAACTAAACTTTCTCGACTATCAAGAGCCTTTGCGCACTCGCACAGAAAACTCTCATCTCTTCATCGAGAGCGACAAGTCCTACCGTATTATGATGTTTCATCTGAAGGACGGAAATTAGCTACTCCTGATCGTGGCATCTGGACCAATGTTGCGGAGCATTGTTTTGTAGCAGCTCAAGTCACTGACATCCTGGCTGAGGCATTACGCCTTCCTGCAGACATTAGAACCAAGGTAAATGCTGCCGCTTGGATTCATGATTCAGGGAAAAAAGTTGAGAGATTTTGGCAACAGCTTGTCGCTGCTCAACTGACTCAGGATCAAGCATCCCCAGTAATCCCACAACATGATTTATTGAATAAAATTGCTCAGGAACAATTAATTGCATTGCAATTATTATCAGCTCTGGACAAGTGGGAATACCAAAGAATCGGAGTCAAACCTGATATCCTTGAAATTTCTCAAGCGAATATCCCTACCTTAGCTCAATTTAAAGATGGTCATGCTACCCTGGCCGAGAAAATACTGTGGTTTGCCGATGCCTGTGTAAGTGGAACTGCTATCGTACCGATTCCCGAGCGTTTTGAGAGACTCGTGAATGATCCTAAAAACGGCGCTCAAAATCGAATTTTTAGTGAGTCATATAGTGAAAGATTTGATGGAGCTTCATTGTATGAAGTTCAGCTGGCTCTCGGAAGAAGGTACGTTAGTGAGTTTGCCCCATTGATAGGGATGAAACCTGAGGAAATATTTAGCTGGTTACAAGGTAAGATACAGCAAAGAATGGAGTCAAACCAATTACCAGAAATTAATGGTAGAATCGTTTTCAATAGAAAAGTTAAACGCTCTTAAGTTTTATATTTCAGAGGAGATACCGATATGAGTGATGATGAAAGAAGAGTTAGTGTTTTTTTAGTTGATAATGAGTTATCAGGTGTTCCTTTAGGGTACGCAGATGACCTCGCTGTAGATGCGCATCGGTCAGGAAGAGTAATTCATCAAGGATTAATGATCGAAGGAAACTATCTTCCCGATGTCTCATTTGCAAAGCTTGAAGAGGAGCTTGCGAAGTTGGCTGCAAACTATCCCAATACAATTATCGAGTATTACGCTGACTTCGGTGTCATTGCTATCTATCCTCTGAAAAGAGAGTAAAAGTCACTTTTTTTTACGAAAGCAATTCTTTGAGAGCCGCGCGTAGGCTTGATGAGAATGCTTGTTGCGAATACGTAGTCTCTAAACCTTGCATCATGGTGTTTCGTTGTTTCTCCAATTTCATTTGGGGAAACTTACTCATCTGAACCACTATTTTTTCTATTTCTTCAATGCTGATTGATGACAGTACTTTCCCTCCACTACTGATCCCTGATTCCTTACTTACAATTGGTACAATTCCGGCTGACATCGCTGTTAGCACGCTACCCGCCATTCCTTCAGAAGCTGATGGGTAGATCATCCAGGCACACCTTGCTGCAATCGATTTAAAGGCTGGTGAGTGTGGATCCACAAATCCAAGTGGGTGAATGTTTTCGGTTTCATACAGTTCTGTATGATAGGCTGCAGCAAAGTCTTCTTCCTGGGCAAAGGGGCTACAGACCGTTAGCGTCAACTCCGGGTGGTCGCGAAAGACTTCAAGAACTAAATCAAGTCCTTTATGAACTTGCCCACCACTTCCGAAGAAAAGAAAGTGTTTAGGATCCTTACGAAGCTTTGCCAACGGAAAGAGTGATGAATCCACTGTATTGGGAATAAGAAAAAAAGGAACCGAAAGCGGAGGAAACGTGCGTTGCGTCTGCGTATTTCCAATCAGGAGGACCGCATCAAAGCGGTTGATCATGGTTGTATTAATTGGTTCCACTTGTCTTCTAGGTTGAAGCTGTACTCCCCGTCTTTTTTTTAAGGCTAGCAAACGCCTACGTTCCGCATCATTTTGATAATCAGGAAAACTTCCGGTAAAAAAGATAATCTTTCTTGCTCCCGTAGTAAGAAACTTCCAGTACGGTTTATCCACTGTCGGGTGAATATCAATGACCAGGTCATAGTTTCGTTTTAATTGATAGTTCGCACCATAATTGACCACATCCACTCGATATCCAAGCTCATCAAGCACTTTGGCAATGGCTTGTACTTGCCAGTGGCTCTGGTGGGGCTGCGGTTTGAACGGAAAGAGAAAAGGATACGTGATATAGGAAAGCAAACAGACTTTTTTTGCATGGGTATGCGTAACATTCTCTGCAACTTTTGTGTCCAAGAATTCTAGTATTTTGGCAAAATTGAGCATAGTGAATGGTACTTACTCTACCACGTAACTGCGATTACTTTTGAAGGTTTACATTCCGTTGCTGTCATTGTCCCGAGGAATATCGAAATACATGCTTTTCTTGGATCTCGCTTTGTTAACGGTGTAATCACGTCTGTACCTTCATTCTGGGTCGTTTGGATGCTTGATTGAAGCTGTGTACCTAAAGAAAGATCATCAGTCGAGTGTAGTGCATGTGATCGAAGGTAGATGCTGTTTGGCAGTTTCTCCTGTCGAAATTGCACTTGGATGGCGTGGATAATTTCAAGATCATTGATGGAACTCGATTCCAAGATAATGTCAGAAGTCTCCTCGACGTCACGCATGGCTTCAAGTCCCATGAAATATGATTGTGTCAACGCATGATAAGCCTGCACCCGAGATTTTAGAACCCAGAGTTGAGAACGCTGCCAGACTCCAATCACTATACATACTGACACAATGAATAAGGCGACTCTACTGGGTCTAGCTTCAAGACGATCAAGCACCATTCTTTTGAAAAGAAACAACAGGCTTACGACAATCAGTAGTTTGTAAAAAAGTCCTGGAAAATCGTAACGAATATTGGTTGGCCACTGTCCATTGTAAAAAACGAACTGTGAAACGAATAACGTTCCTGCCGTGATCCAAGTCCAAGAAAGATGTGCAAAATATCGCTTCCATATCGGTGATGGCACATCTCTAGCTAACCACAGAAAGCCTGCACTACCGATCAACAGTCCGATGACCGTTTTACTCTGGAGCATGACCAAAAGTAACCCTATTCTTGAAACACCCAAGCTGTTCCCGTAGACGTCGACCCCAACCACTGAAGATAATCGCAAAAGATAGAGGATGACAAAAATACTAGAGAAAAAACTGACGAGTACTGGAAGAATTGAGAGAAACGGTTGTCTGCTAGTCTGTCGATTGAGAACATACATTCCTAGGGTGGGAACAACCATAATGATCATATTCTCTTTGGAAAGAATTGAAATGGCGCATCCTACTGAAAGTAGTAGTGTGCTCCAACGATCACGTTTTTCTTGTTGATAATACAGTCTAATCACACCCCACGCCCACAACAGAAGTCCCAACAAACTGTAGCTTTCGGATGGTCCAAGCCTGCCAATAATATCCGCCCAAAATGCCAATGTGAAAAACCATCCACTGATAGTTCCTGCCAGAACTGCTCCAAGGATGCGTTCAAGCAGAAGCCAACACGTATAAACAGAACACGCAAATAGGCAAATCCTCGCCAAATACCAGAAGTTTAGATGACTTCCCCACACCAAGAGTTCAAGAGGACGCAACACGTTATAAACTGGTCTGTATCTTCCCGTGCTACTTAAATCCCGTTGCCATAAACCAATCACTTGAGAGACAGAAAGTCTCTCTTTACCTTGTAGATGGAGGACTAATTCATGGTCATCAATCGGAGATAGGGCATTAAAAAGACTTGGAGAAAAAACAAATAGTGCTAACCCAAAACTCAATACCAAAATGACTATTCGTTGCAACCAAGTGTTGGTACTTTTGGAACTCTTAATTTCCATAGATCTGTAGCATATACCATTCTTTCCTACTCGTTGTACTAAAAAATATGATAGGCTTTGAACATGTGTGGAATCGCCGGTAAGGTAACATTTGAGGGGTCAGTGAAGGCATCGGATATCAAGAAGATGACCGACAGTCTCTCCCATCGTGGTCCCGATGATGATGGGGTTGAAGCGTTGGAATCGTGTGGACTTGGCCAACGACGATTGGCTATTATTGATCTTTCTCCAAAAGGTCATCAACCAATGAGTTACGACTCAAAACGGTATTGGATTACCTTTAATGGTGAAATTTACAATTATCTTGAACTTCGCAGTCTGCTGCTTAAAAAAGGCTATCCATTCACTTCCCAGTCTGATACAGAAGTCATCTTAGCAATGTACGCCCAGTATCACGAGAAATGTGTTAAATACTTTAATGGCATGTTTGCCTTTGCCATCTACGATAAGAAAAAGAAAACGTTGTTCGCTGCGCGTGACAGAATGGGTAAGAAGCCCTTTAAATATTACTTCTCTTCCAACTCCTTTATTTTTGCCTCTGAGATCAAAGCACTCTTTACCCAACCAGAAGTTCCAAAGGAAGTCGATGAAGAAGCCATCTCTTCCTATATTTACTGGGGGTTTGTACCCTCTCCTCGGACTGGATTTAAAGCTATTTACAAATTGCCACCGGGTCACTACTTGATCCTTCAAAACAAAAAACTAACGATTAAACCGTATTGGTCAGTAACCGTTGATCCCACTTCTTCTCTGTCAGTTGAAGAAGCGAAATCACAACTTCGGACTTTACTTGAATCCTCCGTTTCACTTCGAATGATTGCTGATGTCCCGTTAGGCTCTTTCCTATCAGGAGGAATTGATTCCTGTGTCGTAACCGGTTTGATGAGCAAGCTTAGTGATCATCCAGTTCGTACATTCACGGTTGGAGCAAGTCAGTGGGGCATGGATGAACGAGCAGATGCAAGAATCTCAAGTCAGTTTCATGGGACACGTCACCTAGAGCTGGAGATCAAACCAAACGTTAATGAGGCATTGATACACCGATTAGTGACAGCCTATGATGAGCCTTTTGGAGATTCATCCGCAATTCCTTCCTATTTTGTCAGTCAACTTGCCCGAAAACATGTTACGGTAGCGTTAAATGGGGATGGTGGTGACGAAAGTTTTTTTGCGTACAGTAACCATACAACATTAGCGTTTATTAAGCGCATGCACGCCCTTTCGCTACCCGCTAACCTGGTCTATCGACTCCTTCGTCCCTTCACTTCACAAGCAGTGATGCATCCGCTGGTTCAGCGCGTACTCCGGGTATCGCATCTTCTGTCACAACAATCGCTGGATGGCTACAGTCTCTACGCACGTGGATATACCAACGGGATAGACATGAATGAACTCTGGAATGATGCCACCAATCAGTTAGAGAAAGAACTTGCCTCAAGGTTACCGCACACAGCAACCGATGATATCAGTAAGGTTCTGTCCCTCGATCTTTCAACAATTCTTCCAGATGGGTTGATGACAAAAATGGATATTGCCAGTATGCAGTGGGCGTTGGAGGGCCGTTCACCGCTCCTAGATTACCGAATAGTCGAGTTTGCCGCATCACTGCCACTAGAGTATAAATATCACAATCACGAGACAAAATGGATCCTTAAGGAGGCCTGTAACGATCTAATTCCACCCTTGATCCGTTCGTTACCGAAACGAGGTTTTGTCCTTCCTGTAAATGAGTGGATGAAGACTACTCTTCGCAAACAGTTTGATCAGGCTTTTCTTTCTACGAACCATCCAATGTTTTCAATCCTAAACTTTGACACCACCAAAAAGATGTATGACTATCACCAGCGGGGTGTAGCGGATTATTCTGCGCAACTGTGGAAACTATTTATGCTGTCAAAATGGTATGACACTTTTTTTAAGTCTACGTAATGTCTTTTCGCTCAATTCGACGGGTGATATCTATTCCTAATAAAATGACTGCATATCCACGTAAGAAAAAGAAAAACTGCACAAGTCGTTTGAGTGAGAATGGTGACGTATAGGCGGTAGCTAACTTATATGCCTCCCACAAATGTTGACTTGCCTTGGATGCACTCTTCGTTCCTCCATAGTAGCGCATGTTTGAAATAACAGCAGGAATAACCCCAGCTGGATAGCGTTGGGACAATCGTAACCAGTATTCATAATCCATTCCCAACTGCAACGACTCATCAAATGACCCGGCTTCCTCATAGACATTGTTGCGAAAAAAACAGCTTGGCTGACCGATCGTACAGTAATCCAACAATTTGTTATAGGAGAACATCGTAGGATGAATCACGGAATAAATTTTCCCTACTCGGTTGACATAATTCCATCCACCAAATGCCCATTGAATTTGGGGATTTTGCTCAAAGAAATCTATAACCTTTCGTAGGACATCTGGTTCATAAAAATCATCCGAATTTAAATAGGTCAGAATTTGGCCAGTTGCAAGTGACAAGCCATTATTAATTGCATTGGTCTGTCCTTTATCTTTTTTAGAAATAAAGGTTGTGGTAATTCCAGCTCGTTTCAATTTTGGTAGGTACTTTTCGACAATCTTTTTCGTATCATCTTTAGAAACTGAATCTAAAATCAAATATTCTATTTCAAAAGAGTCGCTTACCTGATCCAAGACACTCTGTAAGGTATCTTTGATAAATTCACCCTGGTTATAACTTGGAGTAACGATCGATATCCTCATCTTTTTCATATCTTTTTACGTACTTTATTCTTTTTTAACGTCGCCACAAACAGTTGTCCCCAGAAGATAAATGGTCTCCCAAAGATTCCGGCAGCAATCCGAAAAGGCAAGCTTGCCAAATAGTATTTAATGGAGGATTGTGGAGTAATTGTTTCCCAAAGACTTGTCGCATCTACCAAGCTCAATTCAGGAAAGGCCCGGGATTCGATGACATCGACAAATAACGACAGATCTGGCTCAATTAACGTGTCATGATCTGGGACATGAAAATCAGATTGGTCGGCAATGGGTGTTACATGCTTCCAGCCGAATTGTGGCGATAACATGCGTTGATTGCGATGAACAAATGAATTCCAAAGTCGAGAGAAAACAGAATCCGTTGCACACGGTGAACGATAGATTGGGGAACCATAATTCGGACAAATAATAATCACAAAACCACCTGGTTTAGTGACTCGGGTCATCTCATTTAAGATCTCTTGCGGATCAATCACATGTTCAAATGTGAAAAAACTACAGGTGCAGTCAAACGAATTGTCCGCATAGGGAAGGGTGTCGCCGTCTGCTACTTTAAACTCTCCCGTTGGAAAATTCTTTTTTGCTAACCGTATCGCTAGACTACTAATGTCGACACCAAACAATCGTGTCTTTTTTGAAAGAACTGTCGATAAGGTTTTTAGCGCCCCTCCATCTCCACAACCAACTTCAAGGATCGATCGCGATTCTTTAAGATAGGGAAGGATTCGTTGATAGTGCGGCCCCTTGAGTAACGCTTCATTCCCCCCTTGTGTCTTGTCGTAATAGTCTTTCTTTTTATTCCAGACTTGAGTGACCATTCTTTTCTTTTGTGTTTCTCTTTCTTGTACATTCATTGCAACCTCCATAGTGGAAATGCTCCAAACTGGTATGTGTGTCCTAATTCAATCATTTGGCTTTTTTTCCAATGGGCTCTCTTGGAGAATAAGATCTTTCGCTTACGAAAGGTTTCAAAAAGGAGTGAAACATAATAATCAGGTCTACCGTGCAAAAGAAATTCAAAAATGATTCGGATTTGACCGATTACAATAAAAGGGATGCTTGTGATTATTTCAAATGTAGATCGCGTCAAAAATAATGTCCATAACAGGTTGCGTGAGTAGTACCACAATGAGCGTGCAGATCTTTTCCCAAACGAAGCAGATTGGAGATGCACTGCCTGAAGCTGACTAAATACAACAGTTTTCCACCCTCTTGACTGAAGACGAAGAGATAACTCTACGTCTTCAGCATAGCTCCAGAACATTTCTTCAAATACAAACCCATCACTACGCTTGAGATACTTCAGTGCTGACCGGCGAAGGAACATACAAGCTCCATTGACACACTGATAGTGTGATTGATTGTTTGCCTGAAAAGCTAAACCACTTTTGTAGTACAAAATGCCAGTATTTTCAACTCGACGATAGTGTTCATCAAAGTAAAGAGCTGGCTGGAAGATTGCAATGGACGCATCGTTATTCACCGTCGAAATGCACTCTCGTAATTTTGTTATAAACGTCTGCGTTATGAACACATCGCTATTCATAACGCAAATAAAGTCTAAATCAGACTTTAAAAAATCTTCAACTGCTGCGTTACATCCTCCGGCATAACCTCTATTCTCACTTAAACGAAGTAAACGAACGTTATATTTCTTGGCTATCGAACGGAGAGGAATCGTAGAGGCATTATCAATAAGCACAATAGCATCTCTGGATACTACTTGAGTCAGCGATGCTAAACACGATGACACCAGCTCGGGCTTACCAAAGGCAATAACGTAAAATACGCAGCTAGATTTATGATTAGGACTTCGCATACTGCTAGGGATTAAAATACACGCAAATCACTTTATTTGCATCGGCAGTTTGAATACAGTGCAATGCTTTATCCACTTGTTGATCCTCTACTATACCGGCTATGACTTTAACAGGGGTACTACGATCATTTCCAGGCACGACCTTGATAGCATAGCGCTGTGCGGTATAAATGAAGGGATACACATACCCTTCTCTTCCTGTAAAGGCAACTTTTTTAACCCCGTTATCATGGAGGTAGATGATCATTTCTAGATAGGCAGATCTCCAATATGGTCGTGACAGAAAGTAATTTGCCTCATTTCTTCCAAAAAGCACTGACTGCGGAGGCGTATATCCAGAAGGTATTGCGGACTTAATGGTGGAAAGAATGGGTTGATACGAAATCAGTGGCCGAGAAACGTTAGAAATAAGTACGATAAAGCCTACACCAACAGTTATGACGGCAATTATTATTGATGTTTTCTTTGAAGGTTTGAGTACACCGATACCCGCTGTGAGAAGAACAAATAGAATGCTTAAGTGTTGGCGAATGTGATATGGCTGCCAACGTAGCAGGATACAAAAAAGGAAAAAAGAGCAGATGCCAAGGAAAAAAAGAACAAACGTCATCCCTGTCCTCTTCGCTTTATTTCTACCGACGAGGGCAAGGATCATTGCGATCAACGCCAGATGTAATGGCGCTGGCGCTATATCTTCCTGAGGTATTGGGATACTTAGATGAGAGAATGTTGAATGAAACCACGAAGATTCTGACAAACGTACTGATACTCCAAGGGGTTCAACGATTGTTACCCACAAATCCAGTGACTTTGAGAAACTAAAAAATGGAACGTGCATCAAAAGATTTCGATAAATGTTTTCCACAGCTCCAGCGACGCTGAGGGTGTCCACCATAAAGGGAATGCTTTCACCATCAATGGTGTAACTTGTCCCTAAGTATGAATTGAACAGTCGCTTATTTTGACTTAAAAGAGGAAGACAAAGTAGGAGCCCAAAGAGGCCCCCGATGGCAGCTGCCTTCAGCATTTTGAGCCTGTCGGAAGAATAAACAAAAAAATGCGAACCTACAATGCCTATGGGCATTACGGCATAGATGACCATCGTCGCTTTAGTAAGGTAACCAAGTACTACGGAAACTGTGCACAAGAACAGCAGCACTGGGTTTCTATCAATTACATATCGAAGTGCAAAAATGATCGACACCAAAACCCAAATGGCAACCAACAAATCACTTTGGACGCTGCTCGCTTGCAGCGTTGCAATCGGTATACTCAGACTTAGAATCTGGGCTAATTGCGTTTGTCTTGAGGTGTATGCAAGGAGCTTGGCAATCCGTCCAATGAAAAAGAATATGAGCACATACGAAATCCACTGCGGAAGAAATAGCAACAAATCAGAATTCGTTAGACTATAAAAAAATGCAAGGAGGATACTCGGCATCGGCCCCATAAAGTCGTGTGACGTGTGAATGTCGGTTTGAAAGAGGGTGTGGTTTTGCAGCCAGTACAGCGCGCGCGGAATATGATAATTATGAGCATCTGTCGTGGTAGGAACAGAAATAAACCCTTGAATAAAAGCCAATGTAGAAAAAATGACCAGCACACCCACAGTTCGCGATACTGTTACCGTATGTCTATTCAAAAACAGCAATGACAAAAGGACAGCGACGATTGCTAATCCAACCATGCGCACTATATCCGGCGTAAACATGGAGAATGCCGATAGTACATATGATAGACTTAACAACAGAATTCCGGCTAAAGCTACTACTGTCTCTAGTGGAATAGCGCGAAATCTAGATTGCATAAAGTGAAAGGAGTTTTTCAAGAGACTCCTGACCGGTCCATAACTTCGGTTGTTCGGCTTTTTGTGAACGGTGAAAGTATTCAACGATCATTTCGGAGTCTTTTTGTTTGTCAAAGCTTAACTGTTCTACGATGTCAGCAATTGCCTTGGGGTATAAAGCTTTATTACCGACTACCGTAGGACATCGATTTAAACTTGCTTCATAAACAGGATAACCAAATCCTTCATAAATGCTTGGGTGAACAAAAACCTTCGCTGTATGATACAAAGCCTTGAGCATTAAAAAACGTACCTTTGGAAAATATAGTACAGAGCGTTGGTCTCGTAGCATTTCTTTGACTTTAAAATGATCGTTACCATGTTGCCCTACGAGTACTAAGTATGCCGACGGTTCCAATTGATGGATTTTATTCCAGATTTCCAGCAGATATGGTATTCGTTTGTGCGGATAGTGTGCGCTTACACATAAGGCAAACCTCTTGCCTTTTAACGCTGAAGGTAACGATTCAAATGGCCCGTTATACACGTCCGGTGCAATTATTGGGGGCACCACCACTATTTTGGCTTTCGCCCATGGCAGATGTTCGCTTAATCGTTTTTTTGAAAACTCGCTATCGGTGACGATTGTTTTACTCTTGAGACAAGCCAGTGTGACCAATACATGGGTGATGATCCCAGAAAGAAATGAAAAATCTTCAGGATGATCCAGCCAATTCGCGTCATGAACAGTCACGATTGATTCGGCTTTCAGAAAAATTGGAGCAGTATAGCCAAATGAATGGAGCAGAATGCAGTTTTCCGTTGCAACCTGAAACGGCAGAATGCACTGCTCATAGAGTAGGCGTAGAATTCGGTTGCTCGCTCTCACTTTACACACAACTTTGGTTACCGATGATTGTGAGAATTCAAATGTCGAAGCATTTTCTTCGTTACAAAAAAGAACATACGTATTGGTCGAATCTCTACTCAATTGATTAATGAAGTTACGGGTGAGGTATTCTGTACCACCAACCTGGTTTGGAACTAAAAATAAAAGGTTTATACCAATTCTTGCCATATGCGCAAATACTAGATCATTGACAGTGTACCTTGAGCAAAGGAAACTCACAATACTTCTGGTTAGCATGATATATTCTAAAGATTCAGCTATGCTTACCTCAAAAATAACGGCATGTTTAGTCATTCACAACGAAGAAGAGGTTCTCGAGCGATGTTTACAAAGTGTGGTGAAGCTTACGAAGAATATCTTAGTTCTTCATGATGGACCATGCTCCGATTCCTCCCTTCTAATCTGTCAAAGATTTGGTTGCACAATATTTAGTAAAGAGTTTATCGGTGAAGCGGAACCGCACCGAGCCTGGTTGATGCAAAAAGTAGAGACCGATTTTTGTCTGCAGATTGATGCCGATGAGTTTCTTTCAAAAGAATTACTGCAATACCTATCAACTCCAAAGAATCTTCATAGCAGTGCGTATACGGCTATCTGGCCGTACTGGAATGGAGAAAGATATACAACCCATGGCTGGCCAAGAAAGCTATTTCTGTACAACATAAACGACATTTGTTTTTTGGGTGCACCCCATGAAGCGGTTCGTGTATCGGGAACGACGGAAAATCTTCCCTTCATCCTAGAGCATCGACCAAATTACGATAATCTTAGTCTCCACACATTCTGGAGAAAATGGCGTAAATGGGCATCTATTCATGCGGGTTATTATTTGAAGAAACCGACACAAATCCAACAGTACCCAAAATCAAGTAAACATCTTGCGTTGCACTATCACCAATGGATGTCTTTTTCGCCGTTAAGCTCCATCCCATTGGGGGTGTACCACACCCTTGCGTGTTTAGCGTCTGGTGGTCTGACTCAAGGATATATCGGGATCAAGAGTTGTGTTTTTATGGGCGTATACTATTCTCTAGTATCTCTTAACGTAGCCAGAGAGAAGTATGCAAAGAATGATTGAATTATTTCTACACATAATCCGCTTTTGCATTCATCGCTATTGTTATTCGTATGCAAGCTTTGGAAAGAAGATTGCAATTGATGGAAATGTTGTGGTTCGACATTCCTCAGCTATAGCAATTGGAGATGCTGTGCATTTGCAAAATGGAGTCTGGCTAAATGCAATTTCCCCCCAGTCAAAACCTTCAATTGAAATTCAAAACGGCTGTGATATCGGACGCTTCTGTTTTATTTCTGCAGTTTCTAGTGTGATTTTGGAACAGGACGTTTTACTTTCACCAAATGTGATTATTTCTGACCATTCCCATGAGATTACTATCCTGGATCGATCCATCCTACGGTCTGGTATTACGTCCAGTAAACCTGTTCGCCTTAAAAAAGGCTGCTGGGTAGGAGCGAACTCAGTCATTTTGCCTGGAGTAACAATTGGTGAGCATGCAGTTATCGGAGCAAATAGTGTGGTACGAAAGTCTGTCCCGGATTTTTGTGTCGCAGTTGGCTCGCCTGCCAAAATCGTTAAGAATCTTTCCGATTAGACCGTTTAACCGGCTTCCTTGCGATGCAGGAAACGGCAGAACCCCGATGCAACACCATTTCTAAACTAGAAAGAGGAAATTCAATTGCGTAAAACACCAGTCTTTTTTGATCGTGCAACAAACAGCGAATCAACTCATTTTTCAAACTTGAGAAATCATAAAGAGCTGCATATGTCCGACAGGACAACAAATGGAAGCCAGTGTCTTTAAGCAAATACGATAATGATTTGGGAGAAAATTGAGAAAAATGTTCCTCTGGATATAAATATCTCCAATTTTTACCAGAAAGTGCCCCTTCAATCGATGTAAAATTTGGGCTTTCGATAAAAACAACCCCACCCGGTTTTAAATAGTTAAAAATGTCTTTGCACCCTTTTCTAGGATCTTTAAGATGTTCCATTACATGGTTTAGAATCACAACATCATAGTTGCCTGCCGATGGTAACCGATCACCGAGATATCCTTTGTACACTTTCAACCCTCGCTTTTTGCACAACTTGACCGCATCGGCAGACGGTTCTAATCCTTCTGCAGAAAATCCGTGTGTTTTGAGTGCATTTAAAAAGAATCCGAGTGAACACCCGACATCAAGGGCTCGTCCTGAATTTTGATACTTTCGAATATCTTGCACTCTTCTCGAAAATACATTCTCCAAGTAGACGCGCCATTTCTCGTATTTTTCTACATGCTGATAATCTTCATACGGCTTTTCAAGAACAGATGTAGAAAAGACGTGGCCACAGTTTGAACATGAAAAATAGCGAATAGTTTTGGCTACAAATTTTTGGGTTGTTACGGGTTTTAAACAGACAATGCATTTAGTCTTGGTCATATGTTGTTTTTTATTATCCACCAATGCCAGTACGGAATAGATAAATACTGGAAAGGCGAAAAGAAGTAAACGTTGGAAAGAATCTACAATCTCTTTCCAATAGGTATTGTTAGCAAACAAATAGGTACCAGCCACAATCGCCCCGACGCACGCGAAAGTGGTAATCGTCGCTACAATTCGATGATACGTACGTCGTTGCCTGAGGATGAGAAAAATGATGATCACGATCCAACCACCCCAAATAGGAGTTGCATATCGAGCTACGTGCTCAAGCACTTCCAGCCAACGGTGGAAATCCAGAAACGACTGAATGGAAGAGAGCATGTTTCCTCCCTGCTCATAGGTAGCCAGTTCTATAGAATTTTGAGGAAGGACTTGCTTGAGGATGGAATGGACATAATTATTCCATCCTCTCCAGACGATAATGATGGGAAGTAGCCACAGGGAAACTTTCCACTGCCGAAGGGTAATGCATCCATAGAGTAAGAGCAGCCCAGCAATTATCCAAAATGGCTCGCTTTGACGAACCCACAGTGAACCGGCGATAAGTAAGGATCCGAGCTGTGCCATCTCAACTTTTTTCGAAAAAATCCAGGAAAGCAAACAACATATTCCCAGTCCCCAATAGACCATGTAGGGGAAATTGGAATAGGCAATCATGGTGTGCGCAAACAACATAGGTACTGTCAGCAGCGCTAGTGAGCCAAAAAATGCAGGTAGTCTGCCTAACGTTGATGAAATAAGACTAAAAAAGGTCAAAACGAGTGACACTGCTAGTAGCGAAAATATTCCCATTCCATTCCAAGCTCCCAACAGATATTGCATTGCGAGAAGCACAGAGGTATACCACGGGTAACTTAGTAAATAGATATCTTGAATGGATGAGAAAAGAGGCCGGATTGAACCCACCATTAAGAGTAATCGAGCCCGAAAGTCATACAACGTTATCGCGTCCCAATCCGTATGTGGCCAGAACGCATTCATTAGTATCACATAGCAAAGAATGGAAGTGATTAGGATAAACAACGATTGTTCAGTTCTATTTCGAGGCAAAAAAGAATGAACCATCGCTGATATCTCTATCCAATACCCTTTTGAAGTCCACGCATAGAGAGCCGACGGCACCAGCACTGAAAGTATCAATCCCAGTGACCGATAGATATCTAAGCCAAAAACTAGAGCAACAAAAAACAAAAGTGTAGCGACGAACGATCCAATCAAGTAGGCAGAAGCGCATCGAACAGATGAGGCAGGTATCCGTAGTAACGCAACAAGAACATACCCAAACCCATGTAACGACAGTAGAAAAAGCATTGAAAGAAATGTCATTGATACTCTCTTTTTAAATGAATCACACCATAAAAACTGGCATAAGCTTCTGGATTGTAATCACTATTCTCTACTCTCCATGATTGTAAAGTAAATGGATTATAGAGATCCATCCAAGCAATTTTCTCTTTAGGAATTACAATTTTTGGCCAGCCGAAATCACCTTGATCAGTTTCACCCCTTGCAATCACTAGATGCGTAATTGAATTGGGGATACCTTGTAGATCACTTTGAAGCATCTCCACATGTCGTGGGGACAAGAAATAGAGAACATAGTAGATATTACCAGATTTAATCCAAGGTTCTCCTTGTGGAGGAATTCCCACCGTTACCTCACTGGAATTCGGGATCACTTTACTCCAAAACGCACCGACCCTGTAAAACCATAAAGACTCACCCACTCCATACTTTCGTACTGCATATCTCTGATGAGGTTCAAGACTACGATACTCAAGCGTGTACAAGCCTTGCGAGAGCATCTGAGACCCCACAATTAGGAGTTGTGAAATCACCAGACCAATGAGGATTAGCATCAGAAATGATCGTTGTTTAAAAAGAAGTTGTGCCTGCACGGATGACATGAGATTTCTCCAACGATCAACTCCTGGGAACACAACGACTAAGAACAGAAGGACAAAAAACCAGTATGGTAAGGTGAAAAATCGATACAGCTTAAACTCCAGATAATAGGGACTCATTCGGATCTGTGGGAAAATGGACTGAAGACTAAACGCAAAAAGTAGACCAACGGACAGCAAACTTGAATAGAGAAGGAGCCGAGATGAAATTTTCGCGTTGACCACCCCAATGAGTAGCAGCACCACTAAAACCGAAAGCAAAATAGAATCGACACGTGGAATGAAAAGAGCGCAAAAGCATACTGCAGCCAGCAGTGCTCCAGTTACAAATCTCCATATCCAATGAGAAAGCATACGATATACTTAGTCCCATGTTGTTGCTATTGATACTATCAGTTCTCTTAGCCTCGTCCGCACTCCAGTTAGGCACATGGGTAGATTCTACACTACCAAAAGCTGAGCGTTTACTAATTGGTATTGGCCTGATTTTTTCTTTACTTCTCATTATCAACATCCTCTTCCCAATCACTTGGGGACTAAGTCTAGGCATCTTTTTCATTCCATCAATGTACCTTGTTACGCGCCATCATCGATGGTCTCTGTTTCAACAATTCGTAGCAGTTGTTAGACAAAACCTTTTCCAGCTGCTTGTGGGGTTGTCGATTGCACTAGGGATTTCTTATGCTGGAAGTTTCCCAACTACGTGGTATGACTCATTGCTGTATCACATCCCAACTGTCATCAATCTGATACAGTCACCTGTCGTCTCCGGGATTGCATTAATTCACATTCGATTAGCCTCTGTCAGTCTCCCATTTGTATTTTCATCGCTACAAGCTTCGCTGCCAAACCTTGGAAGTTATAATTTCCCTTCAGTGTTTTTCTTCGTCATCTTGGGTCTACTCTATTTTTTTGAAAAACGATCACTCCACCTAAAGAATTTGAAGGCATCGACAAGTTTGTGGTTTTTTTTCATAAACATCGCCGTATTCTTTGTCGTGCACGGATTAAGTTTATTCTCAACGTTAGCTCCGGAACTCGTGTTATTTGTTTGCAGTATCTTGCTTGTCTATGGTTATCTACAAAGACGGCTGACACTGGTAGTTGCAGCATTCATTCTCGGATTTGTCACAAAAATATCGATGCTTCTTTTTTTGCCATTTGTGATCATGATGATCGGAGAAAAGCTGTATTCTCATAGATCTTTGGGAACCCTCATGCAGTTGATAGCCGATAATAAGCGACGATTGATAGCCCTACTCCTTCCCGTTATCATCGGAAGTCTTTATTCATTCATTGTATCGGGTTGCTTCGTATTTCCGATTAAACAAACCTGTTTACCATTAAAAAATGCTCTTACAGAATTGCAAGTTACTGACTATACCAAAATTGTCCATACTTGGGCTCGTTTTAATCCTTATCAGTCGATTATGAAGTCGGAAGTCGAATGGTTTAGTAGCTATTTTATTCAAACGATTCCTCCCATCCTCAAGATTGTTTTCGCACTTACAACTCTGTTGATGGTTGTGACGGTGGTTGTAGGTGCATCCAAACAAAAGTCTTTCATAAACTATCGAGAAGTTTTCGCAATAGTCTTTCTCTTTTTTACTATGATCACTGCTTACAAAACGGCTCCCGATTTTCGGCTACTCTGGCCGATGGTGCTTTCGTTTGTGGCGCTTTTTACTGCAACGGTTCTTACGCGCTTTCAACGTGTATTTCAATTACAACTAAATGTACTAGTAATCGGTACGTTTCTATTTGTGCTCATTTCCTTGTCAACAATCACAGCCACGCTTGAAAAGCCGTTGCGCGAGAGTCAGCTTCTCTACCCCATTGAAACAATTTATAATCAATCAGCCCAAAGGCAAACGAGTTCATTTTCATCATTTACTTTCACTGCACCTGTATCGGGGGATGATCGATGTGGAGTAGCATCCTTTCCGTGTATTCTCGATCCATCCGTTCTCTCCTCGTATACCTACTCCGTTGATTCGTTAGGAAGGCTAACAGGCGTCTATCATCGATAACACTATGCGAGCATTACACCGATTGCTACGTTTGAATGTACTCATCTTTTTCTTCATTCTGCTGGGAGCTCTATTCATACGATCGATTCATTATCCAGTCAGAGTAAATTTTTCCACTGATCAAGGTGTGTTCGGAATCCGTGCCCACGAAATTTGGAAACAACGAGAGATTACTCTGATTGGACCAAGAACGTCATTCGAATATCAAGGGCGAGTGATTTTTCAAAGTTCTGTAATCTATTACGTGTATTTGTTCTTCCTACTAATAGGTGGATTCCAGCCCGTTGCTGCCTCGTATGCTTTCACCCTATTTGCAGTGATTATGCTGGTACCGCTAGCGTTAGGACTTTACCTCCTGAAAGGTGAAAGAGCCGCTATTCTAGGTTGTAGCATCTACGCATTTTTGCCATTTTTTGTGCAGTTCTCATCCTTTTTATGGAATCCGAACTTTCAGCTTACCTTCTTACCATTGCTACTACTGGCTTTAGGTATCGCTCATAAAACACATCGGAATATTGCCTATGCTGGAGTTGGAGCGGTGTGTGGTTTTTTGCTCCTGTTTCATTATCAAGCGGTGCTGTTTTTCATGATCTTGCTCGTGTATTTCGTGGTAATCGAGCGACCTCCGTTGAGGGCATATTGGTATGGATTTTGCGGAGCCGTGCTTGGTTTCCTTCCCATGATTATTCATGAATTTCGATCGCATTTTTATACAATTCAAACAGTGTGGAAATTCGCTCACCATTTACGAGAGCTCACATCAACCAGTGGTGGAGGGTTTGCTCACTACTATTTCATGGGATCACTTTTTATACTGCTGATGGCTCTCTCCGTTGTTGTGGCCACTAGGATTTCAAAAGGTATCGCAATCATCTTTTCCTTCGGTCTTTTCTTACTTTCCTTGACTACCTTTCTTCCAACACCAACCCATGCCTTTGGCATGATAAAAGATTGGAATTATCAATACGAACAAGCGGTGCATGAAATCATCAAAGCGGAGAATCTAGACAATTTTGCCGTGGCTAGCCCTACATATGACACCACCGCAAGTGTCCAATACTATTTGCTCAACGTTCATAATGTTCCCGGTTACACTACAGACTACCGGAATAATGATTATCTCTTCATAGTAAATACAACCCCGGATTTTGATTCAAATCCGGCATATGAAATTCACACCTTTACTCCGTACAAACAAGTGAAAACATGGAAGATCAATGAAAGATATTATCTTTACTTACTCAAACGCGAATGATGTTGAAGGTACCAATCGATTGTTGATTTGAGCCCGTCTTCAAAGTTGATAACTGATTCGAAATCAAACTCCTTTTTGGCTCGAGTAACATCTAATTTACGTCGTGGTTGTCCATCGGGTTTTGTCGAATCAAAGTGAATAGCCCCTTGAAAGTGCGTTAGTTTCCCGACTAAATGTGCCAAATCATAAATACTGATTTCAAAAGAGCTTCCAATATTAACAGGCTCTGGCTTGTCATATTTCTCCGTAGCCAGAACGATCGCTCGGGCTGCATCTTGAACATACAGAAATTCACGCGTTGGCTTTCCTGTACCCCAAACAATCACTTCTTTACTGTGATTTTCAACTGCATCGGCAAACTTTTTAATGAGAGCTGGAATTACATGGCTAGAGTTAGGATTAAAATTGTCTAACGGTCCGTAGAGATTGACCGGTAATAAGTAGATTGAATTAAAACCGTATTGCGTTCTATATGCTTGTGCCTGAACCAACATCATCTTTTTAGCTAGTCCATAGGGAGCATTCGTCTCTTCGGGATATCCGTTCCACAAGTCGTCCTCTTTAAAGGGTACTGGTGTATGTTTTGGATAAGCACAGATTGTTCCGACTCCAACAAACTTAGAAACCCCAGCTTTCCTAGCCTCCTCCATTAAATGAACACCCATTAGTAAATTGTCATAGAAGAGAGTTCCTGGATTTTGTTGGTTGTATCCGATTCCACCGACGTTAGCAGCTAAATGAATCACAATATCCATTCCAGCAACTACTTGAGTGCAAACGTCTTTCTCACGAAGGTCAAAGTCTTTTGATCGAGGTACTACGATCTTTTTTGCGTCCGCTCCATGTTCAATAAGTTGGGCAACAACATTCGATCCTAAGAATCCTGCTCCACCGGTCACTAAGATTTTCTTTTTTTTCAATTTCATACGTTATTTGAGGATAGAGTACGCAGCAAGAATACAACGGTTATGAAGGGCATGCAAGCGAAGCAACACACCGGAAGAGGTGAATCTAGACGCAACTATCTGTTCCTCTTTGAATTGCTTTGCGTAGCTGCTTCCCCCTTTTGAATTTTGATGAATTCTAAATGCAGATAAGGCTTGATTAAGAAAGAAGGGTGATCCAAATTTATTTTGCAGTCTCCACCAGTATTCATAGTCCATTGTATAGGACAGTGCTTCATTAAATTCCCCGATTTCTTCATAGGCACTAGCTCTAAAAAAGACCGAGGGCTGTGGAATCGGATTGAGGATGCTCAGGAGGCTTTTAGAATAGATCCGCCGCAACAATGATTTATACAGCCGGACGTATGACTGGATTTGAGTTCCATTGGCATCAACGATTAGAGCATCACCTACTACCCACTGAACGGTGGGGTTTTCATCAAATACTTTTGCTACCGCAGAAAATGCACCTGGCAAATAATAGTCATCGGAATTCAGATAGGCCAGAATCTCTCCGCTGGCACGTTGTAGACCTTTATTAATGGCGTGGGCTTGACCGTTGTCGGGTTTGCTTTCAACAACAATTCTCTTCCCGAACTTTTTTAACGCAGTAAGTGTGTTGTCTGTCGATCCACCATCCATGACAATGTGTTCGACATCTAATATATCTTGATTTTGGACACTCTCAATAGTTTTGGAAATGAAAATGCCTTGATTGTAGCTTGGAGTAATAATGCTAAAGTGCGGCTTTTTTGGTGTCATCGATAGCTTTCTTTCGAACCAGCTGCTCTAGCTTCTTATCCATTCGCTTTTGCTCAATTCGATTTAGAAAAGTGAGAAATACTACGATCATTAAGGCAATAATCACAAGTAAATCAAAAACTCTGGCAATATTTAATGTTTGGACCACTCCATTAACAGTTTGAGGAAAAATCGCCAAGAAAATAAAGACTCCCCACAAACCCATCCAGATTCCGTATTCCATGCTATCGATATGTTGTTTTCGATGATGGATACGAACCGTATACATCATGAAGAGTCCAAACAGTACGGAAATAATCTGTAGTAATCTCATAAACCTACTTTCCATTCTAGCAAACACCGGCAAATATGTATTCCGTCGATGAGCGTCATTCCTTTATCGGTATCATGATAAATAGCTTCAATTTCAATAACTGCATACTGAACGTGCTCTTTGGTTACTCGCATTGCTATCTCAGTCTCCACTTCATATCCCGACGATTTCCATTTCACTTTACCATAACCTTTACGAGTAAGAGCTTTGTACCCGGAGGGAATATCAGGAATATAACCGCCGTAGAGCATGTTGAGCAAAACAGATGCGAATTTGTTACCTAAGAATCGCGATAATGGCATATTAGCGCCCATTTTGCGCACGCCAAATACAACATCAAACTCTCGTAGTGTAGCGATGAATTTAGGAATTTCTTTGGGATCATGTTGATCATCAGCATCCATAAAGATGACTGCATCTGCATTGAGAGTCGAGAATGCATATTCGCATCCAGTTTTTAATGCTGCCCCTTTACCTAGATTTGTCTCATGAACCAGCACGTGTTTTGTATGATTGCCTGCCAAAGAGGCAGTATTATCAGTCGAGCCATCGTCGACAAAGATTACCTGAGGATGAATTGCTTTCACCTTTGAGAGTACGGTGGAGACATACTGTTGTTCATTATGGCCGGGGATGATGATAAAGACATTCATAGAACGCCAGATTTGCTGAATCTTGTTATACCCTGCATTCCCAGTGCACACAAGAGCAAGCCAAAGGTAAAGACAGAAAGCAATACGGATAGACGCTCTATCCTACTCATCGAAATCCTCCAAGTAAGCACATTCTCCCCCTCTCGAATCATTGCCTTCGCTACGACGACCCTCCCGTTACCTTCTGTGTAGGAAACTGGAACTCCATTGAGTTGGAAAGTATAGATCTCGGGGAAATAGGACAGGGCTACTTCAAAGTCCGTGCTGACTGTTTGCGGAGACGAAAATGTGATCGTTCCCGTTCGCTCTGTTGTTTCTCTTTGTATGTTACTTACGATTGGTAAACTGATAATTTTCTCATCGGAGACACAGGCATGACGGTCATTTCTACTCAAAATTTCATCAGAAACCCCTGTAGAAGTTAATCGCAGTGGATGCGTTTCTAATGCCGAAAAGATTGATAGATCTTGAACTGGATTCGGACGCATGTAGTTACGAATCGAATACCAGGAAAGCACGGCTAAAAACATTGCCAGAAGAAACTGACCACGATGATTTTTAAGACCTGAAATACCAATGGCCGCTAGCACTGCGGCTAGAAATACCAACGGACCAAGTAATCGAAAGGGAAATTGGATCACATGAAGGATAGGCACAATAGTCCACACTGGCATTGAATACTGTGTTGCCAAATATAAATAACCCAAAAAGACTAGTAAAATCGAAATCAGTCGTAGACCTTTCTGTTGATGTTTTTGTATTGTTAGGAATGCTGTAACGGCGAATAATCCTACTCCAATCAGCTGGGCGGCACCGATAGAAAAAGAAATGCCCGATGGAAAGCTGCCGTCGGTCACACCCGCTTGATAGGTATACCCCCAAGGGGAATAAATGAGCTGCTGGATAGTCAACAGGTTTCCTTCGATATCTACCTTTTGATCGACTAATCTGGTTTGCGATTGATCCAATAGTGCCGGAAACCAGAAAAAGCCAGACAATAAGAGTGCGCAGAGACCAAGTTTAGCTGTCGATATCCAGTTTTTAGATCGCACCGATTGGACAATACAGTACGCTGCGATCAATGGTAGAGCAAGAAACACCACAACATTGTGAGACAGCGAGAATGCCGTAAACATCAAACTTGCAATGAGTAGTCGGAAATGGGACTGGTGGTTTTTGTAGTACAACGAAAATGTCCATAACACGACAGGCAGAAGTGCATATCCAAATGACTCTACACTGCCTCGAACATATACATTTAACATCCGATATGGGGCCAGGAGATACAGCACTGCACCTGCAAAACTAGCCCAAACAGTTAATCGCTCCGATCGAAGCCACCCATACATTCCTAGTGAGGAAACAAAGAAAGTTAACGCATACATCGTGGTGACAACAGAAACTAGCGGAACATTTAGAAGTACTGATCCACTGGCCGCAAGCCAGTGCCAAAGAGGATAGAAAAATTTGAATACCGGAACTCCACAATAATGATTCAGGCTTTGTGACCAATGGATTGGGAATTCACGAAATGACAGTGCTTTTGCCGCTACCAAGGAGCGCATCAGCATATATTCACCGTCATGGGAGGCGAAAAAGAGGACTGTTTTCGTATTGTAGGAGCAAATAGCTGATAAAAGTCCAAGAACTGCGATGGGTAGTAGGGAATAAATCCGTCTAAACGTCATGTTAGGGAAAGAGCTTTATCAGAAACATTTCATTCGTAATACTTGTCTCACTGGTTAATGGTTGAAGTAAAAAGGTAGTTTTTTTCTTCGCCTGAAGATAGACAATCCCACCTTTATACGTAACGGGCTGCCAATCACTTACCGTCCTGCCCCACTTCTCTTCAAATTGTTTTAGGAAATCTTTTCTACGGATGTTATCAATGTCGTCTACCAATAAGAACAGGCGCCCGATCTTCTTGTCGTCTTTGAAAAGGACGTACTGCGATGAAGCCATATCAAATTCTTTGGAAGGATACTCATCTTTGTACAACTCAATCGTTGCAGGAGTTCCAATCACAACATCATCTACTAAGATGTATCTATCTTCGGAGCTTTTTCTTGGATCTTCCCAATAAACTAAGTTCCCAAAACGTTTGGTCGTTGGAGTCTTATCATTCGCCGGATAAATCAAATGGACAACGTTTAGTGTTTCATCCTGAGTTTTTACCTCAGGGACACCCTTTAACAAATAATTCAATCCAGCTCTATTTAAAGTTTGAATATCAATGGCCACATGAATCTCTGGATTTTCTCTGTATCTCTCTCGTACTAATTTTGCAGCTTCTGCTTGGCTACCAATCATGAGTTCTTTTTGAGAATTCAATAGAGTCACAAGACCAACGAAATGAAGCGTACTAAACGCAATGACTATTCCGAAAAGCAGTTTAGACACAGGAATTCTGATATGTGAAAGCATGGTAGCAATCATCCACAAAATGGCTGGAAACTGTATCAAAAAATAATATTCTGGCTTCGGTCCCTGGTATGGGAAGAAAAGCAGATTGATGCTAAAAAACCACAAAAGTGGAAACCAAGCGGTTTCAGGATTTTTATGTTTTCGTGCATAGACAACCGTCCACAAAACAACAATGCTGCCCGCTGCGATCGCTAGATACTGTTCTGTCTGCGGAATCAAGAATTTTCCAATGTTTTCCAAACTCACAAAGATATCTCGAATGAATGGGATCATAAAAAACTCTTTATTGGGAACAGCACCCGTATTATTCTTAAGGACATCAATCACTCCACGACCGTTAAGCCAGTCATGTTTCAAATCAAAGATGAACGTTGGAAACAATGTGGCTAAACTCCCCAGTATCCCGGCAGCAACCGCATACTTTTTATTTCGTACCGGGAGACACCCGATAATCAATACAAATAGAATTAAAAATAGCCCTGAAAAATGCGCTTGATATCCCATGAATACACCTAAGACTAGAAGTAGTGCGTCTGCAATTCGTACGATTTTGTGCGAGATGATTTGACGCATGGGTAAAAAGACGAGGATTGAGGCAAGCATCATTAAATTTGGATTCCAAGGAATTCTGTCCAATGTCACTTGGTAGAGAGACACGGCGTAGAACAAGAGAAAGAAAAATGAGATTCTTTTATCAGTCCGATAGAAAATAAAGAGAGAGCGAATGATCCAAAATGTGATAACGTACAAAACGATCGCCATCCCAACCACCGTCCATGGACTCTTGATGAAAAATGACAAGAATGCGGTTAAATAATAGACAAATGGGCCAGTAAACATCTCTACTGGCCCTGTTCGTGGACCAACAAAATTCAAGTCTCCAAGTCGGATTTGAGCAGCATGGGTAAGAATTTGGATTTGGTCAAACTGTAAAGGATACAGATCATACCGATAGAGACGAAAGAAGAGACCACAAATAAACGCAATAAACGTCAAAACACCCGATGATCGAACGAGTTGTCGTCCTAACGCTAATAAATGAACTTTATGCATGAAAAGGTATGATACGTTATCTATGTAAGAGACACTACCGTAGGATCGCGTGAGATGAGGGTAAAGCCAACAAGTAGAGCATTCTTAACGCTCAACAGCAGCGTAAGTTCGATTGTCTAGGCTCCTTGGTGTAAAGGCAGCCTGAATTAAGAGAGCACACAAGCCAACCACAACAAAAAGAGATAACGCCACAATACCGACGATAAAGGGACGTTGAGAGGTGTTTTTTGCAGAATTCATTATTTCATTGAATCTGTCCACACAATCACTGTCAAGTAGTTATTCTGGTTTGACTGTCCTACTCTTGTTTCAAAAACCACTCCACCGTGGTTTTAATACCCTCTTCCAGTGAAACATGAGATTCCCAGTGCAGAATCTCTTTAGCTTTAGAACTGTCGGCAAATAGGAGTAAGGGATCACCAGGTCGAGGTGGGAAATTTTTAATGTTAGCCTCAATTCCTAGGTTCTTCTCAAGCAATTTAATGACATCGCTGACTTTGGTAGCATTCTTACCTGATAAGTTAAAGTAATGATATTTACCTGGCTCCAGCGTCAACGCTTGTAGATGTGCCGCAACGATATCACTAATGTAGACAAAATCGCGTTGATGTTCTCCAGTTCCCCAAACAGTGACTTCTTCCCCTTTTCGTATCTGAGAGATAAATCTTGGGATCGCATGCGTTTCCGGATCGTGGTTTTCTCCAGGTCCATAGAGATTAAAGTATCGTAACGCTACACAAGTAAAGCCATGGGTATACGAATACGAGGATGCTAGAGCTTCCATCGCAAGTTTAGTCATTCCATAAGGATTGATAGGCATCGTTCGATCGTCTTCCAAAATTGGAACACGAATCGGTTCTCCATACACAGCCGCGCTTGAGGAAAAGATAAATTGCTTGATACCAAGCTTTCGCATCTCTTCTAACAAAACAACCGTTCCAAGTACATTATTTTGCGTGTATTCATAGGGTTTTAAAACTGACTCCCCTGCTTCAATAGAGGATGCTAAGTGAAATACTGCTTCGATTCTGTCCAACGCCTGTACAACTGTTTTTTGATCACCGACATCCCCCTGAATAGTTTCAAATTCAGGATTAAAATGACGATCTAAAACTCTGACTTCATGACCTTGTTCCTGAAGAGAGCGACACAAATGAGAGCCTAAAAAGCCACTACCTCCAGTGACAAGTACGCGCATACGTATCCTTTCTACCTAGTTCTTAAATTGATAAACTTTCGCTTCCGTATTTTGATATACGAGGCGAAGGTTAGCAAGTAACGGATCAAATGGAAGAGCATCCTGAGTTCGTAAATATAGATATGAAATATTCCATCGAGTAAATGCCTCACGATAATCTGCGGGATTATGTGATCCGAACAGTCGTTGAACTTCCAAATATCGCGATTTGGTTTCTTGTGCATGGGTGTCCAACACCTTTTGACCTGCAATATAGTTGAATCGATTTGCAAAATAGGATGTGTATGGGGTGTTCATATCCAAAGTATTTGCAAAATGAGACTGAATGATTGCATCACTTTTTGCATTCCGATTAATGTAGGACAACGCCGCAATTTCTTCACTGGAAATGAGCGTCACATCAATTCGTTCCTGATAAGAAGACAGAATTTTGTAGGTTTCATAGACAATGCGAGGCATAGTTGCCAGGATGATAATGAGTGTCATTCCTTTCAGGAAATATGATTTTGCAGTCCACCAATTTGTCAGGACAATAGCTGCAGTTATTGATAATAGAGTCAAACTTGAAGCAAAGAAATTAAATACATTAAACGATCCACTTTTTTGCAGTGTGTATAAACCTAAAAATGTAAAAATCACGCTGGGAAGCCAAATAAAACCATACAGAATTTTACCTCCCAAAAGATTTCGAATTTTTTTACCCCCATTAAAACCCAGTAATCGAGTGCCATGGATACAGAGAAGCGTCACCACAATTGCTATTCCGTCATACACGATAATTTTCGGGGTATTTTTATAGTATTCAACGATTGCTCGTTTATAGCGCCATTCTCTCCAATCAAGATTTTCCTCCGCCATAAATAATTTTGGCCATTCTAATGGGTAAAATCCTAATCCTCCGGATCCTCGATTTGGCGGTAAATACACACTCAACGCAACAAAAAGCATTACACAACCGATGAGAAAAGACTGAAAAACAAAAGTTTTATTAAACTGTCCTATTGAGTGCTTGTGCTCACGCAATAGAGTCCTAGCATAGGTAATCGCATCGAGCACCCAAACAAATAAGAATCCTGTCGCAAACAATAAACCAAAATAAACTTTAATTCCAAATAGCACTCCCCCAAGGATTCCTATAAGGATTCCAAGTTTCCATCCTTTTGATCGACGCCAAAGTAGGAGTAACAAAAAAAGCACCAAGAAAACTAATTTCGCCATCGCATGCGGCATGTTTAAAAATTGAGTTGCTCCATTGTCGATTGCAGACGTATAAAAACCCCAGGAATGATGCAACCATTGCATAAAGACATACGCGATGTCTGCGCCAAAATAAAGAAAAAACAAGCTAAAGTGCATCAGAAGCCGTCTATAGGTGTTCGACTGTCGGCTTGCCAATGTCGACACTAGCACCAGTAAAGTGATTCCCGTTAAGACAGAAATCAAAACCGGGGTAAACTGAAAAAACAAGTGATGGATGGGGAAATTAAAAATTCTTGCCTGTTCAGCCAAGATCAGATCTGACCAATAATGATAGTTCACTACCGCGGTATGGTCGGAACCGGGTTCCATCGGTGGAAACTGTCGGACAATACTTGAAATAAGTCCAAGATGAAAGATCCCATCCTGACCATGAACGCGATAGAAGTACATTCCCTTGGTATCCGTCAGTCCACTGCCAATCATCTGCAAGACTTGAACCAGACTTCCGATCAAGAGCATCATCGCTAAGGAGAAATTGCTGGGCTTACACGCTTTAACCAGAAAGGATACTCCCCGTAAAATCTCGGATCGACGCAATAACAAGGCGACAAGTAAGACCCCAACATATCCATACGTTAAAAAGCGGAGCTGTAAGTATCCTACAATGTAACCTTGAATTCCCCAAAGAATCATTCCTGTAACTGGAATAACAACCAATTTTTGCCAAGCGGAAAGCTGAAGTTTAAATCTGTTGACTATTAACCATCCAGGGACCACAAAGACGATCAGCACAGAGATCAGATACCCAATCCCCAGGAACCATAGCCTGGGATCAAAAAGTCCAAACATAGCATCATTGTACAACCATTCCAACCTCAAACTGAACTACCAACCTTTTCATATGCTTTTATGGTTTCTTTAGCAGTCTTCTCCCATGAGAATCGTGCAGCTTGCTCGACCCCTTTTTTAACCATTGCTTGCAACTGCTTATCAGAATATCGCAGCACTTTTTCAATTGCTTGTCGGCAGTCATCCACTTCCATTGGGTGGAAATAGACAGCAGCTTCACCAGCGACTTCCGGTAGGCTACCAGCTCGAGAACACACGATTGGCGTTTTACATTGCATTGCTTCTAGGACGGGTAATCCAAATCCTTCGTAGAGTGACGGTTGAATGTAAAAGCTAGCTAACGAATAGACTCCTGATAGTTCCTCAACAGAATCCCCTTGTAAGGAATCGATGATCAACACTCTTTTCTCAAGTCCTAGTCTAGAAATGGATTGATGAATCGCTCTGCCTTCTGGAATAGATTGATTATTCATGCTTCGACCAACAAGAACCACATTCAGTTTAGGAATTTTGGAAACGACATTGAGCAAGAATGGCAAGTTCTTATTGTAATTAATATCTCCCACATAGAGAGCAAAATGTTTCGGCAAATTATATTTTTTCCGCACCGTATCTAGAATTCCTTGTTGGGGCTTTCGAATATCAGGGGACGCAGCTAAATACACTACGGAGATTTTATCGGATTTGACATGAAGATGATCGACAATATCACGCTTGGAACTCTCCGAGTCAGTAATGATATGAGAAACAGATCGTAACGCAAACTTCTGTCTCCAAAAGTTTACCGTACCTTTAATTCCTTTCGGATAATGCAGTGGAAAGAGCAGCGGGATAACATCATGGATCGTGACCACAGTTCTGGCGCGTTTTGGGATCGGTAGGGTCGGAAAAAACAAATCAAAAAAAGGATAGTGGACGATATCCACCGTATTTTGTTCGATCGTTTCCGGCGTAAAAATCTGATGCGATGATGAATTCTCCCGTAGGGCACGGTAAAGCTCCGCTGTGTAGCGACCAATGCCTCGAATGGCACTACCGTTTGTAAGTGGTGAGGTATCAACAAGAATGTTCATTGACTGTACTCTACTCACCATTGTAAAAACATTCAATCCCTGCTTATCACAAAATGCCGTGTACAATTAATGTAGTCCTACCTATGAAAATACGACACTGGCCAATTTGGCACTCTCAAACCTTTTACCTGTTTCTGATTTTTGGCTTGGCTCTCTTCCTTCGAGTATTTCATCTGGATCAGATACCATTTGGTCTCCATGAAGATGAAATGATGAATGGGTATGTCGGACGATTTATTCTGCTGAATGGGAAAGATCTGTACGCAAACAAATGGCCGCTTCTATTTTTTGACAATTTTGGTGACTATCCCAACGTAATACCTATGTATATCTCGGGTATTTTTACCTTTCTGTTTGGAGTTACTGCATTTGCTGTCCGATTTCCGATTGCGGTCATCGGTTCAATGATTGTGTTTCCAGTCTACAAAATTGCGTACTCAATCTTTAAAAACTCAAAGATTTCACTATTAGCAGCGACATTAATTGCCATTACCCCATGGCATATCATCTTATCTCGATCGACAGCCGAGAACATTTTGGCAACAACGGTCTACTTTTCTGGTGTTTTCTTCTTACTGAAGTGGATTCATGAAGAAAAATCTAATCGTACTCCCATTCTGCTTTCAGTACTTTTTCTAGCTTTGACCTATGTACTCTATCCGGGATATCGTATCGTCTCGCCGCTAACCCTCTTTTTGGGTATCTTCTTTGCTGCCGATAAGAAACAGCGACTAATTCTTTCGATCATTACACTCTGTTTCTTTGTGACAACCTTTGCAATATCAAGAACATATTGGGGGCAAGGAAGATTTCAGCAGACATCCATCTTCTATTTCAATAATACGGTACAAGGGAGACTCGATGGTTTGGCGGTTGGTGAAGGTCAGATGAATGTCCTGACTGCCAGAATATTTCATAACAAAATTGTTGGATATTCCAGAGAATTTCTACACCAGTATGTGTCGTATTTTTCGTTTCCGATGTTGTTTTCCCAAGGTGGTTTACCGGGAAGATATCGGTTAGATGACAGTGGCTTGTTGTATTATTCGTACTTAATCATTATTGTCGTTGCTTTTCTTTCCGTAACATTCCTTCCCCGTCAACAGAAGTCAAAAACTCCTTGGTCTACGGAATCCAAAACTTTCCTTTTCATACTACTTTTATTTGCTATCTCCCCAATCCCTAGCTCCCTAACATTAGATGACGTTCCAAATGTGCATCGCACCGTCACCATGTCCGTATTCTTTGTTCTTCTCACCACGTATGCGTACGCACAGATCGGGACGATTCATTGGAAGCGCTTTCAGTTGCGTTGGCTTCTTTTGGTGCTGGTAGGCATTGAAAGCGTGTATTTTTGGCATCAATGGATGACGCATTCCCCAGCGTCTCAAACAGTACATCGTGGAGATGATAGAACTGCTCTAGCCCGATATATCATCGAAAATCAGGATCGTTATGATCAAATTTATTTGCCCCAAGATGCAAAACCTCTGTATTACCTGTTTTACTCCAATAGTTTTGATGCATCGCTAGCAGGACAATTCCAAAAGAATATTCGCTTATCACAGTTTGGAAAAGTTCACTTTACAAAAAATAATTGTCCTTCTGAGGAGATCCTAACCGCGATGACTCCACGTTCATTACTTGTTGATCGAGGCGAATGTTCAACGGCTGGACCACTAGAAGGAATTGCAACAATTAAACGAGTGAATGCAACGAACTCCTTTAGGATTTACGTCTTAGCAAGTCCACTTCCGACTCCCGTACCATTGCGTTAGGTGTGTTGCTGATATGAAGATTCAACGTATTTTAGAAATGCGATCGGCCAGTGAAGTCCACTTAGTAGTGACCAAACAAACCCACTAAATCCATCTAAATAACCTTTGTGTCGAAAAAAGAGTAGCACAAAGATTTTGAGTGGTTGCCAAACCACATAGTGGATAAACGATGGAAGAGACACGGGAACTTGGTTCGCTTGAAGCTGATCCGCAGTTAAACTGGTATAGCGATTTGCGCGCAGTAGGTACCGAGAAAAAGTCGGGTCAGCTTGATGAATCATCGGTTCGATCAACCAACTGACTCCACCAGTGACATCCATGGTTTCATGAACATCTTTACATGGCCAAACTGCAGTCCCATTTTTTACTAAGCGAATTACTCCGTCAGGAAAAACACCAGCATGCATCAGATAGGACCCTAAAAACCAATTTTTTCGAGCAATAAAATATGCCGTAATTGGCGCGGTTGTTTTATACTCTTTCTGATTGCGTAATTCTAGGTTGTGGTAATGGGCGAGGTATGATTTCCGAACGGACTCTGGTAGGTAATCGAAATTGGATACAGTGGTTGAAGGGTGGACTCCTGAAATAACCTGCAAGATTTCATCTTTTAGCTCTGGCGTTACAATTTCGTCAGCATCAAGATACAAAATCCATTCCCCTTTTGCCTTTTCACCCACAGCCTGTTTGTTGAAGTGAAACATCTTTTTATTGGTCATGGGTACTACAGTCGCCCCAAAAGATTTTGCAACTTTTACAGTGTTATCCGTACTTTCCCCATCCGCTATTAAAATCTCATCTGCAAACCCAACCAAGGGAGGCAAAGAAAGTTGTAAGTTTTCTGCCTCATTATGTGTTGCAATGACTACCGATAGTTTTAATTCCTTTTTCATAATGCCGAAATATCAATTCGATTAAATAATGCGACACTGGGTGGTGCTAGCTCATAGTCACTCAGTTTGTTGATATCAGCCCAGACGAATTCCTGATGTTCATCGCTTAATTTGACAGTAACCGTCAAAGCATCCTGTCTTAATTGTACTGCATAAACCCAAAACTTCATTTCACACCATACTTTTTCGCCGGTAGGAAGAATCTTTTCTGCTGCAGCACTACCCTGATCATCCACTAATTGAACTTGCTCTATTGGATACTCTATTCCGGTTTCTTCAAACACTTCACGGACTAACGCTTGCTGTAATGATTCGTTCGGTTCAGCACCACCCCCTGGAATGTGCCAAGTCGATAAGTACACACCCCCATGCACTGGATTCTTTTTGACCATGAGTAACTTATGGTCATGGCTTAAAATTAACGCTGCTACAATCTGACGTGCAATGGTTTTCATAGGTTCACTGTCTCCAAATGACCCATACGGTCGTCATATCAGGACGTCTGATGAATGCAGTCACTTCTGCCTGAGGTGGAACAGCATCAGGACTAGTGGCGTAGATTCCTGTAGTGCTTCCCACTGCGTCAATGAAATGATAATCCCCTACCTGCAGCAGTTCTAATTGATCTTTTGGAAGATCGGACTCGATGTGTTGTACAGCTTTTGGATCATAGTTTGAAAAGAAGAGATAGTACATTGAAGGCCGACCTTGATACCTGCTTACATAGACTTGTTCACCATCTTTCTTTTGTTTTTCTAAAGTGGAGAAAAGTTCCTTGTATCCGAATTGCCAATCATTTGCGCTGATCACTGGATACGCTAGTTGAGACCAACTTAGAAAACGGGCACCGTAAAAGAAGTATCCACCGATTAAACAGAGAAAGATAATTTTTTGAAGTCGTTTATTGGTGCGTTCAAAAATCCATAGATAACCGAGACTGGAAAGAATCGAGAACGCTGGCGCTGCAATCAAAAACCGTAAGGCGTGCGGAGATGGAGTGACCAAAGCTGGCGCAACTGCTGCCAGGGCAATCCAGCCGACAATCACGATCATTGAGACTAGCTTTTGTTGTGCCATCCGATCATCTTGAGTTGTCTTCTCCTTTTTGGATCGCAGCGCTCTTACCAGTTTCAGTGAACCAATCAGAATCACTCCAACAATTCCAATACTTTCAATTGGATAGAGTAGGCCACCGTTTCCGATTCCATGACGCAAATTTCCATCCCCTCTAAGAAATAGGAACGGGACGGAAAAATGGGAGAGCATCTGCCCCAAAAAGACTTCAGCAAAAAATCGATACCGATGAAAAAGGACTCGTGATAGGGTCGAATTTCCATGAGCCTCAATTGCAGCGTTACTTTTTAAAATTGGGTCAATATCTGAGAAGATTGACGTCTGTGTAAACCGCGACGATACAACGGAATTATTTAAGTTTAGAATAAAGGGCCCGATAAGTGCTACCGCAACAATACTAGAGAGTAACGCTGAAAGCCAAAACCTTGGCAACAGTTTCTCTTTCCAATACTGAGTAAAGACAATACTCCCACCCATCGCCCCGACGAGTGGAGCAAACAAGCGTGCAGCATGATAGATATACATCGATACTCCCAAACACAACGCAGAAAGTAGTAGGTAGGGTGCAGTCTTTCTAGCTTTCAGAAGAAAATAGGCACCACCCAAAATAAAGGTCAAAGCAAGATTCACTTCCCAGCCTCCTCTCGAAAATTGAATCGCCCAAGGTTGAATTCCAAACAAGAAGGCTGCCAGAATCGCCGACTTTTTGGTAAACAGTTCTTTTGTGATCAGGTAGACGAGATACATACTGACAACACCCGCAATCGCAGAGGGCAAACGAACACTCCATGCATTCAGTCCAAGAGTAGAAACAAATGGAACCAGCGCATAAAAATACCCACTTGGTTTGTAGTCTCCAAACGATGGAAAGGCTAAAACAGGCAAAGTATTCCCATGATGATCTTTTCCAGTTTTTGCGATGGAGTAGGCATCGTAGCCTAACGCAACTTCTTCCCAATATAATGATGGGGGTACGGAATCGAGCTTATAGAGTCGCAAAAATGATGAGACAACTAGAATGAAAAAAAGTACGATCGATGAGGATGATAGTCGTTTCATAAATGAATTGTCTGAATGCATGTCGAATATGCCGGATCTAAGATCCTCTTTTGATGACGATACACTTCCACGGTGGAAATTGACAGCGGACCAAAATTTGTATGCCGATTGTTCTTTAACATCTGAATATATCCTGCCTTCGGAGGATGACAATACCGCGATAAATTCACCCAACCCATGTATTCATAACTCGACAAATGTGTTGTGTAGTCATCTCCATGAATAGATAGTTGGCTACGAATGGCCTGTCGAAGTGAAAAGATTGAAAAATTTTGAGGATAGGCTGACACCGAACAAGAATACTGATTGGTTGCCGCCCCCAGAAGCTCAAATTGCATTGGAACTGTCAGAACGGATTGTAGAACTGCTGCTAATCTTGTCTGGTCATACTCTTCAGGTATTCGACCCAAAATTGTCAAATGGTAGAGTGAAATTGGATAATAGAACTGATTTGGATCTTCTGCCTCTAGCTTCTCTTGAAACATTTTTAGCATTCCAGTACTTTTGGAGTCTAATCTGCCAACAATGGTGATGTGAGTAGGTTCAATGGCGAAATCATACGAAACAACATCTGTGGCTTTAAACTCATCGAGTTGTGTACTACTTTGACGGGAAAATTGCTCGAAAATGGAAGGGTCATCAACGGTGTTCATATACAAATCTTGGAACCGTTTTTCCATCTAGCTGCACCTGTTCTGTAAACATTGATAGTGGCCGTACCCATACGGATGACGTTTTTGATTCGTACAGAGGAACATAGACCACCAATTTTTCCAGCGACTCACTATGCGTTGCAATTGCTAACACATAATAGTACTTCCCTTTGTAATGTCGATAGGTTCCACCCACCGTTACGTCCAACATAGCAGTTATTGTTTGACAACCCAGAAAGCTGGCTTTCCATCCGGATACCTAATCTCTTTGACTAAATTTGCGTTTGAAGGGAAATCGTTTTGAGTGCCCACAACAAGAACCTTCCCCTGTCCCTTTGCGTCGTTAAATGGCGTATTGGAGATTGAATAGTTTGCAAGTGCACCTTGTCGGTATTGAATAGGATTGAGCTGTTTAAAAAGCAAAAGATAGATATAGGCTTGGCCATAGGCGTTTGTAAAATAAATTTTATCCACACTGGCTTCCTCAGCTCGAACATACTCTAGTAGTTCTTGATAACCATATCCGAATTCGCTTAACGCAGTTGAGGTTGAATAGGTACGGGTATAGTGTTGTACATAGTTAAAACACGAATACAAGGATATGCAAATGATGGCGGCACTCAACACCCGTGGCATCAAGACTGTAGACCTTACGTTGGTTGGTAATTTCAGATGCGAGAACAAACTGGAACAGCCGATGCTAACAATAATTTGCACCCAAGGAAGCCCTAAGATCGCTCGATTGGCATGGGGAACATCCAATCCAATTGCTGCAGGAAGCACAGATATCACATACATCGTAGGAATCCACCATAATCTGCGAAAGTCTTTATGCAGCACAATACTACCTACCCCAATCAATAGTAATCCGAATTCAAGTGGGTAAAGTATCCCAATCTCTTTAGTACTATGTCGGTACGTGATGTCATTTCCAGAGAGTAAATAGGACGGTGCAAACTGCGTTGCGATGTGAGAAAAGAAGAGTGATATAGCTTGAGGGTTACCAACAATCGTCGTACTCATCGCTCGATCATTCGCTTTCCCAAAAAATGACGCATACCCTAACGGAAGCAGTAGAATTCCGGCGATAACACCCGAAAATAAAAACCATCTCAATGATTTAGCAATATCTCGGTACAAAATTGTAACCAGTACAATCACAAATAAGGGAACGACTACTTTGGCACTATGATACGCATACAGCGATAGGGAAAATGCTAACGCCCCAAGCGTCCAACAGTAGGGTCGGTTTCGTGCCACAAGCCAAGACAAGATACCAAATGAGACAAGAAACGCTGCAAGCATCGATTCAAAACCAATACGAGAAAAATGAATCGCCCACGGAGAAATCGCCACAAACAGCATCGACAAGAGACTAAGAAACTGTACTTTTCTATATCCATTGATTCCAGCAAAACGCACCAAAATCTGTCGTGTCAAAAAAAACGTTATGATGACTAACCCGATTCCACTAAGAGCGATGGGTAATCGGATCAAGAAAGCACTGGGCGAAAAAAATAAAAAGAATACAGAAGTCACATAGATCAGTAGAGGAGATTTGTAGTCGCCAAAAGAGCGAAACACGATGGGCATTCTCTCCAGCCATTCATCTCTGTGAACAATGGCAATTCCAAAAGCGTTGTATCCTATTGCAGCTTCATCCCAAGTTAATCCATTGGGAAACACTCCTAACTGGTAGAGTCGTAGGACACTTGCCAACACCACAATCAGAAAAAAAACTACAATCGTTTTCACCCAGGTATTGTAGTATATGGACAGCTCTTCCCGCTACTAGGGTGTCATTTACCTGTTTCTTTCCGTCCCCGGACTTGACATTTCTCGCTAAAAACGTGACTATTGCTTCTACTTAACTACTTGGAGGCTATTATGACCGTCACTCTTCCACCCCTACCCTTTGCACCGGATGCTCTAGAACCACACATTGATGCACAGACCATGCAAATCCATCACTCGAAACACCACCAGACGTATGTGGACAAACTCAATGCCGCCTTACAATCAGAACCGGGTGTTGAATTTAAAACCGTAGAAGAGTTATTACAACACATTTCTCAAGTTCCAGAATCAATCAATACTGCAGTCCGCAACCATGGTGGTGGACATAGTAACCATTCAATCTTCTGGCAATTATTAAGTCCGCAACCGAGCCAACCAACGGAAGCGGTGAAGTCAGCGTTTGAACAAGCATTTAATTCTTGGGAAAATTTCGTTGAAACGTTCAATGGTGCTGCAACCAATCATTTTGGGTCGGGCTGGGCATGGGTGGTTAAAACACCGACAGGAACACTGGCAATAAAGTCCTATCCAAATCAGGACTCACCGTACATGGAAGGTAATACACCAGTTCTTGGAATTGATGTTTGGGAGCACGCGTACTATTTAAACTATCAAAACCGTCGACCAGAGTACATCAAAGCCTTCTGGAATATTATCAACTGGGAAGAAGTTGATAAACGGCTCTCCTTGTAACGAAACGCTACATACAAAAGCAATTGCCTGACTGATTGCAGAGCTTAGATCGCGATTTTTTCAACACGGTAGGATTTTTCTCCCGTGGGAAGAGAAATGGTGATGGTATCCCCCACGCTCTTTCCCAGTAAGGCTTGACCAATCGGGCTCTCTTGGGAGATCTTTCCTTTTCGTGGATCCGCCTCGTATGCGCTTACAATTCGATACACAACGCTTTGATGGTCGTGAGAAATCGTAACGACATTTCCCACTCGAATCTTGTCATTGGTTGTGGTCGATAAAATATATCCATATTTCAGTTGATATTGAATCTGACGAAGCTGTCTTGAAATGGAACCTAGCTCGAATTTGCCATAGTGATAGACACCATTCTCTGACAAATCTCCCATTTCTCGAGCGACTCGAACCCGTTCCTTTACCGCTTCTAGTTCTAAGGTTCGCTGCCCTAATTCTTTGACGAGTTGTTCATGGGCTTCCCGAGTAAACGGAATGGCTGGATCTTGTTTCTGCATACTGTGTGTTGACCGTACTACAATCGACTAGGATGGGATCCCAGATGGCCAACCATCGTACCACAGGCCAGCCAAAAACCCTGCAGGAATCTGCCCTGTGAACGAAGCGATGTAAACACCAGATGGTATGGTAACCAAAGTAAATGAGAAATAAGGTCGAGTCCCTTCGCATTTTTCCACATGAACAGAATGGAATTCTTGTAGGCCATGATCTCCATCTTCTGCTTTCCAAAGACTGACGCATTTGTCGATTCGTGATTATGATGCACAACGGACTTCGGTTCAAAGTAAATTTTCCAACCTAATTGCATCGCTCTCCAGGATAGATCGATGTCTTCCCAGTATGCTGGTCGGTAGTCTGGATCAAATCCAGAAAGCTCCTCCCACATTGATTTTCGAAACGCCGCACTACCTCCCGCTGCCCAAAGAGTTGTGGGACCATCCTGATTTGGCTCTCTGAAGTGAACGAGGAAACCGCGTTGAAAGCTCCCTCCGGCCCGCCCATAGGCTGTATTACCTTCAGCCGTTGCGATCTCTTTACATCCCACTGCAAAGACATCTGGGGATTTAAAATGCTCTAGAAGTGGAGGTAAAAAGTCTGTTTCTGGGACAACATCATTGTTCAGTAATACCAGAATGGGATAATTAGCAATGAACACCCCTCGATTGCAAGAAATCGCAAAACGCTGATTAGATTGATTGATCAACACTTTTATGAGCCTATTTTTAAAAACGCTAGTGTATAGCAATGTTCCGTTAACACTACTCTCTTGGGAAGTGACCAAAAACTGCTTCTGTAACCAGGATAGTGTGTCGTCCGTACTAGCATCATCGACAATGACAATTTCATCTTTTTCGGAAAGTGCATCGATGAGGGCGGGAAGATTTTTTTCAAGAAGCGTCCTTCCATTAAAACTCGGGATAATGACAGAGACATTGGTCATACATTCAATAGTTGGTGGATAGATTTCTCAAAGTTCTCTTTGGAATATTGTCGTGATTTTGCAATAAGTTGATCGCGTAGTGTGTCCTTTTCATCGGCGTTTCGTGCAACGATGGTTGACATCGTTTCGACCAAATCCTGCTCGGTAGTCCAGTACAAGTCGTTATTTCCCACAACTTCTACTTGGCCGCCTTTAGGAATGACGAGCGGTATTGCCCCGCTAGCCATGGCTTCTAGTGTCGTGATTCCAAAATGTTCAGTGTTCTCCGGGTGTAGTTTTTCGTCAACGTTATACCCTGCAGCATGCCAATAGAATGCTGCTCGTGCATAATATGCACGCAATTCATCATAGGAGACATTTAAATGAAGACTAACAGGATATCCTCTGGCAATTTCTTTAAGCTTTTGAACATACTGATGGCTATCAGGATTCGGATCAACATTGCCAATGACAGCAAAATGCCAGCCCTTTACATGCTCCTGATCAATCCACTGCTTAAATGCTGAAATCAGCACATCCTGATGTTTACTATTGCTTTGAGAATGCGCAAAGAATCTCCCCGTTGTCACGATTAGTTTTTCTTTTTTCCCTGGAGAAAAATCTTTCTGATCAACATAGGGAGAGATCACTTGTAGCTTTCGAAGAAGCCAATGCTCTTTAAGGACAGTGGAGACAAAATCCGAATACACCACGACCTTTTTCCAGGAAATTAATTTTGCACGTTCAGCAATCTTCAACTTCCGTGTCCATGGGACCTGCATAATTAGGTAGGAATGTTTACAAAGGGTGGGGAAAATGCTGCCGTCTGTCATGGCAAATAAATAATCTAGAGATTTGGTTTCCTTGACAGTAGCTAGTGGAGAGGTTGAGGTACCGATCAGACTCGCCTTAACGTGAACTTTCGATAGGTCTAGTCCAAACATTTTTGCATACCGTGGAAGAGATCGCTTTGTTGCCTCTACTTGTTCTGCAGGAACCAACAGCGTTGTTACATAGGAGTGACTGCACACTTCGGCAATGCTTAAAAGATACCGTTCGCCACCGCCAGCGTGCTTGGGAAGATAGGGAGAATAAAGGCCAACTGTTTTCATAAAACACAAGGAACTATGATTGCTTTTCCCAAAGTTTAAAAATCTCTTTTTCAATACGGGTATATTTTTCATCCAATGACGGTTTCTGTTGAAGCTCCCACACTCGTGCGTACACAAAGAATCTGTTTACCGCCTGTTGAAAACTTTCAATCCAGCCTTCCATTCCATCTTTATAGCCTTTTTTAAGAACTAACCGTCGAAAAAATTCCATCCCAAATTTTCGGACAAGCGTCCACTCTGTGACTGGCTTGGCTTTTGCATCAATAAAAAGTTTTGCCTCTAAATCAATCCAGGCGTGGGATTTGAGTAAGCCATCGCGGACGCTTCGATGGCTTAAGTGGACTAATGGTTCTTTGAGTTGTCCAATCACGCCGTCGACGGTAGCGGACTCGTGAACATCTCCAGTCCATCCTTGTAAATGATCCTTTTTGAAAAGTCTGACAATAACATCAGTTTCCCAGCCACCGTGTTCAAGCCATTTTCCAAAATGGATGTTATTTCGCTTCAGTTGGTATGCCGCAATAGAAGAATACTGAATCGATTCTTGAATTTCTGTTGCTAATTTTGGGGTGACGCGTTCATCCGAATCAATGTATAAAACCCAGTCGCCAGAAGCGACGGAGACTCCTTGATTGCGCCAATCTTTGAATGTCCCTTGCTTAGCTTCAACTACTTTTGCTCCTTCGCGCTTGGCCAACTCCATCGTACTATCGGTAGATCCGGTATCAACCACAATGACTTCATCGCAAAAGCGCAGCGCAGCCACACAGTTGGCAATCATGGATTCTTCATTTTTGGTAATTACGATTGCTGAAAGCGTTTGAGTTGTGTTTGATTTCCCCATCGACCCTCCAATGCATGGAGTATACCAAGCTTCATTGCTTCTGTCCCCTGACTGTACTGTCGTCGGGCTTCTAACAGGAGTAACAGCTTTGCTTTTAGCGATGCATACTTTAAACCAAAGCGTAGACGATTTCTTGTTTGGTAGTAGACGTGCAATGAAGAACCGCTTCCACCAGAAGACCCAGCATTGAGGTGATAGAGCGTTGAGCGTGGTTCAAAAACAATGCGTTTTTTAAATTTCTTCAAGCGTAATGAGAGATCAGCATCTTCATAGTACATGAAATAGTTGGCATCAAAGCCATGTAGCTTTTTCCATAATTTGGGTGTGATGAGGAAACAACAGCCTGTAGCAAACTGGGTATCGTACTCTGTTGCCTTGGTTGATGTGGTGCCGACAAGTTGGGGTTGTAGAGAGTCTTCAAACAGTAACCTCTCAAGGTTATGACGTACGCCGTTGGCACTGGACAACGATTGAAGCGAGTTCGTATTTAGATCAAATTGTCCGCGATCTACCTCATCAACTCCCTTATGAAAGAGAATGACATTCCGCCAATCTATTCCTCCACCGGCAAACCATAACACTTTCCCTTGTTTACTGTGGTCATACTCTTTTTTATGAAACTCATACCCTTTCTCAAAATAGATCTTCGGTACGACGATCCCAACATCAGGAGCGCTTTCATGGGTAACAATGAGCTGTCGGATCATCCCTTTGGTCACCCGAGTATCATTATTTAATAGGAGCAGATAGTCAGGAGTTTGGGATTTAAGCAGGGTTTGTACGGCACGGTTATTCCCTAAGGCAAAGCCGTCATTTGTTGGGGAGAGTACTAACTGACAGTTAGGAAAATCAGATGGTGATGGACTTTCGACTGACGCATTGTCCCAGATGAGTACGTGGTAGGTATCTTGATCATCTTTCGTCGAAAAGAGCGACTTTAGACACTTTTTCGTTAGCCGTGTGGAATTAAAATTGAGTAGAATGATTCCGATCGTTGCCATATTAGCTTGCTAACTTTCTACGAAGCTTGAGTTTCAATTTGTTGATGACATTGCGTTCTTGATTTATTTCCTCGTTGGCGACCCAATAGGTCGTATGCGTACACGCCTGATTTACGGATTGTTCGACATCGGAAAGTAACAAAGGTGTATCTTTTTCTTTCGCACCTTCCCAGATTTTCATTGACACAACCATGGAATAGACCGCCATCAGCAGTGAAAGGACTAGGCCGTACCGTCCATCCTTATAACCGTGCTGTGCGAAAAAACGCGTAAAAAATTGATCAAAGAAACTTTGAATGAAATCAAATCGTTGTACGGGTTCAATTTCTTTTGTTTTGACCAATGCGTGGTATTTTTGAGCCTCTAAGGATGTGTAGACATTCAGTCGTAATAGGAATTCTTCAATCGATTCATAATGGTGATGAATGAGTGCAAATTCTTCATTGGCTTCCAAATTATGAATGGCTCCTTCCACCGTCGGCTGGGCATGGATGAATGGAGGATAGCTCCCTTTCCCAGTCTTAAACAACCGTAAAATGTAGTCCGGCCAAAATCCCGTATGTTCGATCCATCGACCAAAAATGAGGTTTTTACGCGGCAAGTTATATCCATCAAACGCATCAAGTGACATTACTTCTTCAATTTTGGTTGCTAAGGTCTTCGGTACTTCTTCATCACTGTCGATAATCAATGTCCAATCAGTTTTTACTTTTTTTAAGTATTCATCACGCACGGGATCGGCAAAGCGATGACTTCCTTTGACAGTAAATATTTTGGTTTTGTGCTTCGTTGCTATTTGGACGGTAGCATCCGTACTCTCCATATCAACAACAAACACTTCTGTACACCAGGCCACTGATTTTAGACACGCTTCCAGTGTGCGCTCGGAATTTTTTGTATGGATAACTGCAGTAATGGTCGCCATAGATTTCTATCTTCGTACTAATGAAAGTAACTCTTTTTGTATCTTCTCAAATCCAAGTAACCCGAGCAAGCCAACGAAAATACAACCACCGGTAACCACACCTGCCACAAACAGGGGTACAGACTGACTCCACAAGGGGATAAAGCGATACAAAATCACTGCCATACACACGGAAGCAACCAGTTGTCTCCAAATTTGTTCAAAAAATTCAAATGGTACTTCCTTCTGTAACGCTTTGACCACAAAAATAACGGTCAATGATATTGCCACACTAGCCAAAGCTACTCCATTAAAACCGAAGCGCCAGATAGCAAGTGGGGTGAGCGTCCACTGTAATAGCGTCCAAATCAACATAAACCGTAATGACGTGTTTATTTTCCCTATCGCATTGAGCGTATTGATCAATGGAGTAGAGATCGACGAAAAAGCGATACTGATACACATTAAACCTAATGTTAATAAGGCTGGTTGCCATTGCGCATATTTTGGAACTAACGCGGTTAAGGGGATAAACATCACTGAAAACCCTGCTAAAAGTGGGAAAACGGCTAAACTGACAAAAAAGAGTGTCTTCTCAATCGCACGCTTGAGCAGATGTGAATCGTGCTGCAATCGCGCAAAGGTAGGAAAGGTGATTGCCATAATGCTGTCTACTCCGAAACGATACGGAAGCCTGGACGCCTGATTTGCCCAGGTAATGTAGCCCAATTCCGGTTTAGAAAGTAAAAAGACGGTGATAACCGAAAATAATTCGTCCTTGATCTTCGCAATCACGTCATTGGCTTGGAATTTAATTCCGACTTTCATTAAGTCTGAAAACGCAGATTTTGAGAAGGCGAACCCTACCGGCCAGCGTTTAATGGAAAGCATGATGACCACACCAATGATGGCTCTAGCCAACACCGCAATCGAGTAACTGGTAATGCCCATTCCTCTCCAAGCGAAAAATAAGACAATTCCATTAAAGACCATGGCTTCAACCACAGCTGGCATGGCCAGTTTTCCAAATTCCAATTGTCGTTCTAGTAAGATCGATGAATTCGTTTTCAGGGAAACAATGGGAAACGACAGTGCAAACGCCGCGGCAAGAAAGACTGCTGGCATCTCTAGCTTTCCATTGAGATGTAATGTCCATGCAGTTGTAATGATCAGGACACAGACAATCCAGGCAAGAATTTGCTGAACGGTAAAGACTGTGCGTAAATCGCGAACTGTTGGGGCTTCTTTTTTTTGAATCAGTGAGGCTGCTAAGCCAATGTCCGAAATAATGGTAAAGAAGCTACTGATGGAAACGACAATTCCATAGATTCCAAAATCAGTAGTAGATAATAATGCGGACAATAAAAAATAGGAAAGTACCCCTATTCCTTGGAGAAAGAGTGAGCGAATCACATAGGAAATCGCCCCACGCATGGACCTCTTTTTAATATCTTCAACTTGTAGAACATCTTCTGCAATGGACAATGCGGGATTTAAATCTTCTGATGGCTGATCTTTCGCTAATACCATAGGTCTATTTTTTATGTCGTCGTAGTTGTAACAGCGCAATCAAGAAAGCAGTCGAGGAAACTAGAGAAATAAGTTCCGACAGCCCTCGAAGTGATGTCCGTTCCAGTCGAATTAAGAGCTCATGCTCCCCTTTTGGAATCTCTAACTGGTAGGTACCCGTTGTCGCATGGCTTCGTAACGGTAATGATACTCCATTTAGATACGCTCTCCATCCAGGAAAAGTAAAAATCTTTACATCCAGACCACATGGAGTACTACAGTGTACCTGTGTAAGTATGGATGAGGGTTTTTCTTGAATTACATTCAAACTTCCCTCGCCGGTTACGATCGCTAGACGATCCTCTGATGGAGGTGGATAGTTTGTCCCCACAACTTCTGGGGGAAGATAGTCATTGAGCGTACCGCTTAATGCACTACGAATGAATTCCGAGTCCGTTCGATAGTACGAAGACAGATCATCCAGATAACGCTCGGGAACAAACAGTTTCGCCTGAAACAGGGCGCACAGAATCAGCACACTTACCAGTAGGAAACGTGCCGATTTCTCGCGAAAAAGAAAAATCGCCCCACCAGCCAGTAACGCCAGGAAAACATGCGAAAATGCTAACAATCTCCAGGGAAACTGGAGAAAACGCAGCGTCGGCACGTGTTCCCATACCCAAACACTCTTTGAGGTGGTTAACCAAGTAAACGCAGCAAAGAAAAGTACGATTACGACTACGAACAGTTTTGAATACTTGTTTCCTTTACGTGCGATAACCATCACCGACAAGGCAGCAATACCCAAGGCTAACATCCCAAGTGAGAAACTAATCCCGTCCTCGATGCCTGGTATCGATCCACCATATCCCCACGTACCAGTAAAGAGCTGACGAATAGCCACGAAGTGATTGTGAAAATCGAAATCACCCGTCGTGATTGTTTGTTCGACACGGGTGTACCCTTTTTCAAAATAGGCAGGGATCACATAAAAGGCACAGAGTCCGATTCCCAGCAACACGGAGACGGCTACCCGTTGAAAAAAGATTCTCTTTTCTTGGATCGTTTTTTGAGAAATAACTACAAGTGCCGCAGCAAAAAGAACAAGCAATGGTAGCAGGATCATTCCAAGCAAATTATGTGAAGTTAGGGTGATGGCAATGCAAAAAGCCAACCATATAATCCCACCTTTTTTTTGCTTTTCAAGATAGACAACTCCAGCCAGAGCAAATGGTATTGTAACCATCGCAAACACTTCTCCAATGGCACCGCGGACATAGAGGTCAACCGCTCGATAGGTTGCAAAAGAGAAAAGAATGGCACTAAGAATTCCGCCCTGTTTTCCCCAAAATTCTTTGGATAAAAGATACATTCCGACAAAAGCGAGGATGGCATTGATGATATACAAAAGTTTAATCGAAATAATCGCTCCAAATAACCAGTTTGGAAGTTGCGCAAGATAGTATGGAAATGGCGCATAGAAATTGAACAACGGCATTCCGTATCCAAATCCAAAGTTTTCTGACCATCGAACGGGTATCTCTCCAGAGGCAAGACTCCGTTGCATCTCCACAATTCGCGCAGCATGGGTATAGTCGTGTGGTCGAAAGAAATCTGTACGAAGAACCGCAAAACTTGTCAGCACGACACAAAGAATTCCGATTCCAACGACGAACCACTTATCGAGCCACTGCGGTAATGTTGTCTTATGCATACAATTAATGAACCTGATAGAACAGTAGACTTGGTCCTGGAGATGGGCGTTTGAATTCAAAGATTAATTGAAGGTTATCTTGATTCACCAGTCCAAGACGATGACTATTTACGGCATAGTAGATTTCATCTTGATTCGCCCTAGAGAGAAATTCCTGAGGTAAGGCAGAAACGGAAACTCCAATCCCCTCAATTTCAATTCCTGGGAGTGCGTTGTCACCTTGAAAGTACATCGTTAAACCATCTGGAAGCGTTCCAAAAGATCCTTCAGTCAACACGACTATCTTTTTTGAAGAATTTGTAGGGAGTAACGCGTGTCGTTCTTTAATAAATGTAGCAATTTCCAAGTTTCCATAGCCTGCTGACCATTCGGTTAAATACTGCGTTCTATCAGCAGCAACAAACGGAATCTGTGCCGGATCCAACAAGGCAGGAAAAATAAATACAGCGCTGCTAAGAAGCGTTAGAGCAATCATCGCAATTCCAAATAGACGCATACGGGTATGCGCAAGAATGGTTTCAAACGAGAGCACGGACGCAAGAGTATAAAACAGTGCAACTGGAAGGAAATAGCGTGGCCATAAGACGCGACCGAATCCAATCAGCGGAATCGCAAATAACATTGCTTGAATAATGAGTATTCCGATGGTTTTACGTTTACGTGAATAGAATAGCCCGAGCAAAGGAATCAACAGTACAGGAAGGGTTAGATACGATGCCAACCATCCAACCACCCTGGGAAGACTTTCAAGGATGACGTAACGAAATTCTCTCATCAGTAGCTCAGAGAAAGTGAAGGTGAAATCTTGACTACGAGAAAATAACGCACCAAAAAATGAGGATACCCGTAGGAACAGAAACAAACAGCCGCCCAAAAATCCCCCAAATCCTACATACAGCATACTCACCAAAATCTTTTTTACACTGTGCCGACGTTGTTCGTTATCCTCCTCAACTGCCCAAGCCAAAAGTGGAGATAAGGCCAAACTTGGAATAGCAAACAATGCCGGTGTTTTTGTGTAGAGCGCAGCTCCATAAAAAAGAGCAAGCAAGAGAATATGTGGAATCACTTTATAGGGAGTTTTTTTTGCTCGAAGTGTAATCACCGAGATTTGAATGGTTGTTAGAAATGACAGCGCAAGACAGAGCACGAGTAGACCATCCATCAATGCCACCCGATGATAGAAGAACCAAAAAGGAAGAACGGATATGAATACGACCGTTAATATTGCAGTAGTTGATCGCTTGCTTAGTAGGCGTGTTAACTTCGCCATTACAGTCACAGTTGCCAATCCAATCAGTAACGCCAGGAATCTTCCTGCAAAGAGCGGATCAGGAATCATGCGAAGCATCATTGACAGTAGCCACATGAAGAGTGGCGGTTTCCCATCTGCCATCGAGAAAAAGGCAAAACGCTGTGCATCATCAAGTATCAATTGCGCCCAATGAATATAAATTGCCTCATCGGCAAAAACTGGAAGAAGTAACAATGCCGGAAGGTGCAGCCCCAAAAATCCAGCAAGTGTCCATGCCCAAAATGGAAACAGTCGGTACACCAAGCGAGTCAAGTGGATTAATCGTTGCATAATGATGACGCAGTCGTTGTCATTGATTGATTGTAACGTAGTCGTTCTCGGATTTGAATGAAGAGCAGTACCAGCATCCAGATGGGAACTGCACTCCAAGTAATGATCTGGCTTTGAGTCAATAACGATGACGAATACTCCCCTACCCATAGGAAAGGAATGTATCGAAGTAGACTGGTCAACGAGAGCAAGAGTAACAATACTCGAAATTGGGTACATTTGATAAACGGCAGGAAGCTTAATGCCCAGATTAAATACCAGGGATGAAATTGTTGCGAGCGGCTAGTCAGTAGCGGAAGAAGTAATAAAAAGGCGGAAGTATCTGCCCAATAGTATTCCAACCTCTGGAAAATGCTAGAGAAACGCGACAATCGATTGTCAATCAGACTCTTTCCAGAAAAAAACCCAACCCAAACAGGAATGAGAGTGATCGTGGCGAGCTTAATTTGTGTGGAGAGGCCTAAGAAGAGTAACGATACGATGGTGGGAAGAGTGCGATTTCTCTTCATTGTAAAAAGGATTGCAAAACTTACGAAAACGAAAGCCATCATCCACACATCATTATGTCCGCTTGAAAATGTTTCAATTAAAAAAAGAGGGTTAAGATAGAACCATCGCCACTCCATGCTTTTATGGGCACCGTTCTTTACTTGGCTTAACTTCATTTGAGCAACAGCTAAAACGACAACCCCAATTGCCATGAATACTTTAAATGATAGATAGGTTGGTAGAAAACGACTAAAGCCCAGGATGAACGGCGCCGTTGTTAAATACGTCCAAAATTTTCCGTAGGGCGCGGTGGTGTGGACATTATGCATAAATCGCAGCCACTCATCAGTCGAGGCTATTTCCAGCGCACTTTTTAGATGGGGATCTTGCTGGTATTGCAATAGCGCTTTCGCATTAAACATGTAGTTAAACAAATCATGGGAAAGAGCGACGTTGCTTGCTATTACAACGAGCGGCACAATCAACAATGGCAAAGAAAACTTGATCTGCTTTTTTACTGCAAACAGATACAACCCAAACCCTACTAGGATCAGCAGAACATAGGTAGCCACGACTACACTGCGATTCCCAGCCAGTTGCCAGGCAGACTGTTGCAACGTTACGAACAATGGCTGCGTTGAAAAATAGAGATTAGGATCCGTCTTCAAAAAAGTCCAAACAAAAAAAACAATGCTCCACAACACAATTGCTGGGTAAAACCACAGTGGGATAAAAGCCTCTAATCGTCGCATGTTAGTTGTATTGACCTTGTAGATCCGCTATTCGAATTCGAAGGATATCGATAAACATCCTAACGGAATCTTTGATTGGATCAACTCTATCCGTTTTTGCATAGTTCCAAACGATGGGTACTTCCGCAATCGAAAACTTTTCTTTATTTGCAATGTAGAGTAGTTCCACATCAAATGCTCCAGTGAAAGCACCGCGCATCTTCCCTTTTGAAGAATACACAACTACTTTTGGAGCAAGTTTCTCTACAGCCTGAGCTGAAAAAAGCTTGAACCCGCATTGAGTGTCATGGATTCCCGGTATAGCGATGAGCTGGACACAGAGGTTGAACACTTTTCCCATCCAGTGACGATGAAACGGTTCTTTTTTTCGTTGCGCCCCAGCAATTTCACGTGATCCAATCACAATTGCATTCCCCTTTTTAGTTTCCGGAAGCAGTTTTTCAATCTCAGAGATAGGAGTTGCTTGATCAAAATCGGTGAAGAGACGCCAATCCCCGGTCGCTTGTAGCAGGGCGTCGATGACTGTGGGTCCTTTACCACGATGTGGAAGTGCAAATACACGCACTTCTTTTTTTGTTTTCGCAAAGTCTTTGAGTGATTGCAGGGTACCATCACTCGATCCGTCATCAGCCAAAATGATTTCCCAAGAATAGTTTTTTGCTTTCAAGAAACGATACACTTGGTCAAGTACACCTTTTGAAATGTTGGAGTCCTCATTATAGGAAGGAATAACTACCGAGAGAAACATATTGTCCTATTGTACACAAAAGATTCTATTTATGGCTCTACAAACCGTTACTGCGTGGTAATGAAGGTATTCTCCATCATATAAACAGTGATCGCTCCGAATTTCTTGGTCTCGAGTAGGTTCCCAAATGTTTGATTAGTCGCCAGCCACTCTTCACGACGTTTTGCGTGACCTGGATCATCCTCGACCACCATAAAGATGAGTGGTTCCTGCTCGACATGCGGTCCTGGCATACTCTTGGTTTGCTTACCAATCCAATAAAACACGTACCGATGCGCCTGATCTTGTGCATCCGGAGTATAGACCCAAGTTCCATAGCGAGTGGTTCCTGCTTTTGACGCAATCCATCGAGTGGCTTCTACCTGCATCTGGAGTGAAAATCGATCGGCATAGGGGGTCAAAAACCCCTTCCACCGTTCATAATTTAAGATGGCACTACTGAGTAGTAAGACAACCGTTATCCCCGTTAGAAGAGGTTTGGCGCGTGAATAGACACTCATTGCCAACCCAATCAAAGCGCCAATCAAAATGTAGAGTGGGACATGTTGAGCCACGGCGTAGTAATCCCAAAAGTTTCCATAGTTACCGGTGTAGATTGCATGGAAGAATAGCGGAACCAGGAACCAGAGCAGAATAATTCGAAGGCCTCGATTCTGTTGGAAATGTCGACGTAAGACAATCAGGAGCACGACCAGAAGTACTGCAATTGGTAATCCCAGGACCACGCGATCTCCTATCATTCCTCGGCTATAGAGTTCAAAGAGTAATCGCAGTCTAGTTGGCAGAGATTCTGCCAAGGTAATGCTATGCGTCGTTGAAAATGCAGTGATCAGATTCTTGCTGATCAAAAAATTCCACTTTAATTCAAACAACAGCTGCGGAATGAGGGTCAGACAAAATCCGATTGCCGTAAATACTCCCCATTGGAGGAGGGTAAGAACTTTTTCTTTGAAGGTACCCAATTTCTTTTCCACAAACACTACTTCATACGCATACACAAGAATCACCGTGGGAATATACCAAACAGCATTTGCGGCTTCTAACTGCATACATAATCCAAACAACAAACCAGCCACTACAAAATAGCACATCTTTTTAGATGCGATGGCTTTCCAGAGCGTTATAAACGAAAGCAAAGATAAAAATGGTAATGGGGATGGATTTGATAACCACCGAGAAAACATGATGTTGGAAAAAGAAATCGTAAAGAGCACCGAAGAAATCACCCCTGCCTTCCACGACGAAATGCGTTTTGCGACGGAATAGATGATTGCGACACATAAGGTGTGTAAACCAATCATGCCTACAGCGGGAACGACTGGGTTTCCTTTTCCTATCCAGTACAGAGGAAGAAGTACGAAATACCAAAAAGGACCTAAAAACACACCAGTCAGCCCCGTTACTGGACCAATCAAGGTTAGATCTCCTTGCATCAGCTTGACAATTTCCCATGCATCGCGCCCCTGATCAAAAGCAAAAAAAAGATCTCTGTACAATGCATAGGAACGCAGATAAAAAGCACTAGCGCACAACCCAACAAGAAATACAATTTCAAAGAAGTGTCGCTGCAAGATTGCTTTCATAGACCTTCACAGTTTAGTTGTCCTTTATCGTACCAATACCACCACGTTCGGTCCATTTGGGATGCTGAATGCATCAATAATGTCTCTATTCGGCCAAATAGCCACTTTATACTGCGGCGTGTCTAATGGATTTTGTTTGTGTGCCTCATCGATCACAAACAAACGTTTAAATGAGTGGACCTCCTCTTCACTTGCTGGACGTCCGTGGTTCGTCGTCAAAAAGTAGCGATAATTCATCCCTAAAAAGTCATTATTCTCTGATAGAAGCAAAATATCATACTTCTCTTTGGCGACTGTGCGTTGTTGAATCTCTTCTGCTGTCTGTTTGAATACATCAACATTCATTCCCAATACATGCTTTCCCGGGTAGTTATTCAAACTACAAACTAGAATTGCTCCTAGAGCTACGATGACTAATGGACGAAGCAGGATAGATTTCCACAGTGCGCTGATGAAGACAGCGAGCAGAAGGATGGAAATTGGGAATAGGAAACCTAAGTAGTGATTAAAAATTGATTCCTTATACAGTGACAAGACTCCAATTCCGATCACAAAAAAAGCGAACACAACTTTAACTCCACGTCGAATGTCTGGAGACAGGCTTTTTAAACTAAACCAAGTCTTTATCAGTAAATACATCCCTACCAAAAGTGAGACAAGTGCAGCAGAAGTGGGAATTTTAATCCCAAAGATTTCACTTAGGTTTCGAACTGCCAACGCAATCCAGGAGTAAAAGATGGCTGAGAGTTCACTTAAACCTCTAAAGTGACTTGCATCCTCGCTACTTGATCCACCAACAAAAAAAGAAAGGAATGCGCGAACGTTGAGAAAATCATGTTTAATGTCGTAAATCAAAATCGGGATCACCGAGAACATGACAATAAGGATTGCCAGTCCCGTTGAGCGAATAAAAATGGGACTAACTTCTTTATCTTTAATTTGACGATACAGTTCTACCAACCAAAAAATCCCCGCGATTCCAATGACGATCAATGTCAGATAGTGTAACTGCGATAAGATTGCGGCACATAATCCAATCAATACCCAATATTGATATTTACCTTGTAACGTTTTATTTACTGCCCATACAACGAGTAATGAAAACAACGGAACAATATTTGGATTCCAAGAGAACCTGACGTTCTCAATCACGATGGGAGCAATTGCATACAATCCCATTGCCACCATCGCCGTTCGCTTCCCAACTAATTCTTTGCCTAGAAGATAAATGAGTGCCAGCGTCAGGACACCAACAAATGCCACTGCATAGGCCGGACCCGACGGATCCGGATAACTAAACATTAAGGGCAAAACCATGAAGTAATAATAAAATGGACCTAGATACATGTTGCCGACACTGGTAACAGGTCCAATAAAAGCTGGATCTTTATCCATCAGGATTCCACGCGCAATGAGAGCGTCTCTTCCTTGATCTCCTAAAAACTGCATTGTGGCTCGAAGTCGGTAAAATCGCAAAAAAGTCCCGATCGCCAAGATGACTAAAAAAAGAATGAATGCTCTTTTTTTCTTATCAAAAAACCTAGTGACCATAGGAATACAGAAAATAACTTTTCCTAACTTTTTGCGGAACGCCAAATCACTTTGGAATAGATCGTGTAATTTACGACCATCCCAATTGCTGTTGCACAGACCAACCACGCAGTTTTTGAGAGTGATGTCTGTCCGGTAAGTCCTGTACCAGCACTCACAACGGTTAACTGAATTGCCACCGCGGCAAACGAGCTGACATTAAATTGAAGAAATTTGAGAAGCGTTGAAACTGCGTCCGTACTCTGTCGATCCTGAAATGTCCAAGAGTTATTCAAAATAAAGTTTGAGATAATTGCAAATTCCGCTCCGATAGCTGAAGCCAATCCAGAAGCATTCACAAACCCTAAGAACGGAAGAGTGGAAATCGATTCTGCCAAGGTCGAGATGGCACTGATTCTGGAAAGGATGAAGAGCAAACTAAAGTTAATGAGAAAGCCCGTTCCACCAACTACCCCAAATTTAAATAAACGGGAGACGACAATTTCCTTATACCGTGCCGTTAAAATATATAGCAGCGCATGTTTTATATAATCCGGACCAAGTTTAGACTTTCCCACTTTTCGATCCACAAACTGAATTGGGACTTCAACGATTTTAAAACCTCGCCGAACGGCTTTATGCAAAAACCCAATTTGGAACGTGTAACCGGTAAACTGTTGATCTTCCATCTCCGCTTCAATTGCGCTGAATACGGATTTGCGAATTGCTCTAAAGCCAGTAGTCCAGTCACGAATGGCAAAATGCGTAAGCACAATCGTGTTTACTAAGTTCCCAACAACGCTTAAAAACTTTCGATCGAATCCCCAATCATCCGGAATAGAACCGCCTTTGATATACCGAGATCCTAGAACTAAATCTGCACCTTGATCGATAGCAGCAATGAATTCAGGAATTTTCTTTGGATCGTGTGAAAAATCAGCGTCAAACTCGAATATGATGTCTGCTGCAAGTGCGTTGAAAGCATGTCGCATTCCAAGCAGGTAGGCTACTCCTAGACCTTGTTTCTTCTTATTTGAAAGGAGGTGAACGTTTTTATAGGTATGCTCAAAGTCTTTTACTGTTTTTCCCGTTTCATCAGGACTGCTATCGTCTACCACCAAAATATGCATGTCCCAGTGCGGTACTACTTTAAAGATCTCCTGCAAGGCGGGAATCATTTTCGAAATGTTCTCTCGTTCGTTGTATGTTGGAATGATGATGATGGCTCGTTGTTGTGCCATAAATTGAACCGACCCTATCAATACGGTTCACAAAAACATTTTTTTGGGAAGTATTGACGACCAAAAACGCCTAAATTCATTATAGCATTTCTGCTTGTAATTCTGCCTCCACCATAATCTTCACGAGTTCCTTAAAGGAAGTTTTTGGAACCCATCCGAGCTTTTCTTTAGCTTTCGTACTGTCCCCAATAAGTAGTTCCACTTCGGCTGGACGATCATAACGACCATCGTGTTCAATGACGGCTTCCCAATTATCAACACCAGCGACGGCACAAGCTTCCTGCACAAATTCTCGTACAGAATGCGTTTCACCCGTTGAAATGACGTAGTCATCTGGTTGATCTTGTTGCAGCATCAGCCACATTGCTTCTACGTAGTCTTTGGCATATCCCCAGTCACGCTTAGCGTCCAGATTGCCCAGTTTCACTGTTTTCTGTTTTCCATATTTCACTCTGGCAACTCCATTTGCAATTTTTCGGGTGACAAATTCTAATCCTCTTCGGGGTGATTCGTGATTAAACAAAATTCCAGAGACAGCATACAGATTGTAGGATTCGCGATAATTGACCGTGATCCAGTGACCATAGACCTTTGCCACACCATAGGGAGAACGTGGATAGAATGGAGTACTTTCCTTTTGTGGAACAGCTTGCACTTTACCAAACATTTCCGACGATGATGCTTGATAGAATCGAGCTTGTGGACACGACACATGCAAAGCTTCCAACATCCGTGTCACGCCAATTCCAGTAAATTCGCCTGTTAGGACTGGCTGCTCCCAAGATGCATGCACAAAGGATTGGGCGGCAAGGTTGTAAACTTCATCCGGCTGAATTCGATCGAGGGCACGAGTCATGGAATGCTGATCCAATAAGTCTCCAGAAATGAGTTCAAAGTTTTCGTTATGGATTGTTTCACCCAATCGAGAGTAATTGAGCGTACTCGTCCGACGCGTCATTCCATACACTTTATATCCCTTTTCCAATAACAGCTCTGCCAAGTAGGACCCGTCCTGTCCGGTTACCCCGGTAATAAATGCTTTTTTCATAACAAAGAAATCCTTTCTACGTACGCGCTCTCCACTCCTCAATGATTTTTTCTAGTTCCTCATTGATGGAAATCTGTAGCTCCCAACCTAATGATTGTATCTTTCTATTGTCGGCAATGAGTTTAGGCACGTCAAGGGGACGTAAGCGAGCTTCATCTTGTTCAACAGTAATAGGTACAGTGGACAATCCGACAAGTTGGTTCACAATCTCCTGCATTTGGATGCCAGTTCCAGACCCGATGTTGTAGACGTCACCCACTGCTCCCTTCTCAAGAAGTACGATATACGCTCGGACCATATCTTTAACACTCGTAAAATCTCGAATTCCTTGTAGGTTCCCTACTTCCAATGTTTGCTTTTTTCCCTGTTCAATTTCTACAATTTGCTTGACAAATGATGGCACTGCAAAATCACCGGTCTGCCGAGTACCGATATGATTGAATGGTCGCGCTCGTACAATATTTAGCTTGTAACTTAAGTAATAGCTATTGGAGAGTAAGTCTTGGGTCGTCTTGGAAACGGCATAGGGGTTAACCGGATTGAGACTGACGTGTTCGTCAATATAATCCAAATCCAAGTCAACAACACCATACTCTTCGGCGGATCCGATGCTTAAAACTCGCGCTTGCGGACAAATTGCCTTCACTCCATCCAAAAGATTTAGTTGTAAGTTAATGTTATTGGTAAATAACTCTCGAGCTTTTTCAAAGCTTTTGCCGACATACGCAAACGAGGCTAAATGGAAGATCCAGTCAGGTTTAACGGTCTTAAGCAAAGCTTGCGTTGCTTCGCCATTGGAAAGATCAACTTGAATATAGTGATCGTCGGCAAGAAATTTGACGTTCTCCGGAGGGGGAGAAAAGGTTGTAGAGTAAATGTTGGTATATCCCGAAGCAAGTAGTTCTTCAATTAAATGAGATCCAGCAAAGCCAGTTCCCCCGGTAACTAAAATGCGTGGTTGATCACTTGGCATAGAGCTTTACAATCCAATCCCAATATATTGTAACCCAGTCTTCTCAATTGTACTCCGCCCATATTGATTTCGCGTATCAATTACTGTTGCAGCGGATGAAACGAGTCCTGCAAGTGTAGCGGCAGTCAGTGCACTGTACTCTTTCCACTCGGTTAATAACAAGACGACATCCGCACCCTTGAGTGTTTCCATCATGTCACTGTTTAAGGAAAAGTGTGCAGACTCTTCAATCCCTACTTTAGAAAACCACGCTTTCGCAGCCAAGAGAGCCATCGGATCGGTGGCTACGACAAAAGCTCCCGCGTGCAAGAGTAAGGGGATCACCTTGGTACTGGGTGCTTCCCGCATATCATCGGTGTTGGGTTTAAATGAGAGACCTAAGACGGCGACCTTCTTTCCCGAAAATCCCCCCACTGATTCTTCAAACTGTCGCAGTAGTTTTACAATGCGTTCTTCATTGAGCTGATTGATGGTCACCATTAAGTTGTCTTCTTGACCAACTGCGCGTGCATAGGCTGCGAGTTCTTTGACATCTTTTGGAAAACAACTTCCACCATAACCCAGTCCTGGATACCAATAATGACTTCCAATTCGTTTATCCAGTCCAATTCCTTTGATCACCTCTTCAATGTTGGCACCATTCGCTTCACACAAGTTTGCAATCTGATTGATAAAGGTGATCCGTGTGGCTAAATAGGCATTGGCTGCGTACTTACACATTTGGGCGCTATCCGGATGCATAACTAAGATTTTGCTCGTTAAGGGCTCATGGAGTTCTTTGAGAATCTTTACCACTCCTGGAACTGTAGCCCCAATAATCACGCGATCAGGATGCAAGGTATCGGCAACAGCAGATCCTTCTTTGAGAAATTCAGGTAAGGAGACCACATGAAAGACTGTTGTCTTCCCTGCTAAAGCCTCTTTCATTTTCTGTTCTACTTTGCCACAGGTACCCGGTGGAACAGTGCTTTTGATGGCTACGATTGCGTTATCCTTCAAGTATGGAGCCATACTCTCGGCTGCAGCAAAGACAAAACGAAGATCTGCCTGACCATCGGGAGCAGAAGGTGTTCCAACGGCAATCATAATCACATCTGCTTTAGAAACCGCGTCGTTATAGGAAGTGGTGAACGACAGTTTTTTCTGGCTCATTCCTTTGAGTAGCAACTCTTCCAAATCTGGCTCAAAGAATGGGACCTTTCCGGTTTTTAAACTCTCAATGCGTTTGGGGTCAATATCTAAACCTATAACCTTGTTTCCTAACTTGGCAAAGACTGCAGCAGAGACGACACCTACAAAGCCCGTACCTATAATGGTAATATTCATATGAAAAGGAATATATCAATAAAAAGAATACTTGTCATATGCCAGTCCTTAATGGTCTCGAATCTAGCTTCGGTGCGGAAGTAGAAGCAAATAATCGAAATGAACGAGCAAAACAGTTGATCACAATTGCTTTGAAAAAACTCAAAGATAGAATTGACGCAAGAATTCCGGATGCCACTCGCCGAGAACTTGATGATCCTTTGCTTCGACATAATCTATGTCATTTAGTAAATGGTGGATCAGTGATAGAGATGATGAATAATTTCAAAGTCCCAGGTATTGCTTATCGAGTTGATGTCAATAAAGGAGCTAGTCCATTTCATGAAAAGTCGTGGGCATTTCATGTCGTAGGACTTTTTTGCTTGGACGAGAATGCCGATGATGAGAATGCCCTCTACGCAGTAATAGATCAATCGACAGTTGATCCAGCTACTGGAGAATATTTCATTGCGACAGGGACACTAGATGAGATTCAAAAAACTACTGAGAAAACATTTGGAGGTTTCTGGGAATTTAAGAAACAATTAAAAAACAGCTCAGGAAGAACCTTTAGTGTACAATCAAAAATGAAAGGGTCTGCAGAGTTAATTGCTCAAGGTAAACCAGTGAATTTTGATGCTGACATGTATACATACCACTATGATACTCAAACGCAAAAACCTCTTGGAATACGTGCAAGTTACATGCTCAATACTAAAGTCCCCGTAACCTTTTTTGAAACAATCTAATGACAATTCATTTCTTAACTCTCTTTCCATCGATCTATGAAGGTCCCTTATCGGAAAGCATTCTCAAGCGTGCTGTGCAAAAAGGTATTGTTTCCTTTAACCTGATTAATATTCGTGACTTTTCTACGGACAAACACAAAACGGCTGACAATCCCCCTTACGGCGGTGGACCAGGAATGGTGATGATGATCGAACCGATCGACAAAGCACTTGCATCAATTGGGGCAAAAAAAGGAACACCAAATCAAAAGATCATTTTATTATCTGCCAAGGGCACACCGTACACCCAGCCTGTTGCACGGGAACTTTCTACCATCGATACCTTAATTTTTATCTCCGGCCACTACGAAGGGGTGGACGAACGCGTTGCGCTACATCTAATCGATGAGGAAATTCGGATTGGTGACTATGTCCTCACGGGTGGTGAATTAGCGTCCATGGTAATTGCCGACAGTGTCGTGCGCTTGCTTCCAGGTGCACTCGGAGATGACAAAAGTAGTGTTGAAGAATCGCATTCCAGTGCAGGGTTTATAGAATATCCACATTTCACACGACCAGCTACCTACAACGGCTGGCAAGTTCCAAGAATACTGCTCAACGGAAATCATGCTGAAATTGCCAAATGGAGAGCGACAGAGGCTGCTAACGCCACGAAAACTTCTTAATTGCAGCCCACATTGCCAGCATCCCGACACTATCAAAACCAATATCCATTAGATGGGGTGTCCGACCCGGAACGAAGGATTGGTGAAACTCATCGCTTACGGCAAAAAGAATGGTAAAAATGGCAGCTCTAGTAAACTGCTGTCTACTGCCAGTTGAAAAAGCACGCACTGCAAACAGATACAGCAATGCATAGACAGTCATGTGGGCAGATTTTTTGAACACAAAATCTAATACTCCACTGGGAGCTCCAGGCAAAACTGATTGTGAGGAGAGAAAAAAGATCAGTCCACACCAAAGGATCAATGTCAGATAACGAATATACTGATGCTCACTAATGTTGTTGAGTGTTTTTCGCATAATGTTATTTTAGGAAAGGGAGTGGAAACGGTAACTTCCCATGCATTCTGGTAAACCAATCTAACCCCAAATAGAGCATTGAACCGGAAAAGAGAACGGTTCCGCTGCCAATGGCAATGACTGCGGGTACGACGGTCGCTTTCGCAGATGAACTAGCTTCTGGGATCTCTTTTTCACGATGTGCTTCAATCTCACTTGTCCCTAGAATCTGACCGAATGGCTCAATTGTTTGAGCACTTTGACTGCTTCCAGGGGTTTGTTGTGTAAGAGCTGCTTGCGTGGGTGATGGAGTAGAGGTCGAGCTAGGACTTAATGATGCCGACGCTGAAGCTGTTGGGGAGGGTGTCGGCGTTGGAGTTGTCACCGTATTTGGCCCATTTTTAGTCGGGGTTCCAGTCTCTTTCCAATCTGTTCCACTCTTTGCAAATGAGAAGCCTTTCTTGCAACTGACAGTATAGGAATACTCATCTACCTTTTCCTTTGCCCCATTGTGTAGTCGAACTGTGTCCCCGGTGTTCGTTAACATGCCGATATCAAATTCCAAAATCTCAATGATGCGATACGATTTTGCAGGAATGAGTAATTCTTTGATCGGTTGGGTGTGATTATCTTTATCTTTTATTTCCCAGTTGATTAACTTCACTTCCGCCTCATTTCCGTTATAAACCTCAATCCATTCGTGCTCATCCTCCATCTGACAGGCATAGACTTCAGATAAAGAGATCCCGGTTGGTTGGATGACGATAGTGGGTGTCGGTGTTGGTGTCGGTGTGGGAGAGGAAGCAGGGGTTGCACTGGAACTGGGTGTTGGAGTTCCAACGAGTAAAGTGACCGGTTCACTCGTTAGGGTAATTGGAAGTAATTGGTCCGAAGGGACATAGGACTGTTTGCTATCTGTCTGGATCCAGGTAGTTCCTGAACGTTGCCAAGAATTGGACATGAAGTCACAGCCTTTAAACAAGTTTCCAGTTTCTCCATAGGAAAAACTCTCGACAGTCGTCCCGTCGCGCTTTAGATACACGATATCGGTATCGGCATTATAGATGCCTCTGGTTGCCGGTATCTCGACATAGATAATCTTTCCTGCCGGGATCACTGCATTAAGATAATAGGTATTGGTCGCACTACCCAACTCATCTGTGATGATCCAATTCGTTAGAGTCTCCGTCGTGGTGGAGGTGTTTTTAAGCGTGAGCCACTCTTTTTCACCTGCACCATTACACACAAAGATCTCATGGAATTGAATTGGTAGTTCCGTTTGGGCAAGCGTAGTTTTAACAGTGGTGCTAGAGAAAAGCACAACCAGAAACCCACACAGAGTGAATACGAGACGCTTCCCCACAAAAAATTTCCTGGGAAAAAACACTGGCTCCTCCCTTATACTTTACGCAAATAGTTAATGTTATTTATTTGACTTGTTTTATAGAACTTGGAAAACTCTTTATCATACCCTTCGATCGGATCGTGAATGATGTAGTTTCCCTTCTCTCCACTTTTTATCACCAAAAAGTGTCCATCGAATGTTCCAATACGCATGTGCACAATGACTGGATTACTCTTTAACTCTTCATCAAGCTTCGCTTGAGAGTAGCCAGAACGCTCATATCGCCACCCGGATGGTGCTGGCCAAGGATGGAGCATATAGGCAGTATTCGAGAAGAAATAGCTTGTCGTCCGCGCGATAGAAACAGGAGTGACATTTTCTCCAAATTTCTTTTTGATCATGGCTGTACTACTGACGAGACAACCCACTTCCAAAATCCTGCCTTCGTTTTTGGTTCCGCAACTATTTCCGATACACACACCTGCGAAGCGCTCGTCGCGTTGAGAGAAAAACCATCCATCGGGACTATTTTGAGGTGGTAATACATTTGCACCACGCGCTTTGGCAAAGGAGGCAAAGGATGCTAATTCTGATTCAGCTTGCGACAACAGCTTTTGATAATTGCTTTCATTGTTTTTGGTGTCCGTGAGTAACTTTCGTTTTGACTCTTCTTGGGCTTCTAAATCTTTCTTTTGGGATTCCAGTTTTTTTTGAAGCGCAGCTACCGACTGTTGTTTCTTTTCCTTTTCATCCTTTTGCTGGTTGTAATCGATTTTTACTTGGGAGGTTTTCTTTAAGAGATTTTGATAATGGGATTGGGCTAACTGGATGTATTTATACCGTGTATACAAGTCTGAGAAGCTCTTGGTTGAAAAGAGTAGTTCAAAGGACCCAATCTCTGGCTGTTTATACCCGTCCTGCACTTCGGTAAGAAGCGCCGCCACATACAAATCCAAATTTTGCTCTAACGTATCAATCTTGCCTTCCAGTGAGCCGATGTCACGTTCTAGTAAGGCAATCTCTAACTGCGTTGCCTCCATCTGCTTTTGCGTCAACGCTTTTTTATTGGTTAAGTAGGAAATCGCAGACGATAATGTCTTTGCTTCACCTTGAAGTTGTGAAATCTTTCCTTTTAATTCTTCAATCTCTTTTAACTTTTCCTGATATTTAGGATCTGTTTCATCCGCGCGAATGGACATCGGCATCAAAAGACTCGCCCCAAAGCCGACGACAACCACAAGCAAGAAAAAGTATTTTCCCAAGCGCATGACCTATAGCCCCTTTCGAACGAATCGCTTGACTGCAAATAAACTTGAGATGATACCGATACAGACACCGATGAGGACTCCACCACCAAGCATCCCGGCTAAGATGACTGGTGGGACTGGAAGAATCTTTAGCTGCGCAAAGAACGAGAGTAAGGTGGGAGTAAGGTACAGTAACACCGTGTAACTCACGATCCAACCAATTAAGGCTCCATAGACGCCATACGATACTCCCTCATAGACGAAGGGACCCCGGATATACCACATACTCGCACCAAGTAAGCGCATAATCGAAATTTCAGAACGCTTCATGCCCACGCGCAAGCTCAAGATGACGAAAATCAGCATCACGGTGATCACCACTAACACGGAGGTAATCACCAGTCCACCTGTGCGGATGGTTTTGGTCCAATACGAGAGATTCTCAATCACATCTTTTTGATAGACGACTTCTTCAACGCCGGCAAGCTTCTCCAAATCCCCTTGAATGGTTGAGAGTGATTCAATCGATGTCGCACTGACTTCCAAAGAGGCAGGGAGAATATCTGCCGTTACGAGCTCCAAGAGCAACGGATCTTTACTGTTTTCCTCTTTAAAAATTTCCAGTGCATCAAGTTTGGTGACGGCTTTGACCTCCGCCACATAGTCTTTTTCTTCCATTACTTGTTTTGCCGAAGCAACTTCCTCTGGAGAGGAGGTAACCGCAAAATAGGCAATGACTTGCGGACGTGTTTCGATATAATGAAGCGCGACATTCGCGGTATACAGGAGTAGGACAAAACAATAGGCAACAAAAAAGGTCAGCGCCATCATCGACGTTGCTAGCATTGCCTGATAGGGGCTGCGGCGCATATTACGAAAGGCTTGTTGCAGTGATCGAAACATAGGATTAATCTACTTTCTTTTCCGACTTCTCTTCTGTTACATGCGATTCATCCTCGGTTTTCTTGTGACTTTTGGTTTCTTGATTTTCACGGACTTTTCCATCTTCCAAAAAGATCACGCGCTTATCAATCCGTTTGACTAAGGACAAATTATGCGTGGCCATGATAATGGTAGTTCCAAGCTCGTTAATCTTGGCAAGCAATCGAACAATGGAATAGGCGGTTGAATCATCAAGGTTCCCGGTTGGTTCGTCCGCAAACAAGATTCTAGGTGCGGTTGCCAGGGCTCGTGCAATACACACGCGTTGCGCCTCTCCACCCGACAGTTGCGACGGGAAAACATCTTTCTTTTCTGGAAGTCCAATCAACGTCAGCAATTCCATCGTACGCACGGCTATCTCTTCTTTTGGTTTTCCAATAATTTCTAAGCCTAAGGCAATATTCTCTTCGACCGTTCGCTCAGGCAACAATTTGTAATCTTGAAAAATCACCCCGATCATTCGACGGAGCGCAATAATTTCTTTTTGTCGCAGCTTCCCAAAGGTAAGATCGCCAACGGTAATTTCGCCCACATCGGGAGTCGTTTGATGGGTCAGAAGTCGCATGATTGTTGTTTTGCCAGCCCCAGATTTTCCTACTAAGAAAATAAATTCACCAGGATTGATCAAAAACGTTGCATCCGACAACACTTCTTGTGAACCATATCGTTTCGTAACATTGGTAAAACGGAGCATGGGAACACTTTACCAGAAAAGGAGGGTCGCTGTGAAGATGAAAAACTTAAAATTTTAGAAGTCTCCACCCTGCATTAACTTCTCAGGTTGCGCGCCATCTGGCAAGGAAGCATTGAGTTCCTGGACTTCTGCTCGACCAACATCCATTAACCATCCAGCTTTTTGTGCTTTAAAGGTTTCACCCCACACTTTTACTTTATGACCTTCAAACATTTTTAAATCAAGAACAGATGAGGTCAAGTAGACGGTCTGCGTCTTGCCTCCGGGACGGACGATATGATGTGAGCCTTCCCCTTCCAAGCCTCCGGCGACTAAGACTCCTTCTGCATTATCTTTAAAACTGCTCGTGTCCTGGGCTCCAAACACTTGGCCTACTTTCACGGCTGCCGCTAGATCACTGACTCCTTGAGCGTCAGTGGACGTATCAACCACCGTAACGGTTGGTTTGGTGGTAGAAGACGCAACTACATAGCCTGTACCAATTCCTAAGAGAATCACGACTCCTAATAAAGGAAGGAAGATGTTTTTTGATTTTGCCATAGTGTTTTCTTTTGCTAAATTGGACGCAAAAGCAGTAGTTGAACTTGGTACAGCACTACTCGGTTCTGCCGCGTTAGCCGGTGAAGTTGGCGTTGGTTGTGAATCGAACGAAATTTTCTCCATACGTGTTTTGAGTCTACACACAAAGTTAAATTCTATCCACTAGCGATTTTACAGTTGACGCACACAGCTTTGCGTAAAGAGATCCAAATCACCATCTAAGACTGCCTGGGTATCACTTGTTTCGATTTTAGTACGGGTGTCTTTGACTAAATGGTAGGGATGTAAAACATAATTTCGGATTTGATTACCCCATCCTGCCACTTTGTATTCTCCTTTGATTGCTGCCATTTCAGAACTTTTTGCTTGCTCTTCAAGTGCTGCTAATTTACTTTTTAAAATCGATACTGCCGTTTTCTTGTTCTGTTCTTGGTAGCGCTCCTGACGACATTCCACAATCATTCCCGTTGGGATATGCTTGAGAATGACGGCACTATTTACTTTATTCACATTCTGACCCCCATGACCACCTGCTCGAGTGAATTGCCACTCTAAATCGTCAAGGTTTAACTCGATTTCTTTATCTTCTTCCGCAATTAACGGCAAGACATCGACGCCCACAAAAGAGGTCTGTCGAAGATTATCGGCGTTAAAGGGGGACAGTCGCACCAGTCGATGCGCTCCTGTTTCATGTTTGAGTAATCCGTAGACAAACTCTCCATGTACAAGGTAAGTTACCGACTTGAGTCCTTCTTCCGCTCGTGACTCGTCAACCAACTCCCATTTCCATTCTTTTAAATCAAAATAGCGACTGTACATTCGAGACACCATACTCGCCCAATCACAAGCCTCGGTTCCACCTTGACCTGCATGAATGGTAAGGACGGCATCACGATGATCGTACTTTCCCGACAGAAATGTTTGAATTTCCAGATTAGAAAGGATTGTGTCGACGGTATGTTGGGTAGAAAAATATTCAGACTGCAAACTTTGATCTGGGGTTTCCTTTAACAACTCTTCCATTGACGAGAGATCGTAAAACAAATCCTGAATGTGAGTAATTTCTTTCAGGGTTGATTCAAGCGAAGCAATCTCTTGACCTACATTTTTTACTTCTGTTTGATCATTCCAAAACGCCGGATCTTCGCGTAACTGCGAAAGCGTGGTTAATCGCTGCCGTTTTTCTTCCACTCCAAGTCGGGAAACAATTCCAGTGAATTTTTCCTGTAAGGCTTGCGTTTTTGTAAGAGTTTCAAATTCGAGCATGGTAAACGGTATTGTACTAGATAGAAAACAAAGTCGCTGCGTTCTCACTCGTTTGCTGATCCAGGCTTTCTACACTAGTCCCTAAAATTGTCGCGACAAACGCAGCCGTTTGGACAATATTTTCGGGGGAGTTCACGCTTCCGCGCAGCCCTTGCGGCGACAAAAATGGCGCATCCGTTTCAAGCAGCAATCGATTAGGAGGAACCAGTTTGAGCAGTGACTGAATCTCTTTCGATGAGGGGTAGGTCACATTCCCTGCAAAACTAACATATCCTCCCAAATTTAGACAGGCGTTAACATACTCCAACGGTCCCGAGACACAATGCAGGACAAAACGCGGTAACACATTGTCTGCTTTAAGCGTTGTTAACAAGGTACGCAGATCCGCATAGGCATCAAACGGTCCACCTTCCTTCCCTCGTGTGGATCGGCAGTGGATGGTGAGTGGTACGAGAAGATTGTGGGCTAAGCGTGCCTGCATCAAAAATAATTCAGACTGAAGCTTGCGGATTGCGTTATCGTACTCGGAGTCTGACTGCAAGAAACTATAATCTAGGCCACATTCTCCAATGGCAACGCAGCTAGTATCGTTGGCGATGACACCTAGTTCTCGTTTCCATAGAGAAAGAAGCTTTTTCTGATTTGACTGCGAAAATTGACCAAGAAAGCTTCCCAGCTCGGGATGAATTCCGACCGTAGCGTACTGATGGAAGCGTTTGGCAATCTCAACTGCCTGGATACTACTCGAAATGTCCGTTCCTACAATCACAAGTTTCGTCACGCCGACAAGCATCGCGCGTTCTACGACTGTCGACGCCTGCGCAGATAAGGGAGATAGATTTAGATGACAATGTGTATCAACCATAGGGGATATGTAGCCATTTGATCAAGGTTATTCTAGCTTTTTTAGTTCAAAAGCGATAGAATGACCCCATGCCTATCGGGACAATTCTTTTATCCGCCCAAATTGTAGTTTCTCTCCTCCTTATTGGAGCTATCCTCTTGCAGGCTCAAGGATCCGGACTGGGATCAACTTGGGGTGGGGGTGGCGAAAGTTATCACACCAAGCGTGGGGTTGAGCGCACCCTGTTTGGGGCAACCATTGTCCTCATTTGTGTGTTTCTTGCGTTATCGCTGGCATCAATCGTTCTATTGTAGACTGTAACACTTCATGATTACCGCAATTAAAATTCGCTGGTACGTAGAAGGTTTCTTGAAAAAATACGGAATCGTTGTCGGGGTGAGCACCGTCATTGGCATTATCCTCTTTGTCATCCTGCCCAACCTTCTCTCGTCCATTCCATTATTTAAACCTACCAGTTACATTGGTAGAGTTGGGGCGTTTCCGCTGTCCCGTCTGCCTAGAGATATTCAAGACAAAGTCAGTATGGGTTTGACTAGAGCTACCGAGGATGGTCAGTTTGTCCCTGCACTAGCATCGTCGTTTCATATTGAAGAAGAGGGCAAAGCGTACCGTTTCACCATCCGACCCAATGTCCTTTGGCAAGATGGAACCGAAACAACTCCCGCAGATGTCTCCTATGTTTTTGCTGACATTGATATTGCTCGATCTCAAAATGATATTGTATATCGAATTCGCCCGCCAAAAGATGATCAGACGCCGGCGCAACCGTTTTTACCATCTTCCTTTTTATCACTGGTCTCACAGCCACTGTTTAAACAGCAGCAAACCAAACGGTTTTTCTTCTTTGAAAAGAATACGATTTATGGTTTGGGTGAGTACCACATCACCTCGTTTAAGTACGCGGGACCGTCACTTCGAGAAATTACGTTGGAGTCCGATCGAGAACGGTTAGTCTATCGTTTTTATCAAACAGAACATGATGCCATTATTGCCTTTAAACATGGAAACGTCGGGCGACTGGAACTAATCCAAGATATTGAAGATCTTAAAGATTGGCAAACTGTGGGAAAACGTATCGAGTCCCATGACGATCAGTATGTCGCCCTTTTTTTTAATTTAAACTACTCAGACGGCGATAGCGGACAGCCCTACAATAATCGGAATTTACGTCAGGCATTGAATTTATCGTTACAAAAACCCCAAGGGAATGATCGCATCCTCTCTCCAATCTATAAACGCTCTTGGGCATATGTGGGTGATGAAGCAGACATCGATCGCTTTGAGCAGGATTTAACCGCAGCCATCGAAACGCTCTCAAAAGCAGAGTTACAAAAGCCGGTTACAGTAGAACTGACCACCATTCCCACTTACATGTTGAAAGCAGAAACGATTAAAAAAAGTTGGGAAGAGCTTGGGGCTCTAACACAGGCAAACTGTCAAAAAAGTAACGGCAAGAACTGTGATAACTTCAAAATTTCAGTCCAAATCCGCTTAAGTAATGTTCCTGATCTTTCCAATTACCAAGTGTTATTAGTTGGACAACAAATCCCCATTGATCCCGATCAATATACCTTTTGGCACTCTACCCAACAAACTAACTTTACGCATTATAAAAACGCACGGGTGGATAAGCTCTTAGAAGATGCTAGAAAATCTACAAATCGGGAAGAACGAAAACTGTACTATCAGGAGTTCCAACGCATCTTAATTAAAGACTCCCCAGCGATCTTTTTGGAACCGATCAAAACCTATACGGTCTGGCACAAGAGCGATATTCTTTAACCTGTAGTTCGTTGATATAACTCTGGAATTGAATTTTCAAACAGAATCACGGCAGTAGGCTTTAGCTTACTTGAAATCTGGTTCATTCCTTCGATTTCATTTGCAGCGACGATAATTGATTGATCGTCAAACCCTGCCTGCTTTAAACCCTTGAGCAATGCGGCAGTATTCACGCCCTCCATAATCAGAGCCAAATCAGCCACCTTGGCAATCTGTGCTCCAAAGGTTTGATTGTAGGTCTCCTGGTCGTTACCTAATTCCACAAATCCAGGAGTACAAACTATTTTCTGACTCCCTTCTAGTTGTGAAAGTACTTCCAGTGCTTGGACTGCGCTAACTGGATTGGAGTTATAACCGTTATCCAGAACCAAAATTTGTCGTTCCAACAGTGTCGGTTCTAATCGATGGGGGACAACCGGTAATGACGACAGTTGTGATCGAATTTGTTGTACGCTCATGCCTAATTTTTTTGCCAACAGAATTGCAGGGAGGGTGTTTTCAGCATTGTGTCGACCAAAAAGGGAGATAAACAGAGGATCCTTAAAAAAAGAAGGTACAAAAAACTCCGTGCCGGCACGCGACACCTGTACGTGTACGATTAATTCAGGATCATAGTAACTACATCGAGCATCTAACCCTAATTTCTTGGCAATGCGTTGATTTGCCTGATGCACTATCCCTTGGGCTTTTGAAAAACGCAGGACATCAAAAATCTCTGTTTCAATTTCCAACGGACTTTCAAATCGTTCAAGATGCGCAATGGTAATGGGTGTAATCACTGCATAGGCTGGTGCCACAAAGGAAGTTAACGCCGCAATATCACCGCGATCATACTCTCCCATTTCTACGATGAAATAGTGATGCGATGCTGTTAAAGAGTTCGTAATTTCTTTGGCGATTCCTAATGCCCGGTTAATATTTCCGGGCGTTGAGTGAACACGATACGCGCCGGACAGCACATGGGATAACGTATGTTTGGTGGACGTTTTTGCATAACTTCCCACGACAGCAATTACGGTTAAGCCACGCCGCTGTAATCGTCGTAATTTCCAGGTTGCGGCCGTTAGGATCCATTGGGTAACAAGCCACTGCGGGACCGAAAGCAAGAAAAGTCCAAGCAACAGTGCCCTGTCTTCACCGACAATCAAGCCAACAGTTCTAGCGATCGCTTCAAGCAGTCGTAATTTAAAGGTTACTTTTTTGGGAGTAATCGTAGCTCCAGGTTCAGGATGCGATTCCATCCATTCTGCATAATGACGCCATTCATATTCTCCTTGTTGAAGAATTGCCAACTTTGTCTGCAATGCGTGATCTTTTTTCATGATGAGTCCTTTAAAAACGTACTGATCGCCTCCGCTACAGCTTGAGGATGATCATGATGGGGAAAATGCCCGCTTTCAAAAACTTTCAGCTGACTGTTTGGAATTAAACGATGAAATTCTTCACCATGCCACAACGGCGGGAATTTGGGTAACCGTCCCCAGACTAAGAGCGTGGGAATGGAGATACGAGAGAGTTGCAATCGAAGATCTTCCGTTAAGATTTTTTGGAGTGTAGCTTTTTGAAACGGAGTTGCAGCCAGATAGTCTGTCTCCGCTCCAAAGCGTTGATAGATTCGTTCTTTTACTTGCGTTGAAGCAGCCTGCTTTAATTTGGAAGGTAGGACCGTAGATAGTGTGCGAAGCATTTTCTGTTTCGCACTTAATTCGTAGCGAATACCGGAGGCATCAATGAGTATTTGCTTGGCTGGTTGGAATTGGCGCTGCATGGCGGTATAGTCAACCAAAATTTTTCCTCCAAACGAATGCCCTGCACAATAGAAAGGTTTTGCAGTGGGTGTGATTCCAACTATGGAAAGAAACTGTTCAAACCAGATTGAATAGTCACTGGTAGACCATCCCGTAGCGGGACTCTCAGACTTCCCAAATCCTGGAAGGTCTATCGCAATCACTGTAAAGGCATCGGAAAGATAGGGGATGACGGGAAGCCACGCCTCCCAAGTATTTGCCCACCCGTGCAGTAGAAATAACTTGGGTCCCTTCCCGGTAACTTCATACGCAACTGATCTGTCAGATACTTGTACGATTGCCATATTCTCCATTATACTTGGGCCGTATGAAAAAAGCCGCACTTCTTATCACAATAACACTGCTACTAAGCGCGTGTTCCAAAAGCCCTAGTGTAGATTCGAACGCTCTACCGTACAATACCACTCCAACTGGGACACCGCTTGCCAGCCCGAGTCCGACAGTTAGTCCAACTGCTAGTGCGAGTGCAACACCAACAACGAAAGGAATCTCTATGACGAGAGCAAAAATTGAAACTTCTAAAGGAATTATTGAATTGGAACTCTATCCTGATACGGCTCCCGGGACAGTAAGCAATTTTACAAGCAAAGCCGCTTCTGGATTCTACAAAAACCTCACGTTTCATCGAGTTGAGGACTGGGTGATCCAAGGCGGAGATCCCGTAGGAAATGGAACCGGTGGTGGGAAAATGCCAACGGAGCTCTCTGATGTTCCATTCGTAGAAGGCTCCCTTGGTGTCGCACGTGGAGGAGACATTAAAGTGAGTAACGATGCACAATTCTTTATTTGTACTCAAGAGTGTAGCTGGCTAAATGGCCAATACACCATTTTTGGAAAAGTTACCAAAGGCATGGATATTGTAAAAAAGATTGCAATCGGAGATAAGATCTTGTCGGTAACCACGTCCAAATAAAACGACAAGGCTAGTGTTAAGCTTTTTTTGGACTGGAGCAATCTGTTGTGACAATAACTGGTAGGTAATCTCATGATCATCGCGCTGCTGCTCATTCCAGTCTTCATGGTTCTAGCGTCCATGTACCTCTATCGGTTTAGTGGCAGGCGTGAGCTTTTCCATTTTGATCTGGTCCAGTTCCTCTATTCGTTTTTGATCTACCCACTAGGCTACGTCTGGATGAAAAACTTTCTCTATGTCCTGTTAACACAGGAAAGTGGAATGCAGTTTACTCCCGGAAGATGGATTGTCATTGATACTATTTTTACGATCTTTTTCTTATATTTTTATGCCTTTGGTATTATTCATTCGCTAACCAAAACCTTAAGCCTACAGTTGAATCGTGACCCATTGTTTGACCTGTTTGAACAGTTCAAATATTTTCACGAGTTTTTAAGTCACGTGGGTATGTACAGTGGAACTTTTATCGTAATCACAATGCTCTCACTGGCAAACACGCTCTTCCCATTTGCGGTGACACTCCATCGTAATTTGTTTTGGGGACTGGTTGGCTTTGGTTGGACGACTGGCATCTTTTTATACATTGGACTGTTTTTCCTCACCGATAAGGGTGTGCAGTACAACCGATATAAGAAACTCATTCGCTTGACTTATGGAGGCGCGTTTGTCCTTCACATCATTGCCTATTTGATCTTGACACCAGCGTTCAATCTTCATTTTGGTGCGTACTGGCTGACGTTTTGTCTACTAACATCCTTGGTGATGTGTACCTTTTTTCTCCATCCTACCGACAGAGTACTACGGTACTTAACGCTACTGCGAATGAATAAGGGCATTGATTAAGAAAAATTCAAGTTACCGTACTTCTTGTGCATCTTGAAGTCGGAGCCTTAAATCCACTGGGGGGAACGGGAACGTATTCTGATCCGGATCCGCCTGTTTCACTTTCTCTAACTGTGGTCGTATTTCATCGCGTAGTCGCGACACACTCGGTTGAGCACTGGATGAAGCGGTTGGAACTGGGGTTTCCTCAACGTTTGGCACACGATGCGAGAGCGAAAAATACGCCGCAAACCCGACAATTCCCAGTAGTGCGGCAAGAACAAGAACGAAAAGGAACGGACTAGGTCGTTTTACTTCTCTAACCGGTTCTGGTGGCATGGACGGAACAAAGGCATCTTGTGAAAGTTCCTTTTCTTGCGTGAAGGCTGATTGGTTTAGTTGATCGTTAGACATCGCCCGATAACTCCAGTGCAAAGGAAATACTTGCAAGCATCTTGATAAATGCTCCCGACAATTGGTCAGAAACTTGAGCATTCACACCAGCATTTGAACTTCGGTTCACCGAGTCAGTGTACAAGAGGTTTGCTTGTGCGAGTTGACTTTGCGCTGAATCAAGATTTCGATCAATTTCTGCGATTCCTCTAAATTTCTCAACACGTTTCGTCTCACTCATCGGAGACGCTTGAATAACGGCTTGAATGTGATCGCGTACCTCTTTGAGTTGATTTAACGCACTCTGAAGTTGTCCGATCCGAATGAGCGCAGACGCCCGATCGCTAATCAACAACAGTTCTTTTTCTTCTGTCTTCATCCAGGTCGTTTCTTGATCAAGTCGCAGTCGATCTGTCGCAATATCAACCCGCGCACGATGCTGTTGCAACTTATCTAGTACTCCGGTTAGCTGCGCATTTAAGGCATCTTTATTGGCTTGATTGAGTGTGGATTGGGAAGCTAAAGTTTCTTGTAACCCTAAATAATATGAAATCAGCACACTCGCACGCGTCATGAAAAGATCTCGTCCACTTTGTACAGCTTCTTCTTGGGCTGCAAATGTCTTCAAACTGTAGTAGGAAGAGGATGCAATTGAGAACTGATCGTGTTGTAATCGATATTTTTCAATTAAGTTTCGATAATCCTGCGACGTGACCCCTGGCTGCTGCGCGCGCACCACCGACACGGTTGCTGACTGAAAAAAAAGAACACTGCAGATGAAGACTATCGCCACTCGTTTCATGTATGGCTAGTGTATCAAAGGAATATGGGGTCTGGGTAGCCCCTCTCGACAGTTACCAAAAAAGTACCAGAAAAATGCGATGATATCAGCAATTCGCCTTGATTTTCTCTTGGCTTTTCGTTAGTCTGAGAACCATACAGAAACTACACTGAAAAGCTATGACAAAACTTCAACTTGTGAGTATTGTTTCCAGACGCGCCCATATGCCCAAGCGGGCTGCAGAAGAAGCAGTCGAAGTCTTGCTGGAAGAAATATCCAAAGCTCTGCAAAAAGGAGACAAAGTCGTTCTCTCCGGATTTGGAACGTTTACGCTAGGTAGAGTGAAAGATAAGGAAGTCGTTCCTTTTGGAAAATCCACGGGAAGAGTCACCATTAAAGGACATAAAGTAGTCAACTTTAAACCCGGTAAGCCCTTACGGAAAATTGTGTGGTAGTTTGGGGGTGAAAAAATCTACAACTATGAAAGTGCTGTTACCATTATTGATTGTGATCGCCGGGGTTGGCGCCTTTATATTTATCCCTAGACTGCGAGCAAAAGTCCCAGGAATTCCCAATTTATTGCCCACGGTTACAGTTCCATCCATTTCGCTTGCTCAATTTCAACGAGGCACAAGCGACGCTCCAGTTTCTGAGGATGCACCTTTGAGCAAGCCCTCCGTTTTGGGAGCAACAATTGCAAACACCGGTACTGCCATCGGTCAGTTTGCTGGATCCGTGTTTACAACGAATGCGAGCTCCTCAGGAAATGTCGATGTGTCTGCCGTAACCAAACAGATTTCAGAACATATTGAACAAATTCCCTCCACAGTGCTTAAACAAGCAAAAATAGAGTATTGCAAGCAAGTCCTCCTCGATGCTGCTTCCCAAGCCACACCCACACCTTAATTTGGGGTCGATCGATGCCATACTAGTCAGATCTCTCAAGAAAAAGTAAAATAAACCATAGCTTATAGGAGTTTACTTACCTGTGTCACCATTTAAACATGTTGTCTCTCGTTATCCTGTAAAAACGCAACGCTTCTTAGAGATCCTTCCAGGATTCGTCTCGTGGTCGTTGATTTTATTTCCTGTCTGGGGTTCCTATGTCATTCCGGAATTAGTCGCGTACTACATTATTGGATTCTCGGTCTACTGGTTATATCGCTCGATTTCCATGGCCGTTCTATCCGTTGTAGCGTTCTATCGAATTAAAGCGAGTATGCGAAACGACTGGCTTTCGGATGTGAAGAAACTTCCCAACTGGGATTCTGTTCACCACATCATCGTTATTCCAACCTACAAAGAACCCATCCATATCCTCCGGGAAACGTTGGATAGTTTATCCGTGCAAACCTACCCGGTTGCAAACTTACACATCATGTTGTCATTTGAAGAACGCGAGGGTGAAGAAGCGGTCAAGAAAGCTGCGTTGTTAGATGCAGAGTATGGCAAAATCTTTGGTCACCTCTGGAGCACTTTACATCCCGACATTCACGGTGAAGTAAAAGGAAAATCGTCCAACACTGCTTGGGGAGCCAAAAAAGCAAAAGAGACGTTAGTCGAACACGAACACTTCGACATGGATAAAATTACAATCAGTAGTGAGGATGCGGATGCCCGATTTCATCCTTCGTATTTTGCCAATCTAACGCATGCATTTTTAACCTCTCCAAAACCTTTTAATCGGATTTGGCAAGGAAGCATTCGGTTCTATAACAACATTTGGAGAGTCCCAGTGCCTGTTCGGGTACTTGCCTCCATTTTCTCTGTAACACAGATGTTTATCTTGATGCGCCAAGACCGTCTAGTTAATTTCTCTACGTACTCTACCTCCCTTCGATTGATTGATCGAATCGGCTACTGGGATACCAATGTGATCCCGGAAGATTATCGTCTGTTCTTTAAGGCCTACTTTGCACTCAAAGGTGATTTAGAAGTGGAACCAATTTTTCTGCCCATTAATGCCGATGCTGCAGAGAGTGTTGGCTTCCTTCCTACCATGGTCAATCAGTACGAACAAATTAAACGCTGGGCATGGGGAGTCAGCGATGATGCCTATATCATCAAACAGTGGATCGTGGCTGAAGGGGTACCTTTTTGGGATAAAACGATTCGAGTAATCAAAACGGTTGAAGATCATTTCCTGTGGCCAGTAAACTGGTTTGCCATTACCATTGGAGCCCTACTCCCCCCATTTTTAAATGAGGACTTCAATCGTAGTAGTCTGGGGAAAACCTTACCACAAGTAACCTCAGCCTTACTGACGATGTCACTGATTTCTCTATTTGTCATTTTTGTGATTGATGCGGCATCCCGACCAGCTCCAGAAAAAAAGCGCAGTCTATTACATCGAATATTGCAGCCATTAGAGTTCTTGCTACTTCCTGTACTAGGATTCTTTTTCTCAGCCTTACCAGGCCTCGATGCACATACCCGCTTGATGCTTGGAAAGTATTTAGAGTATCGTGTTACAGAGAAGATCTAATGTACTCCAAAGGATATTCCTATGACATTACGCAAACTGATTGCGTTCGCGCTTCGCCATGAATATCTTATTTGGATTCTGTGTCTCAATGTTGTTCTCCGTCTTCCTAGCTTACTGGAACCGTATTGGTACGGGGATGAAGGTATCTACCTTACGCTGGGTTTGGGTATCCGCAACGGACTGACTCTCTATAAAGAAATTCACGATAATAAACCCCCAATTTTATATTTTTTGGCTGCACTTTCAGGCTCTGTATTCTGGTTTCGCTTTCTCTTAATAGCTTGGCACTCTGTTTCTATTATTGTCTTTAATCAGTTAGCCCAACGCTTTTTTGATGTTGGTCGAACACTCAAACCCATCGTTATTGGAAAAGTTGAATTTCCACCACTGCGTTTTTCGACATTGGCAACCGGACTTTTCGCCCTCGTTCCTATTTTTGCAGAAGGAAACATTGCCAACGGAGAAATTTTTCAACTTCTTCCGATCTTGCTTGGGTTCTTTACACTGTGGAAAGCAATCGATTCGAAAGCAACGTTGACTGCCCATCGTTGCTTTGTCGCCGTTTCAGGTTTTTGTTTTTCTCTAGCATTTTTAATAAAAGCCCCTGCACTACTGGAAACCTTTGCAGCCGGACTTTTTGGTTTTATTGTCGTCCCGTTTTTACGCTCCAAATTTACGTTCGACAAGAAACGTAGTACTTTTCAACTGATCGCCTTTTGCAAACAGGTTGTCTTTTCCGCTAGTCCCTATATTTTTATCGCCGCTTTCGTCATTCCGATCCTACTCACCATCGTCTACTACTCTTTTGCAGGAGTAGGAGAGTTCTATGTGCGCGCGGCCTTTTTGCAAAACGTCGGGTATCTCTCATCCTGGCAAACGGGATCGCATGAACAATTAAACGCAACGGAATCTGGGATTCCAACCAGATTAGCCCTCTTAGGAATCGGTATCCTAGGAATTATAAGTGTTGGAAAAGTACTCCCAGTGGGTTTGACGCTTAGCGTACTTTGGTTTGCTTGCGCATTGTTTGGAGCTCTACTTTCAGGTCGTCCGTACCCCCACTATTTGATCAACGTGATTCCTCCTGCTGCACTCGTAGTTACCTTTGGCGTCGAACAGTTACTCTCCAAGCGTGCCGCGTTGAAACAATCAGTTGGTCACAAACTGATTGTTATCGGTGTCATCGCCGTTGCCATCGGGACGGGAATTTTCGGCATCCTGCAAACACGATTCTGGTACTACCCTGTTGCGCACTATTATCAAAACTACATTCAGTTCGTCGTAGGATCCAAAAATAAATCAGCGTATTTTTCGTATTTTGATCCACGCTTAACCCAGATGTATGATGTCGCGACAAAGATTGTTTCCACAACCAACGATCAAGATTCCATTTTCATTTGGGGTGATCTACCGACGTTGTATGCTTTGACTCGAAGGCTTCCACCCGGTCGCTATACTAGTGCGTATCACATTAAGGATTTTAACGGATACGACGAAACGATTACGGCCATTGAGACTGCAACTCCAAAGTTCATCATCGTCGATACCGCATACGAACCAGTGTATCCAGGTCTTCGAGCTGTCATCGATCTGCACTATGTTCGCGTTGATACTTCGACATCCTTTTGGATCTACAAACGTTTAGCCGTTCCCCCCAGCACGCAGTGATATACTTAGGACTACACTACCCATGAATGAACTGCCGTTGAACCTACCAAAGTCGTACTGGATTATCCCGGTGGTTTCCATCCTTGTTTCTTTCGTGGTTGCAGTATTTTTGTATAGTCTAGCTCCTCCGCAAATTCCCATTTGGTACTCGCTTACCATTCCTGAGCAACAGTTGGAACGACGTGAGGCTATTTTCCTCTTTCCATTAGGCATCACACTCATTTGCGTATTACATGCTGGCTTATTCACCCGAAAAGGCGCTTATGATGGAGCGCTCCTTCGAATCTTAATTGGATTTTCATTTATTCCCATTTTTCTATTTAGCTTAGGGCTATTACGACTGGCGGTTGTCATTTTATGATGATACTCGTTCCCTTGTTGATCTCTGCAGTGCTCGCATTTTTGGTAGGGCCCCTTGTCATTGCTCTCTATAAGAAAAAAAAGTGGCTCGATGATCCGACCACCCAGAGTCATCCCAAGATTGTGCATACCTATCCAGTTCCCCGTGGTGGAGGGATCGTGGTGGCCAGTGCCATTTTGTTGTGCTTGGTGGCTTTCTTGCCCATGTCCAATCAAATTATCGGGATCATTATCGGCACCATTATTTTGCTCGTCGTTGGAATCTGGGATGATTTGGCAAATCCACCGCCACTTCTCCGTTTACTTCTCCAAACTCTTGCCGCCCTGTGTGTTGTATGGGGAGGAACTCTCATTACGTTTGTAACCAATCCGTTCGGAGGAATTTTGCATTTGAATAACTGGAGTATCCTCATTAGTCCCGAATTCTCCCTGCCGATTATTGCGGTTGTCTTCTCGGTTATCTGGATGCTCTGGTGCATGAATAGTGTGAATTTTTCTACTGGACTCGATGGGCAAATGCCGGGATATGTCGTGATTTCTGCCTTAACGATTGCCGCTCTCTCTCAGAGATTTATCCTGGATCCTTCCCAAGAACAAGTGTTTACCTTAGCCATGATTGTTGCTGGTAGCTTTTTAGGCTTCTTGTTCTGGAACGTGTATCCACAAAAAATGATGAGTGGGTTTGGTGCCAGTACCATCGCAGGATTTTACTTAGCCGTCTTATCCATGTTGTCGGGAGCAAAACTTGCCACAGCAATCTTAGTCTTAGCGGTTCCCATGGCTGATGCCGTCTTTGTCATCATCCGACGTCTTAAAAATAAAAAGTCGCCCTTTTACGGAGATCGCTCGCACTTCCATCACGCACTCCTTGATGCCGGACTTTCAAAACCGCAAGTCGCCATTGTCTATTGGAGTAGTGCCGCGATCCTAGGAATCATTGCGCTACGGCTCAATAGTGGCCAAAAATTATTTGCAATTTTGCTTGTAGGCAGTGTTGTGTGTATGATTGCGATATGGCTTCGCTCGCTTTTTCAACACTTCGGGAAATCCGCCCACGTCAGTGGATAAAGAATCTCTCGCTCTATGCAGCGTTAGTCTTCTCTGGATTTTTCTTTTATCCCGGCTATTTTGCATCAGTTACCTTTGCTTTTATTCTGTTTTGTATGTTGTCGTCTGCGGTCTATATTTTTAATGACATTGTTGATGCCCCACAAGACAGATTGCACCCCTTTAAGCGAAAACGACCAATTGCTTCTGGAGAACTACCTATCGCGTATGCACAAATCATCGCTGCCAGTTTAATGGTTGCTGTTGTCATTGTCTCGGCGTTCATTTCCCCGTTCTTTTTAGTGCTTGCACTCCTGTATGTGGGATTGCATGTCTTGTACACCTATAGTTGGAAACATACGCCCATCTTAGACGTCATGGCGATTGCAGCGGGATTTCTCATCCGCATCTATGCCGGAGCCGTGATCGTCAACTTGCACATGAGTGTTTGGTTCTTACTCACCGTTCTCTCTGCTTCACTCTTTTTGGCAGTAGGTAAGCGACAAAGTGAACGCACGCTCTTAAAAGGCATTGGAGAAGATTTATCCAAACATCGTGAAACGCTCACGCATTACACCCAACGACTACTGGATGTCTATGTCGGAATGTTCGCGACTGCTACCTGGGTAACGTACGCTCTGTATACCTTTCAGCGTGATGAATTTAAACCAGAGGGAGTCCTCTTTGTGAGTTTGTTTGCCAAGTTGCCCCGAACCTTTACTGCGGAAAAGTGGTTGATGATCACGATTCCCTTTGTCATTTTTGGCGTCATGCGCTACCTGCAGTTGGTCTATGAAAACAATCAAGGCGAAAGTCCCGAGCGCGTGCTTCTCCGCGACAAGCCACTCCTCCTGACTGCAATCCTCTGGGGAACGCTCGTCATGATCATTTTGTACGGTATTGGGTAATTCCAAGCGCTACGTCAAACCTCGCTACGACGGATGAAGGCACTTCTACAGCGTTACAAAATCTGGATGAGTGAGAGCAACAGAACGGTTGAAAGTAATCCCACCGCAGCGTATTCCACCAGCAATCGCGTCGTTGTTATTTCGTTACGATGGGTAAATACTCCCCACAACGTATACCAAACTCCGACCAACACCGCGATCACTGCTTTATATCCCTGCATGGAAAAAACCAAGAATGCAGAGAGCAGCAGAGCTTCTCCCACAATCAACAGGATATAGTGATGCGACCGGTGCGTGAGTTCCTTTTTGATCATAGGTTTAGAGGGTTAATCCTGATTTAAGGAAGATTACTACCACTAAAATGCCAAATAAGAACAGCATGTGACCTAAATTACGCCCAGCTATCCGCACCACTTTCTTCTGATGGGTGACCCACATGTCCACAAAGAGGACGAGAAGGAGCGTTATAAGTATGGCGATACTAATTGCCTTTGTTACTTGAAGCGGGGTAAATAACTCTGGGCTTTCACTGATTGGGGCGGGTGTAGCCAAGCTTAGTGCGGGATTCGCCGCTGCAATAAAAGCTGGAGCTGATTCTTCACCGGCTACTTCCGCTCGTTCTTGATCGGTGATTTCCGTCATTTCCGCTTTGACTTGCGGTGGAGCGGTTACGGCAGGTTTTTTAGCCGTGTTCTTGGCCGAGGGTACCAGAGCAGAACCAAACATCTGGACCACCAACGTCGTATCGGTGCCGAGTAGTTTACAGTCTACTACCCCGATACCGATGTCTTTGTAGCGGGTATTCATGATGTTTGCTTTATGTGTGGGAGACGCCATCCAGGCAGAGACCATTGAATCGGTGTCCGAAAAATCACGTGCCAAATTTTCACCAGCCACAGAATAGCGATATCCCGAATCCTTAATAAAAACCCAAGGAGTGACACCTTTTGGCGAGATGTGGGACCAGTACTGCTCCGCACACATGTGTTTTCCTTTGGCTACCGCTGCCGCAGAAAGCTCCGGTTGTACGGTCAGATTTCCTAAACCAGCTTCTACTCTTTTGGCATTGGTCGTCGCCACAACAGAAGAAGAAGTAATACTCGATGAAAAACCCAAAACAGCTGGGAGTGGCCCCGTCGGGACTGAAAACACCGAAATCCATAGCTGCGCCACCACGACAATGCCGGTAAAAAGAGCAATCCCTTCCCCATGAAGCACCCAAGAACGATGGTTATTCGTTTTACGCGGTAAAAACAGATGGGCTAAAGTTTTTTGCATAGACAACTCTTCAAAGTATGCGGTACTCCTCTCAAATCTTCAAGACCTGGTCCAGTGTCACAGTAAGGTCATGATACAATTATGTCCACAAACGCACTCAAAAGAGGAACACTATGAATCCATTTTTACATATCGTCTCCGATTATGGCGTCTCGGATCCTGCCTTCGGTGAAGTTTTGCAGCGACTACATGCGTCCCTCTCCGATATCTCTCCGACAGTACACATCACTTCCGTAGATTTTTCAGACACGGTGGCGGGCGGGTTTTGGATCTATCAGTTCTTGATGGGTAAGACAGAAGATCAACCAATGACGTGTTACTCCAACATCGCTCCCCGAAAAGTACAACGTCATGCCATGAAGAACAATAGTGGAGAAGGCTTAAAGTACGGCAAATTAACCAATGGTGCCCAAGTGATTGCCGTCAATTCAGAATACGTTTTCTCATTCATCAAACCGTATCTACAAGAATTTAAAGAAATTGAAGTTTCCAATCAAGGAACGCAGTTTCGCTCCCGCGACAACTATCCTCGAATCGTCAGTGAAGTACTGCATGGAAATCTGGACAGTTTAACCGAAAATCTTCCCTTAAGTCTAATTCCTGATGTTCCAAAATCTAAAATCGCTTGGGTCGATGGCTATGGCAATATCAAAACCACCATCCGCCGCTCAGAAGTGAATTTCCAACCAGGACAACAGTTAAAGATCGAAATTAACGGCGTGATTTGGACTGGATACATGGCTGATGGGACGTTTGGCGTCCATCACGGACAACTCGCGTTTGCGGCTGGAAGTAGTGGCTATGATGATCCGTTTATGGAGATCTTCCTTAGACGCCATATCGTGCGCGACGTCTCCGCCTATGATGTCTTCAATCATCCCAAATGTGGAGATACCATTGCTATCACTCCGGAGGAGTAACGCATGGAGTTACGGGATCAGTTAGCAGAATCTCAACAAGCAATTGAAAAAGTCTTGCGATCTTTTTTTGCTTCCCAAGGGAGTTCCGCAAAAGAAATCCATTCTTCCCTGTATGACTCCGTGCAACAACTGGAAGAGTTTTCACTGCGCGGTGGGAAATCGGTGCGATCGTTTCTAACACTAACTGCAGCCAAGCTTTCTGGTCTATCACCTAGTGGGGAACTCTATAAAGCGTGTGCTAGTGTAGAGTTGCACCACAAGCATATTCTTATCCTCGATGACATCGCCGATCGAGATGAAACGCGCTACGGTGGACCCACACTGGAACATGCCTACTATGCCGTTTTTGGCCAAGATACCGACGGCAAACATCGAGCCTTATCGTTTGCAATGCTCGATGGCGTCTTATTGGGGGCGTTGAGTAAAGAGCTCTTACTCTCCACCACCTTTCCACCTGCTGTCCTAGTCGACGGTATCAAGTTGTTTGATACCGTGATGTATCGGGACACTTTGGCAGGCTGGCAGATCCATGGACTGCAATGTATTGAACCGCTTCGTGAATCGAATGAAGATTTATTCATTAAAGGTCTCTTGCTCGTCACCGCACGGTATACGTTTACGGGACCACTGTTGTTTGGACTCACACTCGCCCAATCGACAGACCAAACGATCAAACAGGCCATTATTGACTATGGTGAAAGCGTGGGAACGGCATTTCAGATGCAGGATGATATCTTAGGACTCTTTGGAGATCCCAAGGTAACGGGCAAACCAGTGGGAAACGATATACGGGAAGGAAAAAAGACCTTACTGGTGCAATACGCCTATCATCACACCACCAGCGCTAATCAAGAATTCTTAGAGAACTGTCTTGGAAAACCACTCTCATCCTCCGATTTAGCAACCGTCCAAACCATTGTTACAGACTCTGGGGCACTAGACTACGCAAAGAACCTCGCCAAAACCTATGTTGATAAAGGGGTAAATGCCCTAAAAAATCTTCCGGAGAGTGCGCCGCGCACGACCCTAATCGATCTTGCCTACTACATTATCAGCCGGCAGAAATAAGACGTTAGATCTTTTTAGCTAATACTTTCGTTGGCAATCCATTAGTAAAGTAGCGCAATGGATCGATAAGCCCAGTATCCTGACTAATTTCAAAGTGTAAATGTGGTCCAGTAGTTCGACCCGTCATTCCGACAGATCCAATTTTCGTTGCAGCGTCTACTTCGTCGCCTTCTTTCACCGAAGCTTCCTTTAAGTGGGCATAGAGCGCCGTAACCGTAAAACCTTGCTCTTCATGTTCAATCACCACGTAGCGTCCATATCCACCTGCTTCATACGCAACATTGAGTACGACACCAGCGTGCATGGCCATCACCGGAGTTCCGATGGGAGCACGGATATCAATTCCATGGTGGAATCGGTTAAAAAAGCTAGAGATACCCAACACGTGGCTTGAAGAAATTGGTAAGACACGCACAACCGGCTTTGTCTTCTTCTCCACTTTTCGTTCTTTTAACGAAGAAAGAGGAACAAGCACCGGAGGCATGGTAGGAGAAATGGTCGGAGTAGGCTCCGCTGTGGATTCCTTTGATTCAAAGGAGAGCACAACTTCGGCCTTCTCACCGGATTGTCCCGCAGTGACTGCACTTTCAATGAGCAGTGAGGGGAACACATCCGAAAGATCGGTGAGGACGTCATCGGCCGCATACGCAGTCGACTGTCCAAAGAAAATAAATAGTAATCCAAGAAGCACTGTAGTCAGTACTCGTTTCATCATTGCCACATCATCGTGGCCAGTGACTTGCGTTTAAACAAGTCGACCCTCTTCGTATTAGGAGGAGGGTTTAAAAAAGCCTCCAATTTCGGAGGCAAAGCCTATATTAGTAGATTGCTGCTTATTTGTCAAGTTTCCACGGCTTAAATCACCTCAAGAGGTTTTTTCCTGTCTTGAGAGGATTTCTAGGCTTTCCTCTGGTATAGACTAGCATTTTGCCCAATTTCCTGATAAAATTGCCAAAGTTATGAAATACCTCTCCAGCGTCAAAATAGCCGAAAAACGCGTCTTAGTGCGCCTAGATCTAGATCTTCCCAAGACTCCGACTGGGTATGATACAACTCGACTGGATCAAGGCATTCCTACCTTAAAATACCTCTTAACCAAAGGGGCAAGTGCGATCACCGTGATTGCCCACCGTGGCAGGCCCAAGGCTAAAAGTACCCTGTACTCCTTAACTCCGATCGAGAAGCTGTTACGAGCACATTTTTTACCAGAGGAAAATGAGAAAATTACCCTGCTGGACAACCTGCGTTTTGACCCACGAGAAGAAAAAGGCAGCGTGGTCTTTGCTCGAGAATTAGCCAAAAAGCAGGATTTCTATGTCTTGGATGCGTTTGCGACCTTACATCGTTCCCATACGTCCATTACCTTTATTCCTCAAGTATTGCCAACATATCCAGGCCTCCAACTCCAAAAAGAGCTCGAAGCATTCGCAAAAATCCTCAATACCCCCAAACGCCCGTTTGTCGTGGTGTTAGGTGGATCAAAACTAGAAACCAAAATGCCCCTCATTAATGGGCTTCAAGAGAGAGCCGATGTCATCCTGGTGGGTGGAAAACTGGCGCTAGAAGCTCGAGAAAAGGGTATGGAAGTTGGCCGAAAGGTCATCTTGGCAGAACTGACCAAAGATGGAAAAGATATCTCAACCGGCGCCATGGAACAGTTTGAACGGTTCCTCCGTGCAGCTGGTACCGTGGTCTGGAACGGGCCAATGGGTGTCTATGAAGATAGTAAACACGCAGAGGGTACCAAAAAGATTGCGCAAGTGATCAATGATATTTCCGCCTTTACCCTTACGGGTGGTGGCGACACCGAAGCCGCGCAGACCCTCTTTAAAGCAGAATCGAAAGTAAAACACATCTCCTCTGGCGGTGGTTCCATGCTCGATTACTTGCTGTACAAGACATTGCCTGGCATTGAAGCCTTGGATGCAAGTCAACAAAGCTTTAAGCTCTAATCTGTAGCAACGCGTTGACTACACTTTACTCTGCCATTAATGGGACGTCACTGTACAATTTTTTGGCGAGCTTGGTGAGAATTTTATCCGTAGTTCCCTCTTCGTCTAGTGTCTTTTCTAAAAGATCCGCTTCCGTATCATGTCCCATCACCTTTGCGTAGGTAAGCGCGGTTCCATACCCGGCTATTTCATAGTGCTCGACACGCTGTGCTTGAGAAATAAGGACCAAATCGGTCAGTTCCTCACTCACGTCTTCTTCCATATGGGTTTTGGCTTCTTCAATAATGCCTTGCATTCCCTTACAGACTTTGCGTTTGAGCGTAATATCCAGGTTTTCACAGACTTTTTCTAGCCGCGCAACCTGTTCCTTAGTCTGTTCGAAATGGAGTGTGAAAGCGTCCGCCACTTCTTGATTGACAGCGTTCTTAATCATTTTCGGTAACGCTTTTAATATCTGCTGCTCTGCACTATATAAATCAGTCATTTCTTCTGCAAATAGATCATGGAGCGTCGTGAGTTTAGGCATAGGATCCTTTCTGTTACATGAGATTTTCATCCTACGGGTGCTAGACAAGGGTAGGAACGCGTCCGTGTTACAGCACGGTAAGAAGCGAACTCGTACGAACTGTTTCTTTAGAATTTTTCTGTTTTAGTGTAGAACTAGGTGGTACTAGCAATGGAATAGTTTTAAAGGAGTCTGTATGCGTATCGCAATTAATGGGTTTGGAAGAATTGGCCGAACAGCCTTTCGAGTGTGGTTGGCCCACTACCAGTCCAAGGCAGAGTTAGTGGCCATCAATACCTCCGGATCCATGGACTTAGCAGGCTGGGCCCACTTACTTCGCTATGACTCCAACTACGGGGTATTATCCCAGGAAATTACCATAGAGGAGCATCAAAAAGCGAAGACAGCAACCGATGCAGACCCTGTTTTAGGGACGTTGACTGTCGCCGGCAAAACAATTCAGGTGTTAGCCCAACGAGATCCGGCAAAACTTCCCTGGTCATCACTTGCAATTGATACTGTCATTGAATCCACAGGTGTGTTTATTACTCAAGAAAAAGCAGGTTTGCATCTGCAGGCAGGTGCAAAACGCGTCATTATCAGCGCTCCACCCAAGGGCGAAGGGATTCAAACCTTTGTCTTAGGGGTCAATGAAGCAATCGACACCCATGAGGAAGCATCCGGACAAACTATTATCTCCAATGCCTCGTGTACGACGAACTGTGTGGCTCCAGTTGTCTTTGTTATCCATCAACAGTTTGGTATTCAAAAAGCCATGATGACAACAGTACACGCCTATACCGACGATCAGAACCTGCATGACAATTCACACAAGGACCTACGTCGCGCACGCAGTGCCGCCAAGAACATCGTCCCGACAACCACGGGTGCAGCAATTGCCGTCACTGAGACAATTCCAGCGTTAAAAAACAAATTCGATGGATTGGCTATCCGTGTGCCTGTGGCGACTGGATCACTTTCCGATATGACCTTTGTTATTGAGAAACCAACGACCGTAGAAGAAATCAATGCGGCTCTCACTGCTGCCGCTCAGGAGCCACGGTTTGCTGGAATTTTAGCGGTAACCAATGACCCCATCGTGAGCTCCGACATTATTGGTCGCCGAGAAAGCTCCATTGTGGATCTCCAGCTGACGCAAGTGATTGATGGCACACTGATCAAAGTAGTCTCTTGGTATGACAACGAATACGGCTATTGCAACCGCCTCGTGGAACAAGCCAGTCAATAACGCATCACCGAACTCTTGGATTCCTCTTACTGCTTTTGCTCTTGGCTTTAGTACAATAGGGGCATGGTTGATCAACTCTTTGAGATCATACGCGTTGGAGTTCTCGCAATCGCGACGATTCTTATTATCGTCCTCGCATTAGGGGCGCTCATTCTCGTGCAATGGATTGCCAATATCTTTGCTCCTAAAAAAAATACGGCAGACGAACAAGAGAGTGATACCGCTGAATTCTCCTCTGTTACGCATGAAGAGGACGAAGAGACGATCCCCCAGCCTGAAGAAGAGTCAGAACTAGAGCGTCGTGAGGATGTAGAAGAACTTCCAGCCAAGCGAAATACGAAAACGCTTCGACCAATCTATGAGAAGTATCCTCGAATCTATCGACTAGAGATCCTCTATTGGAGAGGGGTCAGTAAGCCTTGGTGGTGGAATAACTATGCACGAGATCTGATTGAATATGCCAAAGAGTATTTCCCAATTCAAAAAATCAACTATTTTGCTACCTATAACTCCAATTCCAAAAGCCAAGATTATGAGAACCCCAGCTATCAAAAACGCATCCTTTTCCTTCGAACCAAGAAAGTTTCCAAGCACCCGTTAGTGTCAATTAACTATGATCAAGAATTAATCATGATCAATAGCAATGCAGCCTTAGAGGAGATGAAAGACCGGATCGATGCCGAGTGGTATCGCCACTATGACTTCAAAAAAACCTATCGGGATAGTGCAATAGAATACTAAGTTTTCCTGTAGCCAGCCTGGCAATTTTGAGCGATCTATCTTATACTCCAATTCTTGAGAGTTTGGCGCGGTACCAGAGCGGCCCAATGGCGAGGTCTGCAAAACCTTCGATTCGCGGGTTCAAATCCCGCCCGCGCCTCAAGAAAAGATTGTAGGAACTGCTTCCCTATTGCTAGAATAATCTTGTATGTTTTTTGATTCACTCCGATCTTTCTTCCCTCAAGAATCTTCTCGACACAACGGAGATCATGAAAAATCTTCTCAATCAATTCTTGATGCAATAAATATGAGTGAGCAAAAGAGGATGTTTACTCAGTTGATAATGCTTGATCTAAAGGAAAGGAAGAAAGGGGAAGTTTACTATAAAGGATATACGTTGACTACCGAGGATATTGAGTCGGTATTACATAGATTCCCTACTGCTGAACAATATCGACGTTTTACGCTTGAACTTAGTTTTAACATTGGTTCTCATGAAATCACCAACATGTCGTATAAGCTCATCTTCAGAAATGGGTTTGATGCACTTGGAAAATTCCTCTATCCTGCTCAATGGGAAAACGTAATCGAAAAACCACGGAAACGACGCAGAAAAGATGCTTTTAAGCAAAGCAAAAAGTATAGAGATACCGGTCGACTTGATAGCAAACTACGAGATGGATTTATCGATGTAGGTCGGGGTGGAATGCTTACAACCGAAAGCACTGAAACTAGCTCTGAAAACAGAGAAATACTCATTGTCGATCGAACAGAGGATATTGGTCTTCAAGAAGTGTTAGCGGACGCGCGAAAAATTGTTGAAAAAACTTCTGATAAATCAGAAGCACTTTTTTTGATTGCAAAACTCGTTTTTAACTTAATGAATGGAGAGGAAGGAATTGAGAAGTGGATTGAACAGAATGGTAAGTTTGCCAACACTGAAGTCTTTATTGGTGATTTCGATCAACGATATAACTCTGCGGGGGTCTGCCGTCATATGGCCTTACTTTTTCACATCGTTGCATCGGATTTTGGTTTTCGTACCGCACTAGTGCGAGGATACTATCGTTACTCCAACATTGAAGAAGCACATACCTGGTGCGAACTTAACTTGAATGGTAAAAGATTTGTGGTCGATTTGGCAGGAGATCCAAGCAGATATCAAAAAGACTTTGCGCATTTTCAACAAAGTGGTGGTTTTCCAGAGTCTAATTCAGATGCTCTTCTTGCCAATACATATACCCGGAAAAAATATTTTGATATTAATGGAAAACTGCATTATTCGATAGGATAACCATATTTTTACTCCTGCATCTAAGAGTCACCGTATCAAGGCTATAATACAAGAAACAGAGGGCCATTTCTCTCTAAACGGATAGCTCCAAGTGAGACGGGGTGTCTCTCAAGAGAAATTTGGATGATTTCCATAAAAGTCAGTGATATCTTAATATCACCTAGGCTGTAATGCTTTACGAATCCATTGTTGTATTTTCTCTTCCTGGACATATACATCCGGGTCTTCGATCGTGGGCTCGGCAGCGTGGTTTCTAAGAGATATCGTAGGTCTTCCAGAAAGGCGAATGTTTTGAGTCCACATGAGCACTTTTTTTCTAAGTACTTGATCTCTTGGGTCAGTGGTTACATCTGCTTTCAGCTTCTCTTGATAATTAAATGTTTGCATTACCCATTCACGGACCTTGGCCTTTAATACACGATCTTCTTCTGTTTCTTCAATTATTGGAAGATCTCCAGGCAACTCATCAGGTCCGGTTGATGGTTCTCTTTGTGGAAATTCTTCAATATCTCTCCACGCATCGAGCGGCCGCCCCTCCGGAGATTCAAGACTTGCTTCTAAACTCATAGTTACTCCTTTTCTTACTGTCTATTCTAACAAATTTTATATTCCAGGATATAATACCCGCTATGACTCACAATCCAGAGATTGATTTTACAACCGAAGCTATGCTTACCTATGCCCAGAGTTTGGGGATTGGCGGCACGGCTGTAGCTTATTTTGTTAGTGTCGATTTTAATGACGACATATCGATTGACCAAAGTATTGCCACCAATCGGGTAAGCCGTCCGCGGGACTCAAATCGCGACCGTGATGGGAAAAGAGATGTAGGCACAAATTATGTTGGAATGGCAACAGGAAAGACTAGTAGACGCTTGCGTCTTGAACTTGGTGACGACACAGCACTGGAACCACACAATGGTGAACCAGAAGCTCGTGGGGATGTGGCTTTAAACTTAGGAAGTGTGCTGCTAATTCTTGCATTTTCCGGTGGAACAGAAGATCAAGATGTCGAGATTTCACAATATGGCATGGACGCGTATTTGAATCGTTACGTTCGAGACTAAGGGATGATGACTAGAATATTTTATCGAGATACACGATCATCGGTGCCTATTCTAGCCATCTCTTCAAATCCTTCCCTATGCCAACGACTTAGCTCATCAATCTCCGATGTAAGTTGAAGAATCGCCCGATATTCAGATATCTGTGTTAAATCTGATTTATTTTCAACCGCATCCAGAATCTGTGGTTGAAACTGTTTGAATAGTTCTTCCCTATTTTGTGAAAGTTGGATTATTTTCCTCATCCATTCAGATTGATCATTTAAAATCCCTTCAAGTGCGCACCTTTTTTTCTCTGGATTATTATCATAATCTGTATCGCTTAAATCAACGTCTTTCAACAGCTCTTCTAAGCGTGCATCTCCTTCGGATTTTTCTCCCATAGATCTCCTACAGTAATTGTTACTCAACAATATCACAGCATTTTTGATTAATGCATACTAGTTAAGTCTCCTAGAATGAGGTTTACGTTTTCTTAAGTTTATCCCGTAGTACTTTGTCTATGGTATCCTACTTTTGATGACACCTAAGAAGGCTCTAACTCAAGAAAAGGTTAATCGCATTGAAAACATTGATCGCTTCGTTGACTGTGTTCTTGATTCCCTGTCGCTGATAGCAAAAAACCTTGAAGAACGAGAGTTTACCAACTGTTCTTTTGAAGGAACTGTGCTTACCGATAGCCGCTTCAATGGATCAACTTTTACTGGATGCAATTTTAGTAATGCGGTGGTGTCTGGCTGCAACTTCTTTGCTGCAACCTTTATTGAATGTAAGTTAATGGGTGTTTCCTTTTCGACAGTGCAGTCACTAATTGGGGTGTGTTTCGATCGCTGCAATTTTGATTACGCAGACTTTAAAGGTATGGATTTGGCCAAACAAGAGCTTGGCGGATCCTCATTTGTAGAAACTGATTTTTCAGGGGCCAACTTGGAGAAAACGACCTGGAACGAGGCTCGGATTGTTCACTGCAACTTTTCCAAAGCTACACTTTTTCAAGCTGACTTTCGGGGAGCGATGCTTCAAGGAATTGATCTTCGCGATGCGACATTTAAAGGAATTATTATCAATCCTGCACAAGGGATTCTTCTGTTAGAAGAAATAGGAATTACTGTCATGGAATAGACAGTTTTTTCTCTGGAACTAAACCTTTAGAACGTGTTAAAATGTTTCTATGAGATCCAAGACTCTCTTCGTGTTACTTTGCACCTCTCTCCTCTTCTCTGCCTGTAGTAGATTTACCAAGCAAGAAGCAGGACTAAAAATCTTGACCAATACTCCTGCTAGCGTGGCACTGGACGGAGAACTCGTCGGTGATACACCCTATCAAAACAGTAATCTAAAAGTAAAAAAGTATGCAGTCAAGATTTCGCCTGCAGGTTCTAGTCAAGTTCCCTATGAGACCTCAATAAAGCTGCACAAAGGCTATGAAGCCCAAGTGGAATGGACGTTTGGGTCTACACCGGAATCAAGTAGCGGGTTTGTCTTTGAATATGAAGATAGTTCCAATGCTTCCGGCGTTGAACTGCAATTAACGGCATCCCCAGATAATGTTCCTGTCTCAGTAGATGGGAAAAATGTAGGATTTACTCCCTTACTCTTGGACAACCTCACCGAAGGCTCGCACACGGTAAGTTTGCAAGCTCCCGGGTTTGAATCCGAGTCCCGCACGGTGATGCTCGTTAAAGGAAAACGCGTACTGATGACTACCAAGTTAGCAAAAGAGGAAAAGCCAGTAACTCCAGTTCCAGCTCCCGTGGCTTCGGAATCTGCTGACTTAACGGCGACAAAATCTGCAAAAGCGACCAAGACACCTACCCCCAAACCAAGTGCAACACTAGGGGCTACAGCCTCAGCGTCTGCAGTTCCAACCGAGGGAGTCAAAAAAACCACGACTGTCAAACCGTATGTAGAAATCTTAGAAACTCCAACCGGGTTTTTACGCGTCCGTGAAAGTGCTAGCCCCACCGCAGCAGAAGTCTACAAGCTTTCCGTTGGCTCTACGGTTCCCTACTCTAACGCTTCTTCCTCTGGCTGGCTAAAGGTAAACTACAATGCCGCACTACAGGGTTGGGTCAGCAGCCAATATGCAACATTGGTGGAATAATCCGTTTCAGTTTTGAAAGACTGGCAGTAATTCGGGTTTATGATAGGGAAGATACCAGGTACTTTCCTTGGCCCCATATTTATAAAACCCCACACCCATAATCGCTGGTGACTCTCGAAGAGTAGACAGTTCTTGTTGAAGCGTTGTTGCCTCAGGAAATACCCAGCCTTCGTGTGTACGCACTCCACCTACACCAATCAGCACTTTCACTGGTTGCTGGTCGCCGGATTGTAAGGTTGCAACTTGGGACACTATTTCTGAGAGTGGTTGCGAGCGTTGCACTACCACAATATCGGCAAAGGGAACTGGTAAGTCTTTTAGACTTAGAGGCATGATACTGGAGTTTGATGCATCGATGGGCTGCTGGAGTGAAACAAGCACGGGATGTGTAGGATCAATCGCTTTCACCGATGCGTACGCAACTTCAAGTTGTAAAGACTTATCTAGACTGGCAGCCTGGCTTGCGGTGTACACCAATTGTGGATCTGTTGTGTCCCAGGCGATCACTGCGGGGTGCGATTTCCATTGTTGTACCCAGCTGACAACCGACTGCGTCGCTGCTGTCTCCCCTTGTGCTTCACTCTGCTGCACAAGGTTGGCACACTCCGTGGAGCCTTCCGACGTACGAATTTGGGCTGGCAAGATCACTCCCATACGAACACTTGCACTTTCATCCAATAAATACTTCACATCTTCGTCACGTGCACAGCTATCAAAGTCACCTTCAATGGCGGTTACCCCAATGGATCGTAAATACTCGAAATCTTGTCTGGATAATCCAAAATGTTCCAATGACGCATCACCGACATGAAAGAACACAGTCTTAAACGCATGAACGCGAACATACGAAGCCGACACCGTTGATTGCGGATTCACGACTACCAAATCGGTTGTTAGCGCTAAGGGTTGTGAAGGTAGCTCCAACGTTGAGGGTCGGGGTGCCCCCAGTGTTAACCAGAATGAAAGTAGGATGGCAAGAAAGAACGAGACTAATTTTGCCATGTGCACACACTCCTATGGACTGTAGACCGCAAAGTTTACGGCTTCAATCCAAATCGGACATTGTCGAGGTACAGTGTAAAGCCACTGTTCTCCAGAATGTAGTATTGCAGGCGAACCTTTGTCACTGCAGTACTGGATGGTGTATAGGTAAATTCAACCATTCCGTTGGTTGGCTGAAAGATGGCACCTTTCCATTGGCCGGAAACCCAGTCACCATTGGCGTTGTACTCATCAATATAGAAGCCAAATTCTCCAGTTGCCTGGGTGGTCTTCACATCTTGACGCCAAACATAGGTTGATTGATTGACCGCAATTAAATCACTGAAGAGATGCGCTCGATAGGTTTGAGGGACGATGTGTAAGCTGTGTGTTCCCGCGGTGCCATTGGAGCTCGTATCCAATCCAAAAGCTACCATTAAGTCACTCACCCAGTTTGCAACCCAGTTCGAACTTTCAATTTCAAAACTTGGATTCAGTACGAGGTTGACTGGCTCCGCACCCGGTGTTGGTGTGGGAGTCGGGGTAACCACTGGGGTTGCTGTTGGAGTTGGTGTCACTACAGGTGTCGCTGTTGGCGTCGGGGTAGGTGTGACCTCTGGCGTTGCAGTAGGCGTTGGCGTCGGGGTTGGTGTTGGAGTAACCTCGGGTGTTGCACTCGGTGTCGGCGTTGGGGTAGCCGTTGGAGTTGCGGTTGGAGTCGCACTCGGAGTTGCAGTCGGGGTTGGGGTTACCAATACCGTTGAGGTGAATCGAATATTATCCATCAACAGGTTGAACACACTGTTTTCTAGGATGTAATACTGTAATCCAATCGTAATCACCGAAGCACTGGATGGGGTGTAGGAAATTTCCCAGGTTCCATTAAATGGTTGGAATACAGCTCCTTTCCATTGACCAGAAATCCAATCACCAGCGGCGTTGTATTCATCGATATAGAACCCAAATTCACCCGTAGCTTGTGTGGTAGAGATATCTTGTTTCCAAGTATACGTTTGCATGGTCACTGGGATTTTTGCACTAAAGAGATGAGCACGGACTGCTTGCGGAATGACTTGGACACTATTGGTTCCATCCGTTCCCTGACTTGCAGTATTAAGCAAGAATGCAGTATCTAAACTTCGTGTCCAGTTGGCTGCAAAGTTACTTGCGACTGTCTCAAAACTTGGATTGAGTGCCAAGTTGGCAGAGTCTGTTGCAATCGGAGTTGCAGTAGGCGTTGGCGTCGGGATTGGCGTAGGTATTGCCGTTGGAGTTGGCGTTGGTGTTGGGGTTGCAGTCGGAACCGGTGTACTCGTTGGCGCCGAGAGATTGTAGAGATTTTGGTTATCGGTGAAAACGGTACCCACAGCTCCTGCAGTTAGATAGGACTGTAGACTAAAGCGAGCAACCAAATTCGACGTTGCGCGAATCACTTTTTGGAAGAATCCAACTGTGTTGTTTGCAACTTTTCCAAGCCATTGGCCAGAAATCCAGTTGTTATTTGTGTCATATTCATCAAGATAAAAACCGAACTCTCCTGCGGTGAGTCCTGTCGTATTTGCGAATGCATCAACGAGATAATCAGAACTGGTACTCGCATCAATAGGATTAGAAAACAGATGGGATGCTGTAGCGGATCCTGTCATTTTTACGGCAGATGTCGGGTTGGGGAAATTACCATTGGAATTGGTATCCAACGTCACTTGTGGTGCATTTCCGACCGTCCAGCCTACGGTTAATCCTTGCTCGAATCCAGAGTTTGTCGTTAACGACGGACTATAGACATGAGTTTGATCTGCGACTCGGGTAACCTCAACTCCAGAAGCCAAGGCATAATCCGCAATTGCTCCTAAGTCCGCACTAGTAGTGGTGTATTCATAGTTGGGGTTTAAAGTTGGGGCGACATGGTGGAACACCAAAATTAGCCATTGATTGTTTGCTTTAGCTGTATCGATGTATCCTTTTACTTGTGTCACTGTGGTATCAGAGTTCACTTGTTGCACTTTAAGCACAGCTTTTGTGCGTGGATATGTCTCATATCCCAAATCAGCGAAACCTCTATGTGATTCGTAATATTTAAGCACTTGAATCAACACTTGGTTGTTATAGGCACCAAAGGGAGAAGCAAAGTTGGTGACATTGAGGTCGTGTGCTTGAAAGTCAGCACTAGACGAGGCGAGTTGCGCTTGCACTTGCGCAGTAGTCAGTGTGGGAAGTTCAAGATGGGTCGCAGTGTGACCACCGATTTCCCAGCCATAGGTATTTTGCAAACTTTGAACTTGTGCCCAGGACATTGCGGGAAGATTGTCATCATCCGTCACTCCTGTGTTGATAAATCCAGAGCTTACATAGACAGTAGCCTTGACGTTTCGTGCGGATAAGACGGGGAGTGCGTGGGTATAGGTCGAAAGAAATCCATCATCAAAAGTGAATGAAACTTTAGCACCTCCTGTGGAGGTTTGAGCATGAACTGGAATGCTTTGCTGTAATGCAAAGACTGTTAAACCAGCCACAATGAAAAAAACGGAGACAATTTTGTTAATAAGTTTCATAGCAATTTGTGGTCAATGATAGTAATTTAGCTCGTAGCGTATAGCTTTTTTGATATAACGTCTTCCCTGTAGACACAAGTGTCAGAGTGGGAGTCTCACTGGTAGCGAATAATACACTAGTTTGCACCGTTCGTACAGCGAGCTCTGAAACTGCATAGGTCGCGGTGTAGTCTTTGGAGGACAGAATAATGGTATCGTTAAGTTTCAATTTTCGGATTGGACCGAGTACAGCTTCAGAGTCTGTCCCATAGATCCCGACGTTCCCTCGTTTGTCGTGAATCTTGTGTGTTTGCAGGGAGTAGATTGCAGAACTGGTCGCAATTGGAGCATTCACATCATGCGTTGGAACAGAGGTCACGGACAGGGTTTTAGAAACTGCAGGAATCGACATGTTGGTCGGTACAAATCCCCCGGAGGTCAGTGCAACGGCCGAAGGTGTGCAGGAAATCGCGGGAGCGGGAGTAGACAGAGCAACTCGTCCATTTCGAGCCGAGATAGTCACGTTTTGTCCCAACTCAACGATGCCTTTTAACAGCATGATGATGGGAATAATTGAAATCACAATCAAGATAATTGACGAGGGATCAACCGTTGATTTTGGAGCTGGAACTGGAAGCTGTGTAGTCTCTTTTTTCATGCTATTTGTTAAATAAATATCGGAAGAAATACGAGGTAATCAACCCTAAGTTGATCAAGGTAATGACCAAAAATCCCATCAGAATAGCCGGATGTGCATGTCCTGCAACCAAGATGGTTGCAAACCCTAAAAATCCACCGCGGACGTAACTGTTCATAGTTCTCCTTTTTGAGCCCGAGTACCCCAGTGTTCTACATATCCGACTCGTGCAAATCCTTTCAAGCCTGCCTGGTATGGTCTGTGCAATACTGTGAAAGGGCGGATAAGATAGCGTACTGCAACGTTATACAGCAAGTAGATATAGCAACCTAAGAGCACCATGGTAATCACGTTGCTATACAGTAACTCTGGGAGGATCGTTAATCGCAAAATCCAATCCTTTTTGTCACGGTCTTCATAAAAAAACATGGTTACTAGGCCAAAAACGTAGGAAAACAAGAATTGAAGCAAAGATAAAAACACGATAACCTGAACCCAGACACTTTGCATGGATTCCGGTTGATAGAAGACCAAGGAAATAATGATCAACGAGAGTAACGTGGTAAAGGTGGTATGACCAATCAAATCCTGAAGAATAGCGGGTAAAAATCCGATATGGTCCTTGACTACGATAATACCCCAGTAACCCCAGCGGACGCGTTGTTTCCACAGTGATGCTAAATTCTCTGGCACATCGGTCCAGGCTTGTGCATCCTTGGCAATTGCTACTTTCCATCCTGCGCGCTTTACTCTCGCGGTAATGTCATAGTCTTCAATTAAATGGTGCAATGCAAATCCATTCACCTTGGCTAGGGTTTCGGAACGAAACGCAGTCAACATTCCTTGCATCACCAGCGGTCCATGCATAAAATTGTTATCCGCAATTTTTGTGATGGTAAATCCAAAGTATTCCAACCCTTGTAAACGGGTCAGAATATTCTTGTGTTTATTTTTAACTAGGGATCGTGAACAGACAGCCCCGATATCATCCTTTGAAAACAGTGTTTCTACCATTTGGGGCAAGGTATGCTGATTGATGCCGATATCGTCATCACAAGTTAATATGACGTCAGGAATGCGCTTCCAGGAAAGCACGTGGTCTATTCCTAGATTTAAAGCACCGGATTTATGACTGTTTTGGATTGTGCGTAAGCAGGTAATTTGTGCACTCTTCGCAGCGCGAAATTCAATTTGTGTAAATATCTTATGTTCTTTGGTGCGTTTGGGGATACTGTCATTAATGACAATAACTTTGACCGACGGGTAGTGTGTTGACAACGTATCAAGCAAATCAAGCGTTGTTTTCCCAGGCTTGTAGGTTGGGATGATAATCGCAATATGCTTTTTAAAAAAAATGTGGTCTGCGGACAGGGCAGCTGATTTGTGATGGGTAACTTGTCTCATAACGTAGTACGGTAGATGATTCACTCTTACTATTACCAACTTTCTTAAGCTTATAATAGCGAGGGTCAATAGTCTTATAATTGTCAAGGGTGATTATATCAGGAACGTTGAATATTTCAACCTTTGATTTTACTTACATCTCCTTAAGCTTGATTTGAAATACCAGATCTAGCCAGTTCAAGCAATTGCTCTTGCCATAGTATAGACAATTGGTGCGATTTGAAAAGAATGACTTTTTGTCGCAACTACACTCGAGAACAATGCGACAATGTGTCATTGCTGAACCACGCTAAGTTCTATTTACCCTTTACATCCTACTTTTTTAAATCTTTAGAATACACAGAACTCGGTATTAGGAATGTAACACTATCATTTATAAGCTCGTTACCCACTATCCCTTATGAGTGTTTTTTGAGGCTTTCAAGTGTCTTATAATTGACAAATAACCGCAGAATAGATCTTACGTCGGGATCCTGTATACTATCACTCTATGATCATGGTTATTGGGGGTGCAGGGTACATCGGTTCCCATGTGGTATTACAGTTAGCCTCGAAGTCCGACACGGTCGTGGTTGTCGATAACCTTTCGACTGGATCTAAAGAGGCTCTCCAGCATCAAGAGACGCTGGAAGTAGTTGATCTCTCCGATACTCAAGCTTTGGAACACGTCTTTACTACCTATAAACCGGAAACGGTTCTTCATTTTGCAGCCAGTCTAGATGTAGGTGAATCCGTACAAAATCCTATCAAGTACTACCAAAATAATACAATGAATACGTTGCGCATTCTCGATCACTGTGTGCGCCATAATGTCAAAAACCTCATCTTCTCCAGTACGGCTGCAGTCTACGGTTCTACTGGTAATACGCCGGTAAAAGAAACAGATCCCACCAGTCCTCTTAGTCCGTATGGATGGTCAAAACTCATGAGTGAGCGCATGATCATGGACTCAGCAGCCGCCAGTAGTCTTCGCTATGCTATTTTGCGCTACTTTAATGTTGCCGGGGCTGATCCAATGGGATGCATTGGACAACGCAGTCCGAAAGCACATCACTTGATTAAAGTATGTCTGGAAGTTGCACTTGGAAAACGCGATCATGTTGATGTGTATGGAACTGATTATGACACCAAGGATGGGACTGGGGTACGCGATTACATTCATGTGATGGATCTTGCCTCCGCTCATATCTCTGCCCTTCAGTTTTTGAGAAGTGGAAAAAAGTCTAATCTCTTCAATGTGGGATACGGCTGTGGGTATAGCGTTCGACAAATCATTCAAACTGTTGAAAAAGTCACAGGAAAAACGATTGCAGTACGAGAATGTCCCCGACGATCTGGAGACAGTGGTCAGACCATTGCTGATAGCAGTAAATTGAAAGCTTCAACAGACTGGACACCAGAATATGCAGATATCGAACAAATCATTGCATCCGCATGGAACTGGGAACAAAAACTACTCTAATTTCTGAAAAACTATTTCAAACTACACTTTATGCACAACGCGCGATGGGGCGGCAGTGCTGGTCTGGTTATACGCTTCTAACTGTTCTTTTGTGTTAATGCCGGTACCGACCAGATCAAAAGGAATTTCGTGTGCAACAACTTTTCTTCCTTGCTCATTGGCGATGTGAATAAAATCTGTCAGATAATATTCTTGAGTTACAGATGATTTTTTCAGTTTTCTCCAATTTTTCTTCAAAAACTCAAAGTCAAAACAGTAAAATCCAGCATTAATCTCTTTAATCTTGCGCTGTTCATCGGATGCATCTTTTTGCTCAATAATGAAATCTACGTCACCGTTCGCTTTGCGGACGATTCGACCAAATGCTTCTTTATTTGGCTCTTGAACAGTTGCTGTAATCAGAGTGACAGCTGCATTGTTGGCTACATGAGTCGTTCGCATCTGCTCAATCGTTTCTGGGGTATAAGACATCATGTGGTCTCCATATCCTAAAAAGACAGTCGTTGGATGAATATCTGACTTTAATAGATTTCGCATCACCACTTGAAGAGCATGACCTGTTCCAAGTCTCTTTCGTTGATGAACGTAGATAACCTGAGGGTCATTAATGACGGCTTTCACACTTTGAGAAAAAGCGCCTACCACAACAAATGTGTGATCCACTGTACGCTGGAAAAGTTCGACTCCATACACTACGAGAGGCTTACCCTGTAATTTGAGTGAAGTCTTGTTTTGTTCTTTGCATTTTAACCGAGATCCTTTCCCGGCCGCTAAGATGATTCCAATGTCCATATCGTTACTCTTTTCTCTTATAGGCTTTATCTACTTGGTGCGTATGATAAAATACGATTCAGAGATTATATCTCATATTAATCTTTTTTCAATAAAGATTATGATGCATAGCCAAGAATCACCATATTCTTTCTTAGCCCCTCCGGGAAGACTTTCTGTGTTCACCAAACAAGCTGGATTTGTAAACTCACAGCCAAGAATCTCTGTTGCAGAGGCCGTTGCACGACAAAATACTCCGAATTATTTACTAGAGCACTTCTTTGGCCGAAGAACTCAAATTCTTCAATTGATTCCCAAAGGTAGTGCGGGGGATGTCTGCATTATGGTGCCTACTAGTCCTTACACCGAAGGAACCTCGATGGTGGTTGCATCGGACCACAATATCCCGCCCGACCCAGACACAAAGAAGCTTATTCCAGCTCGGAAAATCTATGATTATCCGAATCGCCTTCAGGAAACCTACTGGGCATCAATCTTGAGCTCACTGCGCTACTACCAACAACACAGTGAGGCACTTTTTCCATCAGAGCCGAACAGTCAAGGCGGGAAAGTCATTGCAATCGAAAATTCGATGTCAGCAATTTCTAGCCTTCGGTATCGTACCCCACGCTCCATTGCAATACCGCACACGCATATTGTTCCTATTAATTATGCTCAGATTCAACCAGCCGAGAACAATAGTTGGCATTTACGTTTAGAACAACGAATTTTCCGGATGCTATCGCATTCAGAATATCCTCCGGATCAGCAGGTCTGGGATCTTCTGTCACCTGAAATTCAACAATTATTTTCTAGTAAGATGGAACCGCACCTCCTTCCTCCTTATGGATATGCTTTTTCCCTACCTGCAGATATATCCACAGCAAACTTTACCAGACTAATGTTCGCACATAATCAAGCGTATTGCAGTGTAAACACAAAACTCCTTGAACAATTCTCCTTCTACAAAAAGAGAGACGATGATCCTGTATTCTATTATTATTATCGAGAACCAAATAAACAGCCGACGTATATGCCGCCAGAATCTTACCGAGTTTATATTGAACGTCAACAAGATTCGATCGTTGTACGTATCTCTCCGGCTTTTATCTCACACGCAGGAGTAATGGAAAGTATGGGGATTGAACTGCATCGAAGCCCTGATAATCCCAGAATGCTTTCCGAGCAACAAGTTGATCAGTTTCTAGATGGTTTTAGAATTTCATTAAATGGAAAGTTCATGCGGGATTAATAATCACGTTGCATGACTGGAACATCAACCTAATCAGTCCTGCTCCTAGATTACCTCCTCACACTATTCTCCTATAGCTATTTGTTTAAAAAAGAAAATATTGTGGTTTCGTGCCTATTCATTTGATTTTTACTCCTATGTAATACTTCTACTTATACCCACAACAATAAGACTCACATTATTATTGTCACCTTAACTAAACCTATATTGTTGTTATATTCAAAATATATGTTATAATCTCCCCCAAGATACCCGAAATAGGTATTAATGTGTCTCACTACATCCATTAAAGGAGTACAGACTATGCGAAAGCTCGTTACCCTTTTTGCAATTTTCCTATTTGGAATTGCCGTTTTTTCACTCTTTAGCCAGCCTGCACAAGCCAGACGCCACCGTGACAACTGTGGACGTGGTTTCGTTGAGAAAATCGATGGACCAGGTACGGTCGTCTATGATGGTGACGATGATATTAATTCTATTTTCATTAAAACCTATGACGATCATGAGGATGACTGTCAGGAATTTTACGAAGACGACAATGACGGTTGTTATGATGTTTCCGGTCTTGGTACCTCTACCGTCACTGTAACCAAGGTGGGAAACCATCATTGTGCAGATATTGACCACGTTGAGTTCTATACCTTTGCCTGTGAAGAGGAGGAAGAGGAAGAAGAGCCAACGCCAACACCAACCCCTCGACCTACCCCAACACCGACTCCAACTCCAAGAACGGATATTCCTGGACTTTCCTGTCCCGCCGGGATGGTGAAGTACAGTTTGAATAGTTCCCCTTATACCTTAACCACTTGGGAACCCTTAAAAGGTTATGGAATTACCCTCCCCGCAACCAGTCAAGTTGTGATCAAAGTTGCAAGTATGGTCGGACACCCTGATCAAGGATGTCAGTCAGGTTCTTCCAACGAAGCTGGCAAATATCCTTGTGACCAGGGACAAAACCACGAAGAATTCAATGTGTTTGTTGATGATGTGCAATCTGGATTTGCATCGGATCATGGAGAAGATAAGTGGCAAACATTTTCTTTCCCATTAAGTTTAGCTCTCTCTAAAGGATGGCACCAAATCAATTTCCGCCACACGGAACTTGGAAAACCTGAGAAACAGAGCGTCGACTTTATTGCCGCTGTCTGTGCGGGACCAATGCCGACTGCAACCCCACAACCAAGTAGTACACCGGCCCCTTCTCCTACACCCAGTGCAACAGCAGGATTAGGAAAACAATCAAAACTCGCAGTCACATCCGTAAGTTGCTCTCAGCAAAATATGGATGCAATTGCTGAACTGTTTGAAGATGGCAAACCAGTTGAAAATGTAACAGTGAAGTTCATTTACAACAACGAAGCAAAATTTGCCAAAACCAATAAAGATGGAAAAGCAGTGGTTCAATACGGATACCGCAATAACTCGGATCTCAAAATCGAACCGGAGCAAGGCTATCCATACCAGCTCCATCACGTACAGGCAAATCTGAACTGTCCTGCAACGAGTACTGGTTCCGTCTTAGGGACCACGACAAGTGTCGGAAAGATTGCCAGTGGCGTTACCACTGGAGAGATCAAAGGCATGGCAGCCACTGGTATTGCGCAAGACTTGATCATGAGCATGGTAGGATTAACTGGAGCACTGTTTTCAGCTGCTTCACTACGCCTCTATGCCAAGAAAAACTAAAAACGTAACGAAACAATCAACGCGTCCAGTCTTTAGAGCAACTAAAGAGGGACGCGTTGTTGGTGTAACGGCAAGTTCATCTTCTATTGCGCCTCCCCTCGGGAACAAACGCGCAAACTCCAGTCTTGCGGCAGTAATCCTGTTCCTCTTTGGCTGCAGTTTGATGGGCATTTCCGGACTACATTTTTATTTTCAGTATCAAAGTCTCTCGCTTGCACGTTCGCAGGTTTCCCTCAATGCTTTACAGGAACGAACAAATGTACCCTATCCGGTTCAAATTACCGTGCCAGGAAAGATTCAGAGTGCGATTGAAACCATGCCTCTGGTGGATAACAAATGGGGAGTTTCCAATACTAAAACAGCGTTCTTGCAACAGTCCGCCCGACCAGGTGAAGTTGGTAATATCATTCTCTATGGGCACAATCGACCGTCGATTCTGGGGAATTTACATCAAGTGCATGTCAATGACATCATCATTGTGACGACGAGTGATGGGTCACTTTATTCCTACAAAGTCTTCAACCGTGCGGTGACATCTCCAACCCAAGTGGAACTCTTGCAACCCACTACACGGGAAGTCCTCACCGTGTATACCTGTACGGGGTTCTTAGACAGTCAACGATTGATTGTTCAAGCGCACCCTCTCTAGTGGACGTTTCCTGGACTAACCTGCTCCACCTCCACCACCGCCACCACCACCTCCTCCGCCACCGGAGGAACTACCGGATGAACCGGAGCCACTAGCACCATAACTAGAACTTGCGGAAGTCGACAAGGAACTAATTGCAGATGAGAGTGAATTCAAACTAGAACCAAACGAGGCGCCTTCCATGAGGTTGGAGGCAGATGTTCCTGCCCAGTATGTAGTAATCAGTTGTTGATCTTTCATCGAGAGATCAATCGGCAATTCGCTGAGTGCTTTGGCCGATAATCCCAAGAGTGTTCCATATACCAGATATTTCTCCCAAATGATGACAGAATCAATCGCATCATGCTTCGTTAGTTGGTAGTCTTTAAGATGCTTCTTAAACGCAAGCCAAGCTGCAGTTTCGCTCGCTCCTTTCGTTGTACGTTTTTCTTTGCCTCCTTGCATCAGTATTCCAACAACAAACCAGCAACTAGAAGTCACTAAAGCAATCAATGCGACTAGGGAAAGCAGAGGCACGATACGAATCACCAACGTAGAACTTGTTGTGAAACTAAAGAACCCAAGCATCGCTCCAGCAATAGACAAGAGAATGGTCCCAATTCCAATGGGTTCCAGATGCGCCTGCTTTTCAAAATAGCCTTGGGCAATATTCTCGCGTAACGTTAACGGTTCCAAACTCTTAAAAAAGAGATTTGCTGTGGTTTTGTGCTGTTTACAGTACGCAACAATTCGATCTAAGGGGACAGCCTGAAGGGATTTTCCTTGCAAGGGAACCGGCTCTTCCCCTACCGTGGTAAAGAGAAAGTCATAGACGGTTTGTTCAATCAAGCCGAGGGATCGAAGAGATTTCTCATCGGTTCGAAGTAAGAAATATTTCCATCGTTTAAAAATGAATCCTTCCTGTGCGTCACTACGAACAAACCTGACTGCCCGATGATGAACCAAATTAAGGACAGTGGCGGTAAAGCTTTTTGGGGAAAGGGTAACTGACGCGGATAATAATTGTTCCACTTGAGCTGGAGAGAGATTGGATGGCGGTTCCCACAATGTGCCGCTTAAGTTTACCTGCGGTAACGGGAGCTCCTTATGATGCTTCCAAAATCGACGCACCGTTTTTGCTCCCACAACGAGTTGAATCAGCATGCTTACCACGTTTAAAGTAATCAACCCAATTACCACCATCATTTGTTTTGACCGTGCTTGGATTGTGTCTGCAATAAATCGTTGTTCTTGACGTTGAATTTTTTCCCGAGACAACGACCCCGTAACACCTTGTGCAAAAACACTTTTTGGAACCACTACTCTGCCTTCAAAAAACGTTCCAGGAGAGACCCGTTTTGCCGTGAACTCAACTTTATTGGACGTTGGAATCGCTACCTCTCCAATTGCTCCATGTGCCCACGCCTGAATTTGATGACTGGAAACAGTAGAAGGCAATTCCAGCCCGACAACGACATTCTCTTGTGAAATATCCCATTCATCGCCGATCCACTGCCAATACACTTCTGCAGTGTCTTCATGAAAAGTCACGGCATTGTCGACGATATACGAGAGAGTAAACGCAGCAGAAGTGTTATTAAGATCGTAGAACCACTTGATATAAAAGCCATCCCATTGTTCCAGTGCATAGAATGACCCTGCTCTTTCGGGAATGGGTAACGCATCCGCTTCTGATGAAGTTTGGCGATAACAACGCACCGCATCACAAAGCGAAACATTGGAAATAACATACGGAATGGATCGACCTGGCTCTTTGGACTGATCAGGGGATGTACGGATACGAAGATAGGCAAAACTATAGTCTCCATTAAAGTTATACGTACGTTTCTCTTGTACCTTCATTTCCCCTGAGGGTTGGACTTTTGCTTGAATCTCAACGTTGTCGATGAAATAGGACTTTGCCTCTACAGACTGGACACCTACACCCAGGCTACACAGTGCTAGAAGTAGGAAACAGGCTAACACACAACGATTGAATACAGCATACAGCAATCTCATCATGATTTTATTTTACGCCTGTTTTCTGGTGAATACAGTCCATTACTAGGCAACCTACTGTGTGTGACTGCGTTGAAAAAAGTTGGTCGGGCTACTGCGTCGATAGAACTGAGGAAGGAACAAAGTGTAACGGAAAATTTGGACCTGACCATCGAAAGCGAATCAGTGAGATATACCCATTATCGTAATACTGGAGTTTGATGGGATACTTCTTGCCAACATTGAGTCGAATAGTGCCCGTTTTTTCTATAGTTTGGTGATCCTGCCAATCATCTGTCACTGCGACTTTATCTGCCCACAGTCGCACACCTCATCAGCAACAGTTAAAAAGATAAAGTCACCATCAGCAGAAGCTGTTAAAAATCCGTTCCATTCAATCGAATAAGTGTCTGGACCAATTTTAGTAAGGTCCGGTGGAAAAGGATCCCAATCAAGATCAATGGTTGAGTCGACACGAGTAAAGGCAAGTTCAGTCAAATCGGTCTGATTAAAATACGACCCGACAAGCCCTCAGATTTGGGTACTTGAATCACGGTCGGGAGTGGTGTTGAGTTCACAATGTTTGGTGGTGGTAACAATGACGTTGTCGGTTAAGCGGGCTTTAAGTTACTCGTCGGTATCACCACCTTTGATTTCCTGGCTCCTTCCAGAACAATCGAGCTACTGCTTTTCCAGATGATTCAAAATATTCCATTTTGATTGGATAGGATTGCTCTGCTTCTAGATTGATGATGCTACGGCTTGTTTTCACTGAGTGCGTAGACCAATCCCGAATCTTTAAGTTGTTGTCGATCAATAGTCATACTCCATCGATAAACTTCCCACTACCTCACCGTCGGGGATTTAAGTTTGGTGCTTTAGATAAATTCGGCAGGCGAATCCTCTAGGGGAAACCCAAAAATATAGAGCTCCTCCTCGGCACGAGTAACGGCGGTATACAGCCATCGTTTCCAAGCAACCTCAGACATACGTCTAGATCGCTCTTCAATTAAGATTACCTTTTTCGCTTGGCTTCCCTGTGCTTTGTGTACAGTCAGACAGTAACCATAATCAAATAATTGTCCGATTGTTTTTTGTTGACTTTTGGAAAACTTTAACGTTTCTGGCTTATTGATTTGTTCTGCAGCAATTAACCCTGAGTAAATCAGTGCACCTGTCGAATCTTTAATATCCACTGCGTACGAGAGAACCGTTCCATTTAATTCTCTTTCAGTAGAGATAGATGAAATCAATCCAGTCATTCCATTATAGATTCCGACTTCCCAGTCATTTTTTAAACAAACTACAAGATCACCTGACTCCGGTCGGCTAGGATCCTTCCATCGTGCGGCTCGAGCGGCTGTATTCATCTTAATCCGCGAGGAGTTAAACCCTGTTAAAAACAACGTTTCTTCATCCACCTGAGAAATGTATTCCTCTAACAGCACTCCAGCATCGGATGTCTGACGATTAAATTTTTCCACTCCAGGTCCGAAGCGCTGGATGGGAATCTCCCCCGTGCTTCGTGCCAACTGCGCCACTGCTAGAATTGGACTTTCTTGAGCCTGACGATGGATTTGTGAAAGGGTGAAATCACGGCTGGATAAAAGTGAGAAGGGGCTATTCACTGGCGGCAACTGGCCATGATCTCCGACCGCTAGGACAGGAATCTTGAAATGCTCAATATCTCTCCAGATTTCTTCCGTTACCATAGACGCTTCATCAATAATCAAAAGATTAAAATCCAGCTCACTTTTCCGTTTCCAACTTATGATTTGTCCATCTTTATCGGTGATTGCTGCATACAACAAGGAGTGTAAGGTAGAAATGCTATCTTCCGAATGGAGTGCGTGTTGAGCAGCAAGTTTGGAGCGAAGAACTTGGGTAGCTTTCCCAGTAAAAGAAGCAAAGGCAACCTTCCATTCTGGCTTCTTCTTATGCAAGATAATCCGGACGACAGCAATCAGGGTGCTTTTGCCGGTCCCTGCATATCCGCCTAAACGAAAGACAGGCTCGATGGGTTTCGATAGCCAGCCAAAAATTGCGAGGAGAGCATTCTTTTGTTCTGAAGTGATCAATAGTGGTGTGGTTGACACCTCCTTGTTGTACGGGAGTTGCGTACAATGGTCAAGATCGACCGTATAGTAGAAATTTTTTCATGAAAAGAAAGTAAGAGCTGGATAATAATTTGCAATGACTTTTCCTTCCTTGAGTACCTCAGTTCAATGGAACTGTTGACAGTCGCAAATGCAAGTGCCAGGATGAGTTCAGTATAAGTGATTCACTTCACATATCGTATGAAAGGAAGGACTACATTGATTACCCCAAAGCAACGAACGCTTGGATTACTTGCAGCCGCTATTGTAACTGGAGCAATTGCCGTTTCGACACGTTGGGCAAAAGCCCTCGATGCAACAGTTGTTGTTACCCAAGCTGATTTGGAAAGTTCTAAAATTGCTGCGCTTTCCAATGATAAGTGGTTTTTCTACAATGATGAGAGCGACACCATCGATAACACATTAGGCACCTTTGTATCAGGTCCAGGAACACCACCATTTGGAAGCGACAGCGTTCAAATCAGTGTGAGTGGCACACAACGACGGAATTTGGCAACGTATCAGTTCCGTGGCACTCCTCTAGCATTGATCACCACACTCGCCTATAGTACCTATAACCCGTCTGCTGGAAATAGCGGTAGTGCCAATCGATCGGGATACCTTCAGTTCAACGTATCCTTTGATGGAGTTGACACATGGCAACGCCGCCTAGTCTACATCCCTGCAGACAACGGCACAGTAGTGCAGAACTCTTGGAAAGAATGGAATGCCATAGATGGTGGAAACGCTCTCTGGAGGTATTCCGGACCAACCTGGCCAGGAACTGTAACCCCAGGAACCACTCCACGAACATGGAGTGACATTCTGACCCAGTATCCTAACGCCCAAATTCGTCAAACCGATGCATTCTTCGGCGTTCGGGTTGGAGAACCCTATGCGGATGGATATACGGAGAACCTTGACGCTGTTAAATTTGGGACAGCCACAGGGCTAACCACGTTTGACTTTGAGCAGCATCAAGCTCCCAGTGTTCCTGCGATTGTGCTTCCAAGCAGCAGTGCAGTGGTAACACAATCTGCCTTAACAAAAGTAGACTGGACTGATTCAACTGGGACACACGCCCCATTTACGTATCAGTATGAGGCCTACTCCGATGCTGCCTATTCATCTCTGGTGTACTCCAGCGGATGGTTAGGTGATTCAGAAATTCCAACTGCAGGAACTCCGATTGGAACGTATTATTTGCGCGTTCGCGCAATGGATTCTGTAGGCGCTCAATCTGCTTGGAGCAATGGAAGTGGAACTCCTTACATGGTAACGGTGGTTGCAGATCCTGCTCCTACGCCGACTCCAACACCGACACCTGTTGGACCTCCTACCCACAAAAATCAGTGTAAACAAGATGGTTGGAAAATATTTACCAACCCTGTCTTTAAAAACCAAGGATCTTGTGTGAGTTTTGTAACAACACAAAAGAATAGCAACTAAGTCCTAGTTGTATCATGTAATATCGGCCTCCTAAAAGGCGGCCGATTGAGTATACAAACGACCATGAGCAACAGATTCTCTACTTTCACTGCGTGTCTTCAGAAAATCATAGACCTAGTAAACGGCTTAGTTGGTACGTTATCCTCTTTTTAAAAAACTCCATGGGAGAGATTTTTGTTTTCATTCCCCTTCACTTATGAAGAAAAACCTCTCTGAAATCAATTTCATTTAAAATGAAAGCACGTATTGCATCGGAAAAGAATATATGTTTAGCTTAACCAAGTTTAAAGATATGACCGTCACACAACATCAAACTCATCATTACTCTCCAAAGAAGTTGCGTAGAATTCCACCTGTTTCTTATCTAGCTATTTTATTTTTGTTGATTATTCTTCCCCTTTTAATGTACGTAGTCAGCAAATCTACTTACCTCTCCTCCAAAGCTAGTGAATCTCCGTCATTACCAGTAGAAGAGGGCGTGAAAACTTCAAGTGTAAGTGTGCTTAATGACTCTTCTGCAATCGGCGGAAAGTATGTGGTCTTGTCAAACCCTACGAATGTTTCCACCTTCCAACCTTCTGCTCCGTATCACTCTACATTCTTCTATCTGTGGTATAAGAATGCCGCTACGGATGGCAACTGGAGCTACTGGACTGATCAGGGAAAAACACCTCCAAAAACTTGGTTTTCTCACTATCTTCCCGACCCAAGGCCTGGCGTTTTTGACCCAGCCAACGAACTTTATAGTGCGAATAGCTATGAAACATTTAAGTGGCAGGTATCTAAGCTTGCAGAAGCGAAACAAGAAGTAGCAATTGCCTCTTGGTGGGGGATCGGAACGAAAGAAGATAGCGCATTCTCCACGATTATTTCAAACTTTATGTCTCGAGCGGATAACCCCTACCCTAATCTTCGTTGGGCAGTTTACTACGAAGACGAAGGCTTTGAGGATCCCAGTGTGTCTACATTGGTCGCCGACCTCAATCACATTAAAGCGCGATTTGCCTCCAGCCCATATTTCCTCAAAAGTAATAACAAGCCCGTAGTATTTGTCTATGCAGGCAGTAATGATGTTCCTGGGTCTATGCTGCAACGATGGAGTAGCGCGAATGCACAGTTGGGTAATCACTTTTACATTGTACTTAAAGTTTTCCCTGGATTCGAAACATCTTCCTACCAACCTGATTCTTGGCATCAGTATGCGCCTGCGGTTCGGGGAGGAGTTCATGCACCATACTCTGCGTTTGTCAGCCCCGGGTTTTGGCTAGATGATGGATCTCCAGAGCGTCTTGTTCGCAACCCTTCCTCATTCGAGTCAGCAGTAAAGACTATGGTAAATTCTAATGTTACTTGGAAACTTACGGAAACCTGGAATGAGTGGGGTGAGGGTACTTCTGTAGAACCAGGCGTCCACGTGCGCACAAACCAAACTACCGGCGCAGACGAACTAAATACAACGGGTTATCCGTTTGAAAACTTATACATCGATATCCTCAAAAACAACCTTCCTTCCTTAGAACAAGGAACAGGTTCTCAACTTACCCAAGTTCCTTCTGTAACTTCATCTCCCCAAACAACTCCCACACCCGTGCTTAGCCCAACACCTTCTTCGATCTTAACAAACCAAACCATTGTTGCGGTGGGAGATATGGTATGTGGACAAGCAAGCACAGGTGCTGCTTGTAAGCAAATGGAAACATCTGATTTAGCCCTTTCTCTCAACCCCAGTGCGGTCTTAGTTCTAGGAGATGTTCAATACGAACAAGGGGCATTGTCAGACTTTCAAAATTTCTATGAACCCAGCTGGGGAAGATTAAAAAATGTCACCTATCCAGTGGTTGGTAATCATGAATATCTAACAGCTAACGCTCAAGGTTACTTTGACTACTTTAATGGAGTGGGCAATTCTACCGGTAAAGCAGGTGATCGAACAAAGGGTTACTATGCATTTAATCAAGGTGCGTGGAGAATCTATGTCCTGAATTCCAATTGTAGTAAAGTAGGTGGTTGTCATGCCGGTTCTCCACAAGAGACCTGGTTGCGCTCAGACCTAGCCACCAACCCAAAACAATGCGTTCTTGCTGCTTACCACCATCCTTTGAGGTCTTCCGGAGGAAGAGAAACACCAGCAGTTGCTCCGCTGTTCAAAGCTTTGTACGATTTTGGAGTGGAAGCAGTCTTGGCAGGACATGAACACAATTACGAACGTTTTCTCCCGCAAGATGTTAACGGCGTCCAAGATTCCAGTAAGGGTGTTGTTGAATTCATCGTAGGAACGGGAGGCCGGAACTTTACTAACTTTGTAACGAACACTCCCAACCTCTCTACCCATAACGCTAATACGTTTGGTGTTCTAAAAATGGTTCTGAAATCTTCTGCTATGGATTTTGAGTTTGTCCCTATCGCTGGTTCTAACTCTGGATACTCTGATAAAGGAACAATTACATGTCACTAGTCATACATTAACTATGTCAGACAAAAACCTAAACACATCCATTACAGATAATACTACCCCAGAAAGGAGCTCACCCTCGATTGAGACAGCTCCCCAGCAAGTGACTGATGCTTCTATAAATAACATCCCAAAAGTTCTTATCGGAATTGCTGGTTTGCTTCTAATCCTTCTTCTAGGATTAATCGCGTGGTTCTTCTATCGAAATAATCCAAAACAGCAGCTCGATAGCGTCATTTCATCGGAATTCCAATCTGTCAAAAAGGTGGCTACTGATGTTAACTTCGATGAACAACTGGGTCAACTTTTCCCTGGATTTCCTGCCGTACCTGTTTATCCAGAAGCGGAACTGAAAGGCTCTGCCAAAACGAATACCAATACTGAACCCGACCAGGGGTTTCATGTTGTCTGGGAGTACCATGGAACAGCCATTGTTCCTGAAATTATGAAATGGTACGAAACCGAACTACCGAAAATGGGTTGGGAGTATTTCCCTCCAGACGACCCCACATCTATCACGGAACAGGTTGCTCAAATTTCTAATGATACTTTCGTTGGATACATGGCGGGAGAAGTAGAGCATGGTGAAATTGAGATTATTATTGATGTTCGCTATAAATAAACAAAGACCTATGACTCACCACTCAAAATTTTTCATCTTTTTTGTACTGGTTTCTATCCTAGTCGCTGTGCTACTAGTCCCAAGTACTATTCAGGCACAGGTACCTTCGTTCTCTTTTGGGGCAGCTGGTGACTTTGCAAACGGCACTAATTTTAGGAATGTTGTATCCGCAGTCTCCGCAAACAATCCTGCTTTTTTTATCGCACTGGGGGACTTTGCCTACTCACCCTCGGAACAATCTTGGTGTAGTACCTGGAAAGCCAGTTACAACAATATTCTATTGATTTCTGGAAACCATGATCAAGGTGATGCAGGGGGAGGCCTCTTGCAAACCTACGCTCAATACTGTCCCTATACGTTATCCGTTCCCATGACAGGCAGCTATGCAAGACAGTACTATTTTGACTATCCCGCGACTGCACCACTGGCTCGATTCATTCAGATTAGCCCGAATTTGAGTGGACCCGCTTTTACTGGTTTTGATACAAATTATGCGGTCGGTCGCCAGGGTCATACTTTCGTGTCCACCGCAATTGATGATGCTCGTGCCAAAGGAATAAAGTGGATCGTCGTGAGTATGCATAAAAACTATATTAGCGCGATGGAAAAACCAAACGAGATCGGAAACGATCTTGCAAGCCTGCTCTTTAATAAAAAAGTGGATTTAGTACTCCAAGGTCATGAGCATGGATATGAGCGGACAAAACAACTCAGATGCGCTCGAACAAACACTTATGATGCGAGCTGTGTCGTGGATGCCGATGATTCTATGGTTCAGGGCGCGGGAACAATTATTCACGTTCTTGGTACAGGCGGACAAGGACTACGTGGTTTGAATACTAGTGACTCTGAGTATCAGTACTTTGCTTCTGCAAACAATACTGCCTACGGGTTTGGTAAATTTACAGTTTCTCCCACCTCACTTTCCTACAATTTTGTACGATCTGGTGGTGGTGTATTTAGTGATAGTTTTACTATTACAGCCACCGGGTCGACCCCACCACCCACAACGGCTCCAACGGTCACACCCACACCGACCCCTAGCCCAACACTCAGGCCCACGCCGACATCGACGCCTACACCTCTACCAACACAAACACCGGTGCCCAGCAGTACGATAATTCCTGCTACTCCTACATCTACATCTACTCCAATGCCCACAACTGCACCGTGTTCGACTTCCATTCCAACCACTGCCCAGAGTGTAATTATGAACCTGACTCTCCAAGAATCTGGCAGCTACACAGCGTGGACTCGCATGGCAAAAGGCAGTAACTTAGCTGACTCTTATTGGTTACAAGTTGACTCTCAGTGCCCGATCAATGTAGGTGACTCTGCCTCTATTCCTTCTACTGGATGGGGATGGGTTAACTACAAAGACGGCAATCCAAATGCAAAGGTGACCTTTTCGCTGAGCCCTGGATCGCATCGTGTCACACTTGCCACCAGAGAAAGTGGAGTAAAAATAGATCACATAGTGTTTACCAATGATCCAAACTGTGTCCCTAATAATCAAGGCTCATGTACAATTGTACAACCTACAAACACCCCTACAGTCGTTCCTACACCCACAACACCTACTACACCCACAGCAACTCCTACACCACGACCCACACCTACGATCACCCCGACAATCAGACCGTCTGGGACACCGATTGCAACCCCAACTCCAAGACCAACTCTACCTCCATCCCCTTCACTGTCACCAACTCCTGTGCCATCTTCACAAATTATTTTGTCTCCTTCTCATGACTCATTTGTCCGAAGGGATGATGATGATACGGTTTTCGGCAGAGAAGATAGTCTAGAGGTCGACGGATCACCAGAAAAGATCATTTTCATTAAATTTGATTCACGTCCCTATGCGGGAAAGACAGTCAGAAAAGCAATCCTACGACTACACGCCTTTGACTCATCTTCTGGAGAACAAACAGTGCACATCGTTCCGACAACTAGTTGGGGAGAGTATGTTGTTACCTATGAGAATAAGCCAGAAATTCAAGGAGTGATTACAAGAATTGTTAGACCTCAGTCTGGGAGAGCGATTGAAATCGATATCACATCGTATGTCCAATCAAAAATGGGCAAAGTGTTTTCACTTGCTATCAAATCTGTTTCCTCGAATGGAGTTGATTTCTACTCCAAAGAAGCACGGGATAGCAGTAAGCGACCTAAACTAACGATTTCAATCAACTAAAATGATGAAACTGGCAAAACTATAACACTTTTGTCTAGTCTGGATTGAATACCATCTTGTTTGTGCTTGCTCTGTTACCACACTAGTATGGTAATCACATACAGATTTCATCATGTATCCATCTGCGCAAAAAACGATCCATTCAGATACTTACTCACATCTCTTCGGGAAGATTACTGACTGGAATCTCAGCTCATTAATTGACATCCTTCTGCCTGTAGTCTGCCATCGGTATGACTATCACCCGCACAAGTGTGAGACACCTGCATGACAGCGGAATTATTTTTGTGATACTCTAACTATATGCTCAAAACAATTGTCGTTCTCATTCAAAAAAGACCCGTTATATCAATGATCTTTTTTTATTTCTCATGGTCACCTGTTTATATGCTGTACTAGTTCTCCCTAAAAGCATAGATAACAGGTCAGAAGCTACAATCACACCTACCCCCAAGTATTTTGGATATATGTATGCCCAAGGAAATTTTTCAAAGCTAACCGACCACAGCAATGTTTTCTTTGCCCGTGATCTAGAAGAATATAACCAAATTCTTTCTACCACGAATGATCAAGTTATTTTAGATACCACTTGGTTGTTATGGCATCCAGTGGAAAATGGATCTGCTCCCTGGGAACCCAAAGATGGTTGGCGAGATGAATGGAGGCACCTATGGAACATTCTAAAGCCCAATGCACATCGAATTGCTGCAATTTACCCAATTGATGAACCTGATATGAATGCCAATAAAACAAAGTTTACTTTTATGGCCGATGTCATGCGAGAGACGATGTATTCTGATGGCAAAAATATTCCTCTTATGGCTATCTTTACTCCGTATGCTCCGTGGATGATGGTCGATAATAAAGCAAAAACCCATGCCGGGTTTAATATCAACAAAACCTGGGCAGATAGTCTTCCATTCTCTTTGGCACAACAGCACTTAGATTGGATCGGATTTGATGAATATGGATGTTTAAATTCTGAATGCTTAGGAGGTTTATCCTTAGAAGCAAAATTTAACATCATGCAAAATGCAATCAAAGACTATCCATTAGGAAAAAAATCAGTTTTTGTTGTCGGTGATGGATTAGCCTTTGGAACCATCTCCCCTACTGCTGCACAGCAAAGTGCCTATCTTGCGCGTAATCAAAAACTTTTTGATTTATGCACTCAAAATGGACGGTGTGTGGGATATTTTGCTTTTCTTTATAATTCGAACGCCACAGAAAAATTAATAGGCTTAGATCAAATGCCAATCGTACAGAATGATCTAAAACGTCTGGGCCAATTGGTGCTGCTTCCCACAATAAAAGTCGGGTTAATCCGAAATACTGAAGTGACACTTACTGCCAGCAAGGAATACGCTGCGTTTACCAAAGATAAAGCTGTCAATGGGATCACAACAGACGCAGGCTGGGTCTCAGGAGGGTATGCACCACAGTGGTTAGAATTTCAATTCAAACAAAGTGAACAAATATCTAGAATAGTTATGCATGTGAATCAAGATCCAGCAAGCCCTACTTTACATCGTATTTCAGTGGCCGGCGCAGATAAGGTGTACAGAGAAGTAGCGTCGCTAAATCAATCAACTGCCGATAAAGACCGGCTGACGAAAACATTTTCTCCTTCATTAAAAAACATTACATTTGTTAAGATTGAAACGCTAAACTCAAAGAGCTGGATAGCCTGGAGAGAAATAGAGTTCTATCGGTAAGGAAGAAAAGCTGCTTTTCTATCTTTTTCCAATCACAAGCCTGAATATAAGTGACCCTAACACTTCCACATCCACACCAGCTCATTGCCGATATACTCGACTTTTTCAACACTTTTGCTGACGATTTGCGAGGTGTGAGCTACAACTTCGCCGTGTAATCATTGCACAAACCATCGTGCTCACATCTGGTGACAATATATTTAAGTGTTAAGCATGTAGGGCATCACCAGATAACTTGCTCCACCTCTGGTAAAATACAGCTTTTCTCAAGCGGTTTTACTAACCTTACTTCTTATACACCTTCACACTATTAGAAACGCCCAATTTTTTTGACAGTTCACATATACATAAAAAGAGTTAGCTGCCTATATAGGTCAGTACAGGATTTAGGGTGATGGGAGGTGGAAGTGCTGAATGGTTACAAGGGTAGAAGAGGGTATGTAGTGGCTACACAGTCTGTAGAAAGGATGGCGTTAAAACCGCTTTGGAGTCCCGAGAGTGTCTAAGGCAGAGTAAAGCTAGAGCTGGAAGAGCAAACGTCTTTGGTATTCTTACCGACCAATAATCCTCACGGTCTCATTTCCCAAACCACCCTGAACACTGATTGTATTGTCAGAAATTAAGGTGGAAAGAGCAGCTTCTTCTGCGTCACTTAATGATGGTCGTAAAACCCGATTTGGAAATATCCTGCCCCCTGCTAGACTTGCTATGGTACTTTCAGTACCATCATGTCGGTGTAAAACGAGGTTATACGAATTTCCTGACCTCTGAACTGAAAAAGTGGCAGCAATCCCACTTACATCAAATCTTTCGCCCAGTTGTAAAACGTTAGTTCCCTGTTCCACGAGCCTAGTAATCTCAGAACCTTCTGACTCAGCTTCCGCTGCTGGTTGAGAGCTTTCAGGAGAAATCTCTAAAACCATATTACCTGTGTTTGGATCTGTGCTGGCTATTTCATCAAATATAGCGGTTTCATCTGCGGTTAAGGGTAAAAGCGCACCTCTATCACTAATCCTAAAAATAATTGAGTCTCCGCTTTGTGGCTCGATGTCTGTAAAACGGTAGGTCTTACCATCGTAGGTAAAATCCTCGTTTCTTTCTATTGTTATCCCATTTAACACTGTAGTTTCACTGCCTTGCTCACCGTCTTCCTCGCTTAGGGAGGAAGAAATAATGATATCAGGGACATTACCTGATGATGCCTCAATCGCACCATCTGGGTTAATAACCGAGAAAGTAATTCTCGAACCGTCATCCATATGGAATGAATAGGCTGAAACTTCATATGTTCTTGACTGGGATTGACCCATAGCACTACCAGAAATTGTTAACTGCAACCCTCTTAAGTCTTGAGCTGTGCCATTGCGAAAGGCATCAGCTATGGCTGATTCGGCAGAAGAAGTGTTAACTTGGACATTCGTACCAGCAGTCTCGTCAGCCACAGAGTCAGCAGTTCTTCGAAATTGAGTATTAATCTCATTAAGAACTGTATCAAGATTGTCGCCAGCCCCCAAAGATATTTCAAATCTACCAGCACCATTAAGAGTGATGCTCAATGTGACTCGCTCACCCGTGGGTAGTGATTGAAGAAAATTCTCTAGGGAAGTACCCAAATTCTCACCATGTTGCAAAGCATTGAAAAACTCTTGCAGTGCTTGGGACGTTTCGGAGCCTTCCTGTCCTTGACCATCAACATTATTATTTTCGATAATGGCCAGTGGTGCTGGTTGTATCTCAGACATATTGCTCTCAGTTATGTTATTAGTGAAATTGGCTCTCCCAAATTATATCAAATCATAGATAAAATGTTTGAACATAGACGCAAATAACCATAAGTCAGTAAGTTCTAAAACGAATCGCAACACTCCAGTAAAATTGGAGGACTATGTTGCATACAAAGATAACTCCGGATGAGAGGGATACAATTGCGACTCTTTTTGCTGGTGGGAGCTCAGTACGCTCCATAGCCAGCGAACTTGATAGGTCTCCATCTAGTATTTCTCGGGAACTCAAAAGGAATGGGAGTAAAGGAACGTGCTCTGCAATTCTGGCCCAGAAAAAGAGCGAGATCAGGAACAAAACAAGTAGGAGATTGAACCCACTAAAAGATCAGAAGATCTATGCGTAGGTCCTGGACAAACTGCGCTGTGGTTGGTCACCAGAGCAAATAGTTGGAAGACTAGAGAAAGAATACTGAGAGAGACTTATCTGTCATGAAACCATTTACAAATATGTGTACGAATCTGAGGATGGGAGACGGAGGAGATTGTTTGAAAATCGGCCTCGCAGACAACCAAAGAGGCAACGATGGAAAGGAAGAAGTGTGTATCACAAAGGAATACAAAACAGAGTGAGTATCCATGACAAACCAGAGGTGATTAACCAAAAGAAGCAATTTGGATACTGGGAATTTGATGTGGTGGAAGGAAAGGCACACAAAGGTGGAATGGTGACAGCTTTGGAACGAGTCAACCGTTTCTACCAAGTGAAACTTCTACCCAGCAATGATTCTGAATATGGTGTGACCGCTCAGCTTCATATTCTCAGATCTCTGTCAAGATTTGCCAGGAAGACAGCAACATTTGACAATGGCAAAGAGAACTACAACCATACAAAGATGCGTCTTACAGAACTACATGGAGAAGAACTAAATGTGGATGCTCTTTTGAACTACGCATACATCTATATTCGAACAGTCGAGAGCGTGTGGTATGACGCTCCAGGTATGTACAGAGTACGACTTCAAAGGATTATTTTTCCCAAGGGGGTGGACTATGGAAAAGAAGGTTTTTCGAACACGGAAATATCCCCATTATTCAAGCTAATTGAACTTTTAGGAGCTGAGCAGTCAAATGATGTGACCCCACCGAGATTCGAACTCGGGTTTACAGGATGAGAACCTGCTGTCCTAGGCCTCTAGACGATGGGGCCAACTAGAGAAGTTCTTATTTTATCACGATCTTACCTAGTTCTTCTCCTTTTTTCTAGGCTTCAGGGTAAAATAAATATACTTCATGTTTAAACAAACTACATTTCTTCGAGTAATCTTTGTCTTAAGCTTAGTTTTCTCGGATCTTCACTTTATTCGAGACTATGTGAATGCATACCAGGAGCTTCCCTTCCAGCTCAATCGTCAATTAATACATGAATTCATCCCTAGAATCCCTGCCCCCACATCGATTCCGGATCCTCCCTATTTTAATGTGCAGATCTCTGAAGCCGATTGGCAAGGAAAGACCTTTATTGCAAAGATAAGCAATAAGAACCCATTTGCCGTCTACAATACCGAAATCCGCATTGGGGTTAGTCCAACGAAGGAACCTTGGAATGAGATTAAAATCCATCGGTTCACCGTTCCGGTAGCGTTGGAGGCGAGTGATCATGTCTATTTTTCAAAAACACTTCCCTTGGAGACCAATGACTATTGGTGGTCTGTTGAAGTAGCATCCACACTTCCCTATAACGGTGAAACGGTAAGTGCAACTCCTTCTGGATTGGTAATCTCACCGACAAAGCCTAAAGCCAATGTAAAATCATCGAAAAAATCGTCTCCCGTGGATACAGAGCCATGGGGAGTCGCACTCAAAATTGATGATGTAACGTGGACAATCAAAGTGAAAGAAGATGACCGCATGGCAACGCTAGAAGAAACTTTACTTGCCCTCAACGAATATCGTAAACGACATGGAGCTGGGCAGCTTTCAGCCAATGATCAGTTAGCCGCGTTTGCCAAGGAGCGAGCTGTGTATTTAAACTCCATAAAAAGTACGGACAAACATGCTGGTTTCCAGCAATACATCGCCAATGAAGACAACATCAAAAAACTCGGATTTGGGTCACTGGGAGAAAATAGTGGATATGGGCATCAATTAATTGGGGTGCACTTAATTGAATGGATCTATGGGGGAGATCCCCAACACAATGCCAATCAATTAGATCGTTCCTGGTCGCATGTGGGAATTGGTATCGAAGGTTTAGCCGTTGTCTTTATCTTCGGTGGCTCGAAGTTTTAATTCCAACTCTTTGAGTCGTTCGCGTTGTACTCGTGTGGGTCGAATAAAGGATCGCACACTTTGAACGGACGCAAAGGCGTCCTCATAGGTCAGTCCGGTACTCATCAGATAGGCGATCGCCATCGTTGGTCCCCGTCCTTCTCCTCCACGGCAGTGGACGTACACTTTTCCCCCATTTTGAAGCTGGGTTGTGATATAGGCAATCCCCTCCTCTAGATGCTCCATTGAGGGCGCATGCATGTCTTTGGTCGGTAAATGTAAATAGGAAAGTCCAAGTTTTTTCACTTTGGTTAGAAGTACTGGAGAAGTCATGGCTCGCATATTCACCACCGCGGTAAATTCTTGGGATTTCAAGCGATCAAGACCAATATCAGAGTACTGCCCCCCGACAAACAACTGCGGGGAAATTTCGCTGCGTTTTCGACTCGGAAGACCGGTAATTTCCCGGTAGCGATAATCTAAAAAACGTTCGAATTGGATGTGTAGAGATTTAATCTTACTTTGAATGAAGTCCGTAAACGTTGTCATACGAGTATGGTAACTGTTTTCGGGAGAACTTGTACATCTAGTTTTGACAGCGCCACAATTTCATCATCACACAGAACGGTTTGTACCGGTTTCATCTTGACACTTACTGTACTGACTTTGAAACGGCGCAACGATGGTGCTTTCTGCTGGGTGACACTTCCCTTTACCATGGTTAACAATGATTTCAAATCTGCTTGAGTAATAACAATCACATCCAACTTTCTATCATCCACTTGAACATTCGGCACCAGAGAGATTCCGGAAACTCCCATATTGGCGCTATTGGCAATCATCAGCGCCACTCCTTCAATCTCTTCATCATGATCATCCAGTTTTAAAGAATACAGACAGGTCTGTGGTTTGGAGAGATGTTCGAGCGCGGACACTACATAGCCTAAGGATCCAAGGTTTCTTTTGCGCGAACGTGTGGTTGTTTTGACCATATCAGCCAGGATTCCAGTACTCACGCGCAAGAGAAAGGGTTTTGTATTACACAAGCCCATATCGAGCTTTCGGAGTTGCGGCGCCTTCTTTCCCAAAACTTTTATTGCTTCTGCTGGGTCAAGAGGAATGTGGAGCTCTTTGGCTAACACATTTGCGGTTCCTCCTGGCAGGATGACGAGCGGCATGTCTGTTTGACACAAGGCTCGTGCCACTTTCATGATGGTTCCATCACCGCCATACACCACTACGGCATCCACTTTTAAACGTAGAGCTTCTGTTGCGTGGGTATAGGATTCTTCACTAGACCGTGATATTTTTATTTCCCACTCTAATCCATACCGTTTCATTGCGCGTGCAATCACGGGTAAAATGGGGTATAACGGTCCGGAAATCGGATTGACAATACAATAGACTGAGTGAAGCATTACTATCTCTTTACCGCACGTATGATTAGTATTTCAACAAAAACAGGTGATAAAGGTGAAAGTGGTCTTGCCAATGGGACACGAGTTGGCAAAGACGCACTCATCTTTGATGTCTTAGGAACCCTGGATGAGTTAAATTCTTGGATTGGCTTAAGCCTAACCTCCATCGATGCTTCCCTCAAAGGGCATCGCGATTTCTTGTTTCAAATTCAGGACACCCTATTCTATATCGGGGCAGAACTTGCCGCTTCACCAACAACGCGTTTCGATACAGCAGCACTAGAGGTCCTGGATACCAAGTGTGAGCAATTGCAACACGCCATGGAAGACAACTGGGTGACCAAATTTCTCTTGCCGGGTGGAACTGCTGCTGCGGCGCAGCTGGATGTCACTCGTTGTGTCTGTCGACGGTTAGAGCGCTTACTCGTCTCCTTGCACCAAAAAGAACCGTTACGATCGGAACTCTTAGCATATATTAATCGGCTATCTGATTACTTTTATGTGCTTCGCTGCTTTATCAACTTACAAGCAGACTACAAAGAGCATCCCTTCGACTCTTCCTATTCTCCTTTCTTTAAGTAATTTCCCCTTGCATTTCTACCGCATTTTAACTACAACTAGTATCCACATCGGAACCATGTGTAAATCATGGACTGTGCCGCAACTGTAAACCTTTTTAAAAGGGAAGTCAGGAACGATGTCCCGTATTTTCTATCCCCGAGCAGGGACAAAGAAAAAGAGACTTCAAACGTACTTTTTCTTTGGATACCGACTTTCTTTTTTTGCCACAACACGTCGGGTCTTGCTTGGGAACACAGAGTGTTCTATGTTTGCCGAGCAAAATCGTTATCAGCCAGAGCCTACCACTCTTCCATTTAAACCGAAGCCATCGGTAGATACGTTGTCCCTTGGTGATTTTCGCCTGTCCAATTCCTACCGTGATCCCAAAGCGCCTTGGCATTATGGCATTCATAACTGGATCGAAAGTTTCAAAAAGAAACCATCACTGGCTCAACTTAGTCTCTACCGTGAACTTGAGCAACTTTTAGAGCATTCACCAGAGAAAGATTCCGTGTTGATGATCAATGCCCTGTTGGAAACAGCGCTGCACATTCTCTCGCTTCGCCAAGAAATGACCGGAGAACGCGACACCATCCAAATTGTAAATGCGTTTACTTGGGATGAGGCTACCCGTACCTTTGACTTTGATGTCACCGCGCTTGAAAAAAAGTTTTTACTCTATCTTCAAAAAGTCCCAGCGTCACACCGGGAAAGTTATATTCAAGAAATTGAACAGGTGTTATTTCGCTTACGATCGTTGGGAAAATTCTTGGCACCCGTTGATTTCTCATTACCACCGGAAATGATTCAAGATCAACTAAAATTTCTAGGATTTACGCGCCAACAATTTGCCGTTACTCCCGCGCTGTTACGATACTTACCCCACCTGCGCAGTCAGATCCACTCTATTGAAGCAATTGAGTCGGTCGTCCAAGGATCATTGACCACAGAGCTCTGGGTTGGACCACGGGGACTAACCATTGCCCCACCGCATTGGCTGCACCAACAAGGAAAGTCTTCCTTTCTATGGGCAAGTGATGTGGTCGTTTCCTTAGAAGGAAATGTTCCACAAGCTGCCATTCTTGATCAGGGGAAATTTAGTCACTCCACACTTCCCACACTGTTACGTGCGGTATCCGTCAATCAACAGGAACAACGGGTATTTACGAACAGACAAGAAATCTTAGAATGGATGACCATTCTCACCGATGTGGCTCACATCCCTGCCCCGGTCTTTTTGGAACACCTGCTTCAACAAACCGGTGATTTTATCCCGGCCCCACCCTTTGACGCAACGATAACGTTTGGAGAGTTATCTCTCAAAACATTTCTTACGGAGATTGAAAAAGTGTTTCAGTTTGAATGGGAACGTTGTACTGCCGATCCACGATTCAAAGAAGGATTAGAGGATCGCTTGTTTGTGTTTGCCACATCCGTAAAACAACTCATAGCAGACAATTCCACGATGGGGTTAAAAGAAATTGGAGAGAACTATCGCAATGTCGCGTTTGCCGATTTGCCGAATGCGACGGATGCACTCTCGCTTTTAGAGCAATTTAAACAAGTTGGACTTGCACACAATCCGGCAACATTCTCCAAGTCGTTTGACTGGAGCATGATTGACTGTGTGGCGGGAACACCGGGGAGTCTTGCCCAACAACTCCAAGGCTTTCGACCGGATGTTTCCTCGGTTTCCGGACTACAATCACTCATGGGAAATGAAAAGTTTTTAGAGCTTCAAGCAATTGAGGGGCGAAGTATTTCCAATCGTTCGGAGTTTGAACGAATCTGTCGACAGTTTAATAAAGATCCCAAGCGGTTTCCTGCAGAAAATTGGGGACTGTGTCAGTGCCCATCGTGCGCAGCCTCAAAGAATGGATTGAAAAATTATTTAGGAGAATGTGGCTGGTGTCTCTCGTGTGAACTAAAAGATGATTATGGAATCCTCGGAGCACTCCCCGACTTGACCGCTATTCTCCCAATGGACGGTTCGACAGTAGAAGATACGGAACACCGCTCCTTAGGGCTTGGCAATTTTGTCGCCGGTCTTGCAAACCCCAAACTCTATCAGGATGTCTTTTTAATCAAACAAGTTCTCGCTCACTTCCAGCTCTCGGAGACAGAATCCCCATCGCTGCCAATGGCGGCGTAATAATCAACTATTTTTATCTTCCTAAAGTCCTAAATAAATACGATCCCCTAAATACCCTGTAACTTCCGGATGAATCACATCAAAACCGACAAAGCTTGCAGGTTTTAAAGTAAAGGAACCAAAGCGATCATTGACCTGATCAATTAACGAATAGAGTTTTTCTTGACGATGCCAGTTGGGTAATAAGTTTTGAGGGAGTTGTGCATTCGGCTGACAATCGCCGATCCACACTCCATATTTGATCACAGGAAAAGTTCGCTTCCACTCTTTATACATTCCATCGTAGAGAAGCTCAAAGATTTCGTTGGTATGTCGGACCCAGTAACGTAGAGTTCTATGGGCTCCCCAATACTCACTATGCCCCCACAGACTAATTCCAATTTTACGTCCCGATAAGTCCATCGCTCGCAACTTATGTGTGGCTTCTTCTAACAAGTTTAGAAGCGTACATTTGATCTGTGCTTCATTGTCACACAGCCGATACCCGGTAATGGTGCGCCCCACACTTTGTTGAAAATCAGTCTTGCGCGGATGACTAAAGAAATGCGTTTCTTCTCCTCTTCCAATCTTGCGTAATTCCGATGCCCAATGGGGACCAAAACTTGCAAGCAAGGTTGCATCATCTAATAGATTGAGTTGATAGGGATGAAAAACATTTAAGTATTCCAATTTGCGCGTGAGTCGTGCTCCGACACCACACACATCTTTGAAGGTGACTTTCAACAACACCTCATCCAGATTATCGGGGGTTATCAAGTACACACTTCCTTTTGGCGCAATTTCTCCGGCCATTTTTGCTAATAACTTATTATGCGAAATACCGACATTACACTGAACCCATTCGCCTAACTGTTTTTGAATAGTACGTTGAATAAATTTCCCATAGAAAATGAGGTCATACTTTCCCACCTGTTGGCGGATGACTGATTCACATCCGGTTAAATCTAAAAACACTTCATCTAAGGAAAAGATGTGGACGTTTGGGGCAAGCGAAGTAAAGAGGGCTTTGAGGCGACGTGTTGCCGACAACATAATGTCAAACTGCGCTGGGACTAACGTAAGGTGGGGAGCTTTCGTAAGCGCATCCATTTTACTGGTTCCCGTTTTAATTCCTAACAATTTCGCTTCATTGGACGACGCGATAATACAGGTTCTTCCTTCGCTCTTTACCACCCCTACCGGTCTTCCCCGAAGCATCGGATTCTCTTGCTGTAACATGGTGGCAAAATAGGAATTAATATCCACATGGAAGATTACTCGGCCCATAATTCCTCCAATGTCCAACGTTCCGTATCTCGGTTAAACACAACGCGATACAAGGTGGTATCCACCATCAGAGAATACATCCGTTTACGAACAAGTCCCTCTTTTATATCGGTACACAGCGTTACCTGTTTCACCACATAGATTCTGTTGCGCCAATGAATTTCCCCGCGGCAGAGCCAGCGGGGTATCACGAGGGAGGAGTCCAGTC
>CAZWPK010000003.1:0-147574 GCA_964635905.1 uncultured Pseudomonadales bacterium
GAGTCTTTTACGTTTCGTATAAAACATCCCAGCAAGAGTCCATTGCACCTACCGCACCACAATCCCAGCCATTAGCCGGGTCCTGTTCCTTAGAGTTTACCGTAGCCACTCCTCCGCCTGGAGAAATTCCGTATCCTTCCTGTCCAACGGGAAGTACTAAAGTTGATATTGTCACGAATCCATTTACGATCTGTCGCGATGCCTCAAACTGTCCGCAACGTAAGGACTACACAGTCACCACCGATGCAACAAGTTCCGCCACCCTCTATGTCAGTAGTATGGTTGGTCATCCAGAATTGGGTTGTACCGCCGGATCGAACAATGACACTCTAAGTGGCTGTGATTCCGGACAACAATATGAAGAATTTGATGTCTACATTGGGACACAAAAAGTAGCGACAGTTCCTGACCACGGTGAAGATAAATGGCAGCTGTTCTCCTACCCGATCACGACTACCATACCAGAGGGAAGTCATGTGGTGTCGTTTCGACACACACTCCGAGGAACTACGGCTGAGAGCGTCGCTTTTGTTGGTGCATTATGCTTGAACACCGCCACACCAACCCCAACAGCCACTCCGACTGCGACTCCCACGGCCACACCAACTGCCACACCCACAGCGACACCTACACCCACACCGACTGCTACACCTCTTCTTGCTTGTAACGACGCATGTAGCACGGATAATGACTGTCCCTCATCAATGAGCTGTGAGTCCGGTAGCTGCCGAAATCCAAGCTGTATAAGCTCTACAACCTGTGTTTGTACAACGGCAACCCCAACACCGACCCCCGCTCCTACCTGTAATTCAGTCTGTGCCCATAATGGAGACTGTCCATCCGATCTAATCTGTGATGCTGGCCGGTGCCGACGACAAGCTTGTACCGGAATTGACACGTGTTCCTGCCCAAGTCTGCCAACCCCAACTCCTGCTCCTGGTTGTGGCTCCGTCTGTGCTCACAATGGAGATTGTGGATCGGGCATGAGCTGTACGAGTGGTGTCTGTCGAAACGTTGCCTGTAGCGAAAATTCCAACTGTGTCTGTGATTATCCAAGCCAAACTCCTGCACCAGTAGTTACACAAGAGTTGCCTAAGGCAGGAATAACGCTCCCGACAGTCGGCTTAATTGGAGTAGGAACGATCACAATTATCTTGGGAATCCTTGGTCTCCTCATCCTCTAGACACACAACTTTAGATCAAAAAATGATCGGTTTATCACTTCAGTCAGACGGAAAATATCTTCATTGTCCCCTGTTTATGAGGTTTTTGAGGGGAAAGTCTTCTTGAATCGAATAAAGGGAATGTCCATCTCTGTTTCCGAAGAGTTGATAGCCAATGAGAAGCCCCATGAGGTGTGTTCGAACTCTTCACAGAGTTCATCGATCTGATTTACCTTCTGCCAAAATTCTTCGTCGGTTAATTGACGAAGTTCTAACGGCATCTGAAATACTTTGTGCATAGGTAAAATGTATCTTAACACCACGAACTTGAATTGCAATAAATAGGTCAAACTACAACATCCTTAACCATACAACGGTCGCACTCAATCTTCTCGAGCATCTCGAGGAGGCGAAGAGCTAAAAACCGTGCGTCTGCTCGTTAAAAACAGTCTTCTACGAAGCCGGATGAGGGTGTCGGCAATATCTGCAACAGTAAGCTTAGGATGTTGTAAAAAGTCCTCTTTATCTCCCACTATAGGCTGCACTAGTATCTGAGCGGCGGCGTCCAATGCCCATAGTGCATCACCATGTCTTTCCAGCTCCAGATATAGGATTGCAAGCGAAAGGTTCTTTCCGATTCTTCCTTCTCTACTCAATGAATCATCCGAATCAAGTTGTAGGTCATAGGACAAGACCAATTCTTTAATCTTCAGTTCTTCACTTCGAGGGACCTGCTGAATTGTTTCTCTCAAGGCGTTTTATTCGGCCGAATCCGGCATTGGATAGAGAGATGCCAGTGTGTGGAGCAATTTTAAAGCGGACTCCAAGGATATTTCAAAGTCTCCATACGCAAACAGCTTTGATACCTCGGGATGGAGAATAGAAAATTCTTCAGTACCTTTTAGTGCCATAGGTTGAGAAAGAGAGTGGGCGTGCCTGGACTCGAACCAGGAACCTTGAAGGTATAAGCTTCCTGCGCTAACCGGTTGCGCCACACGCCCCTAAAGAACGTTAGTATAACACTCCTTATTGGGGCGATGGCTCTACACTTTGCCTGGATAAAAACTTCTAGCCCCTATAAACAGGATGATGTGAATCGATCCAGTGTAACTGTTGAGGTCGGCCCGGCTAAGGTTAATTTTGCTTTAAAGTCACCCGAAATTGCGGTAAACGTCTGCATCACTACTGGCGAGGCAGCCCCAACTGTATATCCTACGCGTATCGTTCCACCACCAGTTCGTTCAATAAAAAGTACTGGACGCGTGGAGGCAGATAAATAATACGTCTGTTGCCCAGAAACCAAGTTTGTTCCAGTGGTCCGCTGCTCAGAAGTAAGCTTGTAGGTCTCCTTATTTCCTCCATTTTCGATCCGCACGCCATAGGTCGCCTTTCCATTGTCTGCCATAAATGTAAATGGCTGCCCACTGGTCAAGAATTTATGGAGATTTAACTTGTAACTAAAAACTCCTTGTACAAGCTGCACTGTTTCTATTCCTACTGCGCTTATGGATTGGGAGACGTTAGTGGGCTGAATGCTCAGTTCTAAAGCATTATTCACTGGCGCATTTGCAGAGCTAATCCGTACCCCACTTCGCACGCTTCCACTCCCCAAAACTCGGAATTTTGTCGAGAGATTGGTGTCATTAAAACCATCTACAAAGGCCACAGCAGAACATGTGCTAGAAAGTTGCGGAGTGGGCTTTGGAGTTGTTGTAGGCGTCAATGGGCTGGTTGACACGGGTGTTGCTGTTACCGTTTTACACTCACAGGTCCCCTGTCCATTCTCCGTTAATCCTCCACAACAAGCTGGTCGAGTTGGTTTTCCACCAACATAGAGTCTATTCACACCATCTCTGGTACAAATATTTTCCGGCTTACTTGCATCCCAACTACATTTGGCAACATAGGTACTAGTGACACAGCACGTATTATTGATGTTTGAACATGAGCCGTTTCCAGGCATCAATCCTGCCATTCCACAAGCATAGGAAGCGCTTGAAGCTGGATCTTTGTATACACAAACACCTGAAGGACAGTTATTGGCGAGTGCAACAGGAGTTGCACTCGTTACTGGACATGCGGACACATTTGTTTCACAGCTTAATTTTCCATTACTGCATTTTAACTGTTGACCTGCGGTACAACCTCCTACAGCACAACCTAAAACAGCATTACTTTCGCGACAAAATACTCCGGTTCCAGTATCACCCCAATAACATTGATCAACTCGACAGGAGGCTGATTGGGAAACACACCGAACAACACCATCATTAATATTGTCAGGGTAATATCCTTGTGAACATGCGCTAATTACTAAATTCTGCGATGAACACCTGTATGAATTGGGTGTTCCATTTTCAACCGAAATTACACCTGTTGGACAGGCTGGAACAGTATTGGGATCCAGACATAGTCCTGGAGTCCCAAGTGTTGGATTTGCCGGTACATACACATATCCATTCGAACACACATAATAACCTCGAATTGGAGCTCCTGTTGCATCAGCAATTGTACATTCAACCGAGTTTAGGATTGCGGGGGTCCCAAAAATTCTGGCCCCTGCGGGACATGCACTTAGCACTGGAGTTTGTGCTCGCTGAATCAAGCTTTGATCTTGAGCAGCAGCAACGATTGATAATCCCACACCGACAAGAACAAAAAAGAACACAATCATTTTTGACCACAGCTGCTTTGGAGAATTTGAAAAACGAGAAGACTTTTTTCGCATAGAAGTAACGAAATAGCGATACTACTTTTACAATGAGGGAATCAAATATCAAAATCAAGCAGGAGTCTGAATCATCAAGAGAATTAGAGCTTGGCGCGAACTGCAGTTTCTTGCTCCACCAGATCTCTTGGCTTCCCATATTTCACTCGAGAAAGCTCTCGAATCAGTTCTGCCCGTTTCGGATCCATCATTTTACGCTCGGCGTCTACATCACGGGTGAGATTCATACTAAATGGTGGCACAGGTTCATTACTGACAATCGTTTTGATATAGACGTGAAATTTCTCAATATTGGTCAAATCTGTCTCACTAAAGGTGGGAGCAAACTCATGCTGCAAAAAGTTTGCATCAGGCACACCTACGCGAAAGGTCACCATAGAACCTACGTTTCCAAATACTGCGTTTTTTACATTTTCTTCAATCTGTGCCACAAACTGATTAGCCACGATTAAATTCAGGCGATACTTTCGAGCCTCTGACAGAATAACTGCAAAGTCATCAGTGGCGTAATTCTGAAACTCATCAACGTAGAGGTAAAAGTCTCGTCGCTGTTCCATTGGCATATCTTGTCTGCTCATAGCTGCCGTTAAGATTTTAGGCACAAGAATCAAACCTAAAAACTTTGCATCCTCTTCTCCTAACTTCCCTTTAGAAAGATTGACCAACAAGATCTTCCCATTATCCATGACGTCGCGGAAATTAAAGGCGCTTTGGCTCTGTCCGATGATGTTTCGCATCACTTTATTGGTAATGAACTTTCCAAACTTACTTACGATATAGTCCAAGACTTCTGATTTGTGAAAATCTGAGGTTTGCGCGATTTGATCGGTCCAATAGCGACGAACTACGGGATCTTTTACTTTAGGTAACAGCTCTTGCACATATTTTTGATCCGTTAAACAACGAACGAGTTCAATGAAGGTGGCCCCTGGCTCGGCCATAATCGTCAACATGGCATTACGGATAGCGTGTTCGAAACGAGGACCAATAATACCTGTCTTATGGGGGTCATAGAGCTTGTACATGAGCGCGATAATGGAACCTACCACAAAGTGCATTTGCTCTTCCGTCTCAGCTTCCATGATGTTCATTCCCATGGGTCGCTCTGTATCCGAAGGATTAAAGTAAATCACTTCTTCTGCACGTTCTGGAGGCATTAACTGCAAGATGTCCTCCACAAGTTCACCATGCGGGTCCAATACAGCTAGACCTTTTCCTGCTCGAATATCTTGCATGATCATGTCTTTGAGAAATTCAGATTTCCCCGTACCGGTTTTTCCTACAATGTACATGTGACGTTGACGATCTTTTTCGGCGATGTAGATCTCTTTTTTCTGTCCTCGATACATACTGCTTCCCAAACGCAAACCGCTAGTTGGAATGCTTGAAGGAGCTGGGGCGGACTTTGCCTTTAACCAGTTAATATGATGTGTCTCTACTGTCTTGTTGGGAAAGTGCAGCACCGTTGCTAGTTCCTCTGAGTTCAAAACAAAAGTGCCACGATTAAACAACGGCATGTAGCGATAAATGAAATCGATCATGAATAATTGTTTAAAGAGGATCGATCCCTTTTTAAATGAATTTGTCGGACTACTAAACTGTGCAAAGGCTCCAATAATGTTGTTTAGATGAGAATTAGCTCTTCGTGCATCGGTTGAATTAACAACGATGCGAAGCGAGATCAAAAACCCTGGTTTTCCCGCTTTGGTATCAATGGCATCTAGCTTTTTGGGATCATGCGTATAACTTGCTTTTTCTGGATCTGATTCTTTCTTTTTAGTGTTGGCAACGTAGCGTTCGCCCGCTGCCTGCCAGCTACTGCTGGCAGGCTGCAAACAGAATTGCATCACGGCCCCTTCACCATCATCCATTTTCGATAATGCAGATGTAATTAAGGACAACCCGTCCGTTGGTAGATCCTTATAGACCTTGATCGGATAAAAGGTGGGACTTGCCAACGTTAACGACGCAAAAGCAACTTTTCCTCCCGAAGAAAAAATATTGTATTCGTCGACTTCTTCAATTTCCGCAGATGGATACGCACCATAAATTTGTTTCTCGATTAGATCTTTTAAATCCGCAGGGGTTGTGACATAAAAAGCAATATTTTCTTTTAGCGCTACAACTTCAAAAGTGAAATGCTCTTCTGATCGGAGTAAAGAGGTAAAACCTTCATTTTTTAAGCTATAGAGTGCCGCAAACATTTGCTCTGCAGCATCAATTTTGATTTCGTTGTCTTTAGGCAATAAAACTTTGAGCACTTTAAATCCAAGCGAGTATTTCTCTCTGGTTCTAAAGCGAAGCCACTGTAACACCATGTATACCAAAATCGCCCCGAAAATTAAGGGGACTAACACCATCACCAACAGTGTAGTGACAGAGGTTGCAGCTAGCGCGAGTTCGACTTCGGGTTGCATATCAAAAAGAACTGTTAATCCTTGCTATATTCTACTTGTCCACCCAACTTTTTCATCAGATATTTACACCATTCCGATAACCAGCGGACACTATCGTTTACGTTCTTTGACAGTCCCTTTTTCGCATCGGTTTCTCCTAAGGGAAGCACATACACCGGTTGGGCGGCAGCAGGAGCAATTGTTGATGCAAGCGCATTGGGATCTGCGATTACAACTTCATCAAGTTTCCCTGGCTGCTCACCACGATTGACTTTTTCCATCCAGCTCGCAACTTCTACGGGAATTGGTTCTGTTTCAAAGGAATCACTCCCTGCCATTTCTACAAAGCCAGCAACTTCAGAGGAAATGGGACCAAGTTCTTTTCCGCGTGGTGACGAAATTGGAGTAGGTGTAGGAGTAACTGTCGCTGCAGCATCTAAGACTTGTTGGGCTAATGCCGGCGATGGGGCTACTTGACTTGTTAAACCATCTGCCACTGGGACTGATGCGATGGTTTGTGCTGGCACCATCGGAGCTGGAACTGGTGAGACGCTCGTAGCGCTAGGTTGCACTGGTACTTGGGCAGAAGGATCCATACGGTTCATGATAACATGAATGCCTTACCTAAGAACATGGAGCAGAATCTCTAATTTTGGTAGGCTTCTGCGTTAAAATTCCTCGTCACGACCTCTCGAACGTCCACAGGGACTCGAATTCCCATATACTCGAGAGCACTAGCGACAGCTTCTAAAGGTAGCCCAACAACATTAGAAATACTTCCCTCTACGCGTCTGACAAAGCGTTTGGCTCCTCCCTGGATTGCGTATGCCCCCGCTTTCCCAAATGATTCTCCTGTTGAAATGTATCGATCCAAATCTTCGTTGCCTAATTCAAAAAATTCTACCGTAGACTTCACTGCCTCGCTATATTGCTGCCCGGTTAAAGGGTCAAGAAGCATAAAGCCAGTTACCACCATATGCTTTCGACCTGATAACTGACGCAGGATAGATCTTGCATCGTCTAAATCTTTTGGCTTGCCAAATACAGTATCGTCTAAAAACACTGCGGTATCCGCACCAAGAATAATGGGTTGATCATTGGAAGTCTCTGCTAATTTATCAGCCACAGCGAATGTTTTCCCTGCGGCAATCGTTAAGACATAATCGGTTGGTTCGTCAAGTTCACCGAAAACCACGTCTTCCTCGGGAAAATCACTAGGCATCGTCTCGAAAGGAACACCTAAGAACTCTAACAGGTCTTTGCGACGCGGTGATGTTGACGCTAATAGGAGTGATCGCATCCGAATATCCTACCATATGCTCCTAAACCTAGACGTAACACTACTTTATTTGTAGGATGAATAAACACATGCGCAACCACCCAAAAAGTAATCACTTACTTTTTCAACTTCTTCCGGTTTTCTTCTTAGTGATCGTCTTAATACTTAGCATTTCAAATATATCTTCAATTCGGCAGTTTTTAATTGGGGCGCTGGGTGAAGAAGCTAATATTCAGATTCTCACAGCAACCGATATGGGAACGCTGGAAAAACCTTGGAACAACTTTGCTCAAGGCGGAGAACGGAAAGACTGGAGTATCATCCCCATACGCAGTTCGGTTCGAGCACTTTCTCCTAATTACATTCGCATTGACCACCTTTATGATTTTTATGACATCGTCAACAAGAATGGTTCCACACTAACGTTCGATTTTTCTAAACTCGATGTCATGCTGCAAGAAATCCAGTCTGTGTCCGCAACTCCGTATCTTTCCTTATCCTATACGCCTCCAGCGCTGGCTCCCAATGGGGATATCACCGCTCCACCCGATTGGAACGAATGGAAAATTGTTGTTCAAAAGACCATTGAGCATGTGAGCGGAACTCGAGGAATCTCGAATGTTTATTATGAGGTATGGAATGAACCAGATTTGTTTGGGAATTATAAAACGTACGGCGACAGAAATTATTTATCCATGTATAAAGCAGCAGCACAAGGTGCACAAAACGCACGAGTGTCGACACCGTTTAAAATCGGTGGTCCTGCTTCAACCGCGCTCTACAAAAATTGGTTCGATGCCCTCCTCCAATTATCAATTGAAGAAGAACTCCCGCTCGATTTTTTCTCGTGGCATCGCTATAGCAGAGACATTAATCAATACCGTGACGATGTCAGCAAAGTGCAAGAATGGCTGACAAACTATCCGCAACGATCTTCATTGGAACTTCATCTATCTGAGTGGGGACATGATTCAAATATTGATTCCGGATATGACACCACTTTTGGGGCAATTCATACGATGGCCGTCGCTACGGAATTAATTGGAATGGTGGATAAAGCATTCGTCTTTGAAATTCAGGACGGTAACCATCCTGAAGGAAAGATTCGCTGGGGACGGTGGGGACTACTAGACTCGTCAGGCCAGCCTAAACCTCGCTATGCCGCCATGAATTTTCTAAATAGGTTAGAAGGAAATCGAGTTCCCCTCTTGGGGAAAGGAAGTTGGGTTAAAGGGGCTGCGAGTCGAAACGGCGACACCATCAACGCGCTGATTATCAATTATGACGCGAATGCAGCACACTTTGAATCGGTTCCAATAACCTGGAGAGATATTGTGCCAGGGAGCTATGTTATTGAACAACAGTTTTTTGGCGGTTCTCTGAGTCGAACGACGGTTTCCACAACCTCAGCGCAGCTACAAACCGTCATTCCTATGCCAGTCAACAGTGCCGTCTTTTTGCGTCTAACTCCTCAACGATAATTTGCTTTATTTTTTCCTTCTTTTTTTGAAGTCCCCGTGTTCAACACGCCTTCGATATCTCCAACAAACGCGCGGATCACTGATCGATCCGCACGAGCGAGCTGCCGCTGAATGCTTATTTCTAACTCAGCGGGATTCACTTTTTCAAGCATGCGCTCCAACTCCTCGTCATTTTCTAGAATTCCCATTTTCTCTTGTACTTTAACCAACATTTCCAATGTTTTGGTAATCTCTTGTTCCGCAATGATATTTAATCGAAGATGTAGTTCTTCTCGCAAGGTTGCGATTTGGGCTGCCCTGTTTTGGGAAATTAATACAAAAATCGATAACATGATTGCCTCTAATGAAACAAACATTGTCAACAATCCAAACGGAAAGGGATCAAACACAGGGATTCCTGGAACTAGACCAATATTAATCCCTACCCATACTGCAAAAAGAGCGATATTGAGGTATAAAAATCCTGGATTTCCCGTAAGAGAGGTTAAGTTGTCCGCAACAACCGTTGACCAGCTTCGATTCCGAAGCGACTTTGCTTCAAGTGCTTCAAAGATTTGGCGATGTGTATGAAGTGTAGACATAGTGATGTGTACCTATTTTAAATTTTTTTCAATTAGTTTTTCGATGTTCTTTTTAAACCTCTCTTCGGAAAACTGACTTGCGTGTTTTTTGATTTGCTCATACTCCCACGTTTGTGATTTTTCAGCTTCAATAGCCTTCCATAACCCGTCTTCGGATAAGTCTTCAAAAAGGATGCCTGTTCGATTGGAAATGACTGTCTCTATTGGTCCTCCGGAGTTGTGGGCTATTACTGGTGTCCCTGCCATCATACTTTCTACGGGCACGATTCCAAAGTCTTCATCTTTAACCGGGTATAAAACAGCAATTGCTTCAGAATAGAGCGTTGATAACGCTGCATCATTGACCGCACCTAGAAACTCCACCGTTGGTCCCGCAATTGCACGAAGCTTCGATTCCATCGCTCCAGTTCCCACGATTTTCAGTGGCAGTTGATGTGTAGTGGCCATCCGCACCACTAGTTCGGGATTTTTTGCGAATGCAAGTCGGTTGACATATAAATAATAGGATCTGATGACTTTCTTTGAAGGAGAAGAAGACAGTGACACTGGTGGATAGACGACTACAGCATCGCGCTTATAGAACTTCAAAATCCTTGACTGTGTTTCTTTAGAATTCGCAATCATCACATCGGGACGCTGCGCCGTAAGGTAATCAATCGAGCGTAACCGATAATTAATCATCTCTCCCACTAGTCGGATGAATGGATTCTTTTTCCAGTTGGTTTGTGTCGCATATCCATAGAGCGAACGCGGAGGGGTATGACAGTAACAGAGATGGAGTGTCCTCGGGCTCGTGATCACTGCTTTGGCCATATACATGTTTGTAGATGAAATCACCACATCAAAACCAGAAAAATCAAATGACTCAAAAAAGTAGGCAGCAAACAATCGCAGCGGTGAAAAAAGTTTTCTCATGAAGGGAAGACGCGCGCCACTACTTTCGATGATGTTCCAATCTTTGAAGCGTTGCCAGTGCTTTCCCATCGCCGTAGGGTCAACGAAGGCGGTATAGACTGGAGCGTCGGGAAACAGTGCATGGAGTGACTCTACCACTCGTTCAGCACCACCATATTCTCTTAAATAGTCATGGACAATCGCGATCCGTAAAGGCTTCTCCATGGCTTCATTGTACCATCGTACGCGCCAAAGCACGTGTTAATACCCTAGCTTCTAGGCTCTGGATTATGTTTGTTATTTTCCCGGATACAACGTTAAAATAGACACCATGCCACAAACACAGCGACGGGTCGGGATCTATGCTTGGGGTGGTCCGGGGACAGTTCGCCTATTACAAACCAAATACCCTAACCCCAAGATTGATGACGCATCTTTTCTTCAGCTCTACGACTTAACAACGCTTTCGCAACTAAAAAAGCTTTTTGGCGTCACCGATGCGTGGGTTACCTATTCATGGGGTTTTTCCGAGGAAAAAGAACAAGAAGATTATTCTTTTTTACGAGACCGTCTACCAATTTTTAAACAACTTGGAATTAAAACGCATGCCTACGTTCAAGGTTTAAATGTCGTAACACAAGATTTTTGTGATCAGGATCTATTTTGCCGAGATGGCTGGGGTGCAATCGTGCCGTATAGCAAAGGACGCTCGTTTATCTGCCCGAATAATCCCGCGGTGCTTTCGTTACTACGCCACCGTGTAACACAAGCAAGTAAAGAAAACACCGACGGAGTCTTTGTTGATAATATCCTTTTTGGTCTCCCTCCCTTCACGGTGCATTCAGATATTTTGCCGTTTTTTGGATGCTCTTGTCGTCATTGCCAAAAAAAGTTTGAATCAGAATTTGGGTATCCTCTTCCTCTCAAGGAGAAACGCGACAATCAAATTTCAGATTATTTAGTTTTTCGAGAAAATAGTGTGTCACGACTTCTTGAGGCTTTGGCTGCTATTGTCCATAACCATCAAAAAGAGTTTGGCATCAATCTGTATGACCCCTACTTAAGAAATGACGTTCTCTTCTATGGGTATCGCTTAGAAGCGATACAACCTTTTCTTGACTACTTGTTAATCGAGAATCATTCCTTACCCTCACAATCAAATCAGAACAATGCTCACTTGCTTCCCTTGATCTTGAATTCGAATAAACCCGTCTTTATCGTCTCCTATAAAAACGGGATTGGCTTTGAACGTCAATTCAGTCAGAACGATTTTAATGCGATTGCAAGTGAGAGTGATCAGTTAGGGTATCAGCCGTGTTATAAGGTCACCGAGTTCACAACGAATGGGAAATGGCACACCCTCGATTGTCGCCAGATTAAAACAGTACAACCACAACGTCAAACAACTACCACAAAAGTGTCTTTACCACAGCGTCTTCAATGTAGTAAAAGGCGCGATCGAGCCCTGATTCAACTCGTACAAAAACATGTCAGCGCCGCCTCTAGTCTTATCCATGAAAAGAAATGGATTTGGGCAGTCGCATCAAGAACAGGCGTGTATAAAAATCAGCTTAAAAAAACCCGACTCTACACCCCTTTTCAGGGAGTGGAAAGATAGTGACACGCTATTAGTCTTGCATAAAAACCGGCAACACTAATGGCGTTCTGCCAATAATGTCCGTCATACGTCGGGAAACTTGCTTTTCAATGCTTCGTTTAATCGTTTGTTCATCTCCACCGAGTTGAATTGCTGACTGGGTTTCTTCCTTAATTGCAGTCACCACTTCGTCTGCCTGACGCATAAAAACAAACCCTCGTGATACAACTTGCGTTTGCTCTGGGTGATATCCCTGACTATCCTTTGGAATAATCACCACAACCATTCCTTCTTCCGCCATCTGTTTTCTGTCAGCCAACACAACGGTTCCCACATCTCCAACCCCTAATCCATCCACCATTAATGATTTCAAATTCAAGGTTTCACCCTTTTTTGCTTGACCCGACTCAAACTCAATCACTTGTCCGTCGGTGGGAAGCAATATCTGATGGTTTTTATATCCCATTTTTAAGGACATCCGTTCGTATTCAATCCGATGACGATCGCTCCCTCCAATTGGCATCAGATACTTCGGTTTTGTTAACGCCATCAGCAGTTTCTGTTCCGTTGCACTTGCGTGTCCACTTGTGTGCAGTCCTGTGTCAACATCTGAATACGCCACATCAATACGATTTCGAGAAAGCTCATCGATTGCTTCGTAAACATTATTTTCATTTCCCGGAATTGGCTCAGTGGCAAAAACTACTTTATCATTGGGTTTAATCGCCAGCATTGGATGTTCACCAGAAATCGCTCGAACTAATGAGCTTCCAGGCTGACCTTGACTGCCTGCTACACATACGACGAGATCTTTATCCGCATACTGATCCATTTTCTTTTTATGGACGATCATGCTTTTAGGGATATTGAGAACGCCAAGCTGCAACGCAATCTCTACGTTTTGTTCTACCGATCTTCCCACAAATACTAACTTTCGATCGAATTCCTGGGCAACTTCAGCCAACAGCTGAATGCGGTGTAAGTTTGACGACATCAATGTAACGATATATTTACCTTCACACGCTGTAATCTCTCGAACAAAAGATTCATACAACATCTCTTCCGATGGAGCCCAACCGGTACGTTCCACGCGTAAACAGTCCGATAGTAAGCACAGAACCCCACGTTCCCCTGCCTGCGTCATTGCCGCAAAATCTGGAAGTTTCCCATCAACTGGGGTAAGGTCAAACTTGAAATCAGAACCATGGTACACAATACCCTCTGGTGTATCGATCACGATGTGGGTGGTGTGCGGAATGGAATGTGTCACATGGACAAATTCTGGTCGAAAACTCCCTAAAGAAATGGGTTTTGTATAGGGGGCAACGAATACCTCTTTATTTATTCCTCCATCTTGTAGTCTGGCCATCGCAAAGTTTGCGGTCAGCTCAGATCCATAGATTGGAAAGTCTGGAAGTTGAGAAATGATATAGGGCAATGCAGCAATATGATCGTCATGACCATGCGTCAGACACATACCAACGATCGTCGCACCCTCATTCACTCGCTTGAGAACATATGAAACATCAGGAATTAGAACGTCTACTCCTAACATAGATGTTTCCGGGAAGCCAATTCCACAGTCTACCAATAAAATGTCATCCTCATACTCATAGGCAAACATGTTTTTGGTAACATTTCCCATTCCACCTAAGGGAATAATTCGTAATTTACTCATATAAGGAGCCCCTTTCAAAACACTACGTTCCCAAAATTTTAACCTTGGGTTCTTGAAAAATGATACAGTTGTAATGGTTGTATGGTAGCACAATCTTGATGATTATCTCTGGTAGTACTCATTACTGTTAAAATAACGCTTCTTTAATTTCCTCTTCCTTTGACTTGGCTCCAGATTTTATCCACTCAAGAATTTTAGGCAGTTTATCAAAGTCCCGTTCGAAAGCTTGTCGCATCGCAGTTGACCGTAACGCTGCCGCAGGATGATAGAGCGGGTAGACAAAATTGTTGCTATTATTCCAAGTTACCTTAAATACTCGACCATGAATCTGTGAAATTTTTGTATCTGGGAAGAATTTCCCCATCGAAAACCGTCCTACAGTAACAATTAGTTTTGGATTAATAATCGATATTTGACTGTCCAAAAAAGGTCGACAAGCCTCAATCTCTTCTGGGGTGGGATCGCGATTTTCCGGTGGACGGTGTTTAACCACGTTGGCGATAAAGACATCCGCTTCCAAAAAACCCACACGACGGATATTGGTTCGAAGTAATTGTCCGCTTCTCCCCACAAACGGGCGTCCAGAAAGATCCTCATCTTTCCCTGGTGCTTCCCCAATAAACAACAACTCTGCATCGGGATTTCCTTCTCCCGGTACACACTTGGTTGCAGACTTTGCGAGATCATACTGTAATTCAGAGGCCATTGTGGTGGCTAATTTCTCCAAAGCGAGTTTTTTTTCTGTAGGCGTCATGAGGATTAATCTAACAAATATATGGGGAAAAAGAAACTAATCGCGATAGCTATTGGGATCCATAGACAAGTAATGCCATTCCCCAAAAAGCGTGACTGACAACAACTGAGGAGATGCTTCGTGTTCTCAAAAACAATATTGCTTGACCAAAAGCAAAAAATGCTAATAACAGGAGTGGAGAAAATGCGCCAGACAGGCCTGATCTAAACAACAGCACGGGAGCATGAAATAGGATAAAGAGTAGTGTTGTAAGAGCGCTTGAAATCCATTCATTCTGAAATCTTTCTTCCAGGGTAGGGAGAATTAAGCCATAAAAGAACAATGATTCCCACCATGCCGTCATAAAGGCTAAACCAAATTCACTCCAAAAACGCGAGGCGGTAAAAAGATGCGGAATAAAAACACTACCTCGACCAACGGCGCTGGAAACTAAGGCAACAAACGCGAATAGGCCACCGATTGCTAGTCCTTGAAAGGCACCGTTCCAGAATTGTCGACTTTCCAATCCAAAGAAAGCGGTCGGCTTCTTGGAATATCGCATATACGCCCAGAGAGGTCCACCAAAGATAATCCCCTTAAAAAAGATTTCATCAAACCATACCGGCTGATGCACAAAAGCGCGGTATAACAATAAAGAGACAAAACTAAAACAAACAACCGAAACAAAAAAGACTTGGAGCTGGGCTGGTGACAGTTTGTCTGGAGTAGTCGACAAAGAGTTTGAAGTGAGCATAAGCTTTCCTTCAATCATCCTACGACATGAAGACAAAGCTGTCTATGTGAATTCTATTGCGTCCCTTTTAGAAGGGATAACACCTTTTTTAAAGTTTGCTCACGGTTCGTGCTATAGGTATCAATGACGAGATCATAGAGTTCAGGCCGCCAAAAATTAATGAGATCCTCTTTGGAGCAGATTCCGGGTTCTACTACCCATTGTGTCCATTCTTTTGCATACATCCGACTCCACTTGCTCAAATTTTGATCATAGCGACTTCGCATGTTTTCTTTTGCTTCCTGAGTGGTGACATCATCGCGATTCACTATTCTGTCAATTCGGATCGCATCATCACTACAAATAACCAAAACCTTTAAAACATTTTGAAGCCCTTGTGCTAAGAATCCAGAAAGCCACGACTCAATAATCCATTTTTCCTGCGTATCTAGTTTATTACGCATATCCATGTCAACTTGACGATCAAAGTCATCACTATAGTGAGAGCTATCATGATGCAACCCTTTTTGCTGCTCAAAGGAGCCATGTTCTAGTGCGTATTGACGCATAAACTCCCCACCCGAAAACCCTCTCCAGCCATCCATTGAGAGTTCTTCTCGTAATAATCGCAACAACGTTGTTGATCCGCCGCCTGGTAAACCTGAGATTGTAATGTTTTCGTACTTATAGTGATGATCCATATCCCCTCTTTTGTTTGGATGGTTGTGCAGCTATTGTACTGCTTTTTGAAAAAAACTCGCTTTCTCTTAAATTATTTCCACAGCGCACAGCCTCTGTCATTGCTTCACTCAGCTGAAGAAGTTTTTCTTTGGCCACTGTCAAAGGCATGGGAATTTCATCATCAAAATAAAAGTGAAAGATACGATTTCGACATTCAACCCAAGCATCCCAAATTAAGCGTGCAGTTTTGGGTGAACACGCACGTTCTAGATCATCATAAAACCACCATTCATCCTTATGTTGTGGTGAAATATCGGGATTTAGGGCACGTCCAATCCGAAATTTATGATCTTGATACCCTTTTTTTGGTAAAATTCCCATCTGATGTAAGTAGGACTTAATAAAGCCTTCATACGCTTTTGCCATTGGGAACACAACAAAAGAGTAACTTGCAAACGACGAATGTAAACGGGTTTCTCGATCGTAGAGCTCTTGAGAGATTACCACGAGTCGTTGACCATGGTCGGGCAAAAACGGAAACCATGATTCTTGCTGAAATGATAAAAGAGTTGACATGCAGTAGATTAAACACGACTCCGTCCGTAGTTGCTAGGAATAAACTGGTGAAAGGAGGCTTTCACCAGAGATATCTGGTACAATCTTTCTATGAAACGAAGTAGTTCCTCCGCAACAGAACCAGCAAGCAAGAACTCTAGAAAAGCTGCGCGGTTCGTACTTCTTCCCATCCTATCAATGTTCAAAACTACTCTTAAAAAAATGATACGTTTGATACCAAATCGACGTAAACGTCAGTCATTCTTCTCCCGTCGTCCTTTTTCTCATGGGCCTCACAACAACACCTCGAGTTTACCCAGTAAGACACAGCGCTCATCCCCAGTAAAATTTGTTTCCTTACGGTTAATCCTCTTTATTGTTATAACAATCCTCGCCGCTACTCTGTTGGGTGCGATTGCGTTCTTTTTCAAAGATCTCCCCTCTCCCACCACCCTCCGTGGGACTGATTACCCTGTTAGTAGTAAAATTTTGGATCGAAATGGAAATTTGCTCTACGAGATCTATGCAGACAAAAACAGAACTCCAATAAAACTGTCTGACCTTCCTCCACATGTCTATCAAGCTTCCATAGCGATTGAAGACCAGCGTTTTTATCACCATTTTGGTTTTGATCTCGAAGGTATTGCTCGAGCACTTCGCAATACTATTTTCAAACAACGACTACAAGGTGGTTCCACAATTACCCAGCAATTAGTAAAGACGACACTCTTAAATAGAGAGCGAACAATTCAGAGAAAAATCAAAGAAGCCGTTCTCACAGTCTTAACAGAAATCATGTATAACAAAGACGATATTCTGGAAATGTATTTAAACCATATCCCGTATGGTGGGACAGCGTACGGGATAGAATCAGCAGCAAGAACCTTCTTTGACAAGTCAGCCAAGGACCTCACTCTTTCGGAAAGCGCACTACTGGCCGGTCTACCGCAAGCACCTAGCACCTATTCTCCATTTGGAAACAAGTCGGAACGGGCGAAAACCAGACAGAAAGAAGTTCTTCGCCGAATGATTGAAGAAGGTTACATTACCCAGGATGTGGCGGATAAAGCTTCTGAGGAAACGCTCCACTATGCCACCAATAAAATTGATATCAAAGCACCACACTTTGTTTTCTATGTAAAAGATTTGCTCGAAGAAAAATATTCTTCGTATGTCGTAGAGCATGGGGGGTTACGCGTAACAACCACTCTTGATTTATCCATCCAAGAAAAAGCGCAAGCTACGGTCGCCGCAGAATTGAAAAAACTTTCTCGCTATCGAGTTGGAAATGGCGCCGCACTTGTCACGAATCCTGGAACGGGAGAAATTTTAGCGATGGTCGGGAGTAAAGATTATTTTGATGCGACGGAGGATGGACAAGTAAATGTGACCATTCGAGAACGACAACCTGGATCATCGATCAAGCCACTAAACTATGTTACCGCAATGGAGCTCGGGAAAATCACCCCTGGCACAATGTTTCTCGATATTCCCACCTGTTTTCAGGTTGATGGGCAACCTCTGTACTGTCCAAAAAATTACGATGGGACATTTAAAGGTCCTACGCAGGTACGATTTGCGTTAGGAAATTCCAATAACATCATCGCTGTTAAAACCTTAGCGCTAAACGGAATTGAAAATTTTATTGCAACTGCCTCAGCAATGGGAATCTCAACTTGGAAAGATCAAAGTCGATACGGGTTATCATTAACATTAGGTGGTGGAGAAGTGACAATGTTGGACTTGGCTACAGCGTATGGAACGCTAGCGAATCAAGGAGTGCGTGTTAACCTCACCCCAATTCTAAAAGTAGAAGATTATACGGGAAAAGTGTTAGAGGAACACAATCCTCAAACAACCCTTGATGAATTAAAAGATTTAACGACAGAGAATGCATCCCCTTCCGGCACGTTTGATTTGAGCAAACCCATCGAACGCGTCCTTCACCGAGCAAATGCGTATTTAACCTCTCATATCTTGCTAGACAACAACGCTCGAACGGGAGCATTTGGACCAAATTCTCAACTTGTCATTCCGAAACAAATTGTTTCTGTAAAGACAGGAACCACGAATGATTTACGGGATAACTGGACCGTAGGGTACACTCCTGAAATTCTTACCGCCGTGTGGGTGGGAAACAACAATAATAGCCCAATGAATAGATCACTTGTCTCTGGAGTAACAGGGGCTGCTCCAATTTGGAATGGGATTATGCGCGAAATTTTACGTGGCAAAAACGAGGTCTGGCCCGAAAAACCTGACGATGTCGTTTCCTCCAATATCTGTGTGACATCTGGGCTACTGCCGTCAACAGAAGGAGCGTGTCCAACGCGATCGGAATTCTTTTGGAAAGCAACACTCCCAACCGCAAGCGATATTTTGACGAAAGAAGTTTGGATCAATCCCACAACAGGGCTACCTCCTAAAGAAGGTGAATCTACCGATGGATTACAGATCCAGCGACGCTTATTCTTATCGGATCCCTTAACAGCGGAATACTGTGTGGATTGTTATCCAGTCAGTACTGAAAGTGGGTCTCCGCAATACGGTCAGACCATCATTCCTTTTGGTAAACGACGACAACGTAATGAATAATAGTGATTACTAACTCATTGATGAAACGTTTTGCATTAATCGGTACACTTATTTCACTTGCCTTTCTACTGGGGATTGCGGTTGTTGTAGTCGTTACTAAAATTCCAACACGCTCAACTTCAGTTCCCCTGTTTTCTCAACCTGAATCTGAGAACACTGCAGTCGTAAAACCGTCGACAACTCCTTTTGTTGTGTATGGGTATCTGCCGTACTGGAATACAAATAAAGCACGTTTCCCTACTTCGATTACCCATGTTTCCTATTTTTCACTTACCATTCAGCAAGATGGGTCCTTACTTTCAGTTCCTAAAGAGAAGCAAGATCCCGGCTATCGTAAATTCCAACAGGGATACTTAACCACACTTAATGAGAACTTATCACCTGGCCAAAAAATTGAACTAACCCTCTCAATGATGGAACAAGAGGAAATCCCTGTTTTCATTCATAATCCCGACGCCCAACAGCGGCTTATTCAAGACGTACTTTCACTCCAAAAAGACTATCCTCTCTCCGGAATAAATATTGACATTGAATACAATGGGTCCGTCACTCCCACTCTGCAAAACGATCTAGTGACACTATTATCCAATTTAAGAAAAGCAACAAAAGCAGTCGATCAAAATTTCTCTTTGTCGATGGCAGTCTATGGTGATTCTGGGAACTCACATCGACTTACTGAACTTGCGCTAACAGCTCCCCACGTAGACTACATCGTGGTCATGACGTACGATTACCATCGTCGCTCATCTCCGCGTTCAGGCCCCGTATCTCCAGTCTATGGAAAAACGGAAGGAAAATGGGAAGGAGATATTATGGAAGATCTCCAGCGGATACGACAAAAAGTTCCCGCAGAAAAAATTCTGCTAGGCATTCCGTTTTATGGATATGAATGGTCGGTTGAGGACGCTTTTAATCCGCAATCGTTTACATTACCACGTAGTGGAGCTACGGCGAGTTACGAACGAGTTTTACAGCTTCTAGAGTCACCAGGTACGACAGTTTTTTGGGATAGCATTGCACTCTCTCCCTACTTACAGTATGAAAAGAATGGTATTACTCAACGAGTATACTATGATAATCCACTCTCCCTGTCCTATAAGCTTGACCTCGTCCGAAAGGCTGGTTTTGGGGGAATTGCGATTTGGGCACTTGGATATGAAGGCAATTCCACTGATCTTTGGGACGTAATCACATCCAACCTATAATTTCACTCCAACTCCCTATTTCAACTTCTTAATTGCTTTGCTAGTATTCGCCCAACATGGGTGAAAAAACTCTGGTTAATAACCATAAGAATCTATTCAGTTGGGTCGGAAAACCCCTATACTACCTACTATTATTAGTGGGGTTTATAATAGGAACGATAATTTTTCTCTGCGTTAAATTCAGTTCGCGAATAATCCCAATCATCGTTTCGTCCAGTCGTTCTTTTTTCCACTTCGATCGGGAAATCTATCAGACTTATAAGATTAAAACCCGCGGTGTTCTCCAGAATACTCGAGAGGGTGTTTTTTGGACACTGCAGCAGTTATTTCGGGTGACACGAAGAGTCCCTTCCTATACCCGTCATCTTTTTTCTCGTCCACTCTTCTCCCACCCCTACCTACTGCTCTTTAATAAAATCTGGTTACCTTTGGCAGTGTTCGGTATTGTGACTCTTTCAATTGGTAATGTTTTTTTTGGCATCTATGATGGCGTTGTAAAGAACCTTCCTCAAGCATCGTTGCTACGCACTCATACGCCTCCGCTAACAACAAGAATTTATGACCGCAACGGAATCTTGCTCTATAGCATTTTTAAAGATGAGAACAGAAGCTTGATCAAACTCTTTGAACTTCCTTCCTACCTCCCACAAGCATTCGTATCCATGGAAGATCAGGAGTTTTTTGAGCATAAGGGAATATCATTTAGAGGACTAGCTCGAGCAGCTCAGGTTTTCTTTTTTGAACCGTGGCATACGGAAGGTGGCTCCACCATAACCCAGCAACTTGTAAAGAACATTTTTCTTACCAACGAACGAACTTTTTCCCGAAAACTAAAAGAAATGATTATTGCTATTCAAGTAGAGCGTGAATTTAGTAAAGAAGAAATTCTTGAAATGTATTTAAATGAAGTTTCTTTTGGTGGATCGATTTACGGCGTTGAAGAAGCTGCAAAAACGTATTTTGGCAAGCATGCTAAAGAGCTTTCATTAGAAGAGAGTGCGTTTTTAGCAGGACTTCCTCAAGCTCCAAGCGTATACACCCCCTATGGGACGCACCCAGAATTGGGAATTGCACGGCAACAGGAGGTGTTACGACGTCTATTTGAAGATGGGAAAATCAGCGCGATTCAATTTGAGCAAAGTAAGACCACCCAACTTTCCTTTGTCCATACTAAAAACGACATCAAAGCCCCACACTTTGTCATGTATGTCCGAGAAAAACTTGCCAAAGAGCTTGGGGAACAGGTTGTGGCTCAAGGTGGGTTGGAGGTCTATACGACGCTGGATTTAAATCTTCAAACAAAGGTCCAAGATATTGTGACCAAAGAAGTCAATTCTCTAAAAAACTTACGTATCTCCAATGGTGCAGCCTTAGTTACCGATCCTCGGACTGGAGAAATTTTGGCCATGGTCGGAAGTAAAGATTATTACGACTCCAAAAATGATGGGCAAGTAAATGTAACACAGCGACCACGACAACCGGGCAGTGCGATCAAGCCACTCACGTATGCGACCGCTTTTGAACGCGGCTTTACTCCTGCGACCTTAATTGAGGATAGCCCCCTAACAGTCGCCATTGCAGGCAGTAAGCCATACTCTCCGGTAAACTACGACAACTCGTACCACGGCAATGTCTCCGTGCGTCGGGCTCTGGCTTCCTCCTATAATATCCCCGCTGTAAAAACGCTTATGAGTATTGGAGTCCCTAATCTCATTGAAAAAGCAAAAAGTATGGGAATTTCTACCTGGACGAACCCTACTCGCTATGGACTATCGATCACACTTGGTGCTGCGGAGGTCTATATGACGGATATGAGTGCTGCGTATAGTACGTTTGTGAATGGTGGAGTTACGGTCCCCCTTCAATATGTAAAAGAGATTAAAGATTCCTCTGGAAAGACCGTTGTCTATAATCCCTGTATCCAAACCAAAGCCCCTTGTGGAGGTAAAAAAACACTCGATCCGCGGATTGCATACCAAATTGTCTCAATCTTATCTGATAATGTGGCTAGATCCCCTGCTTTTGGACTCCACTCCGTCCTCAATATCCCGAATCAACAAGTCATGGTAAAGACAGGCACCACCAATGGTTTGCGTGATAACTGGACTTTTGGCGGAACAACGGAGCGACTCGTGGCAACCTGGGTAGGGAATAATGATAACTCTCCAATGAGTAAAGTAACCTCAGGAGTAATTGGTGCGAGTCCAATTTGGTCCAAAATCATGAACCAGCTTCTAGTTGAAAAATCCCCCCATGTGTTCCCCATCCCTGATGGAATTGTGAAAATGAGTATCTGTGGTTCAAGTGGAAAGATTGCCTGTGGAAACTGTGGTTCATCTTATGATGAATATTTCTTGCCCGGAACTGAACCGGCGATGGACTGTCGCTATATTGCCCAAGAAGAAAGTCAGAGTCCAGAACTAAAAACCGATGTAAACCACTTTGGGAACGCAACGAGTAATCCCACTATTGCCCCGCAAGTTAATCCAAGAAATCGTCAATCTCGATAACTATACCCAGAACAAATACGATAAGAACAGAAACACTAGGAGAAAAAGAAGTGGCAACCATCGGGTAGGATCTTTCGGTTCATCGACACTTTTTTCCCGTTTCATCCGTTTCGATTTTTTTTCAGGCTTTTGTTCTTCTCCATCCGTTTCTTCAATTTCGTCTTTTTCACCTCGTTTTCGTTTTGTTTTTCCAGGAAGTTTCATACTTGGGTATTTTTCTGTAATAACTCAACTTTTTCAACAATAGCCGCAACTACTGCTTCAATAGATAGTGTGGTAGTATCCAAAACCCAGGCACCAGGAACCATTTGTAATGGATCTACGTCCCGTTCCATATCTCTTTTGTCACGGTTCAGAAGATCTGCGTAGACCTGCGCGTAACTAATGTCTTGACCTTTCCCAAGCAGCTCCTCATGACGTCGTCGGGCGCGTTCTTGATCCTGAGCTGTCAGAAATATTTTCAAATTTGCATCCGGCAATACTCGAAAGGTGATATCTCTTCCTTCCATCACTACACTTTGTGTTTTCGCGATCTCTTGTTGCTGACGAACAAGTTCAGCTCGTAAAACTTTATGCGTGGCAACAATCGAGGCTCCCATACTAACAGCTGGTGTTCGAATCGACCAAGAGACATCTTCTCCGTCAAGGAGAACGGTGCATTGACGACCATCGTTTTCTTCCTCAGTAGGGGGTCGCATGGAAATTTTGTGTTGGGTCACAATTTTCAACACCTTTGTATCATCTTCAAACGGAATGGAGTTTCGATGCGCAAGGAGAGCAGAAACTCGATACATCGCTCCCGTATCAACGTACAAAAAACCTAAACGTTTGGCTACCAGCCGAGAGACAGTCCCTTTACCTGCGGCTACTGGCCCATCAATTGCAATCTGAAAAATTGACGACATACAACTGACTATCTTAGCAAACTACCAGAGAGATAAGAAGTCCTGGTTTAGGAGGAAAACGTTAATAGACCTTTTTTAGCTCCCAGGTGTTGAACAACACTAGCGGCATTCTGCGTCCCTCGTAAAATGCATTCTTCAATACTCATCTTTAAAAGTCTTCCCCCAACAAATCCACTAATAAACGCATCCCCTGCTCCTAATTCAGATACAGCAATGACTGGTTTTGCTAGATAAGGATAGCTTGATCCGTTGGAAGAAACTTCTCCACCTTCTTTGCCTTTGGTAACAATAATTGTAGTTGCAATTTTGTTTAATGCGTCCTGATGATCGTGAATTTCTTCATATTCAAGATCATTCACACAGACAATTTGGATACTGTTGTGAAGAACTTCACTTGATTGCAACACGACATCTTTTAGTTCAGCAGCGCTCGGATTCCAAGAAAGATGGATTCCTTTTTCTTTGGAAAATATGGCGATTTCTCGTACAAGGTCGGCATTCCCTATCGACGAAAGATGAATAGCCTGCACCTGTTCTAGTTGAGTGAAAGGAATATCTTTGTGTGACAGTTGTTTGGCTGCTCCTCGGAAAGTCATCGCGGAACGTGACCCATCACTTGCAACTAAAATTGCAGACATTCCGGTTCGTTCTTCTGCTTCTTCAACAATAAAGGATGTATCAACGTGTTCACGCTGTAGCTCGTCAATAATTAATTGCGCTGGGGCATCGATACCAATTTCCGCCACGATTCCCGTACTAAATCCTTGTCGAGCAAACGCAACCGCTGTGTTTGTTCCGGCACCACCCGAACACAACATTGCGTCTTCAACATCTATCTTTCCTCCAGATATTTCACACAACATTAACTCTCCTGCCACTTGATGGGAAGAAAACCGGGAAGAGCGAAGAAGCACATCCAGAACTGCACTCCCAATGGTTACAATATCAAATGTCATACTTACGCTGACAGTGCTGGAAGCTCTGAACTGTTTCCTTGTCTTCCACGCATTTCGTCTTCAAATTCATCTAAAATATAAAGTAGTTCCTGGGGAGTTTCTGCAATCTTAAACACACTTCTTTCTTGTTCTCCAAGTAAGAAGTGTTTGAACATTACCTCGATAACTTCATTCCAAAACTCTCCATAGAGAACAAAAGGTTTGTGATGGCCGTAATATAGATGAGCCAATAACCAAGCTGTCGCCCATTCCGACAAGGTCCCAGTTCCTCCTTTAAAAATGACGAAACAGTCTGCGTTGTCCATTAAGGTAAACATTCTCTCGATATAATTTTTGGTTCGGATTTCCTTATGTGCGACGTTGTCTTCCGATCGTCCTTCAAAATTGGGCATATCTGTTGGGTACATCGTCACCGCGAGAGTATGTCCGCCAACGGAGCGCGCGCCTTGAGTAGCCGCCATCATTAATCCTGGTCCTCCGCCATCAACAATCACTTTCCCTTCTTTAGCCAAGAGCTGAGAAACCTTAAATGCTTCTTTATAGACATCGTCGTCTTCGGAGATATCAGCCGATCCAAAAATTGCCACCCGTTTAAGATACGGTGAATACTTGGGCGTAGGAATATTGGAAGTAATATGCAACATAGAGTTTGAAAGACTCTACCAGTCTACTGATTAATTGATAGCTGTTCAACCGCGGCTTCAAGATTAGGAGCTTCCCAAAGAAAGCTTCCGACCACAAAAACAGAAGCACCTGCTTTGGAACAAAGAAGAATCGTCTCTGCATTCATCCCGATGTCTACTGAAATCTCAAATGGAGTTTGTTGTAACTGGGCGATCTTCGTTAATTCTTTAATTTTTGACAGAACTACCTCTCCAGCAAAACGCTTTCCTTGTGCCCCAGCTTTGTTTCCCATCACTTGTACAACCGAGAGATGTTGCATAATTTGGGGATCTATCTCTTCAACTGGAGTATAGAGATCCAAAGAGAGACCTGTTTTAAAGCCGTAACTGGAAACATGCTCATAGAAATCTTTTTGAGAGGGCATGTGTTCTATTTGAGCGACAATCGACTTCACACCTGGGACTTGAGAGCATTCCACCACATCATTAATCGGATCATTGGTCATTAGATGGAATTCAATTTCTAGGTTATTGAGATTTACATCTAGAAAATCGATGGGGGTGAGCGTGATATTGTCGGCAAACTCCGGATCCACAATATCGATTTGGATTTTCTTAAAAGTTGTTTGTGTATGAATAATGTCTACTTGATGTTGTACTTCACTTTTTGAATCAGAAAGAATACCAGGGATAATTAACATACATTCCTTTTAGGTGTTAGATCGAGTCCTCGATGGTGAGAATTTTGTCTATTCTACGCTGGTCTTTCTCTTGAGCCAAGAAAGACGTTTGCAAGAAGGCCGTCACAATCTCCTTGGCTTGCTCGATAGAAAGCCAATCTCCTGCAAGAGCTATGATATTAGCATCATCATTACTGCGGGCGTGTTTTGCCCCTTCAACGCTATTGACTTGAACGGCTCGAATCCTTTTGGTCTTATTTGCGACGATTGCTACTCCTCCGCCAGACCTGCAGATCACAATTCCTTTAGCGTTTTCTGGGTTAGCAACAACTTTAAGGGCAACAGCATGGGCAAAATCTGGATAATCATCCGTTGGATCTAAGCTGGTTGCTCCCATATCCTCAACAACAGTTCCATCTGTTGTTAACATTTTTTTAAGCTCTTCTTTCAAGAGGAATCCACCGTGATCTGCACCGATATATACCATATGGCAGAAGAATAATGAAATTAGGTTCAACAATCAAGTTAGAAAGATCTCATTTTTTAGTTTCTCTTCTCTTGATATACTACGTTTCCTTACGAGGAGAGGTCGCATAGTGGTCTAGTGCCACCGCTTGGAAAGCGGCTGTAGGTTTTCCTAACGAGGGTTCGAATCCCTCCCTCTCCGCAAAAACTATAATCTTCAACTCTTTTATCAATACTTTTCTATTCTCCGTTTCTACCACTACTCTTACATTACATAGTCATGCTAGTAGATGAGGAGATCACTATGGCAAATCGACTAGTTAAAACAGTATTAAACCAAAGTGTTGACGGTGCAGATGTTTATCAAGAAGAGGTTGTTGACAACACTGTGGTGGATCCACAGTCTGCAAGAATATCCAAAACAAGACAAGTCGTCTGGTTTTTAGGGTATCTCATCTTAACCCTAATTAGTCTTCGTTTTATATTTTTACTATTGGGCGCCAGACGTATAGGCGTTGTTGATTTTATTTATGATCTAACAGCAGTATTCATTCTTCCATTTAGGGGGGTTTTTCCGTCTAATCAGATTGAAGGGTCGTTTTTTGACTCAGCCTCTCTCCTTGCATTAGTCATGTACTATCTACTCGTTTATCTATTAGATCAATTGATTCTCTTATTCACAAAGAGGAATATGGTGTAAAAGTGATCATGGAAATAGATTCAATTATTTTGCCTCTTTGGGTTCAGTTTTTCTTCTCTTAATTTTTTCTAATGTGTACATAATGCGTTCGTGCAAATTAATGTTTTTCATACGGGCAAACCGTAGGATCGTTACCAACAAGTCTCCGAGCTCTTGATCATAGGATTCATCTGCTTGAGCCGCTAGGTTGGTCTTTTTACGACCATGTTCTGCTAAATAGGCTCTAGCCATCTCCCCCACTTCTTCCACCAACGACAAAATCATGATTGAGCCATATTCTTCAGAATATCGTTTTCCCTTATCAATATCAGAGAGCAAATTAAAATATTCCGAGAACGGGGTTTTATGTAAAGGGAATTTAGTCTTTTTTTTCTTTATTTCTTGAGTATTATCCATAGTTTTTCCACTCCTTTTCCTCTATTAATGCACAGGCTTTTCCTTCATTGCACACATCTTTTTCCACACGTGTGGATTTCTTTTATATGCATCTACACATACTTATAAACATCTAGCACCATAAATTTGTATGCACTTTTCTTGAGTATCTTTCACTCTTCTTCACATTTTACCCACATGCCACATGTAGTACTTATCCAGAGAGCAAAGCTGTCTTTCCCCCAAAGTTATCCACGCTGTACCTTAGCAGCTCTACCGCTCTTTTTTCTCTTAAAAACCATCAAACCACCATGCTTTTTTCACATGATACGGTTTTTGGAGGAAAACTTTTCATCTGTGAGAGTTAGGCTGGGTGCTCCCGGCAGGAATCGAACCTGCATCTCAAGCTTCGGAGGCCCACGGTCTATCCATTAGCCTACGGGAGCAATAGGTGTAGTTTAACATTACCGTGCATTTCTATCTTATCCACATGTTAATAAACTCTGTGTATTACCCTCAACTATAAGAGAGGTTAATAGCGTGTTAACTGTGGAGAAAAGTGTGTGAATTAGCGTTTAAAAGGCATGACCACTGTTAAATAGTTTTCTTGGTTTTCGGGTAGCAGGATGGCTGGTTTTAATTCTGAGTTCATACAAAACTCAACTCTGTCAGTTTTCATGTGTAACAAGGCATCGGTTAAAAACTTTGCATTAAACGAAATCTTTTTTGATTCTGTCGCGTTATAGGTTGAATCTAGGGTGACTTCATTCTCCCCCATGGTTGCACTTGTGGCTGCAACGGTTAGGTTTTTCCCTTCAAGGGTCATCGAAATGATTGAAGAGCTTTCTCTAGCGACAACCATGGTGGTTTTTAGGGCGTTTAACAAGTCTTGTCGATCAAGGAACGTTCGAATGAGGAATGAAGAAGGAATAATTTGATTATAGGGAGGGAAATCTCCTTCAGTCAGTCGAATTAGAATCTGAGTCTCCCCTGCCGCCATTCGTACCTGCTGAAGCTCTTTAGATACTCCAAATTCGACTGTGGCTGGCTTTGTTCGAGCAAGAGCTCTCAACACTTCTAAAAGGGTTTTTGCGTTGATTAAAACGTTAAATCCTTCATTTTCCATTTTCATCGGATAGTTTGAAACAACGAGTCGATACCCGTCGGTTGAAACTATCGAGCACTGATCTTTTTGAAATTCGAAATAGACGGAAGCTAATACTGGACGTGTTTCGTCCAGACTGGCGGCATAGCCCGTTTGCTCCACAATGTCAAAAAAGTCTGTGGCAGGAAATTCCACTTTACTCGTGTTCAATTGGGGAAACGGTGGAAAGTCTGTAGCAGGAAAAGTTGGTATTTTTGCTTTAGCTCTAGCCTGTGTCAGACAGAGGTTGCCTTCAATAATCTCGCATTCTAGTGGTCCATGTGGCAACGATGAAATAAAATCCGTAAACACTTTAGCTGGAACAACACATTCTCCCGACTGTTCTATTTTCCCTCCAATGCTCGTATGAAATCCTACTCGAAGATCAGTTGAACGAATAATTAATTGTCCTTCAGTTGCTGAAAGGTAAATTCCTGAAAGGATAGGTAATTGGGGTTTAGAAGATATAAAACGCGATGCGTCCTGTATAGCTTTTAAGACATTTTCTTGTAATACGGTGAAGTGCATACTCTTGCGTTCTTTTTACTTAGATATTAAATAGCAGTAGTTCTAGTAGGCGTGTGGAAATGTGTGTATCGTCAAAGTATACCAGGTTTAGTTTTCGAAAGACATTCGTGTGTATAGTAGGTAGACAAGTCCACTGAAAACCCTACACAAATGTCATTCGACGGTTGATAAGCCTAATGATTTTGTAGAACCATTCGGCAAATGTGTAAAGATAACTGTACACTTTCCACTGGGGAAGTGGAAAGACTTATCCCCAACTGTGGAATGTCTAGAGTAAGAGCTGTGTAATAAAAATGAAAAAAGAAGGATAACTTATTTACTACCAGAGATGCTTGCTCGGATTGCAGATAAACTAGTTTGTAGATCTGTTGAAGTTTCCAGTTTTAACTTTACTTTCTTGACGGCATGCATGATGCTGGTATGGTCTCTTCCACCAAACTCCATCCCCACTTGTACAAGAGAAATTCTCAAATCTTCATACAAAATATACATTGCTAAATGACGATAATCGACAAGAGGCCGAGAACGTCGTGCACCTAAAAGCTGTGCGGTAGTGACTTTGAAGTGAGCGGCAACTGTTTTAATCACTTCTTTTGGTTTAACTGAGAGCTTTGTAATATTGGGAGTCTGTTCTTTGGAGAGAATGGATTTTACTAAGTCCATATTGATCTCTTTTTTCATCAAGGTATTCTGGCTGTGAAGCTGTGAGATGACTCCTTCAATTTTCCGGGCATTATCTACCATCGAGGCAATTTGCTGAGCACAATCCATTGGAACAATGACCCCTTTTGCTTCAGACTTGATTAAGACAATCGCTGTGCGGAGTTCAAACGTTGGTTGTTGGATATCGATGATCAGTCCTGCTTCAAACCGAGAGCGCAACCGGTCTTCTAGAAGCGTAATCTCATGGGGTGGTCTATCTGACGTAATAATAATTTGACCACCAGATTGAGAGACAGCGTTAAACGTATGGAAAAACTCCTCTTGAACCGCGTTTTTCCCAGCAATAAACTGAATGTCATCAATAAGTAAAACATTCACTTTCCTGTATTTTTCCTTGAATTGGAGTGTTTTTTTTGTTTGAATAGCGGCAACAATCTCGTTCGTAAACTCTTCACCAGCGCAATACAAAATATTTACTTGAGGATTGTCTTTCAAAATTGCTTGACCCACAGACTGCATGAGATGCGTCTTCCCTACTCCTACTCCGCCATATAAAAAGAGAGGATTATAAGCAGTTCCAGGGCTCCTGGAAACCGCTTGAGCGGCTGCGTATGCCATTTCATTGGTCGTGGAAACTGCGAAATTCTCAAAGTTAAAATCGAGTCGAAGTTTAGCTTTTTGTAAGCTTAATTTAAAAGAATCTACCGTTGGTGCTGTGGAAAAGAGGGGGGTTGAGCTCTGGATAGGTTGGGAAGATGATTGTGGGGAATGTGTGGATAGAGTTACGGTTGGCTGGGTGGTTTCCTGAGGTTGAACCGCAGATTGCACTCTAAATTGTAAATCAACCTTCCTCCCAGTGATCCGATCAAGCGTCTCTTTCAAGGTTGCATAAAACCTGCCTTCGATCATTTGGATATGCATGGCTGTCGGTGCGCTAATCACGGCGATTGCATGGGAATCTCCTACTGCTCTGATTTCTGCAAGACTCGCCTTCTCTATCCACATGTGGAAATGTTGAGAAGACATGCTGATCTCCAGATCTGAGAGCGATTTTTTCCAAACATCAAACGGAACCATTTCCATAAATATTAATCTTTTGAAGGAAGTAAGACCTATGTTTTAATCATAGTTTTCCACATTATGCAAGCGTGGGATTGTAAATTGGATTTTCTCATCTAGAGGATATGCTGATTACAGGAGTTTTTTCTTGTGAATAAACACAGAGTTTGATCTGAATAAGTCTAGTGGAAAAACTGGGGACAATTCGGTTTTTATCTCAGGAGGTTCTTAGAATATCCACAACATGCCTCAAAATGGTGGAAATTGCCACATCTCAAACTTGCTGTTACAATACACCTCTCGTTTATAGGAGAAGTGTATGGCAAAAACAAAACGAACTTGGCAACCTCGAAAGAAAAAACGCGTAAGAACACATGGCTTCTTAAAGCGAATGTCAACGCATTCTGGTAGAATGGTTCTCAAGCGACGTCGACTAAAAGGTCGAGCAAAACTAACGGTTTAAAGATCTATATGATCCCAAGAGAACTTCGACTTCCTTTACGAGGGAGTCCCGGTTTTTTCTCTTCAGCCTTAAAAAAAGAAAACAATAAACTTCTTCTCTTTTTGAGTTCAGGTAGAGAAAATTTGGGTGCCGTTATTGTTCCCAAAAGGATCGAAAACAGCGCTGTTAAACGAAACCATCTCAAGAGAAAAATGAAATCAGCGTTACTTCCAATCTTACAATCAAATGCAAATATGCACATCGTGATCGTTGCAAAAAAGAAGACCTCAGTCTTGACTAATAATGAACTCTTTTCCACAATTAACGAGCTACTGTAAAAAGGGTTTAATCTCTTTAGTTTTAGTCTATAGAAAAGTACGCGTTATCTTGGACTACATCTATCTTGTGGTGTTTGGAGTAACCATTCACTGTAAACACACACCTTCCTGCAGTGAATATACAATCCGTGTAATTTCGAAGCATGGTACAATCAAGGGCACCTTTCTAGGCGTAAAACGTATCTTAACCTGCTGGTAATCCTATGGCCTCTATTCAAGAAATTTCTCAAGCAATCCTCATTAATCCTCTTTTTGAATATTTGAAGTTTTTATACGGTCAGACCGGCAGTTTTGGCATGGCCATCATCCTTTTAACGGTGTCTATACGGACTGTTTTAGTGCCTTTCACGCTTCCAACCCTGAGGTCCCAAAAGAAAATGAAGCTGCTAAAGCCTCAAATTGATCAATTGAAAGAAAAATTTAAGAAGGACCCCAAGAAACTACAACAAGCCCAAATGGAATTGTTTAAGGAACACAACATAAACCCGATTGCAGGTTGTCTCCCCTATATCGTGCAGTTGATTATCATTTTTGCACTCTATAACGTGCTGTCGCACTTTGTTTCCCGAGCTTCCTCTGAGGGACTTACAATAAACACGTGGTTTTTGGGATGGGATTTAGCTCATCCAGATCGTTTTTATATCATTCCAGTCTTGGCTGCCCTGACCCAATTTGTTCTCTCACTCATGCTTCTGCCTGGGATTGAAAAACATGACTTAGTTCCAAACAACAGTAAAAAAGTGAAAGTTCAAACCGAGAATAAGCGAGAGACTAATTCTCAACAGATGGCAGAAACAATGCAAAAACAAATGGTTTTTATGATGCCAATCATGACTGGACTTTTTGCACTTCGATTCCCTGCTGGACTCGGACTGTATTGGATAGTCACCACAATCTTTAGTATTGCTCAACAATGGGTGATTTCAGGCCCAGGAGGTCTCAAAAATATCGTTTCCCAAGTTAAAAGTAGACTGCCACTACAACAATAATTGAGGAGAATTATGACAACACAAGATTTTGTACAGCAATTACTTGCCCACATGGGGATTGATTCCGCCACAGTGACGCTAATCGATAGTGAAGAGAACTTAGAGGTCAACATCGCAGTTGATGAGACTGAAAGCGGCCTCCTAATCGGTCGTCATGCCGAGACACTCGAAAGTCTTCAACATTTAGTTCGCCTTCTCTATCAAAAAGATATTGAAAAGCCAATCTCCGTCAATATTAACGATTTTCGACAAAAAAGAACGGACTATTTATCGGAGCTTGCCAGTCGAGTAGCAGAGCGTGTGATTTCTTCAGGCCGTCCGCAAACCTTGCGCCTACCAGCCTCAGAACGACGCATTATTCACATGGTACTAGCAGATCATGATCAAGTTCGTACCGAATCGGAAGGCGAAGGCACCTACCGAGTTCTTAAAGTTTTCCCCAAATAATCCACAATGGTGGATAAACAAAAGGACAGGCCTCCCTGTCCTTTTTTAATGCCAAAAATTGCGCTTCAAAGAGACTAAGGGTACACTACCAATCTATGACGTACCACATTCACACCGACGGAGGGTCTAGAGGTAATCCAGGACAAGCTGCAATAGGATTTGTTATTCAAACTGAAGACGGTCAAACGGTGTTTGAAAAAGGAGAGAAAATTGGCATCACAACCAACAATGTAGCCGAGTATACTGCAGTGTTGTCTGTCTTAAAATACTTGACTGACTCCCCTGTCAAACCTTCCCTTGCGAAGTTCTTTCTTGATTCTAAGCTTGTGGTGGAGCAGATCAACGGGAACTATCAAATAAAACAGCCACATCTACAGTCCTTATGTCTTGAAATTTTACGACTTAAAAGAGCTCTTCCCTTCACTACCCTGTTCTCACATGTCCCAAGAAAAGAGAATGCTCAAGCCGATGCCCTCGTCAATTTAGCTCTTGACTCTTCCTAGTCTTTCTGCACTCTTTTTTCCACTCAAGATTAAATAGCTAAGCTCAATGTTTTAGACGGATACATCCACCTTTTCCCCGTGTTATCCAGAATTAAAAAACGTGTCGGAACAGCGTAAGACATGTGTATAAAACGAACAAAACAATAAAAGAGGTATTCGTGAAAGGTTGGCCTTATCAAACCTCGTCTTGCAGGGGGTGACTTCTGATGTGTAGGCTAACAAGGATATGGTCAAACGGTTTAGAACCACCATTGAAGATCAACCTCAAGTTCTTGTCATTGCTCCACAGGGGCAAATTGTGCAGGAGTTGTTAGAGAACCTTCGCGCTCTTCACCTAGAAGGACAGTGGGTATCTCCAGAGGATCCGCTATTTGAACAGGGAAGTGTTAATCGTTTTTCAAAAGCTTTTGCCATTATTTGGTTGGATATGCCGGTGTTTGGTGATCAACAGTTAAAAAAATCCAAAGGCCTTCATCTAATCAACTCACTACAAAGCTTAAAAACACCAATTTATTATGTGTGCTTTGACGTAACCCATAAACGTCAAAAAAAGTCGATTTCAATTGATCCTACGTGGGCGGGTGAGTACCTACAGCGTTTAGTAATTCAATCAGTTCCAAGTAGTTGTGTTCTTGAATACCAACACGTGTTCTATCCATTTGAAGGAGGATTGTCGATCGTTCAACGCTACATCAGTGAAAAAATTTCAGCAAACCTTAAAGGGACATTGGAAGGGGAATTCAATCCACTGTGGTATCAAACAGTTATTGAACATATTGTAAAAACCGTGTGTTCTACGGATCCAAAGTCTGGAAGGTGGGCAGGGGAGACGGAAATTACCCTAAGTGGCTTTGAACATGAACTTCGAAAATCACTACAGTTTCCATCCAGCCGGGGACAGAAACTTGAATTCCCGTATATTTTCCCCCAAAGTGAAACCCTTCCCACGTTACCAACAAGTGACATGATTTCTGAGGTCAGTCTCTCATTCCCAAAATTCTCATTTTTATCGAAGAACACCGACCAAAACAGTACCAAAGAGCCCGTTTCTGTCCTTCCTATCCCGAAGCGTGATCACACCAAAAAGGTTACGATTTCACCGTTGGTACGAAAACTTTTCTTGTTGCTGATTGTCGGAGGAGTGGTTTTGTATGGTGCGTTATCCCTAATTGTACTGACCAGTTTTAATCAGATTCGAACGGATATCGCAACGTATCTTGTCACAAACCAACCCGATAAACTCCCCACTCGGCAACATCTTAGCTTAACAACAACCATCAACGAGTATCTTCCGATTCCCTATCAACTTATTGGAGTTTCTGTTTCCAGAAGGGAAGTGGGTCAGTTCTTGTCTCACATCGAGACTTTACGGGACGGAATGACGGAGTTTGAGATAGGAGATACGTACTCTGCACAGTTGTATGAAGAAATTGTAGGGAAACGTTCATCCTCTAATTTTTCTTCACTCAGGCAAGCGATTCAAGCCTACGATCGTTCTTATCAACAACTATCATCAATTCAAGCCAGAGTAACCCCACAACAAGAGCTTTTAAACATCGTCGAAGGGTCGAGTGAATTCTCAACCCAGTTCCTTCAAGATATTAGTTCTATTCGAGAAAACCTGACAATTACAAAAACATTCCTTTCTTCGCTAGAAACATTTTTATCCGCCCCCATTCGCAATGTAGCCATCGTTGTGGTTGAGCCCACATCCCAGCGTTCATTGGGCGGTGTCCCAAAAGAAGTAACGCTATTACGTTTTGAAAAGGGGCAATTATTTCAGACGCAGTCCTATCCAAGCGAGGAGTTAGACCAAATGTTGAAGGGAAGCGTTACCCCTCCTATCGAATGGAAAAATCTAGGAAAAGAATTTTGGAATCTTTCCGAAGGGGCATTTAGCCCCGATGGTCCAACTGCAGCAAAACAGGTTGGCTGGTTTCTCTCAAAACAACTTCAACAGGAAGTAGATGCGGTGATTGTAATCTCCACAGACGGTTTAGTACGACTACTAGGGGCCACTGGTGAAATTTCTGTAAACGGCGCATTCATTTCGTCGAACACGGGCAAAGTTTTTTTTGAGACATTATCACAACAGGAGCAAGATAACTCTGGTACTGGTTGGGGAAGGGTAGGAGAAGCTGTTGTCGCATCACTCCAGCAAAAGGAACAAATGCTGAAGGCAGCCCCAATTTTTAAATCTATCTTTGAGCAATCGCAAGGAATGATCTTTGTGAAAGATGCTTCGATTGCTTCTGCTCTCTCTCCCCTAGGCTGGGACGGGGCAATTGTGACCCCTTCATGTCCAACCACCTTTGCAAAATCAGACTGTCAAATTGAATACGCTTCACTCTGGGAACATGAGTTTTCTGCAACTCCCAGCGCCATGGCGATTTCTCGAACGATGACGGAGGAAGTGGAGATTTCTTCACAAGAGATACTCCATCATCGAACCATCTTGTATCAACATACCGCGTTAGGATCGCAAAAGGACGCAACCTATCAAGCGTTGGTGAAGTTTATTTCAAGCAACACTGCACAAATTGACTCCATTACTATTGGGACTGTTCCACTAAACACCTCTGACTACCAAATTAGCAACGAATTTGGAAAGACAGTTTTAACGTTTCAACTGCGTGTTCCACCAAAAGCCCAAGTACCAGTGGAAATTCGCTATAAGACCGATCTTATTCGTCCTGGAGGATCCTTGGTCTTTTACGAGCACAAACAAGTAGGAATGCCAGCAATTCCGCTCGTCTTGACCACCTCTTATCAAGGGGATTACTATCCAAAGACTATCGCCCCTGCAGCACGTATCGAAACAAACAAAGTAACATTCTCCGCTCTCCTCGATAGACACCGTATTTTCGCATTGGGTTTTTAATTGTCTCCAGAGAGTGCCTGTGGTACAATCAGCTCTTACCAAATCAAGATACTTGAAGGAATTGTATGACTCAACAACGCCAGACCTTATTGGCAAAACCTCGTACCGTTATCGGACGACAGGTTAAACAACTTCGAACAGCTGGATTAATCCCTGGCAACATCTACAGTAAAGGTCAAGAATCGCTGGCCTTAAGTGTTGATGCCAAAACCTTCTTAAAGACGTATAGTCAAACAGGTGAGACTGCTTTAGTGGACTTGACAGTTGAAGGTGAAACCAAAGCACGACCCGTTCTCGTCCGTGGAGTTTCCCGACATCCAGTCTCAGGCACAATCATCCACATTGATTTCCATCAAGTGAACTTAAAAGAAAAGATCACCGCCATGATTCCGGTGGAATCAATTGGTGAATCTGAAGCGATCAAGAATGGTGGAGTATTAGTGCTCCCTTACAGTGAAATTGAAGTAGAAGCCTTGCCAACCGATCTTCCAGAGAAATTTGAAGTTGATATTTCTAAATTAGCTGCAATTGGCGATACCGTTACCATTGCTGATCTTTCCTATAATCGTCAAGCAGTTGAGATTCAGTTAGCGCAAGATGATGTGGTCGCAACGGTGCAAGCTCAAGAAGAAGAGCAAGTAGAAGAAGTCGTAGCTGAACCTGTCGAAGTGGAACTAACCAAGCAGGGAGCAACGAAGGAAGAGGAAGAAGCTGCAGCAACAGAAGCAAAAGCAGAATAACTCTTTACATTTTGACTCAATAAAAGGACAGGGAAACTTGTCCTTTTTAGTATTCAATTATAAAAACTTTTCTTGAGCAGTTTTCACAAGCACAGAATTGGGATCAAGGCGTTGGAGTTCTTGTACGACCGAATCAATGGTAGCTTTATCATGAAGCCGGTAGGAAATTTCTGCCAGAGAAAATAAGACATCCCTGGATGTGGGGTGGGATTGACGGAGCGTCTCAAGTTTCTGTTTTTCCAAATAGAGCGTATCTATCTGAGACTGTAGGGAGGAGCGCTGCTGTTCATATGCAAGATGCTTCGTTTGGTACGTGCTAACTCCCACAATGAGCCAGAAACCGATCAAAATACTGAAGACAAAGATGCCTTTTTTCGCAACAACTACCGCGGGTGCCGTAAGAATGCGCACTACTGTAAGGGTCCAGAAAAACCAGAATCGCAATTGCATGATAAAAGTATAGCAGTCAATGTCCTCTAGGGAGATGGCCAAGAGCTGGTAATCAAGTAGTCTTCCGTTACCAAACCGTTGTTATTCCACTCCTGCCAGATTGCTTCAGTCACGAAGGGGATAAATGGATGCAGTAGCTTAAGACAGGTCATGAAAACCGTTGTTAACACATAAAAGGTTACGGCTTTATCCTCACGTGACTTCGTCTGTTCCAAGTAGTCACTGGCAAAGCGATTCCAGACAAAATCATAGATTCCTAATGCAGCATCAGAGAATCGATACGCTTCAAGCTGGGTGGTTGTCTCTGTTACAAGTTTTTCCAGTTCGGAAAGTAGGGCAGAATCCTCTGGTGTAATCTTTTCGTTGGCCGTCGGATCCAACGTTTCGGGTTTAGAAAGCACAATAAAACGTGCGATATTCCAGAGTTTGTTGCTAAAGTTTCGGTATCCTCGGACTTTGTTTTCAGACAGGGCAATGGGATTTCCCGGTGCGGATCCTGCTACTAACGCAATCCGTAATGCATCAGCGCCATATTTTTGGACTAAATCAATAGGGTTGATTACATTCCCTTTACTCTTACTCATCTTCGCGCCTTTTTCATCGGTGACCATGGAGTGAAGGTACACGGTAGAGAAGGGAACTTCTCCAGTGCGATAGAGCCCAAACATCAACATTCGAGCAACCCAAAAGAATAGAATATCCCACATTGTATCGAGGACTTGAGTAGGATAAAAGCGTTTGAAGTCATTCCCATCGGGAAACCCTAACGTTGTTAACGGCCACTGTCCTGAAGAAAACCAAGTGTCAAACGTGTCCGTTTCAGGAAGGAAATCTTCCCCAGGAGAAGAATCTGAGACCACATAGGTCGCTCCTACTGGTGCCCGCAATGTCTGGAGACCAGCTTTGATTTCATCCAGTGACACTGGGGAGGAGGACTGATGGTAAAGTTCTTCAATTGTTCCCGAGATTCGTTCGTTGTTTGCGTTTAAGAACGTGACGTGTACTAACGGGTTATCCGTGACGTTATACCAGACCGGGATTCGAATGCCCCATACAATCTGTCTTGAAATTGGCCAGTCGCGAATGTTCTCCATCCACTGAAAATAGGTTTGTTCAAAGCGTGCGGGGACAAAGGTCACTTTTTTCTCTTTTGCAGCTTTAATGGCTGGTTTTGCAAATTCTTTCGTAGATACAAACCAGTTCGGCATGACCATGGGTTCAATATCGCCGCCAGTTTTGTAGTCTACGGCAACGTTGTGCACATAGTTTTCATCAATCTTCTCCATCATTCCGTTTGCAATCATGTCTTCCACAACAAGCTTTCGTGCTTCCATGACTTTCTTGCCATGGTACTTTTGGGCACGAGCGACATATTTTGGATCGGCACTAGCGATATTTTCTGGAGTCAAAAAGTAACTTAGATCCATGCGACCAGAAAAGTCGATAATAGGGGTAACGGGGAGGTGGTATCTCTTGCCCAGGGCAAAATCATGTGCGTCATGGGCTGGCGTCACTTTCATTACCCCTGTTCCAAACTCCATATCCATCTCTTCGTCAGCGATCACATCCATTTCTACCGTCCCAAGTAAACTTTGAAACGAGATTTTCTTTCCAATCCACTCTTTGTAGCGTGGGTCGTCGGGATGCACTGCCACTGCGGTATCGCGAAATTTTGTTTCCGGTCGAGCGGTGGCAATCACAAACGGTCCATACTTGATGTAATAGAGTGCGTCTCTGCGTTCCACATACTGCACTTCCAGATCAGAGAAGGTGGTTCCCGATTTGGGAGAGTAGTTCACGATATAGTTATCGCGATAGACGAGACCATCGGTTACCATTTGTTGGAAGGTATCGTAGACAACACTGACCACTTTTTTGTCTAACATGAACGTAGAGCGCGACCAATCACAGGAAAAACCCAATGACTTGAGTTGATCAAAGATGACCCCAGAATTGTCTTGAACAAACTGATGAATATCTTTATAGAGTGTCTCCCGATCAAACTGGAAACGAGACTTTCCTTGTTTGCTTAAGTGCTTCTCATACACATACTGGGTTTCAAAACCCGCATGATCCGTTCCCGGTAACCAAAGGGTGGGTTGTCCCAACATACGATGGTAACGAACCAAAATGTCCTCAATCACAAACATGGCATGTCCTGCATGCAGAGAGGCGTTCGCATTGGGAGGAGGTAACAAGATGGTATACGGATCTTTAGAGGTATCAGCGTTTAGCTGCGTGTCTGGATTAAAAGCTCCGGATTCTTCCCAAAGTTTATAAATAGTGGACTCGTGGTCTTGAGGAGAAAAAGTTGAGGTCATGAAAAGAACTACCGCACACTTTGAGCAAACGCTTGTAATGATTGGAATGGAATGGATTTTAGTCTAGGATCTTGGATAAATGAGGATAAGTTCGATTCGTCTCGTCTCTTGGCAGCAACTAACGCAATTAGAACTTTTAATTGATCAGCTGAAGCTTCTGGGAAACTATTTTTTACAACGACCTCTGGAGCGATTTCGTTTGTTCTCATAGGCTTCCTATTTTACCGCTAAACGCCATAAACGTCACCTATCTTGCGAAGAAGGGGTAAAATACTGGTAAGGAGAATTTGTATGTTGCTTTTTCTTGTTGTTGTCATTGCGGTTGCATTATTATTCTGGCTTACTTCCCTCAAGCAAATTAATCAGTTTGAACGTGGAGTTGTGTACAGCTTTGGAAGATTTACTGGAATCATGGAACCAGGTTGGCGTTTCATGTGGCCGTATGTTCAACAAGTGACCAAAGTAGATATCAGAACCAAGGCAGTAGAAGTTCCGAAGCAGGAAGCCATTACCAAAGACAATGTACAAGCGAAAGTTACGGCTGTTATTTACTACAAAGTAGTTGATCCAGCCAAAGCCATCAATGAAGTCGAAAACTATTACTATGCAGTCTCACAGTTAGCACAAACGAGTATGCGTAACGTGATTGGTTCGACAACTTTGAATCAGCTCCTCGCAGAGAAGTCTCACATTGCAGAACAAATTCAAAAAGACATTGATCGAATCTCGACCAGTTGGGGAGTCGATGTCCAAGCAGTGGAACTCAAAGACATTGAGCTCCCAGAATCAATGATCCGGACAATGGCCAAGCAGGCAGAAGCTGAACGTGAACAGAAAGCCACAATCATTGCCTCCGAAGGGGAAGTGATTGCTGCAGAAAACCTAGCTAAAGCTGCTCAGATGATGTCTGCATCTCCAGGAGCACTACATCTGCGAACATTAAACTCAATTAATGATATTAGTTCCGATCAAAGTAACACTGTCGTCTTTGTAACCCCAATAGAAATTCTACGTGCTATTGATGGGTTTACAAAAACTATTCAGAAATAATTAGTTTTATCTTCGACCGAGGAACGTTCTTGCAAACCAACCTGGGGGCTTTGGGCTAAAATTCAATCGGTCTGAATGATCACCTCTATCAGAGTTATCAAATTTACCTTCAGTACTAACCTGACCACCTTTTGTTCCATTGTCGAGATTATCAAGAATTCTATTTCCGGCAATATTTACAGCTTTTGTACTTGCTGCATGATCAGCCCTGCTTAAAGCATCTGCATTAGCAGCGTCTTGACCACTAATTTCTCCATCATGTCTTCCAAATGGCATATCATCCCCTTTTCTCAAATATGTTACTTACAATCCAACATAACACAAAAGTTTATTGTGGTCCACGCAAATACACAGCTCTCCACGGAACATAGGTGGTTTTAAAGGTTTGTTCTTTCTTCTCTCCAGATGGATACGTCACCACATAGTCAAAGGAAGTGTTTAATCCAGGGGCTGCATATTCCACTTGTTTAATTTGACCAGGTTTGAGTGTGGGATCGTCTTGATAGACGGCGGCTGGAGCTGGTCGAGCACCCCATTGTTTATAATTTACGATTTCTGCTTTCCTCCCATCAGATTTACCATACAGCTCCACATACATATATGTTTTTTTCGCATTGGCTACCGCGTTGATCAGAATTGGGGAATCAGTGTCGTTAACGAATCGCAAATCCGGATGTGGCGCATACACTGTGGCATCAAATCCAGGTTTACTGTTTTGCTCATAGTAGCTCACACGATACGAGTGACCACGCCGCTCGGTAATGGGAAGACCAGCATTCAGGATGGCACGAAAGAGAGTGGAGGAGACTTGGCAAACACCACCACCATCTCCGAGAACTGTTTGTCCTTCCTTGATGACATACGCTGGTTTAAAGCCAGTTTTGGCAGACACATCCCCTAAGAAGGCATTAAAGGAAAAGGTTTCTCCCGGTTGAATCAGCTTTGCGTGGATTTTTGAGGTGGTGAGTCCCACGTTATGGATACGATTCGCAATGGAGTGGGAGTAGGTACTTTCTCCAAAACCGATCTTTTCTTCGATCCCAATCGTGTTGGTTGAGGCAAGTGCGGTTTTTGGAGCCTGCGTCGTCAATACCAGCGCAATCGGTTTTGGTTTTTCTCCCTGCTCAATTTTCTCTAGCGCTTCTTGAAGTAGTTTTTTGTTTTCGTTGGAATCCACACCGATTCCATCTTTTGGCGCAACGAATTTGGTCACAATACCATTGTCAATTGATAATTCTGGTTCGATAGGTACTGTACCAATATCTTTGGTGATGGAATCAAAAATTGTTTCCATGGCGCTGGTGGAATATCCGGTAGGAAGGGTAAGCAAGGAGAAGAGTTCAGACTGCGACAAACTTCGCGTGTAGTTTTTTGCTTGAAGAACTACTTTTGCACCCACAAACAGCTTTGCTCTATTCTCGGATGCGCTGAGCTGGTCCGGTGAAAGAACAGTTCCTGTTTCTAGAGTGACAATGGACGCGCTCGAGCTGGCATTTAGTTTGAGTGCTGCGATTATTTGTTGTGTTGCCTTGCGGTTGACTTCAACACCACGCTCACCTGGAGTAATGGTGTAGATCGGGGATTTTTTTTGATCCACCGTGATAGCGGGTGCAATCGCTGGTGTATCAATTGTGCGTGCAATTTGATCGATCCAACTTAAGACTTTTACTGTATCCAAGGGGTTATTTGGCAACGTTTCATCTGCAGAGAAAAGCAACTGTTTGATGATATCCACACCGTGTCGACTGGGCAGAAATTTGGTAATGGAGTCCTCCGAGGTTAGTGAAGCACTCGGCGTAGCAAATTGTTGGTCTTGATAGTTAAGTGTGACCGTGGTTGGAAGAGTGGAGAGATCGTAATTTGCCTGACTGGATTGTTGACTGGCGGTAAATGCGCCATCCGCAAAGGAACCGATGACAAACAACATCCCGATGATGATCACAACTGAAAGGAGAATGGTGAGGGGTTTTTGGCGTTGCATGCAGTACCACGTTACTTCTGGTAGTGTACAATAGTACCAAGTTATTGTACCTGGTAACAATCCCACACTCACTATGGAAAACGTGCCGACTTCTTCAACCCCTCCTGTAACTGAATCTGTAGCGGAAGCAGTACCCGCTTTTGAGCCCCAAAAGCCTCCTCGCCCGTCATTACCCACCTTGCCGATTAAAAAGATAGTTATGGTTGTCGGAGTTTTGATTGTCCTCTTGCTTGTCGGGGTCGGAGCGATGTTTGCTCTGCGGATGGTGCAACAACGTCAGACGGCGCAGACCGATTCCAATCGTCAGATCTCCTTAACTTACTGGGGACTTTGGGAAACCAACGATGCCTTAACGTCCGTTATCAAAGAATTTGAAAATCAAAACCCTGGGGTAACGATTCAATACTCTCCCCAATCTGCAAAAGATTATAACGAACGACTCCAAAGTGCCTGTGCACGATCACAGTGTCCCGATATCTTTCGTTTCCATTCAACCTGGACTGCTTCTTATACCCAGAAGGAGTTATTAGCCCCAATTCCCGCAAAAGTCCTTTCCGCTAGTGCGTTTAACGAGCGCTACTATCCCTTCATGAGCACTGATCTGAAGACCGCGCAGGGATATATGGGAATGCCGGTAATGTTAGATGGATTGGGTCTTTACGTGAACAAACGCATGCTGACTTCTTCAGGGAAGTCGGTCCCTGTAACCTGGGACGAGTTGCGCACCTTAGCTCGAGAGCTCACGGTACGCAATCAAGATGGTGCCCTTGAACGCGCAGGTATTTCTTTGGGAAGTGCAGAAAACGTGGACCACTTTTCCGACATTCTTGCCATCTTAATTCTCCAAAATGGAGGGAACCCTGGAAAGCCGACGGAAGGAACTTTAGTGAGTGATGCGTTGACCTTTTATACTCAGTTCTTCAAAGAAGATAAAGTGTGGGACGAAACCCTTCCCAATTCTACGTATGCCTTTGCCATTGAAAAATCAGCGATGTTGATAGCTCCTTCTTGGAGATCGTATGAAATTCGACAAATCAATCCGAATTTCGAATTTGAAATCTATCCTATCCCGCAGCTACCCGGGGATCCGGTAAACTGGGCAACGTACTGGGTAGAAGGGGTGTCTAAACAGTCGAAGGAACAAGAAACTGCTTGGAAATTCTTGGAATACCTTTCGCGTACGGAGACTCTTGAAAAACTTCATACCGGCATGAATGCCCAGCGCTTGCCTGCTGAGATTTATCCGCGTAAGGATATGGCAGACAAATTAATCAATGATAAATATATGGGTGCCTATGTCCGTCAGGCATCAACAGCGAAGAGCTGGTATTTAGCTTCTCGAACCTTTGACAAAGGGATCAATGATGAACTGATTGCTTCCTACAAAGAGGCAATTACCTCTGTCAATAAAGGGTATGGGAGCCGACTAGATGACGTGATTAAGGCATTGGACGCAAGCGTAAGTACGGTACTGCAAAAGTACGGTATCCGTCCGTAAGCTACTTGGGTGTACTTACTTCCCAAGCTTCTCTGAATGAAATAATTCACGCAGATATACCGCACTATCTCCGCATGGGTTTTTGACTCTGGTACGATGTCTGGACATTGTGTGTCTATCTTGTGGGTTTGCTCGAGACAAATGATATACTATCCATTCTATTTCTAGTTTAGTTACGTATGCCTTTTACTTACCCACCCTACCTCAAACCGCTGGAATACTACTCTTACACCCCACAAAAGGAAGTTATTGACCGTGCCAATCAGGCAAAAGAGAGCGGCAAGAAGATTGTGATTACTTCTGGAGTGTTTGATTTACTCCATGAGGCGCATCAAGCGTATCTTAAAAAAGCCAAGGAGCAGGGAGACTGGCTCATTGTGTTACTGGAATCAGATCTTCGCACGAAAGAATTAAAAGGGGAGGATCGCCCGGTTTGGAACCAGGACAAGCGGAAAACAGAAATTCTGAAATTGGGCTTTGTCGATGATGTTCTTATTTTGCCTCCAGAATTTAAAAATCCTCTGCGTTATGAAGAAATCGTGATCCTGCTTGCTCCAGATGTCTATGCAGTTTCTGCAAACTCTGTTGCTCTCGATCACAAGACAAAGATGATGCAAAAATACAATGGAGAAATGCGGATTGTGTTAGAAGCAGTAGAAGGAGTGTCTACAACTGAACTGTTAAAGAAGTAAAGTTTCGTCCAATCTTCTGCTTGAGTTTCTTCTGGTTTTTTTCTACGCTGTAGCTCTGCCAAAAACAGTTTGGCAAAGGAGTTGTATGCGACAAGTTTTCTTTGATGTTGAAACCAAAAATACCTTTGATGATGTGGGGGGATATTTTCCTAGTAAATTAGCTCCCTCTTTTGTGGGTGTCTGTGTTCGGGATGGAGCTGAGGGGGAAGGGGAAATGATTCAAATCTGGGAGAATGACTTTTCCAAGCTCTGGCAGCTATTTGAAACAGCAGATCTGATCGTGGGATTTAATAGTATTAATTTTGATATGGAGGTCTTACGGCCTCTCTATCCTGGGAACGTTGACGATTTTCCTCATTTAGACTTAATGGTTCGCTTCAAGGAAGCCACAGGTCATCGTATTTCACTGGATAGTATAGCTTTGGAGACATTGGGACGAGGAAAAACAGGTCATGGATTAGATGCGATTAAGTACTACAAAGAAGGTCGTCTTGATGAACTCGCCAAGTACTGTTTGATGGACGTGGCGATAACGCGAGACATCTATGATTGGGGACGGGCCAAAGGAAGTCTAAAGTTTAAAAACAAATGGAACCGTCTCATTGAATCTCCCATCGACTTTTCCTTTAATGCGCCACAGTTTGCAGGGACACAAATGACCCTACTAGGTATTTAAGAACACAGCATGACTCTTTCTTCTAAACCAGCCAAACGTTGTCACACTGTGTGTGCCTGGGCGGTTGATCAAGATCGAGTCTTGTTGGTCCAGCATAAGAAATTGGGTATGTGGTTGGCACCAGGTGGGCATGTGGAAGAGAATGAATTACCACATCAGGCTGCCATTCGAGAGTTTAAGGAAGAAACTGGGTTAGACTGCACGATTCTGTCCCCCAATAGTTCTTTTGTTTCAGAATCGACAGAATATTTACCACTGCCGATGTTTTGCAATTTACATACCGTCAACAAACCCCGAGGGGACGGGTTTTGTGAGCAGCATTATGCCTGGGGATATGCAGTTCGAGTTCAAGGCGACACGACTCCAACCTCAACGGACGACGGGGTAACGGATATTGCCTGGGTCAAGCGGGAAGATCTATCTAACTATTCCTTAACAGCCGAAATTCTCCAAGAAGCACTCTTCATGCTAAATCATTTCCCATCCCATTAATTTGGGGATATCCGGTATAATTGTCCCTCTAGAAAAGTAAAGGGTTCTATGGGGAAACTTACAATTCAAAACCTTCACGTATCGATTCAAGATAAAGAAATCCTTCACGGCGTAGATTTGGAGATTAAACCAGGAGAGATCCATGCGGTCATGGGTCCTAATGGGAGTGGAAAGAGTACGCTTGCCTATACCTTAGCAGGTCACCCTTTTTATTCCATTACCAAAGGTTCTATTCAAATGGATGACGAGGTTCTCAATGAGAAGTCTCCCGATGAACGCGCAGTTTCAGGTCTCTTTCTTGCCTTTCAATATCCTACAGAAGTAGCCGGGGTTCGGGTGAATAATTTCTTAAAGGTTGCTTATCAGCAACGCTTTGCCAATGATCCGTCAAAGAAATTTCCTACCGTTCTCGCTTTTCGAAAACATTTAGAGTCCCTCGCAGAGAGTCTCAATGTCAAAAAAGAGTTACTCACACGGGGGTTGAATGAAGGCTTTTCAGGTGGAGAAAAAAAACGATTAGAAATTCTCCAGATGGCCGTCTTAGAACCAAAATACGCCATCTTAGATGAGACCGACTCAGGACTCGACGTGGATGCCATTCAAGCTGTAGCAGCGGGAGCAAAACAAATTGTCAAAGAGCATCACACTGGAGTATTAATTATCACGCATTATCAACGTATCTTGCAGTTCTTGGAACCAGATTTTGTTCACGTGATGGTCAATGGCAAGATTGCCCAGAGTGGGGGACGAGAGTTTGCCCAGGCTTTAGAAAAAGACGGTTACAAAAAGTATATCTAACACACCACATGTCAAGATTTGCCTCAAAACACACCGATACACTCACCGATCAAGCGATTCCGGATGATTATGCCGCGGGTTTTTCCTTTCCTACCGATTCCTATGCCTTCATCAGCAAACCAGGATTAAGCAAGAGAGTGGTGGAAGAACTATCGCATATCAAAGAAGAACCAGAATGGATGTTGGAGTATCGTCTCAAAGCACTGGAACACTTCAATGCTATGACTGTTCCCACCTGGGGAGCTGATTTGTCTGGCATTGAGTATGAAAAAATCCATTATTACCTCCGTCCCACGGACAAGTCCGTAAGCTCCTGGGATGATGTGCCCAAGGATGTCAAAGCCACCTTTGATAAGTTGGGTATTCCGCAGGCTGAACGCGAAGTACTTGCTGGAGTTAAAGCCCAGTATGACTCGGAAGTTGTCTACGGTTCATTACAAAAAGTTTGGGAAAACGAAGGGGTCGTCTTTCTATCGATGGACGAAGGGCTTAAGCAGTATCCAGATTTAGTACAACAGTATTTCGGTAAAATTATTCCTGCGGCGGATAATAAATTTGCCGCCCTCAATGCGGCTGTGTGGTCCGGAGGATCCTTTGTCTATGTTCCTAAAGGGGTTCAGGTCAAGATGCCACTTCAAACCTACTTCCGAATCAACTCTCCCTATGCCGGTCAGTTTGAACGAACACTGATCATTGTGGATGAAGGAGCGAGTGTGCAGTATGTGGAAGGATGCACGGCTCCCTCATTTTCCACCAACTCCTTACATTCCGCCGTCGTGGAGATTTTTGTGAAAAAAGGGGCACGGTGCCAATACACCACCATCCAAAACTGGTATAAAAATATTTACAACTTGGTTACCAAGCGTTCTCATGTGGGTGAAGAGGGAACAATGGTCTGGACTGACTTTAACATGGGCAGTAAAGTCACCATGAAGTATCCCGGTTTCATATTAGCTGGTAAGGGTGCACGGGGAGAGACTCTCTCGATGGCATTAGCGGGGGCAGGACAGCATCAAGATACTGGTTCCAAAGCTATTCATTTAGCCCCACATACAAGTTCTACGATTATCTCGAAATCGATTAGCAAGGACGGTGGACGAACCAGTTACCGAGGCATGGTAGTGGTAAGTCCTGCGGCAACCCAGAGTAAAAACACTGTTGTCTGTGACGCAATGCTTTTAGATTCCATATCCCGGTCGGACACCTATCCAACTGATCGTATTCTCAATGATCAGGTTGAGATTCAGCATGAGGCAACCGTGAGTAAAATTGGAGACGAGCAGCTCTTTTATCTGATGAGTCGAGGAATTAGTGAAGAAGATGCGCGGAAGATGATCGTCAATGGATTCATTGATGACTTGGTGCGCAAACTTCCCTTAGAGTATGCGGTGGAAATGAACCGACTCATTGATCATGAGATGGAGGGCAGTATTGGCTAATATGAAACCGATTCAGCCCGAGGCAATCCTTACCACAGTTACCCACGATGCAACAAAACTGACTCTCACACAATCGGGAAACTATCGAGTGGAGATTGTTGAGAGTGGCGCAAGCGTGCAGATTGATGGTCGATTTTTAACGCGTCAATCCGAAGAAATTCATATCAACTTAACCATCGTACATAAAGCTGCGCACACCCGTGCGAACACCATGCTTAAAGGAGTAGCCTTAGGATCCAGTAAAATCCGTTTTTTTGGACGCATTATTATCGAGGAGAATTGTGGGGATACGCAATCGTTTCTGGAAGAACGTATTTTGCTTCTTTCCGATTCCGCAAAAGTGGAAGCTATTCCAGAGTTAGAAATTTTAACGGATGATGTGAAGTGCTCCCACGCGGCGAGCATTTCAAGAATTCCTCAGGAGCATCTCTTCTATTTGCAAAGCAGAGGCATCCCATTAAATAAAGCTCAAGACCTAATTGTTGAAGGATTTTTGGAGTAGGTGCAGGCTTCTTGATACAATACAGGAATGTTTGACCCTTTATTGCTTCGAGCGGACTTTCCCATTCTTTCCAATCCCCATCCCAGTGGACATCCATTGGTGTACTTGGATAGCGCTGCCACCAGTCAGAAGCCTCAAGCCGTCATCGATGCAATCGTAGAGTATTACAAGACAAGTAATGCCAATATTCATCGTGGAATTCATTTCCTAGGGGATCAATCAACCAAGAATTGGCATGCCGCCCGACAGACTGTCGCTTCTTTTTTTGGGTGTAGTGAAGAGGAGTTGGTGTTGGTTCGCAATACCACCGAAGCGCTCAATGCCATCGCGATCTCCTGGGGAGAACAGCATCTTCGTGCTGGTGCGACTATTCTGGCCACACAGCTGGAACACCACAGTAATTTAGTCCCCTGGCAGCAGTTATGTAAACGTAAAGGAACCTCTCTGGAACCAATCCCGGTATTGCCAGACGGCACCTTGGATCAAGCATGGTTGGAGCATCGGCTAGAAGATACTAGTCGTCCGGTTCAATTACTTGCGCTGTCCCATGTGTCAAATACCCTGGGTACGATCAATCCCATCCAAGAAATGGGAAAACTGGCAAAGAAACATGGAGTAACGGTAGTCGTTGATGGAGCGCAGGCTGCACCACACCTTCCAATTCGCTTTGACAGTCTACCGGTAGATTTCTACGCAGTGTCGGCTCATAAGATGTTAGGTCCAATGGGAATCGGTGGATTATTAGTGAAGAAAGACGTACTCACAACTCTTGAGCCCTGGTTGTTCGGGGGAGGCATGATTGATCGGGTTGAGGACACAAGAGCAACGTTTGCAGAAGATCTGGTTGATCGTTTTACTGCAGGTACCCCAGACGTTGCGGGAATTGTAGGGTGGGCTGCTGCGTGCACGTATCTTGAGGGTTTGGGGATGTCTCATGTTGCGGCACACGATGAACAACTTGTTATGTATGCAATCGAACAGTTAGCACATAATAGTCGTGTCAAGTTGGTAGGACCACGATCACAGCGCTGTGGATCGGTAGCTTTTGTGTACGAGGGAGTTCATGCCCACGACGTTGCTCAAATCTTAGATAGCGAGGGAATAGCGGTTCGTTCTGGTCATCACTGTACGATGCCACTGCATACTCATATGAAGTGGGGAGCAACGACGCGGATTAGTTTTAATGTATATACCTCGACAGCCGATATTGATTGTTTAGTAGAAGCCCTCTCTAAAGTAGACACTATTTTTTCCTAACTATGGATGATCTGTATTTAGACACCATTCTTGATTTGTATAAACACCCGCAGCATGCCGGATGGCTAGCAGAAGACCCAATGTACCTACGAAAGTGCGCCTCTGCGATCAATGCAAGTTGCGGAGATCATTTTGAAGTGGCACTTCATATTCAGGATCACATCATCAGAGATGCAAAATGGCGTGGGCAGGGGTGTGCTATTAGTTCTGCTGCGATGGATCAAGTATGCGGATGGATGATTGGGAAAGACGTTTCAGCGTTGCAATCACTTACAAAGCAGACAATCTTAGAGCTTCTAGGACTGGACACGATTATCCCAGCAAGAGAGAAATGTGCTTTCTTATCACTGCATTTGCGGTTTATTGACGATTAACAAATGTTACTAGAGGTTCGATCGCGCTGATTATATCCGTAACTGCCTTTTCAGCTTTTTCCTCGTCTCCAACCACCTGACACTTTAAGAAAGGTCTATCCATTGAAAGTCGTAGGGCACCTTCGTGCTTTGTTAAGATTTCTTCAGCTTTTTTTAAAACCATCGTTCCTGCTGCTTGATCATGTGATCTAAAAAAAAGAACAATCTCTTTGGCCATGGTTGCCTTTCCCATAGCTAAGCTACTCCACAAAATGCATAGTGAAGTTGTTTAGATATGTACCACTCCTATTGGAAATACTGGTGCTATTTTCACTCTGGATCGAAGATGTGTCAACCCTATATCTTTAGCAATGCTTTTTAATGTTTTGTCTGCTGGAGAAGCATAGCCGCGGAGGGTATACTACCGCGTATGTACATTGCTGTTGGCTCTACGAATGTTGTTAAAATCAATGCAGTTATTCAAGCGGTAACGCATGAATGGCCCGATGCGGTGATAGAGGGCTTTGATACCGATACCGGAGTATCAGCACAGCCGCGCTCCGATCATGAAACTTTTTTAGGTTCTCGTAATCGAGCCAGTCGTGCACTGGAAGCGATGCTGGCTAGTAAGGGGGACAGTATCCCTACCGATAATTCTGAGCTGTTAGGTGTGGGACTTGAAGGAGGAGTGGATGAAACAGAGGACGGGATGCTCAATGTCGTCTGGTGTAGTGTGGTTGATCGGGAAGGCCGCTTCTTTTCATCCTCGGGGGCACGTTTCCTACTCGACGATGAGTTGGCCTCTAGAATTCTGATGGGCGAGGAGATGGGTCCGATCATGGATACTTTGATTCAAGACAAGGATGTCAAGAAAAAACAAGGGATGATCGGAGTCGTCACTCAGGATTTTTTCTCCCGAACCGATGAATATGCATCCATTGCTCGGTTAACAATTGGCTTGTGGTTTGGCCGAAACTGGCGACAAAAATATCAAATTTGATCTATACTTACAAACATGCCTATTTCTCAGTACACTGCAAAGCTTTCTGACCGGATCACTATTGGAGGAAAATTCATTCATCTCCACTTAGAACTCCTCAGTCCCAACAAGATTACCTTTACAGCGGGCCAGTATCTATTACTTAACTGTCCGACAACTCCACAAAAGCGACAATACTCCATTGTGTCTGCACCTCGACTGGATCACGCGATAGAACTTTTAGTGGAAGTCATCCCCAACGGGCAGGCCTCAGGATATCTAAATAATCTTGCCCTTGGAGCAGAAGTGAGTTTTTATGCTCCAGCTGGTGAATTTACAATTTCTCCCCAAGTCAATCAATTGCAAGAACCATTAGTGTTTGTCGCAACAGGGTCGGGAATTGCACCCTTTCGAGCCATGATTTTAGATCAGTTACGGACACAAGAAACGACGCGTCCCCTTCATTTACTCTGGGGAATGCGCCATGCAGACGAGCTGTTTTGGTTGGACCAGCTAGAGGAGCTTCATGATAATTTCAAGAATTTTACCTACCATATCGTCTTGTCACAGGCTCCCGACGAATGGACGCTCTGTCGTGGACATGTCACGGATTGTCTGGGTGTTCATGACCTGCTCCCGGATGCGCAGTATTATCTGTGTGGAAGCACAAAAATGATTACGGATGTGACACAAGTCTTACAGACTCGTGGAGTAACTCCCGACAAGGTTCATTTCGAGAAGTTTATATAAGAAAGGCATTCTATGGCAGATAGCGCCACCATCACTCCTGTAACGACGGACGAATCGGTTGCTCCCGCAGATAAAAACAAAGGTCCAGGAAAATATAAAGTAAAAGTCTTGCGTCCCAAGTGTATTGGAGCAGCTTCCTGTGTGGCCATTGCCCCAAAGGTGTTTGGCTTAGATGCAAAAAACTTAGCGTTCGTTATCTCTGAAGATGAATTAGATGATATTAAACTCTTGGCTGCCCAGAGTTGTCCCACGGCTGCTATCGTGGTTGAAGATATCGAGACAGGGTCACAAGTGTGGCCGATGTAATCATGTTTGTTGGTTTATTGATTAATTGCATTCCACTACTGCAATAGTATTCTGCTGCTTTTACGCACGTAATACGCTATGATGACAACGGAAATTTAGCCAAGGATGCATATTATGACAATTGTGCTTACAGGTTCCATCGCCATGGATCGGATTATGAGTTATGCCGGACGCTTTGCGGATGTCATTCAACCGGACAAATTACATATTTTGTCACTATCAGTCCTTCTCTGTGATTTGCAGGAAACGAAAGGTGGGGTGGCTGCCAATATTGCCTATACCTTAGCTCTCCTGGGGGAGAGACCAATTTTGTATGGTTCGGTAGGGCCGAATGCTTCAGGATATATGGATGAGTTGGCAAAACTAGGGATTGACGTATCTCTGGTGCATTATTCTTCGTTACCGACTGCAAGTTTCTCGGTAATTACCGATGTTGCAGACTGCCAAGTGGGTGGCTTTTATGCAGGTGCAATGAGTGATGCAAAAAGTCTTTCTATAGAAGAATTTAAAGATCATGATGTGTTTGTCGTCATTTCACCGCATGATCCCGATCAAATGGCGGTGCAGGTGGAAGAGTGTAAGAAATTAAGCAAACGCTACTGTTATGATATCGGGCAGCAAGCGACGAATGTCGCTGCCAAAGACATCAAAAATGGAATCGAAGGTTGTGAACTCTTAATCGTCAATGACTATGAGATGGGAATTATCCAGCAAAAGACCGGCTGGACGCAGGATAAAATCGTCACCATGATTCCAACTTGTGTAATCACGCTGGGTGAGAAGGGCTGTGTCGTTTGGCATGAAGGGAAACAGCGGATGATCCCGGCAATCAAAGATGTAAAAGTTGTTGATCCAACGGGGGCCGGTGACGCATTTCGCGCTGGATTTTTGTATGGATATCTACGACAAGTAGAACCCACTGTCTGTGCGCAAATTGGAGGCACATCTGCCTCGTTTGCCATTGAGGCCTCTGGAACTCAAACGCATCATTTTACTCGAGAGCGCTTTAAGGAGCGTTATGAATCCGCGTTTGGATCAACATCAGTATTGCAATAATTTAAAGGGAATCTATGTCACAAAAAACAACGGACTACAAAGTAAAAGATATTTCATTGGCAGAGTGGGGACGCTCGGAAATCACCTTAGCCGAACATGAGATGCCGGGATTGCTTGCCCTTCGAAAAGAATTAGGCAAGAAGAAACCCTTAAAAGGAGCGCGGATTGCCGGCTCTCTCCACATGACCATTCAAACTGCCGTGCTCATTGAAACCTTAGTTGCATTGGGAGCAGAAGTGCGTTGGGCATCCTGCAACATCTTTTCAACCCAAGATCATGCCGCCGCAGCGATTGCCAAAGCTGGAATTCCGGTGTTTGCCTGGAAAGGGGAAACAGAAGAAGAGTACTGGTGGTCAACCGATCAGATTTTCAATTTTGTCGATAAGAGTGGCAAGCTCGTGGGACCCAATCTGGTTGTTGATGATGGATTTGATGCAACGTGGTGGTTACATGAGAAGCGCTCGGAACTGCTCGCAAACATTAAAGGTGTCTCGGAAGAAACCACTACAGGAGTTCACAAACTGACCAAGTTATTTGAAGAGGGTAAACTCAAAATTCCCGCAATTAATGTGAACGACTCGGTTACCAAGTCAAAATTCGACAATATCTATGGGTGTCGAGAATCGCTAGTGGACGGAATTCGTCGAGCTACCGATATCATGTTGGCAGGAAAAGTAGCATTGGTTGCAGGATATGGAGATGTAGGTAAAGGGAGTGCCCAGAGTCTGAAAAACAACGGGGCTCGGGTCATTGTTACTGAAATTGACCCTATTTGTGCATTACAAGCAGCGATGGAAGGGTATGAGGTGAAACGAATCGAGGAAGTAATTCCCGAGGTGGATATTTTTGTGACTACAACAGGATGTAAAGACGTGATCACACTCGAACACATGAAGAAAATGAAAGACACGGCAATTGTCTGCAACATCGGACATTTTGACGTCGAAATTCAAGTTGAGAAACTCAATCACGCAAAAGGAGTTACTAAAACCACCATTAAACCTCAAGTTGATCTCTACACATTCCCGGATGGTCATCGTATTCTTTTGCTTGCAGAAGGACGTTTGGTCAATTTAGGTTGCGCTATGGGACACCCCTCGTTTGTGATGAGTAATTCCTTTACCAATCAGGTGTTAGCACAGATCGAACTTTTCACCAAAGACTATCCAATCGGTGTCCATCGTTTGCCCAAAGAACTGGATGAAAAAGTCGCGGCTCTCCATTTAGAGCATATCGGAGTGCATTTAACGACGTTAACCAGAGAGCAGTCAGAATACCTTGGGGTAGCTGCAACCGGACCGTATAAGCCAGATCACTATCGCTATTAAATTGCAGCTGTTTTTCAGAGAGGAATACTACACTTATCTTACAAACGTACGTTAAAAAAGCATAGTGTACAATGAACCCTTATGAAAAATCTTGGTTTACTCATAGGCTCACTCGTTATCACCTTAATTGCAGTCGTGGCCGTTGCGTTTTTGTTCACGCGCAAAGTAAATGCCCCCATTGTTCCAGCCGATCCACAAATTCTGCTGGGAGAGAGTTTAAATACCAAAGGTAACCCAACTGCGAAGGTCACCGTTGTGGAGTTTTCCGATTTTCAATGCCCTTCCTGCAAAGCGATTCAACCATTAATTGATGACATTTATTCCAGTGCCTCCGATAGTGTCAAAATCGTCTACCGACACTATCCCTTACGGACCATTCATCCGAATGCTTTGGCTGCAGCCAAAGCCGCCCAAGCTGCCGGAAAGCAAAATAAATTCTTTGACTATCACGACAAACTCTTTGCTGTACAAGAGGAATGGGCTGAGGAGTCAGACCCTATGGGAAAGTTTGAGCAGTACGCAACCGAACTTGGATTAAATATCGATCAATGGAAAAAAGACGTGGCGGATAAGGCAATCGAGGATATCGTATTGAAGGATGAAGCCGATGGAAACACGCTCGGTGTCGACTCCACGCCCACCATTTATGTAAACAACGTAAAAACTGATCTAAACGATGTTTCCAGTGCGGTCTCTCAAGCATTAGCCCAGTAGAATAGTCAACTTCCGTACCAGATACGCCTCTTTTGTAGGGGGAAGTTTAGTGTATTGCACAAAACCCGTAATCGCCCCTTGACGTGCCAGAGTAGAGTTGCTATTGTGAAGCTCATTAGTCTGGTACCTCAAGGAATCCAGGCAAATAGTAATCTAATAAAGGAGGGAGCATGGCAGCAACGCTTCCGTATAAGAATTCTAAAGGTCAAACTTATTTTCTTCACACACGTGAAGTAAAGTTGAAGAATGGTCGCATTCAGCGCATTTACTACTTTGCTCGTGATGAAAGAGAAGGGTTGCTAACTGAAGTCCCTCAAGGATATCAAGTAGTTGAAACCAAGAGAACTGGAATGCCTGTTTTAAAAAAGGCTGATAAATAAGTTTGTTTCAAATAGATAGTGTACGATAGAGGACCACCTTAAACGGTGGTCCTCTTGATAGAATAGGGATTGTATGCAGATTACGTCACCATTAATTTATGAACGACTAAAAACCGTGATGGATCCGGAACTCAACATTAATATCGTAGACTTAGGTCTAGTGTATGGAGTGGATATCACCCAAAATGATCCAGCCTCTCCGGCAACGGTTGTCATCACGATGACGCTCACGACACCAGGCTGTCCGTTAGCGGCAACTTTTGAAACGATGATCAAAGATGCATTGTGGGGAATTGAAAGCTTAGATGTGGATCATGACCTGAAACTCAACTTAACGTTTGACCCCCCGTGGGTCTCTGACATGATGAGTGAAGAAGCCAAAGCAGAACTCGGGCTATAACGGAATCTTCATGGTAAAATAAGATGTCTTTGGCGCCCATAGTTTAATGGATAGAATAGGAGTTTGCGGAACTTCTGATCCAAGTTCGATTCTTGGTGGGCGCACCCTTGGATTTTTTAAAGGAGGGGTGCCTCGAGCGGCTTATGGGCCAGGTTTCGAAAACCTTGGGGGGCGTAACAGCTCCACGTGGGTTCGAATCCCACCCCCTCCGCAACTTTCATTTATATATTCAAAAAGTAGAACGTGACGAAAAACTATATGGCACGACGTGTTGAAGAAAACCGGTGGAATCAGTTTCTACGCACTATTTTGCCAGAATCTGGAACACCTCAGGAAGTCGTCACTGATGACAATATTCTTGAGCAGTGGAGGAAGATTGTTCCCCAAAACAGATTTGGTGAGGTCTCAGCAACGCTTGGTCGTGATACATTTCGCTCAGAATTTGAACGGGCGCTTCAAGATGGTACTCTAGAGGAATTTTTAATAGAACAACTCTCAAAACCAAATCCATATACAGGTATCTATGTTGTGCGCTCAGCTCCTGAAGTATTAACTTCGGCTGCTGATAAAGATGTTCAAGCTCTGCATCAGCCAACTTTTTTACACGAGCTTTTAACAAAACTTTCAACATTTGAGGATGAACTGCAGAAGAGTGGTATGCCATCTATTTTTATAGAAGAATATCAGCATAAAGCTGCGGCAATTCGGCAATTTATACAGGCAGCTATCTCCATCGGTACCCCAGAGTTTACACAGTACCAACAGTCTGTGAAAGCTTGGGAAAAGTTATTAAATGTGAAAGACCAATCTTCATCGAGAGAATTAAGATTACCTTATGAAGAGCAATCGTTACGGATTTTGCAGGCAAACAAAGAATCTAAGCCCGTCTATACCTCTGTGACACAAGTGTTAGAAGAAATCTGGCATTTGAGTGATTCTGAAAAAGAAGCAATAGAGTTTGATACATTAACCCCCGAATCAACAAAACTATCAGTAGCGCAAGGCAAAGCTCTTTTTAGAAATATTCTCAATCGAATTGGGTTAACAGACTGGGAGGTAGAAGAAACGTCCAGCTCTGCAATCAACGTAACTGCGCAGGCTAAAAAGATTGCTTTCCCAAGATCGCGAGTGCTTACTGCGGACAGTGCTGCTTTTGTTGTTGCGCACGAATTTATTCACGTAATCCGTGGTGCAAATGGAGCAAAACAGGATTGTGCATTGTTGGAATCTGGGATGGAAGACTATTTACCTACAGAAGAAGGATTAGCAACATTATCCGAGATGATCATGGGACAGCCATTTGGTCATCGAAGACAAGTGCTTTTTGCAGCACGATATTATGCAGTGGCTCAAGCCCTAAAGGTTGTAAAGGATAGTGATTCACATACCTTCAAGGCCAGACATTCCATTCAGGAAATCTATGATGAGTTAGTTGGTTTTCAGGTTGATCCTGAAGACGCTGCTGATCTTGTTTGGCGGATTTTTCGTGGAACTTCGCTTACAAGACAAGTAGTGAATACTGGAGTAACCTACAGTGATGGTACTTCGGTGATGGTCGCTGAGACATTTACCAAAGACGCTGTCTACTTTATCGGTCAAATGATGATGTTTGATACTGTTAAAGCGGTGATGCCAGTTCTCAAAGAAGAAATGGCAAAAAAAATTATCACGTCATCCGAGGATTTTTCAGATCGAGTACTTGCAAGGATTGGTCGTGCCATTGCTTTGACGGTGACCGATCAGAATGATCAAATACCATCCCAAGTGTTAAGCAAAGAAATGTATGATGAGTTTACTAAACTCGGAAGAGCAGCCCTCTTATCAATTCTGCAATATTATTTGCCTGGCAAAATGACCTTAGAAAGTTTAAGCGATCCCGAGAGTGGCTGGCAACCAACTATTCATCGAGAAAATTTAATTGAGTATTCTAGAATCTTCCAACCTCACACCGAAAACCTTCGAGAATAGGTGAAATAGCGATTAGGTGGGGAGGTTGGAAGGGACGTGATGACAACTTTTTCCCAATGTGGACGCTTTCAGGTGGATATCTATAAATAAAATCCCAACTCAATTTCTCTTTGATTCTTGTATGCTAGTAGATAGATGAAGAAGACATTTCTTACCATTATATCCATTATTGCTGTTCTCATTTTAATCATCTTCTTACGTTCGTTGTTTCCTGAAGAGTATGTCCAGGAAGTCATCTTTAAAGCTGGTCCTTTGGGACCGTTAGTGTATATTCTTCTATCGATTGCGGTTTATATCTTTGCCCCTTTTTTGGCACCTCCACTAGTGTATGTGGGATACTATGCCTTTAGTCGGAATGTGGTTTGGTACGCAAGTATTGCGTCATTTATCTGTTTCTTTACCAATTTTTGGATAGCACGATTATGGGGACGATCCTGGGTGGAAAGAATGGTGGGAAAGAGCGTGATGAAAAAGGTGGACTTAACAAGCAAAAACTATGGATTGACGACATTATTCTTCTTGCGAGTTTTTCAAGGAGGGATGAACGACGTCATTTCGTATGTTGGGGGATTAACGACCATTCCATTTCGTTCCTATTTAATAGTGTCGACGTTTGGCCTACTACCCGGAGCAGTATTATGGTATTGGCTTTCACTGGCGGTGCATGATTCTGTAGAGTTTTTTGTGGTCAGTACAGCAATGTCTTTTTTCCTCTCAGGCTTGTTTTTGGGAGCAACCTATTTTATTCACACGATGCGTCAACGTCGGCCGCATTCACATTCTCGAACGTAATGTCATTCTGGAGTAGTAACTGCATGACCATCTTCCGTTTCGTTGGGTTGGCTGTCAGAGTTTGGTATGAGACAATAGCCGATTCAAAGCTATGAAGACAGCCATTTCACCCAGCAAATATGGAGTTATTATTGCGAAAGGATTCGCAATTCTTGCCGTGATTACGGTCCATACGCTTGCAAGCCTACCTCCGAGTATTTATACCGTAGTACAGACGGTGGATTTAGCGATAGCGATTGATCAACTAACTCGATTTAGCGTTCCGTTGTTTGTCGCATTATCTGGATTTGCTTTAAGTAAGAAATATGAGAATACGGTTGTACCGGCAGTATCATTTTACTGGAGCAGGCTGCAGAAACTGTTTCCACTCTATCTTCTTTGGAGTCTACTCAGCATCTGGGTACTCTCGTTTTCAAAATCTTGGTCTGCTGGAGGACCATCGCATCCGATTTGGCTGCGATTACTACGAGGGGAAGCAGATTACCAGTTCTATTTTGTTCCCATGATCTTGCAACTCTACGCACTTTTCCCCTTGATTCTACGCATCGTTTTCAAGTATCCCGTGTTATCGTTGGCTGGAGCAATGAGTCTCCAGTTGACTGCTTTTTGGGTCTTTCGGCAGCAATTAACCCATCAACTGGAACTTCCGTTCAATGCCAGTGATCAACGTCATTATTTGTTATTCGTGTCCTGGATTGGCTATTTTGTGTTGGGGATGGTTTGGGCACACTGGGAATCAAAAAAGCACCTTTCCCGTTGGCTTCCGTTGTGGATGGCTGGGGTAATTGGGTCGTACTTAGTGATTACTTGGAGTGGGATTAGTCAAATCAAACTGGGATTGGATCCTATCTTGGCACTTCGCTTTACTCGACCAGAGATTGTTGTCTTCGCGACCAGTGTGATTCTGATGTTTCTGTCCGTAAAGGAAAAATTCATCTCTAATTCTTCGCTACTGACCCCAATCTATTGGGCAGGGAAACATTCGTATCTCCTGTTTTTGTCGCATACGGTACTGTTACGCATCGTTGTGGGGTATAAAGAAGCTACTGTTTCCACCCAAGTACTTCTATCAGCTTTGGTTGTCTGGGGCGTAGGATGGATGCTCTCGATAGCGTATCGGCATAGTGAATAAGAATACAATTTGCGGTACACTAGTACGTATGGACAGACCCACGACCGAAACCCCAGAAACAATTCCACCAATAGATACCCTAGATCAGCACCAAGAGCGGATTCTCTACGAATGGGTTTCTGCGTCACGACCGTATAAGAAACGCGATCGAGAGTTCTATACCACCATTGGGGTGATTGTCTTTCTCGTCTCTCTCATCTTGTTTTTTGCTGGCCAGTTCCTCTTTATTGCTGTCGTAGTGAGTGCAGCGTTTGTGGCCTATGTCTTAAACACCATCCCTCCGGATAACGTTCATAACGCGATTACCACGTTTGGCATTCGATCAGGACAGCAGCTCTTCTATTGGGAGGAGTTAGGACGTTTCTGGTTTACCGAAAAAAATAAGACCTCGATGTTGCATGTGGAGACAGCCCGGGCATTCCCAGGAGTCCTGGTCTTATTGCTCCAAGACATTTCTCAGGAAGAAGAACTAAAGAAAATAATTCTCAAATACACGGTGTTTGAAAAGCCTAAGGATACTTGGGTCGACAAAGCCACTCTGTGGATGCAAGAAAAATTCCCCTTAGAAAAAGACGATCAATCTTCAACGTAACGTCACAAACTATTTACCGATACGAAATATTTTTCGTCTACGTTCCTGTTAGCTTTGTGGTGGGGTTGGAGGTACCAGTTCACTCGGGTTATATCCCGTTTCAGCAACTTCCTCAGCTTGTTCCTGCGCCTGTGATTCTTGCTGTGCAAACGCTTCTTGGCGCTTGCGTAGTAGCTCTTGGGGATCCGTGGTGATGAGTGCATGTTCTTTCTCACTGGCAATGACACGAATGGCAACGTGGTTTTGTCCGGCAAAGAACAGCCCTTCTCCAACATCTGCTGCCATGAGTAACCGACGTTCACCCTCTGAAAGGAAGAACACTTCCGTAAGACGGGGAATCGACGCTGAGGACTGTTTCATCAAGAACTGTATGGAGGAGTTGGTAACGATGGGTTTTCCATATTCAGAGACCAAAAAGTCTTCCACGTCCTGGGTGATCGTTGTGATACCCAAGTAGTATTTTCGTGCGCGTTTGGCCAAGGAGTGCAAAAAGGAAGCGCTGTCCGGATGCTTCATGAAGTACCACGCCTCATCCACAATCAAGATACGCTTTTTTAAGGTCTTCTTGATACGTGTCCAGATAAAATCCAAGATCATGAACATTGCGATTGGGCGCAACTCGTCTTCGAGTTCCTTGACGGAGAAGACGGTGAAGTGGTTGGTCAAATCAAAGTTTGATTTACGATCAAAGATACCTCGAAAGGAACCTTTTACAAACTTTTCGAGTCTAGCCGCTAGATTAGCAGCATCGGGTGTTTCCATGCCGATTAACGCCTTATACAGGTCTTCTAGTAGCGGAGGCTCATTGCTTTGGGTCGCAGGATCCGGAGTAATGCCTTTTGATTTATATGCAGCCACCAGTGCTTGATCTAATACGGCATCCTCGGTGGGAGATAAACTTCCAATCATGACACGGAGGAGAGAATGCAAGTTGATAATCTTAGTGCCTAATTCATTTTGACCTTCTTCATAGACAGAAGACAAATCAAAGGGATTGATTTTGACATTAGAATTGAAACTAAAGTTAACATATTCTCCACCAACTGCATTACACAAGTCTTCATATTCATGCTCAGGGTCTAGAATCAAAATGTCGGCTCCAAACATGAGTTGTCGGTAGGCTTCTAACTTCACAAAATAGGATTTTCCTGCACCGGACTTTGCAAACACCACCATGTTGGCATTCTCCATCGAGAAGCGATCAAAAATGACCAAGGAATCATTGTGTTCATTAATGCCGTACACAATGCCTTGTTCTTGGGTCAACTCAGAGGATGTAAAAGGGAACGTCGTTGCCAGAGAAGTTGTGTCCATGTTACGGACATAACTTAGCTTGTCTACTCCAGTGGGAAGGGTGGTTTTGTACCCTTCCTCCATTTGGAGTGTGGCGCTTTTACTAATGATTAAGAGTGATCCTAACGTCGATTGAACTTGTTTGGTGACTCGATCGAGTTCTTCTAGGGAGTGGGCCGAGATCGTAATGTAGAGCCCGAATTGGTAAAAGCGCTCGGCGCCTTTAGCCAGTTGTTCCTGGATTAATCGAGCATCCTCCAATTTGATTTCCGTATCGATGTTTCCAATTTTTCCTTGTTTTAAATCCGATGATAGTTCCGCTTCCATTTCTGTAATCTTGCGACGTAGATCTTGCAAAATTTTGGCACTGTCGACAGGGAAGATGTACATGGAAATATCCATGGAATGGGGGAAATTGATTAAGGGGGAGAGCCAGTTTGCCGGAACCGAACGTGGATATCCAGAGATGAACAGTGTACGAGTATAGGTGGCATTAATGCGTTGGTAGGTAAAGTCAACTTCGATAGCTTCTGGCGCAATGATATCTAAGATACTCACTAGCCCGGATGAGAATTTTGCAATTTCTGCGTTCAATTCTTCTGCCTGTGAGGGAACTGGGGTTGCTGGGGTGCCAGTGGATCCAGTTGGGGTTGTAGGAGGTGATTTCTTTAATAACGAAAATAAATTAAGTGCCATACAGGTCCTTACACGGTATCTTTGAGTACGGTTACATCTGGAGTGGGTTGGTTAAGAGCTGCTGGCTGATTAGGATCCAACGTACTGATCTCTTCTTGAATAGAAGCTGACGTGGTGGTTGCTTGTGGAGTGGTTCCCACGGATACCGTTTCTAGGGCGGGTAATTGGGGAGGAGTCAAACGAATGGAGGGAAGCTCGGAAAATTCCTGAGGCAACGACACTACAACCTCTTCTTTCTCTGGGAGTGCTGGTGTGGGCAGACTTGGTGTTGCTTCGGGAGTAAGCGGCGCTGGTGGTTGTAGATTTTCTGTCGCCACTGGGGTAGGCAATGGTGTTGGGATGGGTTGTACAGGAGGAGTTTCAACCACAGGTGTGGTCTCTGGTGCAGGTACAGTGGTAGGTGTTTGTACTGGCTTGGATACCGCGCTAACTGGCAACGGGACAGCGGTTTCTGCTGCAAACTTCGCCTGTAGCACAGGGAGTGGGGCGATATCGGCTTCAACCAATGGAGAAGAATACTCGGAAGGGTTGGTTACATGCATCCCATCGGAGGAATCAGGATTGTACATGGTATAGAACAGTTGAATTAATTCTTGCGTAGAGAGCTGACGAAGCGACAATCCAATCCGAGCAAACTGATGGACTAAGTGGTCTCGTCGGGGGGCAAGGTTGGTGAGGGCTTTTTCTAATACGGTGCCTTTGTCCAGAGTTTCCGGTGCTTTTTTATTCATCCCAGGGATGAAAGTGGCGCCAGAGATGATTCCTCCCTCAATGGCGGTATACGTGATCACGATATAGAATTTCTTCTCTAACACGTTGCGCTCTTGTACGAGCTCTTCTACAAACTGTCGATAGTCTTTGATGTTGCGTTTATTGACGGGGTTATACGCCTTGAGTTCGGCTTGATGCAAGAGTTCCAAATACGACGTGACATCTTTTCGCTGAGATCGAATCACGATTTCAATTGGGAACGATAGCGAGTTGAGAAGGGCGGCATAGGCATAGATTGCAGCATCCTGTTCTTCTTCGGAGTAAAGGTCAAAATTGATTGCGGTTGAATTTAAGACCATGGAGACCGCGCCATCACGAAGCAGAAGTACATCGTTGGTGATATCAAACAGTTCTAGATATTTTTGCGTCGTTGATTGGAGGGCATTGGATTGGTTGATCATGATGCTTGAATGAGGATAGGTTCTACTACTTGATTATTCAGGACTAAAGATTGGTTGTCAAAAAGACTTCCATCTTTCTCGACACTAATCATGTATTCGCCCTTATCTAAGGGGGTGACAACTGCAAACTGACCTAAGGTATTGGTTTTTAAGGCACGTACGGGGGTGTGATCGGCAGCTTTGGAGATCGTTACAATGGCATTTTCCAGAATTTTTCCATCCGAAGAAACAACCATCCCAACCACCATGTTAGGAACGGTAGGTTTACTGGGGAAAGGCAAGGAACTTAGAGTTTGAACTGGTTTTAATGTTTGACCCGGGAAAGAATTTGATACCGTTGGTTTTACCACAGTAAATTCTCCAGATAGTGCAGGGTTTGAGGCAGAAATTGGAGAGGCAGGAAGGGAAATTTCCGTATGTGTTTTGTAGCCAACGGGTTGAATTTGGGGAACCTGCACATCCGTTGTGCCGACACTATCGTTGTGTTCTTTGGAAATGACGGATTCACTAGGAACTGCGACCTCGTTATCAGATTCTAAAATACGAGCAGACACAGGAAGCGTATTCTCGGTTTTTGTAGGCAGCGGTATTTTCATGGCTTCTTGAATGGGTACTGTTGTTGGTTGCGGGGTAGGTGCGATGGAGGGATTTTCAAATAATGCCAAAATTGCTTGGGCTTTAAGATCATCCGCATCCGGTTGGGAAGACATTGAGGCAGAGGGAAGTGTGGTTAAAAATTCTTTGACTCGTGAGTCTCGCAAGGGGCGATAATCTACTTTAGGCGTAGTGTCTAAATTTGTCGGGACTTTGTACTCAAAGACATCTGGAATGGTTTGTGTCTTTTTCCAAAAGAACATGGTTGGCTGATAGATCGAGCGAATGAAGGCTAGAAACCAGCGATCCAATGGACGTCCTTCCAGAGGAACAAAGGCAAGCGCTAACCCAGTAAGACCAACAATCGCCATGAGGGGATACTTAATAAACACGGGAAGGTTTGTCATGTTAATGACAACCGCTAAGATGACACCACCCGCAATTTCCATAAATTGCTTGAGTGTCATCTGACCGATCAGATGAAATTCATATCCCGTGACGTTTTGGGGTACTGGATGTTCTTGCATGGGAAAATGTTGGCTATGATGACTTCTTTATGATACCAGATGAGTGGTAGACAGCCAATCCAGTAGATTTAAAAAGAGTGTCGTTTACTCTTGTAAACCAAACGGATGGGATTTCATTTCCATTTCGGTTAAGTTTTTCCCAATTGTGGTGTCAAACTGTGCCTGCGTCATTGGGGGGAAGTACCAGATTGAGAAAACGGCGGTGTCGTTTCCAATGATTGCAGTTCCCTTTGACGGATACACGTCCATTGAATAGGTGATTCCCCATTCTTCGGAATATCTAACAGCTTCGGGCTTACCTAATTTCTCTTTCAGCGTGGTAAAAGTTCCACTCTCGGAGGCCGAAATAAAGCGCTCGATCACTTGAGCTCGGTCGTTTTCTAGGACAACAACGTTGGGATGCCGGGCAAATACTGACGGGTAATCATATTTTTGAGCAGAGCCGACTTGAGAAATTTGCAGAGGGACACCCATGGCTGCAATTACTGCTTCCGAGTCACTTCGACCGGGCTCAATAGCATTCCAGGTATTAAATTCCGTGGTTGGTGGCAGTGATGATTCCGGCGTAAAAAAACGAAAAACAATTGTCAGAATCAAAACTCCAACTAAAACAAGGATGTACCAACGACGTTTGAGAAGCAACAATAGTTTATTCATATTATAAAGAGTTGGGTGGTGGATTCCCTCCAGCTAGATTATCGCGAATCCATTGATAGCGTAATGGGAAAGTTGAACTCATATCCGAGACACTACAGCCAGGCTTGGTCAGTTGAGGATAGTATTTATGCACAAAAAAGACAGCAATGGATTCGGCAAAGTCTTCTCGATCAGGAATTCCACTGCTGCCCAGTGAGTATGTACAAATTTGGCGCTCGGCGCCAACTGCCTGCAAAAATTGCTGCAGGATTGAACCTCGGGTTTGAATCTGATGGCTAAGCTCATGGACAATAGTTCGTCGTGAATCAGTGATACTCGCGGCTACTGCTAAGTTATACATTGCAATGTTGTTCCCTGAACTGGAACCTGCATACTGTGTACACGTTCTTGGGCTACAAGCTGGAGTGGTATCACTTTCAAAAGCATTCCCATTTGATGATAAATAGATACCCGTTTTAAATCGCCAGAGTGTAATTCGATACTGGTTGTTCTCTCCACAGAGAGTTCTTCCAAAATCGCGATATTGTGGGTCATTTAAGAATTCAAGTGCAGATGTAATTTTTGCTCTGGCTTCTGGTTCCCATTCGTCCGAGATTTTACTTCCTTCTAATACGGAGACTTGTTCACCTGCGGGGCCAAACGTAATACAGGCAATCGAACTTGGAGGATTCCCAAAAACGACAGACGCACTCTCCGCATAACTTTGAGTGGCTCCACATTGACCATCAGATTGGACGATACAATAAGTGATGGTTAGTGTGTTTGTAATGAGTGTGTCATCAAACACTGGTACGGATACTCCTTCTTCTGTCGGAGCAGTGTCAGTGAAGTTAATGGTGTACTGAATAGGTCCTTCGCCAAATGCAGGTTTTCCTGCACCAACATCTCCTGATAATCGGTCCAGTTGTGTCTGATCGGCCCGCTTCAAGGCTTTAAGTTCAGAGGGAATGGGGTTTCGACTAATGAAATGCAAGGTATCTGTGACGGCGGAAACACGTATCTGGTATGGGTTTCCATCTGCATCCGATTTTGGCGTAAGTGTAATGGTGTACTGAATCGGTGTGGGGTCTTCAGCAAAGTCATCACTTGGCGTTTTGGTTAATGTGAAGTATTCATTCTCATTTAAGAGAAAACTACCGGGCAGTAAATGGGCACTGGTAATCACCGCTGCAGCTAACACGGACATGGCTGCAGTGCCACCGATCACACCAGTTAAGATGGTTCCGACAGGAGTTGAGATGCTTAAGTTTGGTAAGGTATTGAATAATGTATTTGTACTTGCCAAGGTTGTATTGGCTGCGTTTCCGAGTGCATTGGTTGCGGTTTGAGAAATAGCGCTTGATGTTTGGGCAAGTTGAGGTGCTGCTTCACCAGCAAATGAACCTGCTGCAGATGCGGCTTGAGCGCCTAAACCGGGCGGAAGTGAAATTCCAGAAGGGAACCCAAAAGCATTCAAAATCGGTGTACCCACTGCTTGAGCAATACTTACATCTCCAACATGAATGGCTAGTGAACCGAATCCTCCTGCAGCGCCTCCTGCAAAGAACCCAATTGCTGCTCCAAGACCCGTTCCAATGACAGGTACCACCGAGCCAATGGCTCCACCGGCGATTGCACCTGCGATACTCCCGCTAACACCTAAAACTCCAGCTCCTGTGGCACCTGCTGCTCCTTGTAGTAACCCTCCTACGATGGCAGATCCAGCTATAGCACCCACCCCACCGACGACCCAGGTTGCTGGATTTGCTGCTGCGAGACGTGCGGCATCGGCAAGTTTCCGCAGATTCTGCATTCGAGAGACTGCCTCTTTCTTCTTGTCAGAAGGTTTGGAGAGTTTAGGAATTTTTGATAAAAGTCCTCCATCTTCGATTTCTCCACTTTCAACTTCCTCAGCGTACGATTGGGGAGATTCAATTGGAATCTGCTCAAACACTTGTGCTCCGACTGGTTCTGAAGATTCAACGAGTTCATTCTCTTCCGAAGTCTGAGGAATGGTTCGAATGATGCGGGTAATTCTAGAGCGTTTCCGTGGTTGCTGTTGTTGCTCGTACACTTGAACAGACCCTAAGGCAAGCTGAACGTCCAACAACTCTCGTTGTTCACGAGCAGTTTGAACCCCGGATTCAAGTAGCTTCCGTTGCTTTTCAACAAGTTGTTTCTTGGGAACACTATAGAATAGACGTACCGCACGAGTTCCCATGCGGTTGGATAGATCAGCATTCGTGCGAAGCAATTCTCTTTTTTGATTAGGATTAAGATTTGATGCAAGGAGCACTTTCCCCGTCTCGATTGCCATCTGGCCTCTGAAGAATCCAATTCTATTAAAGAGGTGTGAAGCGAAACCATCGAAGATTTCTGGGTTATTCTTGATTGCAGCAGCTAGATCTACATAGCCGTTTTGAGAATCGGTCAACTCAGAAAGAATATTCTCTATGATCCAATCTCGATCTTCTTCACTTGCCACAGACATGAACGCCGCTGAGTTTGCATAGTTATCAATCGATGCCGCTAACGTTGGGTTTTTAACCAAGAGGTCTTCCCATTGCGAACGTGTAGAAGGAGTAGTATTTTCGGTTTCAATCTGGCGTTGTTCTTGATCCGTTTCAGCTTGAGTTGTCGTTGTCTGAGTCAGTTTTTCTTGCCACCCTTGCTCGGTTGCAACAGTTGTGTAGATCATTTCAATCTCGTTGGCAAGTTGCGGGTCTTGTTGAATTTCAGTTTGAAAGTGAGCGACAAAATCTGAAAAGGACAGTGGAGATAAACTCGTTGCCTCTGCAAGAACATCTGCTCGAAGCTGTGCTGATTGGGCTTGTGCTCCTACCAGCTCTTCACGAGATTGGAGGCTATCTAACCGCTTTTTTGTGTTTTCTATATCTGGCTCATCATCGTCATCATCGTCCGATTCGTTTGCCTTTCGGGCTTGTTCTTCAAGCTGTTTACCCCAATCCTTTTCAGTTGAGATTGTTGCGTACACTTCCTGTAGCACGGTTTCAAATGCTGGATTTTCGCGCAGTTCCCGTTGGAAATAGTCTAGAAATGCTTCATAGGTAGTAGGAGGTAATCCGGCCGCAAGCCGCACTGCCTCGCTTCGAAGCAGGGTGTTTGCTTTGATAGCTTGATCAACTTGATCTTTTAAGGGTGATTCTTCAGGAGAACCTTGCGAGGACTGTTGACCACTTGGAAATGGAATAATCGGTGGTGTAGTAGAAGACGACCGATTCACCGGGGGGTTACTATCACTTCGACTCGTCCGAAGTCTATCTCCCACCGCAAACAGTACAGAGTCAGTGAGGGTAGAGAGCTCCAGTATGTGTTCTCGAGTAAAGAAATCTTCTGTTTGGGACAGATCATTGATCTTGATCCAATCACTCTTAAAGCGTTGTTTATTGTTTGGATCTACTAGAAATGCGGGTTCCCTTAAATCCACAATCGCAGAAAGAATGCGTTTCTTTTCGGCGTCGGTGGGGGAATTGGTTGTATTGGATGCACTAAATGTGCCATCGCGTCCTAACAGTTTGGTTAGGTTAGATGCAATCTGAATCAGAGTTTCTTGATACTCTGTAAATTGGGACAAGACAGAATCACGTAGTGAGTTGGAGGCAGCATCCGCCATAGTTTCCAATTATACCGGGTTTTACAAATGAAATCCTTGGGCAAATCTGGAATTTATTCAGGGCATTCCACATTTCCCATAGTTCTGGATCTTACGCCGATATCTGAGGTTTGTTATTACGAAAATCTAACACAACCTTGTGGAGGTCTTGTTGCTTTAAAGGCAAAGTAGTTGTTAGTTGAATTGCAACAGACTTTCAATTATTTTCCACTAGATCTGGAACGGCAACCAGTGTTACAATTGCGCTTCCATGAAAGCTTCTATCACTTATTCCGACTTTGAAAAACTTGATCTACGTGTGGGGACGATCATCGCAGCGTCCGCCCCGGACTGGAGTTCAAAGCTGTTGCGTTTCGAGGTAGACTTTGGCGACGAAGGGAAGAAAGTTATTTTTTCTGGAATCAAAGCATGGTATAGTCCAGATGAATTTGTGGGCAAACAATTTCCTTTTTTGATTAATCTAGATCCCAAGAATATGGGGCCAGAAGAAAGTCAAGGGATGATGCTGATGGCAGATGGTGTGGACCAACCTCGGCTATTCTCACTTTCGACAGTTCCAGCAGGAACAGTCATTCGTTAATGTGTACTTTATTCGTATCCGTTTCATTTTTAATTTATCGTTATGCCAAAAACTGACAAAGAGACACGTGTGGACGAAAAGAAACCCAAAGAAGAAAAGTCAAATAAGTTTACCGCCAATGGGAAAAAGATGATGAAGCTCGAGTTCGGTTTGAACTTGGATCCGCGTAAATCCATTTTGTGGCTCGTGATCTTCCTACTTTTTGTACCTTTTCTGTTTTCCTTGTTTCGATCTGGATCCAATGGTCGCATTCCATTATCGCAGCTCCTCTCCGATATCCAAGAGAATAAAGTTTCAAAGGTAGAGGTCGACGGACCCTCGATCACCGCACGCTACGGTGATGGCGAAATCAAGACGAGTCGCAAAGAGGATTCCCAAGACCTCACCACGATTTTGCGTCAAGCTGATATTTCTCTCACATCATTGGAGGTCATGGTCAAAGATCAAATGCCCGGACGGATTGTGTTGGATATTTTGCTCAACATCTTACCCATGGTCCTCATGGTCATCTTTTTCTTGTTCTTGTTTAGACAAGCACGGGGAGCACAAGGGGACATGATGGGGTTTGGCAAATCCAAGGCAAAGTTATTTGCAAAAGGGAAACAAGACATCAAATTCTCCGATGTTGGAGGACTCAAAGAAGCCAAGCAAGAATTAGAGGAAATTGTCGATTTCCTCAAAAACCCCAAGAAATATCACAATGTCGGAGCCAGAACTCCCAAGGGAGCTCTCCTGATTGGACCTGCAGGGACTGGAAAGACGTTATTGGCACGTGCAGTGGCTGGAGAAGCCAACGCGCCATTCTTTTCAATGGCAGGGTCGGAATTCATGGAAATGCTGGTTGGTGTTGGAGCATCACGAGTACGTGATTTGTTCGATACAGCCAAAAAATCCGCTCCCTCCATTATTTTCATCGATGAAATCGATGCAATTGGACGGATGCGTGGACATGGAAGTATGGGAGGTCACGATGAACGGGAACAGACACTCAATCAGATTCTGGTAGAGATGGATGGATTTCAGCCCAATGACGCTGTTGTCGTATTGGCAGCGACGAACCGAGCAGATTTATTAGATCCTGCCTTAGTCCGACCTGGCAGATTTGATCGACGGGTGACCCTAGATCTCCCCGATTTGGAAGAACGAAAGTATATTCTTTCCATTCATGCCAAGAATAAGCCAGTGAGCAAAGAGGTCAGTTGGGAACGCATTGCTAAACGGACCGTTGGTTTTTCTGGTGCCGATCTAGAGAACATGCTCAATGAAGCTGCTATCTTGATTGCTCGTGAGAACTGTACGGAAATCACCTCGCCAGATTTGGAAGAGGCTGCCTTAAAGGTCAAGCTTGGTCCTGAGAAGAAACGTCTCCAGTCTGAGATTGAGCGCAAGATGACCGCCTACCACGAAGGTGGACATGCTATTGTGGCGCACTTTTTGCCCCACACGGATCCAGTGCATCGCATCTCCATTGTTTCTCGAGGTCGTGCGCTTGGGTTTACCATGGCGAGTCCGGAAGCAGATAAATACCAGCAGGTGAAAGAAGAATTGGAAGAAATGATCTCCGTCATGTTGGGTGGTCGAGCCGCAGAGCATGTTGTGTTTGGCAAACAAACCGGTGGAGTTAGTTCAGATCTGCAGCAAGTCACCAGAATTGCTCGAGCAATGGTGCTTGACTACGGGATGAGTGATCTTCCCCCATTAAACTACGGACCTGTCTATGAGATGGGTGACTATGGCCGCGCCATGATGGAACCGTATGAGATCTCAGAAGAGTTAAAGACAAAAGTAGATTCGGCAGTCGAGAAAATCGTTGATGAAGGTTGGAAGCGCTCGGTTAAAGTTCTTAAAGACCATCGAAAAGCGTTGGATGCAGTCGCGGATCGACTACTCGAAGTCGAGAGCATGGATGAAGATGATTTTATTAAGGTCGTTGGCTCTCCTAAGAGTAAAGCAGAAGAGAAATAGGTCAAGGATATCCTATATCAATTTGATTATCTCGAGAAATCGGTTATACTAGCCGACTATGCGTACAGAGGCTTCAATCAATTCAGCGCTTCGATTTGCAATTTGGCAACAAGAAAACAGTAAGCACAGATTTGTTAGAGCCGTTCCTGCAAGCAGGTCAATCCAGGAGGACTCCGCTTCGTTGTTAATGGAAATTGCAATTTTAGAGCTAAAATACAGTAGCATTGCAAAATCTCCGGTTGTACCAGGAAATGAACCAAAAGTGAGTCCAGAAGAAAATCATCGCCCTGTTACTAGATCAATCCTGATGGCATTTGAGCAGGCCGATCTGTCTTTCGATCGACTGTAAATTGTGCATTTACCCTAGTCGGTTTCTATAATTCTTGATAGCATACAAGGCATGTCTACACTCATGCTTATTGATGGCCATGCCTTAGCGTATCGCGCCTATCATGCCTTTCCTCCCCTCACCACATCTAGTGGAGAGCTGGTCAATGCCGTCTATGGCTTCTCTAGAATCCTCTTAACCGTCCTTCGGGATCTAGAGCCGCAGTATCTCGCGTGCTGCTTTGATTTGCCCAAACCCACTTTTCGCCATACTCAGTACACCGGATACAAAGCCCAACGAGAAGAGATGCCGGTAGACTTACAGACGCAAATTGAGCGAATTAAAGAGGTGGTTTTGGCGTTAAATATCCCAACGTTTGCCGTAGAAGGGTATGAGGCGGACGATGTAATTGGGACATTAGCGATGAAGGGAACCGATGGGCATGATGATGAGGTCGATAAAGTACTTATTGTCACGGGGGATCGTGATGCGTTTCAGCTCGTTACGGATAAAATCCATGTCTATATGCCTCCTCGAAGTAAAGAAGCCTTTTATACAGAGTTTGGACCCAAGGAAGTGGAAGAGAAGATGGGACTACGGCCCGATCAAATCGTCGATTACAAGGCTCTAGCTGGGGATGCTAGTGATAATATTCCAGGGATTAAAGGAGTTGGGGACAAGACAGCCGTACGACTACTACAATCTTTCCAAACATGTGATGGGATTTATGAATCATTAAAGGATTCAGGCTCGTTAACTGAAGACCAACTCAAGCTTCTCAAGCCAAAAGTTGTCGAAAACCTCACCAATGGGTATGAAGATATGGTGCTTTCTCGACAACTGGCAACAATCGATAGAGAAGTGCCGCTGACTCTAAACTTAGAAGAATGTGTGCTTAAAAACTATGATAAAACAACCGTCTCGAGACTGTTTGAAGATTTAGACTTTAAGAGCTTAATCAACTTACTCCCTGATGATGGGTTTGAATCTTCAGTTCAAGAAGCGTTGTTTTAGGGTACTGCTATTTTAGAAGATAAAGTAAGAAGTGTTTATCCTCTAGTGTCCGTGTGATTCTTCGCGAATACCCAATTTCTGTTTGTCTAATGCCGATAATTTGGAGAGTACTGTTTCCACTACTGTCTTTTCTAGATAGATGTTTCCCGGCAATCTTCCAGTTTTTACGAAGTCCTCGAGATCAGGGGTTCGCATGTTTTTGAGGAATAAATACATCTGATCGGAAAAGTGACCGATTTTTTCAAAAAACCTAACAAGTTTGTCTTCCTTTCCCTTAAAGAGAGTAAAGAACTGTTCATGCACTTTTCCAGCTTGAAGAAGATGTAATGCATCTTGAGGAACTTCAAGTTTTAGCAAAATATCCTCTAGCTTCGTTGAACCTTCCTTCATCTCTTCCATGCTGTGGACAATCATCATGATTTCACTATGGGACCTGCCTTTTCCAAGATTCGCAATTGCTTCCATGTAGAGAAGGGCAGGAAGGACATCAGCTACAGAATTCCTAATAGAAAATCTTTTCTTTTCATGGGTAATCGGATCAGTGCCAGAAATGATCGGTGGCTCCTTTGATTCAACGGTTGCTCCTTCCAGAGGTCGTGATACAAGTTCACTGATAGGGGTGAATTCCGGTGTTTCTGCATGAGTAGTCGCAGTAGCTTGCGCAGGGGTTGCCTCCGTAGCGACTGAAGGGTCTGGTGTATCCGTTTCCGGTGCGGAATCCAATTCCTCTAAGGTTTCCTGGGTAATCTGAATCATCTCTGCAACATTTTTTGCATTGAAATCTAAATATTCTGTTTCCGCTTGTTTAAATTGGTTAAGCAGGTCTGGATGCATGAGTCGAATTTTTTCCTCTAGGGATTGAAGCTCATGCCAACGATCTTGATAGTCACGTATGGTAGTCCAGAGATGACGTCTCTCGTCAGTAACTAGATCTGGATTTGTCTCTGACTGTAATTGTGTTAGATTATCAACGCAGTCTGCCATGAGGAGATTTTGAATTTCCAATTCGTCCTCTAAAAATGTGTACAATTCTGGATTTGTAGTTCTCACTGAATCAGGTAATTTATACAATAATTCTGCTACGCTGCCACCTTGCTGGGCATATTCTTGAATTTTATATTCCCAGAAGTCAGATTTTCTCCATTCTTGATCATCAATAATGAAGGGTTCAGTTCTAGGTTGGACGAGCTGGTCTTGGAAAGTAAGTTTTTGCTTTTCCCTTTCTTGCTGATTTTGCTGGTTTTCATCAAGTTGCTGATTGAAGGCTTCAGAGAGAGGATTAGAATTAGGGTTCTTGGTCACAAGAGAATTGAGGTTTTGATCGGGATCGTTAAAATCAGGATTGGAGACCACTGTTTCTTGTCGGCTTTCATCGCTCATATTCAAGTAGAATAAGCTATCTATCGAAAGAATACAAATACTGTTGGACTACAAACAGTTTGCAGAAAAATGCTATAATACTTGTGCTATGCCAGAAGTAAGAACAGCAGGCCAGGAATTATATGCTCACTTTCGACAAGGTGTTGATGTTTTTTCTGATGCGGTACAAATTAACACACTCAGAAACGGGTGGCCGACTAACCTTACTAAAGACTATGGGACTGAAATTGACTTAATGGCGAACTTAGTAAGGCTTTATAGAATTAATCCGCAGAATAGACCAAGTGAAATTGAAGCTAAAACAATTATTGATCTGCGTGGTCGGGCTGAAGCCGACTTGACAGCAAAACGAGCGGAAGCATCTCATGAAGCTGTAGCAGGCGCTGATGACGACACGATTGAAATTCATCAGCTTTATATAAGTGAATTAGAAAACTTTCTCCGATATATAAATGCAATTATTTCAAAATTAGATTTAGCCGCTTCGATTCAACGCGCTAGGCCAACTGTAGAGGAAAGACGAGGTATTGATCCCGATGCTATTTGGGACTCTTATGCAAAATGGAAAAAGCTTGCACAAGAAAATGAAGACACAGCTTCTCCAGATGTGGTTGATAGGGTAGAACGTGCTTTATTAAACTATGCAATGGGTGTTTTGGTTACCAATTTCTGGGAAAGTTGGAATGATGAAAAGAAGTTTTCGGATGTGATGAAGCTTCCTGTAGGTAAAGACCAGGTCGGTGGGCGAGATATTACAATTGCGGAACTTATAGACAATCATCCACCCGGTCCTTCCTCCGGTCCAGGTAGTGAAAAATTGATGCGTGAACGTCTTCAAGTGATTATAAAATCCTTTCAAGGTGGAGTGCATTTTAATGAGATGGCGAAGAGTGATAACACCCATAAGGATTCCGTAGAGCATCTTCAACATTGGATGTTTAATGGAGACGATTGGGAACAGTTAATGTCGATTCCAGCACTCGCTCCCGGAGAAAAGGATTTAGGTGATGTTGCGGGCGAAGCAATAGGAATTCTTGGAAGTTGGAATTCAAAGTTTATCAAAACCACTGTTGTTGAAAGAGATGTAATTGCTGCTCAAGTTGATGCAGAGATTGCAAGTGGAAGAATCCGACTTCCCGGTCGAAAAGAACTAGAAGCAGCACTTCATCAATATGAAAGTCAAAAAGAAAAAACTTTTTCAGGTATTTCCTTTAGAGATGCTGGTGGCTTAGATGCTAAAACTATTCTGTTCTTATACAACAACGTAGCCAGAAAAGATTACGCAAGATTTGCAAGTGCTTTTTCTATTGAAATTCAAAAGCCCAGAGTAAAAGCCAAAGAAAAAGTGCGTCAAGAAAAATTTGGTTTATTTCCTTTACGAAAATATGGGGAAAGTCCACGTAGAGATGAAAGTGGACACATTGTAAAAAATTTAGAAATGTATATCCCTCATGTCACAATCGCTGTTGGTTGTTATCAATTGGGTCTGGGTGAATATGAAATCATTCGTAGAGAGCACCCAGTGGGAAGCGGAACTGAGACTTTAGGGATTAAATTCACTGACGCAGCTGGTGTCGTGCGCTTACTTACCCCCGAAGAGAAAGAGAAAGCTTTGGCAAAAGGGAAAGCAGCGATGTTACTAGGGTTTCATACTTATCAAGCAAATGGCGGTCCGATTGGTGACGATAATGTGGAGCGAAAATCAAATATCACTGCTGTTAGACTTTACGATACTGCTCAGTACCGCCTGAACTACGCTTCAACAGGAAGAGAAGGTAGATTTAATTTAGGATATGTAAAGCGACTAAATGTTCACCCTCTAGATTACATGGCTGCGAATGGGAAATCCATTCGAAGATTAATGGCAGATAGGACTCATCGTCAACATGCTGATTATAAGCTGATGGGTGATATTCTTCATGCTCAAGTGGTTGAAGACTATAGTTTTGCAGAGAAAATGTATGCAGGTTATACAGGTGGATTGGATGATGCCATAGATAATTTTGACATCATGAAGTTGGTTACTCTAGAACGTCCAAATCAGTTCTTCTCTTTAACAGAGTACATCAATATTGATGACAATGGTTTAACTGCTTTAAAGAAATTTGTTACTCAGAAGATTGGATATCTTGTTGATCGGAATATGGTAATTGGAAGGGAGGATGCCATTCGAAGTGGCTACTTTGATGATAAAGTTTGGGAGAAAATTGTCGAAGTAAAACCTGGCGAGTGGGTCTTTAGTCCGTTACCTTCCATGTTAGCCATGACCGCAGAAGACAAAGTTAAGTTTAATGAAGATATTAAAAAATTTGGGTTTAAGTCAGCAATGATCAAAGCATTTCTTACTCCTATGTTGATAGAAACATTAATGAGAGTAGGTAGGAGAGAAGTTGAACCCTACTGGATACAAGGGCTAGTATACATTCTTTCGGGTGAAGATCCGGAGTCTAGGTACGCTATTCGAAATAAAGATAACCTAACGGCTGCACTTTCCACATCGGATGAAGGTGTTGCGTTTAACTACACATCACCCGAGGTATACAGCATGATTGCTACAGCAGCAAAGGAAGTAAAAGGTGGATTAGAGGTGTTCTTGAGTCAGCAGGGTGGTCATTAGTTTTCACTATCAGGTTCACTTGTCCCGTTTCCCCCAGCAGGAGAACTGCTTGGATTGTTTTCCTGTCTAAAAATCTTTTCTCGTTCAGAGGATGAACTTCTTGCATTCTGAATTCCTCTACCAATATGTACGATTAATTTCAATGCTGCTTGAAGATCCACAATTTTCCCAAACGGATTGGAATTTTCTTTCATAAAATAGATTCTGGGAGATTAGTTTTCACTTGTACTGCCAGTGCTGCCGTTGCCACCTGCTGCGCTAGTGTCAGTATTTTCGGCCTCTTTAATTTTGCCTCGAGTCTCAATATTTGTTTTTGCTTCACGAAGACCTTTTCCAAGTTCTTGTGTTGATTTTAGATCTCTTTGGAGATGACCGACTGTCGATAATGCTTTTTGTGCATAACCAAGACCGCCACCAACAATTGCTGCTCCGCCGGCTCCTACACCAAGACCACGAGCTGCATCTCTACGGATAGTTTGCCATCGCTGACCAGCTGGAGCCTTTCGTGCATTCAACGCTCCTACTGCAGCGCCGCCCGCTAATCCAACACCAGCGCCAATTCCGAGTGCACCAATTGCGCCACCCAATCGACCTTGTTTAGCAAAGTCTCCAATCGCTTTACCTGCATCGATATTAAACTTCCCAGAAGCTAACTGTTTGGCAATTTCCATGGCTTGAGGGAGCATCGCCAGTAAGCCGAACTTTAGGAAGGCAAGAGCCATGGTTGCTCCAACTCCTTGGTTGGAACCAATCTGAAGTGGAGAAAATCCTCCAATCCCAGCTTCGCCAGCTGAGTTAAAATCAGGATGATAGGTAAAGTAATTAGCAATCAGGATAAAGAAGATAACGGTAGGGAAGACTAACAAGTTAGACAAAATACCTTGTATCCAGGCTCCAAAGGTGTTTTGCCCAGGCATTGCTCCAATTAACAGCTGAATAGGAGCAAAGATTACCGAGAAGAATAGACCCGCATAGGCTTTCAGCAGCCCAAAGAAGATTCTAAATAGGTTGACAAGTAATGCAACCGCAATGACCAGGAACATAATGAGGCCTGCACCAATACCGACTACTTGTGAGATTGCTTCACTTTGCTGCAGGCTTCCCATGATATCTGCAACCATTTCAGCGAAATTAGAGGCAACGTTATTAGCAACGCTAGTAAATAGGTTGGCCCCATTTTCGAAAATACTTCGTTGGAAAGCAATTTGACTTAAGTTTGACCAGGCAAGCTGGTTATCAATTGAGTTAGGAGTAGAAAAGACACCAATCATTAAGTAGATTGCCAAATACATGATTTCGATCATAAAACCGGCGATTGCATACGAGAAGGTAATTAACAACAGTGACACAACCATCTTCGGTAATGCTTGTTGAATGGTTATGGCTGTCTTGCCGCCTTCTTTCCGTAAAGCAATCATGACGCCTACGATTAAGAACAGGATCACAAAAAAGAAATATGCTAAGTTGCGGAACAATCGCCACAAGTTTAATACGGGACGGAGCGAGGAAAATCCTAGTCCTTGTGCATAGGCTGGAGTTGCCCCAAACGGATTTTGAATACTTTCTTTTACATAGGCAATATATTCGGTTCCTGTAGCAGGAGGAATATACATTTTTGAAGAATAATCGATCACAGTACCCATAGCACCAGGGGAATATGAGAGATATTGCTCTCCTTTACGAGGTACACCAACTCGGGCATTGCCATTAGCATCTACGGTGATAAAAGTAAGACTATTTGCTACATCTGAACCTATTGCTCCCGTGATGTATTTTGAAGCAAAAGCCTGAACATTTTGTTCGTTAGTGGTAGATTCTTGCCTAATGGCATCTATTTGTTCTTGTTGAATAGGGGTTAGTGCTTTTGAGAGTGTGCTTGTTGCATACAAAACTCCCGCAATGAGGAAGAACACAATTGCAAGATGATTATTGACCTTCTTATATGCCTGATAGAATCGGCCAAAAGTTTGCTTTGAAAAAGAAACGACTTGCATAGCTATATTGTACACTGCCATATTTTTGTCGTAAACGTTAGGTTTATTGCCCACAAACACTGGCTTCAGTGATTGTGGCAAACTGACTAGACATTAACTGTGCACACTGACAGTAATTCCGACTTCCACAACCCTGGACTGCTGGCGATTTTCCTACTACTACGCCTCCGCACAGTTGACCTGCTACGTTTCCACTAGTATCGATCTGAATACGTTTTGTCTCATTACAGCCACCCGCAGAATACTGGTCGGTTGATAAGCAAAGTCCATGGTAGGCACCAGCTGCCACATACCAGCGGGCAATTCCTTCTACATCGCGGATGTTTGCCAGGTTATAGCGTTGTTTAAGCAACCGAGCTGCGCCTGTAAGTGACGCTTCCAGTTCACAGGGGTTTCCGCTCACACCTAAATTTGCCCAGACATCGACAACAGCTGCACTGCTACAGGTTTTTGAAAGAATTTGCATAGGACCGGTGGCACCCACAGAGTTAATGGTGCACGCAATCGTACTTGTGGGTTGAGAATTTGGTGCATTACAAACGGCCGTGATGGTGCCTGCACCTTCAATACGTAAAAGCCCCCACAATATTTCAGGTGGGACGCCCTCACTGCTTGCTACTGTCTGAATAATCTGCTTTAAGCCATTTCCAGTGGAAGTGTTGGTGATAAAAGAAGGAATGACGGTGGTACGACAGGCGATTGGTCCTTCCGTAGGCCCAGGGGCTTCTTCTTCCATTCCTTTTGTACAGGCTGCTGGACCTTCTTTTAGGACGGATTCAAAGCCAGGATAGGGGGCAGTAGGAACATTGGAATTAGGTCTTCCAATATTACAGATGATTTCCCAGAGCGAACGAGCAAGTTTGCCACCAGGTGTAACAGGATTTGCATCAAACTGATTGGTATCGGGACCAACGATTTTCCCTCGCAAACGAATAAGCTCTCCGGATCGAGTTGCAGCGGGTAGTGAAGTTGGACCAGCAGTTGCAGCAACGGGTCCAGAATTATACTGAATTCCAATTGGACCACTTTCGGTAGGAGGGGAGGCAATCGCGAAAGAATTGTCGCTTAGTTGTAAATATCGAAAACCAACAAATTGATTTTTTTGACGTAATCGATCTTCTTGGGCTTTTGTTAATACCCAAAACTTATTTTGTTGTTGTTCTAAGGGTAAGAAACGATCGACCATTTTATTTTCATAGGCTTGTAAATTCCGAAACTCTTCTGGGAGCAGGAAATAGGTTCGAATTCTAGCTTCTGAGCCTCGAGGAGACTGTTTTGCAGTCAGAACGGTTTGAAGTCTGATCTGAACCTCCGAGACAGGGTCTAAGGTTCCACCAGGGTTAATAATCTGTTTTCGTTCTGACGCTTTTTCACCAGTGATATCGGTGATACCTGCACATGACTGGCTATATTCTGGATGAATTCTGGTAGGAAAGGTTTCGGCATTGATTCTGCGAACAATAATCGATTCAAGACTGTCGGCATCAGGACCCATGCAGTCTACACATTGTATGGTCGCTCCACTGTCGGAAGGATATTTCATTGAGTCTTGTGCAGAGCGATTGATCACGGTTTCGATTTCTTGCTTTTTTTCATCGGAGATAATTTTTTGCTCCTCTTTACCAAAGATGGAATGCATGGTTTGAATAAACCCACCATTGTAGGTAGGGAATGGGTCTCCACCACTTGGATTCTTTAACTCTGCAAATCCAGCTGGAACATAGACTTTGGTGATCCGAATTAACGATTTCAAGCGTTGTTCCGCATTGGTGTTGGTCAGGCCATTGGCTGCCCAGGGGGAGAACCATTTCTGGAAACGATCAAAGGTTGTGGGTACTCCACTTTCGGTGCGATCGGGTGTATCGACATATTGCACGATATACGCGGGCTTAAATCCTCTGTGCGTTGTCGGTTCGACTTTACTAAACGCTTCTTCAACAGACTTCCCAAGTCTTGGTGTTTGCTGTGCACAACTATACGTGCCAGGAATTTCACTTAAAACTTGCAAATAGGTCTTCCCAGTGCCAGGGATCTCAACATCGAGAGCACATCGACCAGTATCGGTAAGTTCAACGAGGGAGGAGTTATTAATCGGTGTGGGGGAGGTGCGTGGCATAGTACATAAGGACTGGATCGCACGAAGGAACTGCAGTTTTGTTTCGCACTGTTGTTCTCTTGAGGAGAGCTTTTTCACGACCCCGTTTGCAAAGGGGCCAACAATATCTTGAATTCCTTCTGCCTGGCTAAAGGGAGCATTATAAAAGCCTTCTAAATCATCCAATCGTCGTTTGGGATCTGTGGGACGCGGGGTATCGGCGGATTCGAAGCGAAGTAGCGGTAAGGTGGTTCGCTGATTGTTGATAAGAACAGTTGCAGTAATTCCAGAGACTCTACATCCGGAGTTTCCATTTGGACATTGGCCATCAATAAAACTGTAGTAGTTGCTAGCAGGATTACTATCCACTTTATCTTCGTTTTCTAAACCACCGGTAAACTCCATGACACTTCCACAGGTATACATGTAGCGCGCAGCCATTGCTCTTTTCTCGGCGACTGTGGGTTGATCATCGATCCCAGGATAGATAAACGAGGCGGATTGATTTCGGGAACAGTCATTAAGTACCTCCGCACCGGTGCTGTCATAGGCTTTACCATACACATAAAATAGCCAGTCGCGTTTGGTAACATTACTATTCTTACAGGGGTCAATAATGAGGGCGGTGGCAGTCTCGACTCCTGACGGGAGCTTCACGGTATCCAGAAATTCCACTTGATCTTGGATTGAGGGAGGGGGTTGGGTATTTGGGTTTACTCCAACTCCTCCAAAGTGGACAACTTTTTTCCCCGGGCACATGTCTGTTTCTACGATTCGCCATGCATCCAATCCAGAGATTCCAGCAACTCGAGTAGGAATTCCATCAAAGACATTGGCAACTAGTACATCTGCGCCAGCACAAGCTCCACTCGCTCGAAAGGCTTGCATCCAGGGAACAGGATCCCAGTCTCCGTTATATAAATCGGGGGGTGCGGGAGCGATCCGATAATGTGAATCACTTCCAATTGCAGCGGTAAATACTTTGAACTGTTGAGCATAACGAACTCCTGCTGCACGGGTATCTGTTAAACCTTGATATTCTAATGTTAAGTTATTGAGTTCATTTCCAAGGTACACGATTGTTCCCTGGGGAAAGGCTCCCTTGTTTGCAAGCAAGCTTTGTGCATAGGTAGTAAAGACGCTGTCGGGAGTGTTTGGTCCAAAGTCCACGACACGGATAACAATTTTGCGATTGGCAGGCTGGGGGATTGGATTGTACGCCGGTCCTCCTAGAGCATTGGCGATCTGAACAACCCCTGTGTATTGTTGAGGCTCAATGAGGTATCGGTAGAGATCTTCTTGTGCTATTTGGATGTAGCCGGCACCGGCTACTTCAGGACCAACATCTTCACGTCGTACCCCGCTGGTTTGAGCGTATGTTGTTGAAGCGCTTACCAGTAACAAACCGATAGCCACACTCAAACACAATACAAAAAACTTCCAACAATTTTGGAGCCTAAACACCATACAGATAGTATACAACGAAGGTCATTAAGGAGAGCCAGGCAATTGTGTGTTGAATTGCAAAATGGTTTGCACCCCGGTAAAGTTCGCAATAAAACGCAGAATGAGGAACGATGCTAGAGCTACAACAATTCCTAGTATTGCGAAGGTAAGCGCATTCTTGCCACCTTCAACGCCTTTAGTGTTGCTGCCCGCAGTCAAGTACCGAAACGATCCCACTAAAAACATTACAAAGGCAGCAATTCCAATCATGGTAATCGCAACAGATAAGACATTAGCGACTAAGCATTCAATTCCTTCAAAAGTGGCGACATCATTCTCGCTAGCAACGGTGGAATATCCGTGAACACAGCGATTATTAATCGAGCTCCAGGCACTTGTCTGAGCCGAAGCAGGTGGAGTGTTGAGAGAGAAAAAATAGAAGGCACTTGTTAATACAATCGCAATTACTTTAAATATCATACGTAAAAAGTGTTATTTATTGACCACTTCAAATTATACACTACTGATGTACTGTTTGACGCCGAAGTCTTTTTCCTAACACCACTAACAGAGCCAGTAGATATAGCGTTGGTACAAAAGGGAAAACACTCGGATAGAAGGGAGAAAAGTAGGCTAACAGAAAAGTAAGATACCCAAGAAGAATAAAAACTCTGATTTGAAGGGTTTTCTCCTTCCGTAGGAAAAACAACGGGATGAGGAGTAAGACAGCATCATGGACATGCACATGCACGCCGCACAGGAGAATGAGCGGAACGAGCATTGCAAAGACTGCACTACTAGGTGCCAACCATACTTTGTTTTTAACACTCCATAAGGCTGTGATAAGTGTGGTTAGTCCCGTTAAACCAAGCATCAACAGGGTCGGTTTCAAATTTGGAATCAAGCGATGAAGTTGCCATGCAAATCCCTGCCAAGAAATCATGGCTTCTTTGCTGTGTTCGGGCGAACTAGATGATACATAGGAGATAAATGTTCCAAAGAAGGTACGCACTTCGGTTCCAAGAATAAAAAAAGAAAGCAAACTGAGGAGAACTCCTCCGATCAGTAACCCTTTAAGAAATGGTCGTTTCTCTCGAAGCATCCAGTACAAAGTAACGAAAATGGCTATTTGAGGCTTGTACCAAAGCACGCTTGCCAACAACCCAGCCGTAAATGGCTTATTCTTCTGAATCCGGTTTTGAATTATTAAGAGTAATAAGAGACTAAGTAATGAAGACTGCCCATTTTTTAAGGTGACAAAGAATGGAATGAAGACGCTTGCCTCAAGGAGCAGTTGACTAAAAGAGAGTTTGATAGTGAATTCAGATTTGATCAGGTAGATGCAGGCAACAAACACGGCAAGATTAAAACTCACCCATATCCCGAATGCGATGTCGACCGGGAGCCAAGCAAGGGGAGCAAAAAGAAGTGCCAAATAGGGTGGATTAATAAAGGAGAGTGTATAGAACTTCTTTTCATCGACAGGGAAAAACTGTTTTTGAGTTAGTTCTTGTTGGTCGTTTGTATAGAGACTAGATGGAGTGGTTTGAAGAATATATCCAGAGCTGTAGAACACACGGAAATCAGAGTCGTAGAGATTTGTTTTAGACAGGAGAAAGGCAAGCCACCCAACCGTAGCAATCAACACGACTTTTAAATAGAGCTGAACTGCAGACACTGCCTGCTTCATCACTCTATTCTCTCATAACAAAAACCCCCGCTTAAGCGGGGGTTTTATCTGAGTCAATTTTGTTGATTAGAAACCTTGTGGGATTTCAATCGATCCACCGACACTTGTTCCGAAGAATCGGTTAATCACGGCTGCGATTGCAAATGCGGAGGCAACGATTGCAAGTCCGATAATTGCGTTCGTAATCTTTTGTCGTGCACTTTCAGTCTTTGATTTATCTCCACCTGCAGTGAGCCATTCGACTCCACCCCAGATTAAGTAGATAAAGACTAATAGTCCAACGATTCCTAAAATTAATCGGAGTGCTCCGTTAATTAAGGTTCCAATTTGCGTAATACGGAATCCTGCTTGACCTGCATCGACATCAATGGAGTCCTCATTTGGGACACCCGCTTGTGCCAAGATAGGGGTTACCGTTGCAAAAAATGTTGCTACAGCTGTAGTAACAGATGACAATACTTTTTTAGCCATATATTCTCCTATTAGTTTACTAATAGCTAGTATAACTATTATACCATAATACTAGGGAGATAACGGGTCAGAGTCAAGAGAGAACTTACGAAGTATTAGAAGTACTTCTTTATGGACACGAAGAACCTGCTTGCCAGGACCATGCTTTGGCAGCACCATTTTGACAGCTGCACGGTTCCCAGTGTGCATAAGGAATACCAGTGGTTGTTTGACACTTTACATTAGCGGCAGCACCACCTACACAGTATCCTCCAGCGCCACCATCACTGGAGCTTACTCCAACCTGACAGATCTGAGTCCCCGTTCCAGAACCACCTGAGCCACCACTTCCGCCGTTGCTGCTACCGGGGACATATTGTTGAGGTTGATTTAATCCTAACAAGCTTACTGGGCCACCATTGATTCCTAAGAAGTAGAAGAGAATTCCCACAATCGCAAACACTGATGCAAAAATTGCAAAACCCACTATGGCTTGCGTAATCATGCTTCGCGCTGCTTCGACTTTGCTTTTATCTCCACCCGCAAGTACCCAGTTAGCACCACCCCAAACTAAATATCCAAATAGAATTAACCCAGTGATTCCTAGTCCCACATTCGCAAGTCGAGCAATCAGTAATCCTAAATCCACCACAAAGTATCCAGCTGTTCCCGCATCCAAGGTGAGGTCGGGTGTAGCTCCAGGTGCGCCTTGAGCAAAAATTTGAGAAGGAGCAAGAATGAATAGGAGAATGAGAACAAAGAATATAGTCTTAATATTCATAGATAAAACTAGAATTTTCCACCCATGATAGGAGTGGGAAGATTTTGCAAACCACCTGTTCCGGTTGCCGGAACTTGCTGTCTAGACGAAAAGGTCTTCCCGAAAATATTAAGCTGAATGCGATCACCAAGTCCGAAGAAGTTAAGGACAATTGCATAGATTGCAAACACCGAGGCGAGGACCACTAGTCCAATTGCTGCTTGGGTCAACGTAGCGCGGGCTTCTTCCACTTTCCCTTTATCTCCACCGGATGTTACCCATTTAAGCGCTCCTAAAAAGAAGAACACTAATACTGCAAGCGCTCCAACAGTTAATGCTGCGCGAGCACCTATTTCAATTAGGTTCCCAAACGTTTGAATAGGTGAGATTTCTAATGTGCGGGACTGTAAGTCAATTACTTGTGTTGGGGTTGTAGGAGCCTTTGGTGCTTGTGCAAGATAGTTCATCATATTAAAGATTATTGGCGAACTCTGGTTGTAATAGATTAAAGCCTAATAGACTACTAATGAACAAACTGATTGCAACGGTACCCACAAGCACGAGCAGACCGATGATTGATTGGGTAATCCTATTTCGTGCACTTTCAATTTTCCCTTTATCACCTCCGGCCAAAATCCATTCCAATGCTCCGTAAATCAACATTACCAGAAGGGCAATGCTTCCTAATGTAACCGCAGTTCGCCACAGAGTAACAATAATATTTCCTAGCGCAAATGCTCCTGTTCCTGCACCAAAATCTGCTGTAATTGCAGGGTTAGTAATGACATTCTGGTTTAGCTTTGACTGTGCGATGAATGCAAACATACTTATGGTGTTAATTTTTGTAATACGGAAATAGGATCTAAAATATCAATTCCTAAAACTCCACCCACAATTCCTGAAATTGCATAGGCAGCAATAACCACGACTAGTCCGAGAGCAGCTTGTGTCATCTGGCTACGAGCACTTTCAACTTTTCCTTTATCTCCACCAGCTGACACCCAAGAGAGTCCAGCAAAGATTAAGTAGATAAGAAACATTAAGCCAGCTAGGGCCGTTAAAAATCCAATGAAAGTGCTCACAAAGGTGACAACAGGTGTACCAGCGCCGACTGCGTCCGATCCCGTTGGGGCAAATGGAGAGGCAATTGGGGCGATAGTTCCGAGTCGGACAGCGATAAGATTAAACATAAGTATTATGGTGCCTGTGGAATATCTGGATTCAGGATATACATTGCATCGCCAAATAATAGGAAACTGATGATACCTGTGATTCCAAACGAGCCGACAATCACGACTAGTCCGAGTAAACTGTTTGTGAGTTGCTGCATTGCTTGTTCGGTGGCCTTTGGATTTCCAGCAGAGCCAAGATAAGTGTAGCCGGCAGCTATGATATTAAATAAGCCGAACAAACCAGCAATGATGCTGATAAGTTTAACTACATTAGAAATGAAGCCGAAGATACCGATGCCACCTTGTGACGCAGCGTTAAAACGCTGTACCCCTGGTGGCGGGGTCACAACCCCGAAAATTCCTTGTGTGATGAGAACATAAGCGGTTGCGTACATAGTGTAGTTTTTATTATAGCGTAGAGTTAAAGATTTGGACACCAGTGATCAACTCTACGATTTGTACAATCCAGTATGCTGCAAAAATTACTACTAACCCTAAAACGGCGGTGACAATCTGGTTTTTCCCTTGCTCCATGTTTTTGGCGTTCCCACCAGAGGCAATGATCGCAAAACCTCCTCCGATCAGGAGAAATAGGAAGATTAACCCAGCAACAATGAATGCTAAAGGAACAAAAAGGTTAAGAAAAGCAGCAAGATTGGGGTACAGTGAGCTAACACCCCGATCAACAATTGGTCCTCCAGGATAAACGGGAACTCCTTGGCCAGTTTTTAGTGAGGTTCCCAAGTCGATCTGTGACAAGAGTGTAAGCATATCTACTATGTAGTATACAATATTGCGTATGACTTTTCCTAAAGAAAAGGAACTCATCGACCGATTGAAGAAGGGTGACGAATCAGCCGTACGAGAATGGTACCAAGCTTACGCAACCAAGCTCTTGGGGTTTTTTCACTCCAAAGTGCAGGTGAGTAGCGACGCTGAAGAATTAGTGCAAGATACGTTTCTCTCCTGTCTTGCCTCACTCCCACTGTTCCGAGGAAGCTCAGGGCTCTACAGCTTTATGTTGGGGATCGCCCGTCATGAATTAGCGGACTATTGGAGAAAGAAGTACGCTAAGAAAGCCATCTCCGCATTGCCATTCGGTGAAGAGATCTTGCTTTCCCTAGCATCAGATCATTCTTCCCACCAAGACCAAGTCCACAACATTCTGTCTTCGCTTCCCGTTGAAATTTCAGAAGTACTGCTTTTAAAGTATGTGGATGGGTACTCCGTCAAACAACTGGCCGATCAGTTCGGGGTTTCCAATGTTGCAATGCAAAGTCGGATCTATCGGGCAAAAGAAGCATTTGTAGCCGAGCTTGCTAAACAGGAATAGGTATGAAGATGAACGAAGCAGAGTTTTTAGGTGTGCTCAAGCAAAAAGCCAGATCGCAAGCCAAAATAGATTCAAGTTCGCCGATCCCAAGTTTTTTAAAACCATTCTTTTCAGCGATGGGACTGCATTTCTGGCAGTTTTTGCTGGGGTTATCGTTTCTGATCAGCATTCCGGTGAGTATCTTAGGATTCGCAACAATATATAGTAGAGCACTGGGACTGTAAGCATGAAATTTATTTATCACGTTCTAACAACTATTACAGGATTTCTACTTCATCCCTATCCAACTATGCAAAAAGTGGTCGATCAGGATGTGCCACTGACTTATCTCTTTTTCCCATTGTTTTTATGTATCTTGGGTTGGTGGATAGCTCGCACCTTTGTAGGTTTCTTCTTAGGTATGTTGCCACTGCTTGGTGTGTGGTGGTTCTTGGAGGTTTGGTGGCTAGTCTTTTGGGCAAGTTGGCAAATTGTCCTTCTCTATCTGTATCTGCGTTTTCGTTCCATTGCATCGAATTAATTCTCCCCTGAATGATTTATTCTCTTTTTCCCGACACTATATATGTCTCTTGGGAAAGGAGAACTATGCAAATCTCACGACACTGGCGACTAAACAGTCAGAGGTACCGCCTTGAAGGAGTACGGTATCAGAACGGACATGTTAGTCTGCAAAACAGGCCAGTTGTGCTTGAGGTACGAGAATTTCGAGGTAAGGAAATCCTTTCTAAGGCAGTTGAAGTTGCCAATGCACAGCCAGTGACAGTGACAGAGACAGAGGCAGTGACTGTAGCAGATGTAACGACATATGGAAATCGAACATGATTAGTAATCATCTTGATCAAGTCACACTAGTAAATGCGCAAGATGAGGTCATTGGCTCCATGGATAAAGTTGAGGCGCATAAAGGAGATGGAAAGCTGCATCGAGCAATCTCTGTGTTTTTGTTCAACGAGAAGGATGAATTGCTTATTCAGCAACGGAGTGCCAAAAAGATTGTGGGTGCGCATCAATGGGCAAATACCTGTTGTGGAAATGTTCGTCCCACAGATTCATATCTTGAATGTGCTACACGTAGGCTGTCTGAAGAATTAGGAATTACTGGGGTTACGCTAACACCCATTACTAAATTCATCTATAAGGTTCGGTGTAATGATGAATTTAGCGAGCATGAGGTAGACACAGTTTTTATTGGTACCTACACAGAGAAGGTTATGCCCAACCCCGGAGAGGTTCAAGCTTACCAGTGGATTATAAAAAGCGAACTTAGAGCACTGATGGACCAGCAAACTCTATCTTTCGCCCCCTGGGTACAGTTCTTGTTGCAGCAACCAAAAGTTCAGAAGGTGTTATATGGTGAATAGTCGAGAAACAGGGGAACGAAGAATTCTGGGTGCACTAGCAGTTATTTCTAATCAGTCAGATATTTTGCTGATTAAAGATCCCCCCAAAGTAGAAGTTGCTGGTGCACAAAATCCGACAGCTATTAGTTGGTGGTCACGAACCGATAAGTATTCTTGGGGACTGCCTGGTGGAGGAAGGGGAGTTCAATCGAATGGTCAAGAAGAAACTTTGCTGATGACACTCTCTGGTGAGTTTACGGAAGAAGTAACAAAAAGGGAGGGTCGTCCCCATCGCAGACTTCCGTCTCCAAATACTAGGAGTGTAACCCAACAACCCTATCCCAACGTGGTGGCACAGGAAAAGAAGATTGAAGGGGAGTCTTTGTTTATTCACCAATTTGGTGTGACATCCGTACATATCCCGCATGCGGGACTCACTAAGATCGCGCGCAAAGATATTCAACGAGCTTTGGATGAAGAACGAGCAGTTTGGATAAGTCTTCAGACACTAATAGACATCTTTAATAGTGAGGACCCTAGGTCAGCAAAAAGCGGTGACTTGAATTTTCGCCCTCAAGTTTTGATGACAGCGTATATTTGGTACCTGACATTCTCGGGGATTTCACCTTCGCATTTTAATGAAACAATCATTGAATCTAATAAAGGTGTCATTAGTTTTGTTGCAGAGTATGCTGCTAGAACATATGGAACAATTAAAAATGGCTCGTTTGACATGAACGGTAGACTTGCTCAGCTAAATACATCAGATCGATTATTCTTACTTGGGAAGCAACGACAATGAAACACAATGTTACCCTTCTAAAGCTCGGTGGAGCAGTCATTACCAACAAGGAAATTCCTGAATCTGTTCGGACAGATGTTCTAGACAGACTGATTAAAGAAATTTCTCAGGCTCAAAAACAATCTTCTAAATTGCTAGTCCTTGGGAATGGCGCCGGTAGTTTTGCCCATGTTCCGGCGACTCGATACAAAACCATCGATGGATTTGTTGGTTCAGATAGCCGAATTGGAATGGCAATAACACAGGATAGTGCCGCACGTCTAAATCGCATCGTGGTTGCATCTTGTCTTCGTGAGGATATTCCGGCTGTAAGTGTGGCACCCTCCAATTCATTAATTACCGAAGCCAAAGTTGCAACAACCTGGTTCTCGGAGGTCTTTGAAGAGTATCTTCGTAACCAATTGACCCCCGTAACCTATGGGGATGTGCTCGTCGATCGAAAGCAAGGCTGTACGATCTGGTCTACAGATAAGGTATTTTCCTTTTTTGCGCGTCAATTTCAACAGCGTGACTGGAATGTCGAACAGATCATCCATGTGACGGAAGCAACTGGAGTATGGCAAAAGGAAGGCAGTGATTGGAAAATGGATGGCACGGAGAAAGTCATCTATCCTCAGATTACTCCATCCATGCGGGAAGAGGTAAAATTATCGATGACGGATACAAAAGGATTTGATGTCACCGGTGGAATGTGGCACAAGATTGAGGAAGCCCTATCGTTAACGGAGTTAGGAATCACCACCAGAATCATATCTGGTCTTGAACCTGGTAATGTATACAAAGTATTAACCGGTGATACTTCGATTGGAACCACGATACATGGTGATTAATTATGCCAGTTGATGATCAAGAAGAATTATTCTATTGGGTTAATGAAGCTGACGAAGTGCTTGGCAGTATCACGCGGTACCAGGCGCATCACTCCTTTAAACTGCATCGATCTATTGGAATCTTACTACGCAATGAGAAACAGGAGATGCTGTTTCAGCAGAGATCTCTACGTAAAGATCTCGACGGTGGGTTGTGGTTGTTTGCAGTTGGAGGACATGTAGCATTTGGGGATAGTTACGAGACGACCGCAAATCGAGAATTACAAGAAGAATTAGGAATTACTGCAGAGCTTACTTTTCTTAGAAAAGTAATATTTAACACAGGGAAGGAATATCAAATGGCCGGTATTTTTTCCGCAACAATTCCAAAAGCGACACCTTTACAATTAGACCCAATTGAAATTCAAGCAACAGCATGGGTTCCAATCAACGGCATTGCAGTGTTTACGCTCTCGCATCCCTGCACTAATTGGACGATTGAAACTCTTAAGCAGACAGGATTTTTGTAGGATACAATAGAGACTTCGTATGAAGCAAACTTCCAACATCCCAAACCATCTCGCAATCATCATGGATGGAAATCGTCGTTGGGCACGATCCCATGGATGGGAAGCAATACGTGGTCACGAATACGTAGTCGATAACGTTATCGAACCAATCGTGGATCGCTGTATTGAACTAGGTATTTCCTATCTAACCTTGTGGGCATTTAGTACAGAAAATTGGGAACGTGACAAACGCGAAATCGAAGGAATGATGCAATTATTCCGACGTGCATTTGAGAAGAAGGTTGAAGACTTACATAAAAAAGGAGTGAAACTCCAGATTATTGGCGATATTGATCGGTTTCCCGAAGACATTGCCAACAATGCCAAACGCTGGGTAGAGATATCGAAAGATAACACGAAGATTACGGTGAGCTTTGCGTTAAACTATGGGGGAAGGGAAGAATTGTTGCGCGCAATCAACTTGCTTCATCAACAGACTCCGACAGCGACAACAATTACCCAAGCTGACCTGGAATTACACCTTGCAACTACAGGCATGCCAGATCCCGACTTAATCATTCGTCCTGGTGGACAGTTTCGACTATCCGGATTTTTGCCTTGGCAATCAGTGTATTCGGAGCTGTATTTCACTGACATTCTGATGCCGGATTTTCAAGTCAATGAATTAAACGCAGCTTTAGAAGACTATGCCAACCGACAGCGTCGATTTGGCAAATAAACCCTTGTTAATTTCCGCACTTTGTTTCTAAAAACGTGTATGTTCACGAAGTCGGTTGTGGAGTTGCTCCTGATGTGTTTCCACCCGAGGGAATAGCTGTCGAACCTACTGGAGTCGCAGCACTCATCGGTCCACTTCCACCTCCCAAAGGGAGCGGTGTACTCACTACTGTAGGTGCGGGAGTCGAACCAAGGAGTGGAAGGGGTGTCCCAGCTTTTCAAACGATGAGTAGTTGTTCTGGATCCGAACTCATACTGTACTTAGATAAAATGGTGTGTGAAGAACAAAATAAACCGTACGCGTATGTTGTTTCCGACAATGGACAGTGTTATGCGGTTTTTACCGCCCTTCAAAACCCCCACAGATCGTGCGATTGAAAAGCTAGGGTGTGAATATGGATTTGGTCCAGGGAATATGTTTAACTTCGGAGTTTCTAACGTTTCGATTCACTAATTCAAAAGTTCAAATTTACAGAATATCAACGCGTAGGATTAGTTCCACTAATTGAGCTAAGAAATAGGAACAAAAGAGCAGCAAGAAACCGACAATGGCGTTCGTGATCCGTTGTTTTCCTGCCTCTTGGCTTTTGGGATTTGCGGCTCCAGTGAGCATTTCAAATCCTCCCCACATAATCATGACGAAAAGAATGAGTCCGGCAAACGTAAACAAGTAAGGCAATAACCGAGAGATGATCCCTCTGGGGGTCGTGAGATCGGCAGTAGGCTGCTCAGCGAAAATTGAACTATTTAAGCTATCGAAAAGGGCAGTGGTGTTTTCACATACTCCTCGTGGAAAGGTACAGTCGCCAAGACCACACCCTTGAGTATTACCACTGGTGCAGTAACTTGCGCCTCTTGAATTGATATACACCCTTGCATATCCATTTTGACGACAGAGAGCTTCTGCTTGACTGCGAAGCATTAATTGGTCGACGTTAAGGTTGATCTGTTGCCCCATACTGATCTGTCGAGCGTGCTGTTTTTGTTCTCGACTGCACAAGACATCCGTTCCATTTTCCTCAATACAGGTTTCTGTAACACTTCCATTTCCTAACAGCTGACACGAATCTGGAGCAAGTGTGAGTTGCGCTTGATTTGCGGTGGCTAAACATTGGGTGTTGGTTGCCTCTGTCCATCCGCAGCAACGTGCATTCGTTCCGCCAGCCGGATCGGTCAGAGAGATATTGGGGCACGTGGAGGGGCAATTATAATTATCTCGTGCATGTGTCCACTTTGTTCCACAGGTTACGGTGCTACCGGGTGGGGCTAGAGGAAGAAAAGCAGATGAACATGCCCATTCGCGTCCCGGACGTTGTTGTGGGGTCTGAGTGAGTCCTAGCGGTGCAAACGCATCGACCCAGGTTGAATTCCGACAGACATAACACAGATTGTCGGTTCCCCAACACGCAGTTCCTTCCGCATACGATGCAAGCCCGTTTTCACATTTGGGTCCGCAGAGAGCTTGAGCTTTTGATGGCAGGAAAAATCCGACGCAAAAAAACAAACTAAGAATGAATACTTGGATTGTGATTGCACTTCGCACCATCTTCTTAGTGTAGAAGATTTTCCATGATTGGTCCAACAGTGAGACTTACAAGATGTCTACGCGAAGCACTAATTCGACAAGTTGGGCGATGAAGTACGAACAGAAAAGCAGCATAAACCCGATGATTGCGTTCATGATGCGATTTTTACCTGCTTCCTGACTTTTAGGATCAGAGGCGCCTGTTAACATTTCCATTCCACCCCAAATGATCATGATAAAGAGAATTAGGCCAGCAAAGGTGAAAATATACGGGAGTAATTCAGAGATAATTCCACGAGGGGTTTGAAACTGTGCGACTTTGGCTGGATCAACACCGTCGAATATTTGATCATTAAGGTCTTGGATGAATTGCGCGTTGGGTTCTACCATAGAAATTCTATGTGCCAAATCCTGGGATTTGAAGGAGTTTAACTCCAATAAACTGAAGAATGATCACAGAAAAGATGATGAATAAAATTCCCATAATTGCAGATGTCACCATCTCTTGACCTTCTTGCACTCGTTTTGGATCACCAGATGAAGTTGTCAGTAAGAATGCTCCATAGAGGATAACTAGGAGAACGATTCCACCAGCAAGGCCTAAGATGATTCGTAAGAATGACTGAATCATACCCGTGGGAGATGTTTGAACACAACCAAAAGCTGTCCACAAACTACTAGGAGCGGCACTATCAGAGACGAGTCCTTCTTGCCCAGGCTCAGCTCCACCGCCACCTGAACCATAACATCTTAAACACTTATCACGGTCTGTTTGACCTTGAGGACCAGTATTATCTGCTTGTAAGCAGAGAGCAAAAGCGGGGTTTTCAGTGTCTGCTCCTGGGCCTTCTACCGGATTTCCCGTTTGCGGGTCAATTCTAAATGAAGCGAATTGACATGCGACTTCTACACCGCCGTTGGAATTTTGTCTTATTAGACGGAAGGAGGCACCATTGTACGACTTGTTAAAGACGTCCGTCACGGTTAAAGATGGAGCACAGTTTGTGGCTGGTGTACAGTTCGTGGATTGTTCCCGGATTTCCTGTCCATTTGCATTGGTTCCTAAGTACTGAAGGTAATACCACCTACCATCATTAGTATTAAATCCATTTGATGGAAAATTTGCAGTAATCGATGTGGTTGTAGCTGATATATTAGCTAATGCTGGAGAGAAAACTACAGCACTGCAGGTAGGTTCCTGCGATTCGAACTCAGGACTTTCTATGTCTAATAAGCTGAGTATTCTAGAAAGATCTTCTTGGCGACAAATTGTCCAAGACTGAGTTGATAATGTAGCATTTAACGTTTTTCCTTTAAATTGAGCAACATCTCCAGCTGAGAATTGAACCGAAAAAGTATTTCCAGAACGCAAGAGATTAGCTCCGGAGAAGCTTTTTGAATAACCATCCCCTGTAAAGGTTAAGGTTGGAGTCTGACCAGTCATGAATGAATCAAGAGTGGTGGTATTATATGAGGTTTGAACAGATATGGAGATCGTGTCACTTGGTCCAATTAATGCAATTTGTCCACTCCTGATCCGATCTTGATCAACTTGTGGGAGATGACTGAAGTTACCGTTGGTTGAAAAAAGGATAATTTTACGTCCATCTGGGGCTACATAAGATTGAGGAATTGATGTGACAGTACACACTGCAGGCGCCTGAGCGAATGCGTTCTGAACAAAACCTACAAAAAATAGAATGGATTGCAGGATGATGGCCAACAACTTAAAAGCAGTCCTCATACCTACTAATTTTACCATGAAGCGTGAAAATCTAGAGGGGGAGATCGATTTTAGGTTAGATTTATAGATAGGTCTCATATCTTGAGGACATTTCCCACTATCTTCGGGTGTGCGAATGATGAGATCTTCGGTAGAATAGAGAGATGTTTCATCGGATCACGCGAGTCTTAATTGTTATCTTTTTGGCTGGAATTGTATATACCCAGATGCCCATTGGACAGTATTGGGTGGCTGCTGTGGATTCCATTGAAGAACTGCAACGTCAGATCGATGAGTTAGGGAAGTTAAAAAAAATGTCAGAGGATGCAACTGCTCCCTTAGAGAAGGAAGTGAAGACGTTGGATTCCCGGATAAAGAGTGCTCAAAATGGAATCGTAACCGCACAAAAGAACTGGGAAGAGGCAGAAAAGCAAATTTCCATTCGTGAAACTAATCTGGGAACAACATATAAGCTCTTCTCTAGTCGAGTAGCTGAGAGTTATCGTCGTACCCAGGCCTACGATCCCTTTATTTTAATACTTGCTTCCAACGATTTTGTCACCCTATCTAATTCGCTAGCTTATCAACAAAAGGCTCGAGAACGCGACCAAGCAGAATTAAAGCGTCTAAGTACGGAAATTAGTTCTCTTGAGGCTGATAAAAAGAAGCATGAAGAAACCAAAAAAACCTTAGCTGGTCTGCAAAAGAAATTGGATGAAAGTGCAGCGTTCTTTAAAGGAGAGATCGACAAGGCACGCAAGTATCAGCAAGATCTGGCAGGGAAGATTGCCGCTCTTTCTGCCGAGCAGCAGCGGTTGCTTTCTGAACGATCGGGGACTGCGACAACTAGTGTAGGGAATGCCCCCTCTTCTAAAGAACCCTGTTCCGGACCACCCGGTTCTCCGACCTATTGTGACCCCGGGTTTTCACCCGGCTTTGCGGTGTTTTCTTTTGGAGCGCCTCATTTTAATGGCCTATCGCAGTATGGTGCCTACGGACGTGCCAAGACTGGTCAAAACGTGGAGACAATCCTTAAAGCCTATTATGGGGGCGTCGAGATTAAGAAAGATTGGTCCACTGGCGTGACTATCTCGGTGAGTGGGCATGGAAGTGTGGACATTGAAACCTATACCAAGCGAATCTACGAAATGCCGACATCCTGGGGGGATAACGGGGGATTTGAAGCACTGAAGGCTCAGGCTGTCGCAGCCCGGTCCTACGCCCTAGCAGTTACCAACAATGGAGAGAAAAGCATTTGTGCCACGGAGGCGTGTCAGGTGTATAAGCCATCCAACAAAGGCGGGAAATGGGATGAAGCGGTGGATGCGACTCGAGGATGGGTCTTGATTGCAAATGGAAAGCCCTTTATGGCAAAGTATGCCTCGACTGCGGGAGGATATATTCAGTCCTACACGTCCAATGGGCATAGCACCCCTGGCTTGTGGGATACCACTAGCGACTGGACACGCTGGGCGGATGGAGCCTACGAAGGAGCGGGAAAAGGCGATAGTCCTTGGTTCTATAAGGGCTGGTACAAGAGTCGTTCCGGAGATTCCTGTGGGAAAACCCATCCTTGGCTAACGCAGACAGAATTTGCCGATGTTCTCAATGCCTGGGTTGTTCGATATAAAGGCAATAGTGCCGATGTAGCTCGGATTACTCCAGTTAGCAGTTGTAACGGTGGGAATCCTTTCTCCATGGATGAGCTCAAAAATAAAGCCAACGAGCTTGGTGGAGCGTTCACAACCGTTTCCTCAATTCGGGTAGAACACGGAAACAACGGATTTACGAAAAATGTCATTGTTGACACGAATAAGGGGTCGGTAACGATTCCAGGGGCAGAATTCAAAACCGCATTCAATCTTCGTGCTCCCGGCAGAATCTCGGTGAAGGGAAATCTGTTTGGCATCGAGCGAAAATAAGCTTGAACTCTTTTGGATTATTTCTGCTTCCAGGTTGTATAATAGAAGCATGGCTGAAGCTCATGAATCCAAGTCGCATACATCCCCAAAGGCTGCCGGACTTAAACGACGGACTCGTAAGGAAAATATTCTCGAAGCAGAGAAATACAGTTCGATTTTAAGAGAATCGAATGGCTCCTATAATCCGTTGGCATCATTTTGTCCAAAACCGGCAAATGTTTCCTTTGAGGTACAGCATGAAGACGAGCCCATTTTGTTGTTACTTCGACAGCATCCAATCGTCAATCTTCGCTGGATCATCATTGCGACGTTCATGTTACTTGCTCCCTTAAGTTTGAGTTTTTTCCCATTGCTTGATTGGTTGCCAGAACGGTTTCAGTTTGTCGCTCTCATTGGTTGGTTTAGTTTGACCTTTGGGTTTATCTTAGAAAACTTTCTGATTTGGTTTTTTAACATCTATATCATCACCGATGAGCGCGTGATTGACGTCGACTTTTTTAATTTGCTCTTCAAAAAAGTCTCGGAAGCCAAAATTGAGAACATCGAAGATATTACCTCTGCAACCGGAGGATTTTTGCAATCCGTGATCGATTTTGGAGAAGTTCGAATTCAAACGTCTGCGGAGATTCCTCAAATTGAATTTGATAAAGTTCCGCATCCTGGGAAAGTAGCCACGTTTTTAAGTGAAATGCTGGTGCAAGAGGAACAGGAAAAGATTGAAGGAAGGGTGCGATAATACCGTTATGACAGAAGGACAAATTTTAGGTCTCATGATTGATCCCAATAGCCCTTATCTGTTCTCGGATGCCTTTATCTTTGGCATCTTGCGATGGATGGTCTTGTTAGGATTTGGACTCTACTTGTTATTTTCGATTGTTATCGTTCGACAAATTCATCTGATGACGACCACCGTGGGAACGGGGTTTGAACTGCCTATAAAAATTCTAGGATATTTACACTTAGCTTTCGCTGTGACTGTTTGGCTCATTGCCTTTACAACTCTATAAATTCCAGCCATCTCGTCGTATGATGGTAGAAATGTCTCCGTTCATTTCTACTCTAACTGGAATTCCATCAAAAGACTGTTGGTCGGCAACCGTTTCCCAGGAAACTAACGTTGGTACGCTCGTGTGTGCGATGACGTTTTTTGGCTCAAACGCGCAACAACGAGGAAAAGAGTGTCAATCCGCGATAGAAGAATTGGCGGGGCATCTCACCACGCCAGAACAATTTGTCTCTTTTTTCCAGACTCTTCCATTGACGGACGGGGAGCTGGTTGCCGGGCTCATTACACTTCAAGAATCACTGTTCTTTACATTTGGGAAAGCGCAAGCGGTTTTAGTGCGGGGCAATGAGAGTCATCCGATTATCAATGAAGATGTTATCCAAACGACCCATTCGTCGTTTATGCGGGGAGAAGTGAGTGAGACAGACGACGTGTACCTCGGAACGCAGTCTTTCTTTGAATCGTTGTTTACTATCGTTTCCACCTCACTCCATCCAGAGAAGATGCTGTCGTCCTACCCCTCTGATTCACAAAACACGGCGGCGAATGCAGGGCTTTGTGTGGCGCTTGTGCAACTCAAAGAGCCAGAAGTAGAAGAACCCACAGTCCCACTTCCAGCAATTCAAACTCTGCCTCCATCCACCATAAGTCCTCCGCCGTTGTCGCATCGACCATTGCAGACACGACGCATCAAAGTTGGATTCAAACGCTCCAAACTTGTCGGAGCCTTGGGAGTTGTCATCGCTTTTTGTATTGTAATCGTTCTTGGAAACTCTCTCATTTTGGGTCGACGCAACGCGCGTGTAGAATCCGTAATCAAGCCCTACTCTTTACGGCTAGAACAGGCAAAAGGGCAATCCGAGAAGGTTGCCAAGATCCAAGCGCTATCTGCACTACTAACTGATCTTGAACAATCTAGAGTACAGTATGCCTCCGATCGCCTCATTTCTCGCCGATTTGATGCGTTATTTCAATCGGCAAAAGCAGAGTATGAGGCAGTTTCCGCACAAAAAGAGATTGCCAAACTTTCAGTGTTCTATGATTTTAGATTAGTTGCGGCGGATTTTGTCGCATCTTCCTTTGCGTTTGATCGTCCAGGGAAATTAGCCGTTTGTTTAGATCGTACTCAAAACAGGCTTCTCTCACTGTCATTGGAAAATAAAGCCCCCCAAACCTTATCCATTGCCGACAAATTGACTGAGTCGACTGCGGTTACCGTGCAAAATCGTAAAGCCTATGTGGTGGGTACGCAGGGTGTAATCGAATTATCACTTCCTTTAGATACAATGGGAAAGCTTGTGGCTTCGGCACCCACTGATTGGCAACCGCGATTGATCTCTGCCTTTGGAGATAATGTGTATGCTTTAGATCGAAAACAGCGCAATATTATGCGCTTTGATGTCACCGACCCAACCAGCAGTCCGTCAGCTTGGATCAAAGATAAAGAGGGGATTAATTTTGATGAGCTAAGTTCTCTGGTGGTGGATGGGGACGTTTGGGTTGGAACAACCCAAGGAACTGTCTTGCGCTTTTCCAGAGGTGAACAGATTGGGTTCAAGCTAGAACAGGCAGTGAGCTTGCCAACCTCTACGATTGCACTGTATACAACCGAAACAAGTACCCTACTGTACATTCTTGAACCCCGAGGAAAGCGACTGCTTGTCTATCAAAAAGATGGGACCTATGTCGCATCGGTGATCAGTCCTGATTTAGAGACAGCCAGTAGTGTTATCGTCGATGAAGAAACGCAGACAGCCTACATTTTAGCTGGCAGTCTGATCTATAGTGTCAGCTTGCAAATCCCTTCCTCCTAAAGATAGCGACTCTGCCGTATAATTGGCCCATCATGACTCCGTTGATTGAAAATAAAAAAGCTCGAAAGGATTACACGATTATCGATACGTTGGAAGCGGGAATCGTTTTGACTGGGCAAGAAGTGAAATCTCTGCGCGCGAAACGTGGGGTCATCTCTGATAGCTTTGTCAAAATCATGGGAAATGAAGCCTTTTTGATTAATGCCCGCATTGAGCAACATCAAACCACAGCCCACGTGACCTATGATCCCACCATGTCCAGGAAATTACTGCTCCATCGACGTCAAATTCGTATGCTTGAAGAAGCTACGCACACCAAGGGATTTAGTGCAATCCCCCTCATGCTTGGGGTGAAATCAAATTTCATTAAGGTCCTCATTGGTCTAGGAAAAGGAAAAAAGTTAGTAGATCGAAAAGAGGAACTCAAACAACGCGATTTACGGCGCGAAGAAGATTCTCTACTCAAAAAGCTTCGTTAGGGTGGAGATGCCCGGATTGAACCGGGGTCCGTATATGAACCTTGCCATCGTCTACACACGTAGGTCATTCTTGATCAAGCTAGATCGGTGAACTTCCAAGCCGTATTCTAGCGTCTCCAATGCTAAATCTTTTATCGGTAGGATTGGATACGACCGACAAGTCACACTGACTGGGTTTCCACCCATTCGCTTACATCAGTGAGATAAGACGAATGAATGCTAGCTTAAGCTAATGCGTAAGCTGGTTGTTCGTTGGTGCCAAACACGAAGTTTGCCACACGAGCGAACAAGTTGCTAAGTTTTGAGTTAGCAGTTATTGTTTTGGCTCTGTTTTACATCTTCTCTAGCCAAAGATGGTGTGCAGATGGTAAAGAGCGATACACGTCGAAACGTACATCCCCAAAGGGACACTTAGTATAGCAGCTTCCCTCTAGTATTTCAAATTTATTCCCCATGGGCGAGTACTAGCGCAACGACGACTTTCACCCCGGATTTTTTAAGTGTTCGGGCACATTCCTGAAGCGTAGACCCCGTTGTACAGACATCGTCGATGAGAATGACTTTTGGGGGAATTTTTGACGAATTTGGAACTGAAATATTCATGGAATCTTTGAGATTGAGGAGACGGTGTTCCCGCGATAGCTGAGCTTGCGGTGGTGTGCTTTTTGTTTTTATTAAGAGGTTTGGAAGTAGATAGATGCCAAGTTTGGTTGATAATTGTTGTGCATACAACTGGCTTGCATTAAATCCTCGTTCCCACCGCTTTTTCCAGTGCAGTGGAACCGGAACGATGGCAGTTGTTTGTCTTGAAAACGAGTTCCAAATTCCAAGTTTTTCCCCTTGCCAATGCAGGAGATTCCCACCCAGACTTGCCATATCATAGATGAGACGATATTTAACTGCTCTAATTAATATGGCGATGACTCCATCATAGTTTGAAACGGCATACAGCCCATCCAGTGTCGTTTTACTTTTACACCGGCTATGTACTCCAAAATGGTTGAGTTCTTTCATGCAGCCAGGGCAAAGGTACGTAGAATTGAAATGCATCGTTTGAAAACAGGTTGAACAGAGATAGTCCCCAAAGGCACCACATCCGATACAGTCTTTGGGAAAGATAACGTCCAAGAGAAACGTAAGATGCCCCATATTCTTAGCATACATCGTTCTCAAGATGTCTGATATACTAGAGGTACGGATTGAAGATTGTGGCAAAAAATACGGCCACTTTTATCAATGGGGAGAGGTCGCATAGTGGCCTAGTGCGGAAGTCTTGAAAACTTCTGTGGGTTTACGCTCACCGTGGGTTCGAATCCCACCCTCTCCGCAATACTGAACAAACAGGCTCTAGATCAAGCATTTGCACGGATAGATCAGCATATTTCCCAGGTTGTAATCTATTTGCTGTGTCCAACATTTCTCTCTTGCCTTTTTCAACTAAAAAGTACGATTTATCCCCATCTATCAGTAATTTTCGTTCAAATACTCGTAGGTTAGAACCAAGTTTCTTTAATACATAAGTCTTTTCTTGAACCGTGCCATGCTCAAATTGGTATCTTGCGGTACTGACAAAATCAAATGTTTCCTTAGTTTGAGCGATCCACTGTTGCTGTTGAACGTCAGCTTCTTCAAGTTTCTTTTTTAGGTCTGCTTTCTTATTTGAGATAGATAATTCCTCTTCCTCGTATAGTTTTTTTCTATCACCATCGTATTCAAGATACTCAGGAGAAATGCGTATTCGAATAAGCGACTTTAACTGATCATCCATCCGCTTATACTCTCGAAGTAGTCTCTCTTTTACTTCCGTGTCTTTTTTTTCTTCTGTCAGGTTTAACTCATGAATATACTCAAACGCCCAATTTTTAAACTCCTCTGGAATTTCAAACCTTTGTAATTCTTGATCTATTTTCCTTTCCAGATCTTTCACAGACAGACTTCCTTGAGTACAGTTTTCATGGATCTTTTTCGTACAACGGTAATGGACATACTGAAGCGTCTTAGGATGTTCCATCTCTTCCAATTTTGTATTACAAGCAGGGCATTTGCTGGTTAATTTTCCTTTATGGAATTTGGTCTTACAGACTGGGCAGATTATTTGCCATTTTTCTTCACAAGTGATTGACCCCTGACATTCTCCGCAGATCAGCACTTGTTTATATGGAAAGTCCTTTTTTGTGTAATGAGAAGTTCTTTTTCCCGATAAACGAATTTGTATTTGCTCAAATTCTCCTTCTTTGATCATTGGTTCATGTTTTCCAGTCTCTTCTTTAATTTCCTTTTCAACCCTCCTCCTCATGAGTCTATAGTAAAAAGGATCTCTAAGTATTCCGTAGAAAGTTGTTCGACTCATGGGGCGACTTGGGTGCTTCAAGGTCTGACGTGTCTTGTATCCCCACTCGTTGTTTAGTAAATCAAAGATCTTCATAGGAGCCCCACCTCCCGCAATCATTTTTAGGGCATTTTGGATTATTGGGAAACGCTCTCGATCTGTGATAATTGTATTTTCCTTTGTTAAAGGGTTCGTATAATTCAAATACCCAGGCTTCGCAGGACCACCCCACTCTTTCCTTTCAATGAATTTCTCTCGATTGCCTCGACGAACATTCTTACTAAGATCATCAGATGATTTTTTAGTGAGAGTAAAGTCAATTCCTAGAGACATCTTGTCATCACTGTTATTGGTAAAAATTCTCTGTGGGGTTCTAAATTCAATTAGTTTTTCCTCATCAAAAAGATAGATAAAACTCCCTGAATCCTTACTGTTTCGTGCAATTCGAGATGAATCCCAAGCTAAAACTGCATTTCCTTCTCCCATTTCAATGCGTTGAACCATTTCGTTAAAATACGTTCTCCCAATTTTAAAAGCACTTTTTGACTCTTTATACAATTCGACTATTCTCAATCCAAACCTATTCGCATACTCGGAGAGTATTTTCTCTTGATCAGGGAGTGATGCTATTTGCTTGTCCTCACTATCACTGCTCTTACGACAATAGATAAAGAATTTAATTTTTTGGAGATCAATTTCATGAGTTCGCAATGGAAAACCGCCACTTGTTAAAATAGCGAATGAAAACAAGGAAGCATTTAAGTGATCAGGAACGGGATCAGATTGCAGTCTGGAGAGCCCAAAAAACTAGTATTCGGGAGATTGCTCGGAGACTGGGACGACATCACTCCTCCATTGAAGCAGAGCTCCAGAGGAACCGATGGGGTGAAGCATATATTGCCATCCATGCAAAGAAAGAGACGAGGAAGAGAATGCAGACTGCTAGGAAGAAACATCCTCTAAAGGATCCTGCAACATATGCGTATGTATTGGAGAGACTCCGGTGGGGATGGAGTCCAGAAGAGATCTCTGGAAGATTGGAATTGGAGAGAGGAGAAAAGTTCTTGCATCATGAAAGTATCTACCGATTCATCTATGCCCAGAAAAACAAAGGTTTGAAGTTGTGGGAGTACCTTCCCAGAAAACAGAAGAAAAGAAGGAAACAAACAGGGAGAAGTAGTCACAAGAGTAGGATTCCAAACAGAGTCTCCATTCACCAGAGGCCAGAGGAGATTGAGTCAAGAGAGGTGTTTGGACATTGGGAGGGAGATTCAGTGGTGGGACTAGGAAAGAAGGAATCCATACAGAGGTAGAGAGAAAGACCAGGTTTCTTCTCGCTAAGAAGGTTGCAAAGATCGGAGCTGTGGAAACAGCTGATGCTCAGGTCCAACTGTTTGCACCACTTCCAAACAAAGCAAGGAAGACCACCACGGTGGACAATGGAAAAGAATTCACTAAACATGAACAGGTCACGATACATATGGGACTGAAGATCTATTTTGCAGATCCATATTCATCTTGGCAAAGAGGAACCAATGAAAACACAAATGGAAGACTGAGAAGATATCTTCCCAAGAAAACCAGTTTCAAAGAATTGGAACAAACAGAGCTGGATGAGATTGTAGCAGAGATCAACAATCATCCCAGAAAGTGTTTACAATACAGAAAGCCAGTAGAAGCATTTAATCAGGAGTTAACAACTACTGGCGGTTTTCCATTGCGAATGTAGGAAACTTAGTTGAGAGAATCAATATGGTATTATAGGTGATATAGAGACTACTATCTCTTTCAGTAAACAGGAGGTTTTGTATGTCAGAAATTCCAAATCCACCACCTAACCCTGGACAGAAAACACAGGCAGAAATTGATGCAGAGTACGCAGGTATTAAACCTATTATCGATGCTTCTACGGTTCCTGATTCAGTACCTTTAGCTCATCAAGAAACTGGAGCTGGGGATATATTCAAACCTGTCATTGAAATCAAGAGAGGTGAAAATCGTGAATTTGGTGAGAAGTTCCCTCCAATGCCAGACGTTCTCTTATCAAAGGTTGATGAGATTCGTGGTGTGGAGGACTTATATCCAGTCTTAGACCTTATTCGTACGTCTAATCAAGAAGGTACATTAGTGGGTGAATATTACGATTCGCTTAAAGTTCGCATAGCCGAAAAGATGACGAGAGTATTAGTTCGAGCTGCTAAAGCCTCAACACTTGACCCAGAGATAATAGGATTGGAAATGCGGAAGTATGCATCCTATTCTTACCTCTCTCCAGAGCAAGTTCAAACAGTAGAAGCCGCTATCCGCTCACGCTCAGAGTTTAATTTGGCAACTGCCTCCCTTGTTGATATCCATCGAAAATATGGAACACGAGGGAACTTACAAAACGATATAGATAATATTGATGACCCTACATACTTAATGTTCATTGCAGAGTCCATAGATGACCAAATAAGAGGAGGTGGAGCTATTGGGAAGGATGGACGAAGAGAAGAAGCAAGCGCTCTTGATTCCGCAACGAAAGCGTATGGAGAAGGCATAATTTATGCAATCTCAGAGAGAATGTTGGAATTAAAAAATCCAATGCAGGCGGCAATGCGGAGAATATCTCAGAAGATGGAAAAGTACCTCCGAGATTCTAAGTAATAAATAAGTAGCCTACTTGCTTACTAAATTCTTACTTGTTTAAATTGCAACAACCATTTCAGATGTATTTATGGTGTTCAAAGTTCTAAAATAGGTTAGAACTTCGTTCACGGTTCTCCGCCACAACTGACAGAAATAAAAACAAAGTTACATAAATAGACAACTATTTTGCTAATTCTCTTTTAATTTCAGCAATGGTCAATCGATCTTTGTCTTGTAATTTTCTGATCTTTTTAATGATGGACACCTGGTCTTGACCATATAACTGATATCCGCCTTGGGAATACTCAGCCACTTGTAATAATCCCTCTTTTGTCCAGTGACGAATGGTTGGCACGGTTGCACCAACGAGCTCAGCCAGCTCGCCAATTTTGAGGACATTTTTCTTTTCTAACACTCTCTCTTGAGCTTTACCCTCTAAAGCTTGAAGGTAAATATCTAATGAGCGATTTATTGCTTCATACATTAGAGCGTAGTAATCCGCGAGTGAGCCTCCAAGTTGAGCCTTTTCAATACTGGTAATGTATTGCTTCCGTTCCTCTTTACGGATAATGGCTGGAGGATAACCAACTTGCATGAGTAGTAAGTTCATCAGTAAACGAGCAACTCTGCCATTCCCGTCCACAAAAGGGTGAATACTTACTAACTTGAAATGAGCATCCACGGCTACCGTCAAAGGATTGTCCATATTCTTCTGTAACCATGAAACATACTCGCCCATGAGCTCTGGGACCTTCATGGCATTGGGCATAATAACGGTTGAACCTGCGATGCGAACCGGAACAGTGCGATATCGTCCGGCTTGGTTATCAGCGATTTTTTGGAGAATCAGCTGATGCAAATCCAAGATTGTATTCTCTGTAATATCCTGTTTTGTCGTATCAATTCGGTGAATCACCCAATCAAAGGCTTGGGCATGGTTCACTGCCTCTAAGTACTCTTGAAGGGTCTTCCCATCGACTGTGACGCCTTTTTCCACCACTAAAGCAGTTTCAGCTCTAGAGAGGGTATTCCCCTCAATAGCGTTGGACGTATACGTCAACTCAATCTTAAACCATTCACGAAGGTTCGTTACAAGATCAACCGAAAAAGGCCTGAAACCATCCAATCGTTGTTTTTTCTCCTCTAGTGTAGCCAGAATGTTTGCCATGTAATGTTAAGTGTAACGTTACACTTCATGGTTGTCAAGCCAGATATCAAGTACCTACACATCACCAATTTTAGTGGTTTTATGTCTGTGTTGTCGCAAATACGAAGACGGAAAATTCAGTTCCATGCCGTCAGTAAGGTTTTCAAAAGTTTTTTATGATTTGGCAGAGATCTCCAGGCTTTGAAGGCTGGAGGTGAATGCCTGCCCGGAGTGAAGCGGCGGTACAATGTCATGATTGATGATTCAACTCATATTGGGAGACAGATCCACTGCAGAGTTTATCGAGATTCTGTGGGAGAATGGAGCGCATGTACAAATTACAGCATAAATTGATTTTTTGCAGTAACGCTTCTCGGTAAAGTAAATAAGGTATTCACATTCCAGCACACAACTCTGGTTGTTCTACCATAGTAGCTATGCACATTTCTGTTCAAATAATCAAAAAACAAACCAACTCCACTCTCAATCGTTCTCAGAAGATGTGGTTGATCTTGATCATTGGGGTCTCTGTAGTGCATCTTATTCGGGATATCCTGCAGGAATTTGGGATACGATACTGGATTTCAACAATTCTGGTGAAGCCAGGACCACATACGAAGGCATTACTTTGGCATCCCTACAATACACTGATCATCGAGCTTTTTCTCATTCTTTGTTCACTTGTTATCCTCAAGCGCGAACGGTTTGGACGACTAGGATGGGCAACCGTCTTCGCTGTTATCGTTACCGGATTGGCCTGGGTCTACTACTGGTATTTCGTGTGAAAGCTTTGCGTTTGATCGAGCAGGGGAAAAGTGTTAGACTACAAGTACGGTAATTAAAATTGACAAGGTGGGTTTCCCACCTTTTTTTAAAGCGAAGTTCTTGAGTGCTTCAAGGATTTGCATGTAGTTTAGGAGTTACTATGGCAGCTGTTTCGTCATCTGCTAGTGCACGTACAGAATTTGCAACGGCACTAGCTCAAATTGCTTCGGAGCGTGGAATAGAAGTATCCACCATTATTGCTGCAATTGGAGAAGCCATTAAAGCGGCCTACCGTAAGGACTATTTATTAGTACATCCTGAGGAAGAGTTTGAGGATGCTGATTTTGACGTGGTTGTGAATGAAGACACTGGAGAAGCTCGAGTCTATGATGTCACGGTAGAACCAAAGAAAGATGTTACCCCTCCAGGGTTTGGTCGGATTGCTGCTCAAACCGCCAAACAGGTCATATTGCAAAAAGTTCGCGAAGCGGAAAAGGATGCAATCATTGCGGATTATTCTACGAAGATCGGCAACCTAATTCAAGGAACAGTGATTCGTTACGATGACGAGCACGTGATTGTGGATATTGGGCGCGGTCAGGCCTGGATGCCCGTAGAAGAACAGATGCGTGGAGAACCTTATCGCATCAATAGTCGATTTACCTTCTTTATTAAAGAAATTCGAGAAACACATCGAGGCAAGACAATTATTGTGTCCCGTGCCGACAAGCAGCTGATCGCGAAATTATTCGAACGAGAAGTTCCTGAAGTGTCTTCCGGAGCCGTCGAAATAGTCTCTATCGCTCGAGAAGCTGGTGTTCGTACCAAGATCGCGGTAGCCTCCGCTCAAGAAGGAGTCGATCCAGTGGGTGCTTGTGTCGGTCAAAAGGGAGTTCGAGTTCAAGAAGTGATCAAAGAGGTGAATAACGAGAAAATTGACATTATTCAACACTCGTCCGATCAACGCATGTTCATTCAAACAGCTTTGGCCCCAGCAGAACACCTCAAGGTAACCTTAGACGACCCCTCAAAGACAGCCAAAGTTATCTGTCCCGATGATCAGCTCTCGTTAGCAATTGGACGCAATGGTCAAAACGCTAGACTCGCTGCTCGTTTGACAGGGTGGAGAATTACGATTGTGGGAGAAACCATCACCCCTGAAATTGAAACTACGGAGTTTGCTCCAGAAGAACCAACCGTAGAGCCAGTAGTATCAGCAGAGGCTGAACCAGTCTTAGAAACGAAAACAGCATAAAGGAAGAATTCAATGTCACTTTTACCTCGACCACCAGTAATTGCAATCATGGGACATGTTGACCACGGGAAAACATCGCTCTTGGATGCAATTCGCAAGACCAATGTGGCCGGTGGGGAAGCTGGCGGAATTACGCAGCATATTGGCGCGTATCAGATCGAGTACAACAAGCGGTTACTCACCTTCTTAGACACCCCGGGACATGCGGCGTTTTCTAAAATGCGCTCCCGTGGTGCCAATGTTACGGATATCGTCATTTTGGTAGTCGCTGCCGATGATGGTGTGAAGCCGCAAACCTTGGAATCGATTCAACATATCAAACAATCCGGAGTAGAGTACATCGTGGCAATCAATAAAATTGATATGCCTGGAGCTGATCCAACCCGGGTCAAAACGCAGCTGGCTGAACACGAAGTCTTTGTCGAAGGATTTGGTGGAAGTGTCTCGGTTGTTGAAGTCAGTGCGAAGACCAAGCAGGGTATGGATGCCTTACTTGATTTAATCCTCCTTACCGCGGATGTCGCTGATCTTCAAGCAGATCCACAAGCTTCTTTTAAAGGTGTTGTGATCGAATCCGGAAAAGATCCTCGAAAAGGGGTCTATGCCACGGTCTTAATCCAAGAAGGTTCCTTAAAACTCAAAGACACATTCTATGTCGGGGACATTGCAGAAAAAGTGCGCATTATGCAGGATGCATTTGGCAAACCTGTAGCGTTGGCAACCCCATCGATGCCAGTCCAAGTGCTGGGATGGACCGACGTTCCCGCAGTGGGTTCCACCGTAACTGGTGCAGCTATCTCTCAGGATGCAGTTGAGCGTGCAGCTGTTGTTCCACCCGATGCAGAAAAACTCAGTGTCATCATAAAAGCAGATGTCGTTGGATCACAAGAAGCGCTAGTTGGCAGTATGCCAGCAGATGTGAATGTGATTGTTTCCAGTGTCGGTGACGTGAGTGATTCGGATGTCTTATTGGCGCAAACAACCGGAGCACGCATTTTGGGATTTGGAATTAAGGTAACAAAATCAGTACAAGATCTGGCAGATGTGCATGGAGTTAAAATTAAAAACTATCGCATTATCTACGAGTTATTAGAGGATCTTGAACGACAAGTGTTCCTCTTTAAGAATCCGAAAGCCAACGAACAGGTGATTGGTAAAGCAGAAATCATCGCCCAGTTTGAGATTAAAGGGGATAAGATTGCCGGATGTAAAATCATCGAAGGCGAGTTTAAACGTGGACAAAATATCTACTATCACTTAAAACGTGCCGAAGCTGAGATCGGAGATCCTCGAATTCGTTCCTTAAAACAGGGGAAGATGGATGTGGAATCTGTCAAAGCTCCCAACGAATGTGGATTAGTCTTTAGAGGTACTGTTCGCTTCCAAATTGGTGACACCATTGAGTGTTACAGCTTCAAAGAAATTTAATCGTTTCAAACCACGCCACGGATTGGAATTTCACAAGCAACGGAAAAACGGTGGAGATTTGTGTATTAAGTTCGTTTCCGTTCGGCAATCCAGACTCCAGACAAGATAAGGAGCATCGCAGCAATTTCAAAACCACCGATCCTTTCTCCTAGAAGCACGACTGCCAGAGGAATAGAGATGACTGGCTGGAGATAGGTAAATAAGCCTGCTTCCGAAGCTTCAATCCCTGCTTGTCCTTTAATATATGCTGTCAGCCCGATAATTGACCCAAATACCGCTGCAAACACCACTACGATGATGACGCGTAGTGAAGTGAAATCCTGGATCATTACAGAATACAGTGAGGACACGGAAAACGATGACTCGACCAGGCTTAAGATCAAAAATGTAACAAGGCCGACGATAAAACTAATACTACTTACGAATAATTTAGGGATATGTTTAAAGGTAGATTTTGCTTTCAAGAAATAAATCACTGTAGCCAACGTGTGCACTAAAATCAGAACATTACCGCGCATCAGTCCACCCATCGAGGGGGATAACATCGCCAAAAGTGGAGAGACAACTAAGAGAAGTGTTCCAATGATTGCCAAAAAGAGTCCCCACAACTCCCGTTTTTCCTCTTTCTCTTTGAGGAAATAGACACCTCCAAGCGTAAGTAAAATGGGTGCAGTAGTCCCGATCAAATTCGCTTCAATAGACGTTGTATATTGCAAACCAACATATAAGACAGACAGAGCCAGTGAGGTTCCAATCAGCTCTAGCGAAACAATTGTTTTGATTGCCTGAAAAGGCATTTTTACTCGGGGGAAATAATGCCAGAGAATAGGAACTGAAAGAATGGATGCGAGTAGAAATCGATAGAAGAGGTAGCGAAAGGGTGAGGTATCCTGTAGTCCCCATTTAGCAAAGGGAAGGAGTGCTCCCCAACACATCGTGTTGATCAGCAGATAGAAGTAGGAAGTCGCTCGTAGTTTGGCTTTTTTGGAGATCACTTTCATCTACTATACGGGATAGAGTGACCACAGGGGAAGTCTGAGACAACCAAGTCAGATAGAATCTCAAAAAGTTGCTTGTATTTGATACAATGACACCCTGTAGTAATCTCTGGAGGGGTCGCATAGTGGTTTAGTGCAGCGGTTTACTAAACCGCCGTAACGAAAGTTACCGAGGGTTCGAATCCCTCCCCCTCCGCAACAAAGTTGTATTTCTTACTTCCTTCTATTCTTGAGAAGCTATCTTTTCCACATAGTCTCGCCAGAAGTCAAAACGTTTTCGCCTCTTTTCTGTCGTTTCAATGTCAGATAGAGCATTGCAAGGTCGGAAAAATTTTCAAATTCTCTCTTTAATTCAGGTGTATCAAGAAAAGACTCTCTCTTTTTTCCTTGTGTCAATCTCCGAACCCTATCGCGTGCTTCAAAGAAACGCGGCTCAATTGTGCTCAATTCAGGTGTACTCACCAATCTGTCAAAAAGCAAAGCCAAATCAGGGTCAGTTGCTAGAAAATAATCTCTAAGTTGTTTTCGTCCTTCAAAGTACCTTTGAATGCGGCGTACAGCATCACGTGCAGTACTTTCATGTACCCTGAAAACTTGAGCTTCGTCTGCGATCGGAATCTCCATACCAAAACGATGGTGAAAGAGGATTCGTAAATAAGTATCATCCGAATGAACATTTGGAAATTCGGAAATAAATGCAGTATCCATACCATAACAGTCTCCTCGAAAGGTGCGTGCTCCACTAGAAATGCATTTAGTATAAAAGGCGAGTTCTCCGACCAGACTGACGGAATTTTTAACACTGGGAATCCCGTCTAATGGGATAGGGTAAGGAGTTGACAGTGACCCTGCTACAGGAATTCCACTTGAAAGCACTTTTATTAAAGCTTCAAAAGTAGTATCAAGGGGTTCGACATCATCATTCAGGAAAATACAGTATGGTAGTGAAAAAGCTCTAGTAAATTCCAATCCACGATTCATCGCTAAGCGACGACTTCCTTTCTCCTCCACATGGAGCTTTACATCATTTTTCCCATTCAGCTCATTCTTCAACCAGTTGCTAGTTCCAGCATCGCAACCATTCGCGTCGATGTACCACAAAAAGTCACCTTCAAATTTCTGATTTAATCGTTGAAAAGTACCTAAAAACTTATTGGTATGTTCTGCATCATTAATGATGTGTAGTGGAACAATAATTGTTGCTTTGTGCATACAAGGTTAGTATTTTACCATTTTCATACTTTTTTATGCGATTCACTCGGATTTTTTTGTAAACTACCTCTTCTGTAGAGTCCTAGCTATGGATAACTGAGCACAATGTGTAACTAACTCAAGGTATCTTGAGCTGGGTGGTCAGATTCCTCAAGGGATTATTTGGATTCAAATGATTGGATAAATGTGTCAATCTGATTTACCCTTTCCTGCGGCGTGGATCACTGCAGGTGTTGTGTAGCCTGTAACAATATTGCATTTCTTTTGATACACTTCACTCACTATGAAAACTATTCTAGTTGATGCCGTCTATGCGTTTGTCGTCAAAACGGAACAGGGCTTTTCAATCTACAAACCGATGCACGAGATGCTGGATCAGTTTCCCAACCCCAAAATAGTGTTAACAGGCGCTGATGATGAACAGATGAAAGAGTTTGGATTAACAGCACTACCCTACGAGCTTTTTTCCTTAAAACATCATCCGGAGAAATCCGATCCCAAGTACTACACCTTGATGCTGGAACACTTTGGTCTTACGGCTGAGGACGTTGTCTATTTTGAGCATAACGCCGACGCGGTGAAGAGCGCTCAGTCCGTGGGGATTACTACCTACCACTATGATCCCGAGGCACGCAGTATCGACCTACTTCGAAGTTTCTTAGCCGCAAACCTTGATTGATGAAAAAACCACACTATGCCATCCGTACTCTCCTCAGTTAAAGCACTTTTGTTTCATCAGGGAAAGTTTATAGTTCTCAAAGAAGAGCTGCATAAAAAAGACATTTGGGATCTTCCGGGAGGGAAAATCGAATACGGTGAAAATCCCAGTGATGCCCTGCATCGTGAGATTCAAGAAGAGCTTTGTTTGAGTGTTGAGATCAAGCTCTCAGTGGGACTATGGTATTTCTTTTCAGCAACACATCAGCATCAAGTAATTTGCCATACGTATCTGTGTACTCCGGTAGGTGAACTGCAGATTGATACCACAAAGAATCCAGCAGATGAGAATTTTACGGAGCTTCGATGGGTAACGATAGATGAAGTGTTAGCTTCTAAGGAAATCATTTTAGAGGAAAGTTTGGTACTGTTACTCAAAGGTCTGCAAGTCGACCCCCGATTTACTTCTGAGTATAAAAAATAGGTTTAGATGCCTCTGCATAACGGGGAGCAGTCTGCCCAAAAACCTGCCATCCTCTTTTACGATCCAATTTGATATCATTGTGCCAGATTTCTCTGAGGAAGCGTCGCATAGTGGCCTAGTGCAGCGGTTTGCTAAACCGCGACCCTTAATCGGGTCTCGTGGGTTCGAATCCCACCGCTTCCGCCTCTGTGCTTGATACCATCACACCCCTTAACTTTTGAATGTTTCGTTTTTTGCATTTTCTCTGTAGGATGTGACTAGTAGATCTACACACAGATATGTCATATCCCGCGTATTCGATTTGGCTGATGCCAGATCAAGAGTCTTCCGCAAGTATTAAGCAACTCATCGATCCCTTGAGCTTAAAGTATCATTCCCATTCGTTTGAACCCCATATTACGTTGTTATCGCGAATTGGAAAAAGTGAAGGATATGTCCGGGATCGCGTGAAAGATCTGTCCAAGGTGATTCATCCCTTTGAGATAGAGCTCAAAGAAATCGAATACAATACGACCTATTTTCAGTGCGTCCTCGCTCAGATCAAGCCCACTCTGGAATTAATGGAAGCTAGAGTTCTTGCGCAAGATCTCTTAGAAGCGGATAAAACAATGTTTTATAATCCGCACTTAAGTCTCTTGTATGGGGATTTTGTCTTGGAAGAACGAGAAAAAATCAGTCGACAAATTACTCTTCCCATTCACACGCTTCGAATTGAGAAGATATGGATGACCCCATCTGGAGTTCGACCGGAGCAGTGGGTAACCTTAGAAGAGTTTGTGTTAACCCCATAAGTTTTAATCCTATGAACTGGAAACTTCCTCCCCGCATAAAAATCTATGAAGCCCTTGGGTGTGTAGCCGATGAACGATTGACGTTAAACGAGAAGGGTGCAGAAGTAACATCATCGGATGGGTCAAAAACCTACACCGTTATTTTTGATGCAGAGCAGAAAATGATCTGTGCAAATGATAATGGGTCATTTTGGCAAGGATATTCGGGCTATCCCGCAATCGCGTACTTACTAAAAACGGAATCACTTTCCTTCGAGCCGGAGATCGCAGAACTTCTTTCAGGAATTGCATGGAAGAAAATCAATCAACTCCATAAAAATGACTGGGAGAAAACAGAGGCATGGATTTATACGCAACAGCTTAGTAATGACAAAACCAAGATCCAATCGTTGGAACGCTATGCCAGTCAGCTAGCTCGAGCGATTGATGCACTTTCACTGCAGCAACCCCCAAAGCGACTTCGACCTCCTAGCGTCAAAAAAGCTGATTAATCAGCGATGCCTTCGGGCCAGCAGTGCGAAAAGAATTCACACTCCGAGCAGGCAGCTGTGTTTGGAGTATGGTCAAACTTTAGGGCTCTAATTTCTTGCATCACCGTTCGGATGGTCGTTTTGAGCTCTTCAACTTCTTCTCTACTAATGCTAAACGACTCTTGTTTATGTTTTCCACTCGTTTTATCGGGTTCAATAAAATCAAGCACGAAGTTTTCTGCGGTTGGAGTAAAGGTTTTGTCTAGCTCTGTGAGCAATTTATAAAAAACCAATTGTCGTTTGTAGGCAGGATCTTTTTTCCCAGTTTTACCTTCAATTTCATTGCGGGTACGCAGACGACCTGTTTTGTAATCGATGATGCGCACAATTTTATCGGATTCACTCAGCCAATCAATCCGATCAACTTTTCCGGTTAACGGGATATCGTCCAAATAGGTTTTAGACCACCCCGATCCAAACTGCCGTTCACAGAAGAGTGGAACAGTAAATTGATCCAGATTGGACTGGTAATACGACTGCAAGATGAGTTCTCCATGGCGACGGCGTTTTTTTTCTGCCTCGGGCGTTAAGAGCTCATTTTGTAATGCGCTGTTAAAGGATTCCAAGAGAAAATCGACCGATGGAGTTAGTTTGTCAGCCTGAAGTTTCAGGAAAAAGAGTTCTAATGCTTTGTGAATTGCGGTACCTAAGGCTTGATGTTCTGATTGCGCACGAGGAACTTTTAATAAGTGGTTAAGTTTAAATTTATACGGACACTGTAGATAGGTGTTTAGAGCAGTTGGGGACAACTTGAACCTTGCCACTAGATCTGACAAAAACTCTTCTTCTTGATTGGTTCGTACCACGGGCGGTCTTGGAGATACCAATTTTTCTAGGAGTGCAGCCGGACTAGATTCAAACTGTTCTAAACTGACGTCTTGGAGGTATGTTGGGTTTATTTCCGTGGTAAAAATGCTGGGAACGGTCTCTTTGCTAGAATCGCCGGAGATTAATGTCGACGGTATACTCAGTGTGACCGATGATTTCGCTCGGGTGAGGGCGACATAAAATAATCGACGTTCATCTTCATTCGGATCTTTGGAGGAGATGTCCATGGACGTAATGATCGATTCGGGGAGTGGAAGCAGGTTACGAGTGGAATTGTTTCCCCACTTTTTGTCGATTGCAGTCAGGATAAACACGTATTCCCATTCCTGACCTTTTGATTTATGGGCGGTAGTGAGATGGACGGCGTGATGTTGTATATTTTGATCTTCTTCTGTAATCGATAGATCATGTGCATTTAAGGTTTCAATTACCCGTAAAAATCTATCTAAATTCAGCGTATGGTCAAGGTTTGCAAGTCGTTTAATCTCATTAAACAGAGTATTAACGCGGTTGAGATCCTCTACTACACTTTGGCGTTGTAACACAAAAGGGAGGAAACCAGAGCTTTGCAGAACCGATTCAAACCAAGTGACAAAGGTATGGTTTGTTTCTGCGTTCAGCAATGCAACAAGTTTTAATACAAAACGCTGGATCGCTGCAATAGCAGGATCCGCATTACAAACAAATGAGGCTGGAAGGTACGCATCAATTGGAATGCCTACTGAAGGTGTCTCGCTGGATGATTGGTTCTCATCGTTTGCTGGCGGGTTTAACACTAGGGTGACTTCTTGGACATCGCCAGTAGATTCAGGTGCACTGGAATCTCCAGGAACAACTGCAGGCACGTTTTCTAAAATGACATCTAAAATCTGAGTATGTTGGGTTGCGGCTTTCCGTGTCAATTTAAGAATTGCTAACGGATCTAAGCCCGTCCATTCAAAATTGAGCAGAGTGAAAAGGTCCATGTCTTCGATTCCCGTTTTGAGGCCGGAAATGACACGCAATAACAACAATAATTGTCCAATGATTGGGGTAGTTAGAATGTTGACCCCTCCATCAATTTCATACAGAATGCCCCATTTGGCTAAGGCACTGGAAATGGCAATAGAGTCGTTGTTGTGACGATAGATCACAGCAATGGATGATGGATCAACCTTTGCATCGAGCAGCTCTTTAATTTTTTCCGCAACAAATACAACTTCAAGTTGACCCGATGAGGGACGAATGAGTGACAGGGGAGTACCTTCACCTTTTTGGCTTAGTAGTGTATGTGCATGTCCCGTTAAGGTGTCTAAGCGGATATTGTTATGGAGAATTAACGACTGTGCAGCGTCCAAGATCGTCTGAGTGCTTCGATAATTTTGTTCTAAATGCACAACGGTAGCCGCGGGGTACTGTTTAATAAAGTTGAGTACATTTTCTGCGGAGGCACCTTGGAAACGATAAATGCTTTGATTGATGTCTCCAACGACAAACAGATTTGCGGATTCTCCCCAGAAAGAACTTAATAAATTGATCACATGAAACTGGGCGCCGTTGGTATCTTGATATTCATCAATTAAAATAAAGTGAAATTTTTCTTGATAGGTCGCAAGCAATAACTCCTCTGTTTGAAACGCATGCGATACCAGCATGATCATATCGTCGAAATCAAATCTTCCAACTTTTGAAAGGGTATCTTGATACTGGCGATAAATAATGAGGAGATCTCGGTGTTTTGAAATGTTTTTTTCTTTGAGTAATCGAGCGGTTTTCTTGAGTTCGACGGTGTTATTTTCCCTTACTTCCTGGTCAATAATCTCTTGCAATTGATCCGGTGTAATCCCTTCACGTTTCAAATCAGAAATTGATTTAATAATGGCTTTGACATAGTAGTCTGGAGCGTTTAAGGGTTTTAAGATTTCAAGCTCGTTGTTGGCAATGATGGTAGAAAAAATCTCATACCGTTCAAGTTCTGATAACGCCTGAGCATCGGGGGGAAGAGGGAAGTATTCAGGGTGATCGGAAATGACATCGGCGCAGAATGCATGGAAGGTGGAGATGTAGACGTAATACCCAGTCTGACCAATGAGGCTGATGAGCCGTTTTCGCATCGCAGCAGCTCCACTTTCTGTAAAGGTGAGAGCCAAGATTGAACTGGGGTTTGTGTCTGTTTTGCTTAAGATATTGGCAATGCGCGTTGCAAGAATCTGTGTTTTACCAGTTCCGGGACCTGCAACGACCATCACCGGGCCTTCTAACGTATCTACCGCAAGTTTTTGTTCTGCATTTAAGGCAGCATAGGCTGTTAGGAAGGACGATGACACTGGCATGGCATCAAGCGTACCACGGCCTACAACCGATGAAAAGACGAAAAAGAATGGCAACGTTAAGTACGAGTTATTCTTTTTTCTTTGAAGCCCGAGCGCGTTCCGCCTGTGTGAGTAATCGTTTGCGAAGACGGAGAGTTGAGGGAACAACTTCTAATAATTCGTCATCAGCAAGAAAATCTAAGGATTGTTCTAATGAGAAGCGCACGGGAGGCGTTAATTTCACCATCATATCTTTGGTGGCTGAGCGCACATTACTACTGGCTTTCACTTTGTTGACGTTCACTTCCATGTCTTGTTCGCGTGAGTTTAAGCCGACGATCATTCCCATGTAGGTTTCTTCTCCAACCCCAATGAAGAGCAGTCCACGTTGTTGGGCGTTATCGAGTCCTTCCGTAGCACTCTTGCCATGTTCGGAAGCGACCAGAACACCATTGCGTAATTGACTAAATTCAGTTCCGACCGGTCGATACTCTAAAAAGATCGAACTCATTTGTAATGTTCCACGGGTATCCGTGAGTAGTTTGGTTCGAGCTCCCAAGAGGTTGCGTTCGGAGATTTCAAAGACCATTCGCGTATCTCCGCGTCCGTTCGGATCAATCGATTGTGTGACGGCACGGCGCTGACCAAATTCGGTGGTAATTACACCGACAAACTCGTCAGGAATATCTATCGTTACTTCATCGAAGGGCTCTAGTTTGACTCCATTTTCCTCTTTCAAAATGACCTGAGGTCTAGAGACTTCAAGCTCATAGCCTTCTCGACGCATGGTTTCAATCAAGACAGCCAGGTGGAGTTCACCGCGTCCGGAAACAACGAATCCAACCCCAGTTGGATCTTCTTCGATGCGTAGTCCCAAATTGGTTTCTTTTTCTTTGAGTAAGCGTTCTTGAATTTGACGAGAAGTTAGATATTTCCCTTCACGTCCCGCCAGTGGAGAGGTGTTGGGACCAATAGTAATTTTAATGGTGGGTTCACTGACTTTAATCGAAGGGAGAGCCTCTGGGGTGGTCGGAGCGGTAACCGTCCAGCCAATCGAGAGTTCTTTCATTCCGGCAATGGCGACAATATCTCCAGAGACAGCAGATTCAACCGGGACCTTTTCAATTCCTTTGGAGACAAACAATTTTTCAACACTATATGTTGCTTGATGACCGTCTTGGGTTACCAACGCAGCGCGATCACCTGTATGTAATGTTCCCCGTGTAATACGACCAATACACATTTTCCCTAGGTAGGGGTCGCGCTCAAGTGTTGAGATTAAGAGCTGGAAGGGAGCTTCATCGTCCCCTCGGGCTGAGGGTACGGTTTTTAGAATCTGCTCAAAGAGGGGAAGTAAATTTCCCTCGCTCATTTTCTCTTCTTCTGTGGGCAAATGATCCCAAGCTTTTCCTTCTCGTCCGATGGCATAAATGACAGGGAAATCGAGCATGGATTCGTCATCGGCAAGATGGAGGAACAAATTTTCTACTTGATGAAGAACAGTTGAAGGTTCTGCATCTCGCTTGTCAATTTTATTAATCACAACGATTAATTTTAGTTTTCGTTTAATTGCCTGTTGTAAGACGAAACGTGTTTGGGGGAGTGGGCCTTCTGCTGCATCCACGAGTAAGAGGGCGCCATCTGCCATGTTAATGATGCGTTCTACTTCACCACCAAAGTCAGCGTGACCTGGGGTATCAATGATATTGATCTTTACTTCACCATATTGAACCGCGGTGTTTTTTGCAAGAATGGTGATTCCTTTTTCTCGCTCTAAATCATTACTGTCCAAAATCGTTGTTTGTTGCATTTCTGCTTGATTATCGCGGAAGGAATGTGTTTGTTTGAGTAGTTCGTCGACAAGGGTTGTCTTCCCGTGGTCAACGTGTGCAATGATGGCAATGTTTCGAATATCCATACACTTACTTTCCTTTAATTGGCTCGCAATGCCTACACCTAGGTAAGGACCTAGAAAAATCAACTCACGAACTTCAAGGGAACGAGGCTGACGAAGCAAAACTATAGGTTAATTATTATACGCTATTTTCTTTCAGTTGTCAGCTCTTTCCTTAGATTGGGGCTCTGTGCTGATAAAGACGAAGGATGCAAGGATGGCTTTAAGCGTTTGCCGATCCCGATTCGGGCCGGAAAAGACGATTGCAGACTGAGAGCTCATTTGAGCAAACACGTCGATGAGATCTTGTGAATTACTCGTATAGGTAAGTTCTACGGCGGGAAGATTTCCAATCTTTACGGTAGACTGTGGAGAAAGTAAAGCTCCAGAGACGGAGGTTTGCTGAGCATTCTCCAATCGTTCCTGCACTAGACTTTCCAGGGTTTGCCAGAGGGGAACGACAGTAATCTGATAGTCGCGCTGTAAAGTCGGAGAGGTATCAACTTGGGCAGGAGACAACGACGTTACTGAGGTGGCATTCGTCTCTTTTAAGGGGGACACCACCCATGACGGTGGGTAATGAAACCGATACGATCCGGCAGGATGGATGAATTCCTTCCAGTCACTTTGAAAGACACTCGTTTCTGGTTCGGGGCAGGGAGCGAAGCTGCAGTTGGGGCCTTGTCTGCCCACAAAAGAGCCGTCAGGGCACTGCAGTGCTTCCATCGTACACATTACCTCTTCACTCGGAGGAACCAGACGTTGTGGGGCTGAGGCTGAATAGACCCCCAGCAGATAACCTACCGTTCCCACGCACAGCACCGATAGTCCCACAATGACCCCAATTATACTGAGGGTCGCAATCCACTCTTTTCCGGGGCTATGTGTCGGACGAAACATCATACTGGTAGTCTAGCTTTGTATGGAGGAGCTTGGCAAGTTGAGTTTACGCAGGCTGATACGGATCGTTGTACCCACGTGTTCGATAGGCACGTTCCAGATGATCTATCACATTCGAACATATTTGCTAATATACATCTGATGACTTCTATTATTTGAAAGGTATTTATCTATGACACGTTTGGGAGTGATTTTTGGATCGCGTTCAGTGGAACATGAGGTAAGTATCATCACTGCTTGCCAGCTCATGAAGAATGCCAGTACAAAGAACTATACCGTGGTTCCTCTCTATATTGATAAGCAAGGGAAGTGGTGGTCCGGTGACCGGGCGATGACCATTGCGGGGTTTAAGGGACAAGATTTAGATAATCCGACTGGATTTGAGGCGGTGGATTTTTCGCCCGATCCAAGCCGCGATCATGGAATTGATGTGGCGATTATCTGTACCCATGGAACACATGGAGAAGATGGCTCTATTCAAGGATTATTAGAGTTAGCTGGAATTCCCTACCAAGGTCCAGGCGTGGTTGGTTCTGCGTTGTGTATGGATAAAATTCTGACCAAACATGTGTTGCGAGCGTCGGGAATACCCGTCGTACCATTTCAGTGGTGTACCAAAGACGAGTGGAATCAAGATTCGCAAACAGTAGTGTCTCGATTGCTCGATACCAAACAAACAGAACCACATCGTCTCTCATTCCCACTGTTTGTAAAGCCAGCCAATTTGGGATCCAGTGTTGGTATCAGTAAAGCCACCGACCAATTATCGTTAGAAGCAGCCATTGAAGTGGCCTTCCAGTTTGATCGTCGTGTCCTAATTGAGCAGGGAAAAGAAGATATCAAAGAAATCAATGTCTCAGTCTTAGGGTTTACTGAATTGATCGCTTCAACTCCAGAGGAGCCTGTTTCGAGTGGAGAGCTACTTTCCTATAGCGACAAGTATGAACAGGGAGGTAAAAAAACTGGTGGGATGGCATCCTTACATCGTCGGATTCCTGCGCCGATTCCTATGAGTTTGACAAAGATTATTCAAGAAACGGCGATCAATGCCTGCCGGTCTCTGGATGTCAGTGGTGTGGTTCGTATCGATTTTCTCGTAAACCCAGGAACTGGAGAGTACTGGCTTAATGAGTTAAATACAATTCCTGGAAGTATGTCCTTTTATTTATGGGAAGCGTCAGGAGTTACGTATCCGGAATTAATAGATCGATTGGTGGCAATTGCGCTTGAACGACAAGCCTCGATGGAAACCATGGTTACATCGATCGCAACTCCCATTATTACCAATAGTTAACGCCTATTCCTCGGAAACGAGAAGCCAGTGAAAAAAGCTGAGTGTCCAGGCTAATAAAAAGGTGAAAAGAAAATACGTCCACAGTAGTTTTAGCGTGATTTCCGGAATAATAAATCGTCCTAACTGAATGCTTGATAGATGAAAGGGTGTGATGGAAAAACCGGGAACCAGCAAAACGACCAGAACAATGACGATGATGTTAAGCACCCAGGCGAATAATCCTAAGGTAATAATGTTAATAGGAAGCCAGAGAATCTTTAAGAAAGGTTTGCCGATCGTGTTGAGAACGTAGAGAGTAGTGGCTGCCGACAATAAAATCGCCAGACTTCGAATTTGGATAAACGTAAAGACACTATCCAGTAAATACAGTGAGACTAAATGTAAAAACCATTCCCGAATAATTGCGCGCATGCACTCATCATACTACTTCAGGAAATTGTTCGTACGCTTGATCGTATGCAGGCGTTTAGCAAAACGATGAGATTCATCACGAATAGTTTGAATTAATAGAGTTGCGGCGATTTCATCGGTTAAGGGAATTTCTTTATACGTCAATGATGGAATCGCTGTTTTCTTCGTAGACTTTGAGAGAATCGGAATAAGGAGACGATCTGGTTTTTTGGCGATGGAAATCACAATGGATGGCCACTTCCAGACCGACAACACAGATCGCAATTGCCCTTTCCCACCATCAATGAGGATGACATCTGGGATTCCCCATTCTGGATGTCCTTGGCGTCGAGTCAGTGCTTCTTTAAGCATTCCAAAATCATTGGGGGTAGAAAGCGTTTGTATTCCGAAATGCTTGTATTCCTGATGATCCATTTGCCCATTGATGGCCACCACCATGGAACAGGACGCATTCGTCCCCATAATATTACTAACATCGTATCCTTCAATGCGAGTCAGCGGAGCTGTTGCCGGTACACTTAAATATTGACGTAATACGGCGCGTAAGCTGACCAAGGATTCTTCCTGTAAATTGCTGGTTAAGGTAGGCAAAATGAGGTCCGGAGCTAACCGATATTTCGGGGACGTTACATGCACAATCGTTTGGAGTCGATCGCGAATGAGGGCGGCTTGTTCAAACTCTTTAAAGAGAACATGACGCTCAATCTCCTGTTTGTAACTACTGATTAATTGGGCAGTTTTGCCATTTAGGAATTGCTTGACCTCCGTCATTTTACGCTGATATTCCTCTTTCGAACAGGTTCCCACACAAGCTCCGTCACACAGATTAATGTGATAATAAAAACACGCACGTCGCTTTTTTTGGGAAACTTGATCCGGATGGTCGCACCATTTAAAGATGCTACGAGCGATGGAAAGGACCTGCGATACGCGTAATCCGGAAGGAAAGGGACCAAAGGTTGTTAGTTTACGTACACTTCGAAGAATTTCTGGCTTGCGAGCCGTGAAAATTCGAGGATAGGAGTCTTTTGACAGACAGATATACAGATCCGACTTATCGTCTTTTAACAGGATATTAAAATGCGGCTGATAACGCTTAATCAGCTCCGCTTCTACCAGAAGTGCTTGTAGTTCACTTTCTAAGACTTCCCACTGCACTTTACGTGTTTGTTGGGTTAGGGCAAAAATTTGCGGGCGGTCATCTTGTGCATGGGCATACTGACTTAAGCGTTTTTTTAACGACTTTGCTTTTCCCACGTACAGTACCTTATCGTTTTCGTCGAGGAACCAGTAAACGCCAGGTAATAAAGGTAGCGATTCCCAAGATTGCTGCCACCACGACGGTAACGAGGAGGAGAGGGAGGTTGTCTTGGAGGGTGCTTTGGACGGTAATGGCATGATCAAAACTTTGATTTTGGATTCGAACATTTACTGTCGTTGCATAGGTAGACAGGATGTCTTTTCTGGGTAAAGCGATGGGTATATCGACGCTTCCTAATGGTGCCAATGTTACTTTATCAGACAGCTCAAGGCTACCAGCAGTATTTTGTACGCGGATGGTTGTAGGTACGGCATAGACAGCCGATAAGGATGTGTTGGTTAGTCGTAGACGATAGGTATTTTGAAGGCCAAACAGTGCACTGGGGCTCACGTGTAAATCCGTACTAAAGTTTTGGGTAGAGCTAGGGATGGAATCCACGAATTCCACATGGATTTGTTTACCCTCTTGGGTCGGGGATGTATACATTCCAGCAGCCAATGGAAACTGGCTGGAAATTCCCAGCGTAGCAAACGCAATATGGCTAAAATCCATTCGAGAAAAGTAGTTGACACCGCCGGTGGTATGTTCCCAGGTTGGATCGACAGCAATCCATTGCTCGGTCGTTTCATCCCAGTATTCTGGCCATGAATGGAGCACATCACGCACCAAACTTAAGGGACGCAATGATTCATTTTGGGTATAGGCGTAGCCAATCACCGAGCGAGCAGGGATTCCTGCGGCGCGCGAAAGCGAGACAAACAGATCGGTAAATTCTTGGCAGAGGGCTTGATTGGGCTGTTCAAGCACGCGGCTGGCTCCATACCGTTCATTAGAATCAGATAACCGTTTGTAGTCATACACAAGGTTTTTTACCACATATGCATAAATCGCCTCGGGGGTTTTCAACTCTTTGGCTAGTTTTTGAATGGTGTGATCGTTGGTTTGCCAGTAGGGTTGTGTTTTTAAATACTCCGATCCTGGCCGTTTGGTGGTGAATTTTGCATGATCTTGAGAAGTTAATCGTAGATTTACGTAGAGTGTTGCCGAGATTGAAAGTTGTTCTCCGGAGGCTAATTCATAGTTGGCCATCCAGTTACCGTCAGCGTCGGGAGTGATGGAGACAGGGATTGGTTCTATAGAATCGATATAGACACGCTGATACCGCGTGTCGGATGGTAACGCCACGGACATCGTCCCTTTCGTGTTTGTTGGATTTGAGAGAATATAGGAGAGCAAGACTTTAGCATTCTGTTGATCGCCAAAAATCACACTAATCCCACGATCTTGCGGGGCATTTGGGAAACTCACAATGACGTTTCCATTTTCACTTCTTGTGGTGAAATCTTTTGGAAATGCCACGCTGGGTGTTTGGTACTGCTCATCGACGACAAGGTGTACCACATAGCGGGAAAACTCTTGCGTACGCGCTAATTTGGGAATGTTCACTTCCAGAGTTTTTGTGGTAACTGTGGCTAAATCCGTGGTGTCATATTCGACCACAAAATTTCTCGTTTGGTCTTTTCCTACAACTTTATCTGGGAATGCAATTTGGATCGTGGTTTTATTGCTTTGACTCGTTGTTGTGGGTTTTAGCTGTAAACCATTGCTGGTCACTACAATGTTACTGACTGTATTGGATCCCACTTCCAAGGCGTAATGCGTCGCATAGGTGGTGGAGGTGGTGTTTGCTAAAGAGAATTGAGCCTTCACATGAACAGTTCCGTTTTTTCCTATGGTATAGGTACTTTCTAATTGGGTAGCAAATCGATCGACGGCATGGACGTTGATCGGGATAAAAAAACCGAGCAATAGTAGTCCGATGGTGGAAGTTAGAATGGATACAATTGACATCACGTGTCTGTCTATTGTACTTGGTGGGATCAACTTCAAGTACATTCTCCTGATTCTTTATAACAATTGTTGCTGTGCCGTATAGTGCTTCACGGATTCTGGAAGATAGTCATGACGACCTTGCAAGACCGCAGTAGATGAGGCGTGAGTTGCCAAGTCCGAAAGGAAACGGGCATCGGGTGGAAGTATGCAGAGCTGTTGAGAATCTAAATAGGGAAACAACTCTGGAGCTAAACTTTTTTGTATTTGAAGTGGAGTATGGAGTGCTGCACGAGGAACAATATATAACCGTGCAAGTATTAGAATTTCTTTCCAATCCTTCCAGCGCGTAAAGGAAGCTGCTGCATCGGCTCCCATCACAATTCCGATCGTTTGTGATTTTGGAATTTTCGTACGCAAGAAACGCAGAGTGTTAATCGTATAGTTACCGGATATTCCTTCGTCAAGAAGTTTCAATTCAATGTCGCTGATCTGAATTTTTCCCTGATCAAGGTTGGAAAGTTCACTCCGAAACGCTTCTGTTAACATAGATACTCGGTGCTCGAATGGAAGTGTGTATTGTCCCCAGGTTGGAGTGTCGGGAGAGGGAACGACAGTAATTCCGAATGTGGGGGCAATGAGTTCTAGCGCAATTCTAATCACACTGATGTAGCCGTGATGGGCAAGATTGAAGCGGCCAAAATAGAAGAGGTGATCAACGGATGGAATTGATGCTGACATTCTGGCAGGCAGTATAGCAGTCTTTGATCAGTTCTGTCAGCGTTTCTTTGGTATACTCGCCTCATGAGCTCCCAGATTGCCCAGGTAAAAGATGCGATTGATATTGTGGCCTTGATTTCAGAAAAGGTTAAATTAACCAAAGCCGGCAAAAACTATAAAGGTTTATGTCCTTTTCACAGTGAAAAGTCTCCTTCTTTTTTTGTAACTCCCGAGCTTGGTAGATATAAGTGCTTTGGTTGTGGTGAGTCAGGGGATGCGTTTACCTACTTACAGAAAACAGAGAACCTCTCCTTTGCAGAAAGCTTGCGAGAACTTGCAAGTAAAGCAGGAATCAAACTGGAATCCGTTCCACTTACGCAGGAAGATCATCACAAAGATCGTCTTAAAGAAATTCTTTCTTTGAGTAAAGAGTTCTATCATTACTTGTTAACCTCGCATGAGGTTGGGCAGACTGCACGTGACTACATAACCAAACGTGGGGTAACCAACGATACGATTCGGTTGTTTGGACTGGGAGTGGCGCCGGATGCCTGGGATAGTCTCCTGCATTATTTGGTTGGGAAAAAAGGATTTGATCAGGATGATGTTGTCGATGCCGGGTTAGCAATTCGATCTGAGAAAGGGCATTACTATGACCGCTTTCGCCATCGACTAATGTTTCCCCTCACTGATAAGCGCGGACAAGTGGTAGGCTTTTCCGGTCGACTGCTGGATAACAGTGCCAAAGAAGCAAAGTACATTAATTCCCCGGAAACGCAGCTGTATCACAAGAGCGAACTATTGTTTGGCTATTCCCAACTTTCAACTGCAATTCGTCAATCTGAAGAAGTGGTGGTCTGTGAGGGGGAATTTGACGTCATTAGTTCTTTTCAAGCCCACGTCAACAATGTCGTCGCCATTAAAGGTTCCGCATTGTCCCTCACTCAAATACAATTGCTCTCCCATTCCGTGCGCCGGATTTGTTTGGCTCTAGATGCCGATTCTGCAGGAATTGAAGCCACAAAACGCGCTATTCAACTGGTGAAGGAAAGTGAGGTAGATGTAAATCTACGGGTCATTCCCGTTGCGGGTGGCAAAGACCCGGATGAAGTCGCTCGGTCTTCACCTGCAAAGTGGCGGGAAATGGTGCAAAAGAATATTTCCGTGTATGAATATTTAATCGATGTTTCCTTTGCCGCCAATGACGTCAAATCGGGAGATGGGAAAAAGGAAATCACCAAAGAGTTGGTGCCACTGCTAAGTCAAATTCAAAACGCGGTTGAGCAAGCACACTACGTGCAACAGGTTGCGCGTCGATTGGGAGTCTCGGAAGAAATTTTTGAAAAAGAACTACGGAAAGCAAAATTGCCGCCGACATTTTCAAAATCGGAGGGATCAAAAAAGTTAGAAGAAGTAAGCAAGCCAAAGAATCGTTCGGAAGTTTTGCAGCGCTATCTCTTTTTAGTCTTACTGGCAAGTGATGGAGCGGACTTTCCCTCAAGACTAGAACAATTACGACAAAATGGAACATTTTCTGGAGTGTATGCAAAGTTACTCTCGGTAAGCGTTGCGTTTACTGTTACCGACCCATTAAGTTTTACGCAGGCTCTGCCGGAAGAATTGAAAGAATTCTTTACGAGTTTGTATTTGGAAGCTTCCGAATTAGGGACCCAAGCGGATTTGAAATCAGAGTTTGAAAATGCCTTGTTAGAACTCACTGAAATTGTAAAAAAAGAAGATAAAATCAAACTGGCAAAAGAAGTTGGATTATTAGAAAGTAAAGAAAACTTAACCCCACAAGAAGAAATGCATTTAAAAGAACTTACCGTGAAAATGAAAGAGCTTTCCTAACTCCTATGACTGATGAGCAGGTTGATATTTTGGATGACCACGGGAACGTGCTGTATTCCACCTTAAAAACGCAAGCTCACAAACTAGGGCTATTGCATACAACGGTAATTAGTCAGGTGATTAGCCGGGATGGCAAGTGGTTACTGGTACAGCAAGCCGCTAATCGTCAGGATCCTGGTCAGTTTGTCTCTCCGATTGGAGGACACGTGAAAGCAGCAGAGTCGTGTGAAGCGGCATTAATTCGAGAAGGCGCGGAAGAACTAGGGATTGAGGTTGAAAAATTCCAGCTCATTGGCCAATTTGTCTTTAATCGACCAGTGATTGGACGTAAGGAAAACCATTGGTTCGTTGTCTATGAAGTGTTTTGTGATCAGTCGATCTCTCTGAATGAAGAATCTACTGATTTTGTGTGGTTATCTCCACAAGAAATGAAGGAACAATTTCGACAGCATCCCGCCTATTTTGGGGCATCTTTTCATGCGGTGATTGATCACCTTTATCCACACCTCAAAACGATTTAATTATTCGAATAGATAGATCTTTTTAATCACAGCTTGCCCTTGTGTTTTTTTGATCTATTGCGTATAATCACTCTATTATTTGCTTGAGGTAGGCCATAGTCCAATATACTATTTTGCACGTTACAACCAATGCACGTGCTCCAAGTTCTCAAGCAATATTGACTGTACAATTTTCCAAATAACCCATGCCTGGCAGAACCTGCACAGGCTTTTTATCTATTTTGTTTATGACAACAACATTGAAAAATGCGATTGACGAGCTCGTGAAACGTGGCAAGAACCAAGGGTATCTTACCCAGGATGATATCCTCGCTGTGTTTGCGGAACCAGAAGAGCACGTAACGCAGCTCGATGACTTTTATAAAAAAGTATTTTCCTTTGGAATTGACGTGTTTGAGAATGTCTCGGAAGAAGACATGAAACAGGACGCCGCTGTTTCTACCGACTTAGAAAAAGAATTAGAAATGTTGTCATCGCTCGATGACAAGAGTGTGTCCGATCCCGTCCGCATGTATTTAAAAGAGATCGGTCGTATTCCTCTTTTAAACCGTGAAGAAGAAGTCGATTTAGCCCAGCGTGTCGAACAGGGTGATTTGCAAGCCAAAGCCAAGCTTACCGAAAGTAACTTACGACTCGTTGTCTCCATTGCCAAAAAATATATTGGTCGGGGAATGACATTTTTAGACCTCATCCAAGAAGGAAATAAAGGTCTTATTCGTGCCGTTGAAAAGTACGACTGGACCAAGGGATTTAAATTTTCCACCTATGCTACCTGGTGGATCCGTCAGGCTATCACCCGTGCCATCGCAGACCAAGCCCGAACCATTCGTATTCCCGTCCACATGGTCGAAACCATCAATAAGATGATGCGGGTACAGCGTAAATTGATGCAGGATTTGGGAAGAGAACCAGAACCATCGGAAATCGCGATCGCCATGGGTGATCAAATGGATGAAGAAAAAGTGCGTGAGATTATGAAGATCTCACAAAAAACAACGTCACTAGAAACTCCAATTGGTGATGATGAAGATTCTTATTTGGGTGATTTCATTGCCGATGAAACGCAAGCTTCTCCGTATGATGCCACAAGCAAAAAGTTACTCAAAGAAAACATTGATGAAGTACTTTCAGCCCTCTCCGATCGGGAAGCTAAAGTGTTAGCGATGCGATTTGGACTCAATGGCGCACGACCAATGACATTAGAAGAAGTGGGACAGAAATTTGGTGTTACCCGTGAGCGTATTCGTCAGATCGAAGCCAAAGCCTTGCGTAAGCTTCGTCATCCTTCCAAACGCAAGCGACTTCAAGATTTCTTGGAATAAGTTTAGTCACGAACTGTTATCGTCCATTTCTCGTTTTTTGTTGGATGATTTGGGACGCCATTCCTGCCTGTCCAAATATCTGTTTCTACTAGTAAAGTACCCGTGTGTAGTGTCAGATTTCCCAATTCAAAGCGTTGCGTTCCAGGAAGAATTTTACTCTCCGTAGTAAGCACAGTGGGAGGTGGAATTATCTTTCCTGATTCCAAAAGAACGGTAACGAGGTGATATACAATCACTAACTCTTCTCCGTTAGATATTGTTAAAAGATCGGGGTTTGTAATCATTTCCAGAATAACTTGATAGGTACCAGGCCGACAAAATCGAGCATCAGCCTCCACTCCGTTCTCATCTCGGAAAGATAGATTCAATTGTATTGCTGCAGCATTTTCAACCAAAGTATTCCTTTTGGCTTGGATTTTAACATGACAAATTGATTGGAATAAACTATAGTAGATCCTATGGATTCCCAAGTAGCTCAAACCACTGTTCCCGTTCCCACCGACTCAATCGAAGATGCTTTGCTTACCGAAGTAAAAACACTACGCGATAAGCTTGCTGGCGTTAAGTTACCGGATGAGATGCGCGTGAAAGCGAACATGGTCTTGGACCGATTGGAACGCAATGTGCGTTTGCGCTCTTATGGGGAAGAATTTGAAAAAACCTCTCATTACATTGAATGGATTACCACCTTACCCTGGGAACAGAGAACCCAAGATAATTTAGATTTAGTGCACGCCAAAGAGATCTTAGATAAACATCACTACGGACTCACTGATGTGAAGGAACGCATCCTCCAGTTCGTCTCGATTTTAAATTTAAAAACACAAAAAAATCCGGATGGAAATATTAAAGCTCCGATCTTACTTTTAGTTGGCTTAGTAGGAACAGGGAAGACGACCTTTGCCTATTCCTTAGCGGAAGCCTTAGGTCGAAAGATTGTCCGTATTCCTTTTGGGGGAATGGGAAGTGCCCGAGATTTGCGTGGACAATCCCGTTTACATATTGAATCAGAACCGGGAGCCGTTATTAAAGGATTACGACAGTCGGGGGTAAAGAATCCCATTATGCTCTTGGATGAAATTGACCGTGTGACGGAAGATGCGCGTATGGACATCATGGGAGTCTTAGTCGAATTGCTGGACCCCTCCCAGAACTATGCATTTGTGGACCATTATATTGACTATCCTGTGGATCTCTCCGAGGTCTTGTTTATCGCTACCGCCAATAATACCCGCGGAATTGCCACCGCCGTCATGGATCGTTTGGAACAATTAGACATGCCATCCTATTCGGACGAAGAAAAAATTCATATTGCTCGAGAGTATTTGCTGCCCAGAGCTTTGGAAGAAAGTGGGTTGGATGTGGGTAGCTTAGTTGTGGACGAAGCTGTCTGGCCCAACGTCGTGCGTCCCTTAGGATTTGACTCTGGAATCCGTACACTGCAACGGACGATTAAGAATATGTGTGGCAAAGTGGCCAAAGAAATTGTTGAAAAGAAGGTCTCTACGGTCCAAGTGACCGCCGATAACGTTAAATTCTATTTGCCACAGTACTAGAATGTGCTCGAATTCAGTGTTCTTCGATTCATACTTGATTCCCATTTCTTGCCTGGTAGACTGAACTCTTAATCGTTTTCCTATGACAAGACAAACTGGTATTCGCATCCTGACCTATGGTGGTGGGGTGTTTCTCATTATTTTTGTTCTTTTTCTTTCCATTACTCGGCAAGCCTTATATGCACCGACGCTAGAGGAGCAGCAGGCACGCTCCAAGGTTCCGATCTCTACGCGTTTGTCCGAACTTCAGGCTTGGCCACCAACTCCAGACCATCCCTTTTATCCCCTTCGCATGGTGTGGGATCAAGTGGATTTACGCCTAACCTCGGGTCCTGCCCGGGTTGAAAAGAAGTTTGCCTTAGCCAAAGAACGCATGCAATCTGCCTCACTTCTTCTCACGCGCGGTCGCTATTCATTAGCGTTATCGACCTTAACCAAAGCAGGAAAATATACCATCAGTGCTGCAATCGATGCGGATGCGATTTATGCCAATCAATCCACCCAATTTCGGGAATCTGTGAAGGCAGAAGTTGCTTCTCAACAATTGGAGCTAGAACGTCTAAAACCGTTCTTTAATGATGCTTCCCGCGCTGAAATTGATCGCTTGATTGCGGAACTTTCCATTCTTTCTTCCCGGTTTCCGTAGTCTCTTTCCCGCACAAACTGCAAGAATCCCTCCATGCTCAGGGAGAGATAGATTGATGGGGTTCTTTCTAGTTGACCCCCACTAATGCTAGTGGTTCACTTATCTTCCGATAACTATATATAGTGGTATTGCCAAAGCGGTGACGACTTCTTTCCCAATACACCAGAGTAAATAAGATCGTATGCGCTGTCCCTATTGCTTACATGCCGAAACCGCAGTCTTAGAATCTCGAATTGCGGAAAATGGACGCGCTTTGCGCCGTCGGCGGTCCTGTAGCAAATGCGGCAAACGATTTACTACCTATGAGCGGGTAGAAGGAATTGACATTACCGTGATTAAAAAGGACGGAGAAAAAGAACGTTTTGATCGAGAAAAAATGCAGAAAGGGATTTTAAAAGCCACTTGGAATCGACCAGTCAGCTTAGAACAAGTCGAGGAACTGATGGATGAAGTAGAGCGCGAGTTACGCAAGCGCAATAGCAGTGAAGTGAAAAGTTTCGAAATCGGAAAAGAAGTGTTAACGCGACTACGCAAATTAGATGCACTGTCATCGCTATTATTTGCTAGTGTGTACCGAGACTTTCGAACCTTAGAAGATTTTGAATTAGAACTGGGGAAGCTCATGAGTGAGCAGAAACCAGACACTAGTCGTTAATTATTGTTGGGAGGAGATATATGGAACAACCAATTTCAGGGTCGCAATCAAAGAAGAGACGGGTGACAACGAAAGACTTACAAGTCGATGGTAGTGGCAAAACAGTCGTAGCCAAAAAGAAACGTACAAGCACTCCTGCCCCCTCTACGCGCAACTGGGTACCAAAGAAAATGAAGTTTGAAGTTCGAAAGCTTGCGTTAGGAATGGGAGAAGCAGTCGCCAAGCGGACAATTCTGCGAAAGAAGTCTGATGGGACGGTAGAGACCTGGGGTGAAGTTGCCCAGCGTGTTGCTGCCGGAAACGTTGCCTTACTTCCAGCCAAACTGCAGCAGGAGCAAGAATCAGAATATGCCGTGCTGTATAAGCATATTGCCAACGGGTCAATGCTAATGTCGGGTCGCCATCTTCAACACGGGGATTTGACCCAACCAACGCGCAACATGGAGGTCTTTACCAACTGTGCAACCTCTTCATCCTCCTTTATTCTCTTCTACCTCCTTCTCAACGGATCTGGGGTGGGTCGCTCGTATGACGATGATATGTGTGTGGTCAACTGGGACAACATGCCAATCATCCACTGTGTGATCGATGAGAAACATGGGGATTTTGAATGGGGAGTGGATGAGAGTGTCAAGGATGCCAAGCATAAATACAAAAATGCTGTGTGGTACGAAGTTCCCGACTCTAGAGAAGGTTGGGCTTCGGCAGTTGAGAAGATGGAAGTTATGGCCTACGAGAAGAAGTATAAAAATGACACCTTAATTCTAGACTTTTCCAAAGTTCGTCCCAAAGGAGCTCCCATTGGAGGGATGCAGAATCGACCAGCTTCTGGACCAAAACCATTAATGAATGCCATCTCAAAAGTAGCGACGGTCAAAAACGCAGGGATGAGTGCTTGGAAACAAGCAATCTTTGTGGATCACTATTTGGCGGAATGTGTATTGGTGGGAGGAGCCCGACGTGCCGCACGTATTGCCACAAAGGTTTGGACCGATGCCGAGATCTTTGACTTTATCGAAATAAAACGTGGGGGATTCTTGTGGAGTGCAAATAATTCCATCGCCGTTGACGAGAAGTTTTGGAAACAAAAGACCAAGCACTCTCAGAAAGTCTTGGACTCCGTTCTCAAAGCTTCCTACCATGATGGAACAGGGGAACCTGGTTTTGTGAATCAGCACCGTTTTGTGCAAAACGATGAGAACTATGATGGCTACATGGACGGAAAGTATGCCACTAGTCCAAAATACAAACCGTTTAAGAACACGGAAAAGATGCTCGCATTAATTGCGAAGCACGCAGGAGCCAAATACTATGCCCAGATTCCCAATCCTTGTGGAGAGATCTCGCTCAATATGTTGGGTGGCTACTGTGTGATCGGTGATGTCGTTCCCTACTTTGCTCCAACCGATGACGATGCAGAGGAAGCATTCCGTGCCATGGTTCGAGCCCTGATGCGTGTCAATACCATGGACTGTTTGTACAAAAAGGAAGTCAAACGCACCAATCGGATTGGCGTCTCTATGACGGGACTGCATGAATATGCCTGGAATCGCTTTGGCTATGGATTCCATGACTTAGTGGATGAAGAGAAGAGTAAAGACTTTTGGTTGACACTCTCGCGTTTCAAGCGCGCTGTTGTGGAAGAATCCACCACCTACAGTAAGAAAATGGGAACGACCGTTCCGCATACCAACACCACCATCAAACCGGCAGGAACCACGAGTAAGCTGTTCGGCTTGACGGAAGGCGCCCATCTTCCCAGCATGCGCGAGTATATTCGCTGGGTACAGTTTCGAAATGATGATCCCTTAGTCAAAAAGTATAAAAAGATGGGGTATCCGACCAAAGAACTCCAAAGCTATAACGGTACGACGGTCATTGGATTCCCCACACAGCCTGAAATCTGTCAGCTGGGGATGGGGAATGAATTGGTCACCGCTGCAGAGGCAACCCCAGAAGAACAATACAAGTGGCTCATGCTCTTGGAAAAGTACTGGATTCAAGGAGTCGATCCCAACGGCGAACCATTAGAAGACACTGGAAACCAAGTCAGTTACACCTTAAAGTACAACCCTAAGAAGGTAAAGTTTAAGGACTTTGGCAAGATGGTGCGACTCTATCAGTCCCAAGTGAAGTGTTGTTCCGTCATGCCACAGACGGATGCAACCGCCTATGAATACCAGCCTGAACAACCAGTAACCATCGTAGAATTTGAAGCCATTCGACGTGAAATCCGTGCCGATGAGGATCTGGCTGAAAAAGCAGAGAAGCTCACCGAAGATATTGATCTAGAGAGCCTAAAGTGTGCTTCTGGAGCGTGTCCAATCTAAAGCAACGAAAGAAAGTAGAAGTTCCAACAGTAGGGCAGGGAAATCCTGTCCTTTGTTGGATCTAGGGGATTCTGCCCGCCGGTGAAGGCGGGCAGCAACAGAGATCTTGCCTAGGGACGGATCCTAAACTGGAACAGGATCCGACCCAAAAGAGCGAGAACGCCGGCGAGCGCAGGCGTACAACATACGCTCGCCAGGGCGGCCATCTCGGTTGACTGGTTAGACCAGTTTACCGAGACCCAAAACGTGATTCCCATCAGCAGGAGGTAGAACCCCCCACCGATGAGGACCGGCAGCAGCCCGGGGTGCGGGACTTTCAGTTCCCGCAGCCAGAGCTGGTTTTCCAGGATCGTGACCAAAGTCCGGATCACGACCCAGTTGACCAGGGCAGCCACGACGGCCGCCAGGGGGACGTTCGCGCAGAGGATCGTTACCACTGCGCTCGATTGGGCGGCGTACCGCATATCCGCCCAAACGAAAATAATCCCGAGTATAACGAAAAGGAGGGTAAAGTAGAAATACTTCGCCCTCTCCCAAATCCACCACGGACGGGGTGGATCCAAATAATTTTTGTCCATCGTTCCCTCGCTTTTTTTCATGGCAAGAGCTAACGCCAGACTGTGCACGCAATGTGCGCAGTCCAGAGTTAGAGTAGGGAGAATTATAGCCCAAATTCGACAAAATGAAACCTATAATAAGTAAGAGGACGGAATGCACATTGTTAAAAAACTAGAATAGACATCTGTAAGAACCGGGTTGTGCAATGGTAGTTAACCTCTTATACTGCTTGTAAATAAAAGAAAGGATCTCTATGGAAAGACCTCAAGTCTCACTCCCAACGGAGGAGCAAGTAATCGCTGCAATTAACACTAAACAAATAAACACTGGTGCGGATGCAGTCAGTGTTCAACGATTTATTGATACTAATTTTGCTGCACAAGGAAAACAGGCCAGTGCAGAACAAATCGCTCAAGCATACCTTGATACTGTTGTAAATGTCTCAATGTAAAGTTTCAGATTTGAAATTGGACCTAGCGCGCAGTTGGAAACAGCTGCGCGCTGTTCTTTAAGTCCCGAAGTAAATACGAGATTTAAAGAGCAGCAGTTCGCTTGCACATTTTCCAAACTCTGCTAGTATCGACGCAATACCATACGAAAATACTTCAAGTAGAGAAAGGAATGGTAGCAATGAGGTCTGTTCCTTCGATTGAACCGCTTAAAAAAGAGTTACAAACATTAAAGAAAGTACTTCTTCTTTTATCTTCAACACCCAACGTGGATTCGGTAGCAGCAGCGCTAGCATTATCCATCGCCTTACAAAAGAAAGGCATTGATGTCCATGTGGCTTCGCCTTCGGATATGCGGGTAGAGTTTTCTCGGCTAGTTGGAGTAGATGGGGTAAAGAATAAGATTGGGAATCGCAATCTTGTGATTTCCTTTGAATACTCTGAAGACCGTGTGGAGAAAGTCAGTTACAACATTAGTGAAGATGGGAAACGCTTTAATTTAGTTGTTGCTCCTAAGACTGGAGCGGTGTCATTAGATCCTGCCACGGTTCAGTACGATCACACCGGAGTAGATGCCGAAGTGGTAATCATGGTCGGAGTGAGTAACTTTGCTGAACTGGGACCTTTCTATGAAGAGGAACGCAATTCGATAGAAGGCGCAAAGACCGTCGCTATTACCTTGTTTCCGGCCCCAACCTTTGCCAATATCCATGTGGATGCGCAAGGTTTTACTAGTTTGTCAGAACTCATGGCTGCCTGTATTGTGCAGTTGGGGTTAGAGCTGGAGACAGATAGTGCGAACAACTTAATGTTTGGGATTGATTCCATTACCCAGTCGTTGACCAGTCCGACCGTTACAGCAGATACCTTTGAGACGGTGGCAGCGCTCATGCGCGCCGGTGCCAAGCGTCAACCGATGGGACAACACGGAAACTTAACTCCAAATCAAATGCCATGGCAACCACGACAGACAAATGTCGTTCCTGCCCCAACGATGGCAAGCCAACCCACACCTCTTTCTGCAAATCCTTTTGCTGCAGCATTACAAAAGTCTGCAGTAATGCCTCCTGGACACTCTGCGACCGGAGAATTAAAAGGGTAGTGGGGAGCCGATTTCTCCTGAGAATAAAGTCTGCAGATCCCTCGCTTTACCAGAAGACCTGATTGAGTTTCTTCCGATTATTGGTATAATACCCGAATATAGTACTCGTGTTACTTTTTTACCTGGATCTGTCTGGGTAAACAAGGAAGGATACACTTATGTCTCTCGACAAGACAAAAAAACAAGAAATCATGAAGGAATTCGCCACCAAAGACGGCGATACCGGATCTCCAGAAGTGCAGATTGCTCTTCTTACCTATCAAGTGAATGATTTGACGGAACACTTAAAGAAACACAAGAAAGATAATCACTCCCGAAAAGGTCTCTTAAAAATGGTTGCAAAGCGACGTCGCTTGATTAACTTCTTGCAACGTAAAGATGAGAAGCGCGCCAAAGAGGTATTGGGAAAACTCAAGCTTAGTAAATAAGCTTGTTCACATCGAAACGGAAGACTGCGCGAGGTCAAAAAAAAGCTTCGTGCAGTCTAAGGAAAAGAAGCAAAGAGAATAAAGGATTCGCTCGTGCACATGATACCTGTGTAGGATTGAACTCTTCATTCTCTCCCAAGTTTTCTTTTTCCTTACTTACTTGCACATTTCGTGCAAGGCTAAAAAACGCTACAATAGTGTCATATTTTATTACATGAAAGGACTGGCTCCCGATTTAGGTGGAGCTAGAACAAACAGACAGTATGTCTACTTTTTATACAAAAACGGTTCAGGTAGCCGACAAACAAATTACCTTAGAAGTCGGACGATTTTCCGAACAAATTGATGCCGCTGTTCTTGCCACTTGTGGTGAAACAGTTGTCCATGTCACCTTAGGAAAAGGTCGATCGGCAAACTTGGGATATTTCCCACTCTCCGTTGAATACGCAGAAAAGTTGTTTGCGGGTGGTCGTATTAAAGGATCCCGTTGGGTGAAGCGTGATGGACGACCAACAGACGATGCCATCTTAAAAGGTCGTGTCATTGATCGAACGCTCCGACCGATGTTTACCGAAGGCTTAACCAATGAGGTTCAAGTCATTGCAACGGTGTTATCCGTTGATGGTGTCAACGATGCCGACATGGTGGCCTTAGTTGCCTCCTGTGCAGCCGCAGAAATTTCCTCTGTTCCCTTTGACGGTCCAGTTGCAGGTCTTCGTATTGGATATATCCAAGAAACCGATTCATTTGTCTTTAACCCGACCTATGAAGAACGGGAAAAAAGTGCATTAGATTTAATTCTGTGTGGAAATGCTGAAGCTATCGTCATGGTCGAAGCTGGAGCTCAAGAAGTTTCGGAAGAAGTCATGATTCGTGCCTTTGATGAAGGTCAAAAGATGTTAGCTCAAATCGCCACGACGATTGGTGAAATGCGTACAGACATTGGCAAACCAAAATTTGAATTCATCCCAGAACCGGAACAAACGGAACTTCAAGATGCGTTTAGAGAGTCCCACAAAGACAAAATTCGCGAAATGATTGAAAAAGAAGCAAAACTCGAGCCAACTGGTTTGGATGAAGTTGTTGCGCAAGTCGTTATCGAGCGGGCGGATTTAGCCGAACGTGTCGATGACGTCAGACATGCTTTCTACAACTTAATGAAAGCAGAAGGTCGACGGATGATTTTGGAAGAAAGTCTTCGCGCCGATGGACGAAAATTGGAAGAAATCCGACCGATCACTTGTGAAGTCGATATTTTGCCAAGAGTCCATGGAAGTGCGATGTTTAAGCGTGGAGCAACCCAAGCATTAACGGTCACAACATTAGGATCTCCGGCTATGGCGCAACTCATTGAGGATGCCGAAGGTGAGGAATCCCGACACTATATTCATCACTACAACATGCCTCCGTACGCATCCGGTGAAACCGGTCGATTCGGAGCTCCAAAGCGACGAGAAATTGGTCACGGAGCCTTGGCAGAGCGCGCGTTGCTTCCCATGATCCCATCCCAAGCAGAGTTCCCGTATACCATCCACGTCGTCTCCGAAATCATGAGTTCGAATGGATCTACCTCGCAGGCATCTGTCTGTGGAAGTACGATGAGTTTGATGGCTGCCGGTGTTCCCATTAAACGACCAGTTGCTGGAATTGCAATGGGACTGATGAGTGATGGAAAGGGAACTTATGCGGTCCTTTCTGACATTCAAGGTTTAGAAGATCATGTCGGTGACATGGACTTTAAAGTTGCCGGAACGGAAGTTGGAATCACTGCCATGCAGATGGATATCAAAATCAAAGGGATTCCGATGGATATCATGCGCAAGGCCTTGAATCAGGCGCGTGATGGTCGCTTGTTCATCTTAAACAAGATGCTTGAAGCCATTCCACAGTCGCGTCCTTCCCTGAGTAAATATGCTCCCAAGATTGTGCAATTAGAGATCCCTCAGGAACGCATCGGCGAACTGATTGGGCCAGGTGGAAAGATGATTAAGAACATCATCGCTACTACTGGAGCACAAGTTGATGTGGAAGAAGATGAAGAACGCAAAGTCGGACTCGTAAACATTGCATCGGATGATGCCGAGAAATTAGAGAAAGCACGTTCTTGGATCTCTGGCATGATGCGCGAAGTCAAACCTGGAGAAGAATTTGATGGAGTGGTCACCCGAGTTGAAAACTTTGGAGTGTTCGTAGAATTCTTGCCAGGACGCGAAGGACTCGTGCATGTATCCCGTATGAGTGTCGACTACATCGCCGATGCCAATGATGTCTTTAAAGTGGGAGACACTGCACATGTGCGATTAACTGAAGTGGACGATCAAGGTCGCAACAACTTAACCATGTTGACCACCGAACAAGAAGCCCAAAAAGCTTCCCAAGGAGGAGAACGACGTGGCGGTGGTGAGGATCGAGGCGGACAAGGTGGCGATCGCGGCGGGTATCGCGGTGGTGGTAACCGAGGCGGAGGTTTCCGTGGAGGAGACCGACGTGGGGGTGGAGATCGCGGAGGATACAGAGGACGGTAACCGTTTAAATCCGATACATAACGTAAACAAACAAGGGCCCGATGATCGGGCCCTTGTACTATCTAATCACTATCCGTATCAGAACGCATATCGAAGGTATTCTAAGACTCCAACCTTTCCATCTCCATTTCTATCCATGCTGCTGCGATCTTCTGTCGTGGCACCTTGAACTGCCGACGTGTAGGTGAAGGTCAGGTCGACATAGTTCCATGTGTTGTTATAGTAGGCTACCGCACGTACCGAAGCGCCATTTGCGACTGCAAAGCCACTAGGTGCACCATTGGTATCTCCACCGAGGAAGAAGGGCACCACTTTGTCTTGTGTGGTCCATTTCCCGTTGATGTACCAGTCAACCTGGGTGACATTTAGCGTTGGATCAACGGTTTGCAGTTGTAAGTACACCTTCCCATTGGAGGGAGAAGCGGCTTCAACGACCTTGATTTTCGAGGTAGACCCTAAAACTCTTGCGGTGGTTGGGGTTGTTGTTGATGTCACGGAGGATGTGTACGTCAAGGTTGATTCCACAAAGTTCCAGGTGTTGTTGACATACGCAACGGCTCTAAATTTAGTACTGCTCCCAGTCAGGGTGTAGCCAACGGCACTCCCATTGGAATCGCCACCAATATAGTAGGGAGCTACCTTGTCTTGAGAGGTCCATTTATCGTTGACATACAACTCCATTAGCGTAACGTTAAGAGTCGAATCCGGCACCATTTGAATGAAGACCTTGTTGCCTTCTTTCGGTTTGACTTCCATAAAGCGGACTTTTCCTCGGTTTGTTGAGGTGAGTTCACGCGGATATGTCGCTCCAGAAATCGGATCCGTCGTGGAACTTGGTACTGGTGTGTTAACGGATAGCGGTGGTGTTGCTGTCGGCTGTACCGTCGGAATAGCGGTAGCAATGACTGGCGTTTCAATCGGAGGTGTATCACCCTCGCCCGGTTGAGTGGGAGTAGGCGCTTGGGAGCTTCCAGTTCCCCAAGCAATTTTCATTGCTTCCAACTTATTTACATCTCCGAGCACCATTGGTCCACTCCAATTGTAGACACCCCAGCGCCATCCGGATAACACGTCGTGACGCCAGCCGTAGTGGGCATGATTAACTCCCCAATCACGATAGAGCTCTGCTTTGTCTTTAATGTATTGCACGTACCCTTTTGTCCATCCTTGACCACCCCATTCACCGACATACTGGGGGACATTGTTTTGAGCTGCCCAATCCATGGCATATTTTTTACGGAGGCCATAATGGGAGTACCGTGTTCCTGCAAGAGTGGATTTATCGAAATAGAGCGATTCCTTTCCACGTTCTGTATAGACCTCTGCGTTTCCAGGATACTGTGCAGTCGTATTCGTTGCGTTGTATCCAGGGTGGGAAATCGGCATAGGATCATAATCGTGAACTTCGTAGACAATGTTTTCAAGCTTTGCTCCAGAAGCGGTTTTGAATACACGATCAAACGTTGCGTCAGAACAGGCTTCCACAAAGATTAAGTGATTTGGATCGGTGATTGCTACGGATCGAGCAATTCCTTCCGCAATGTTAAACCAGTGGCTACATTTATATTTTCTCCAATCTGGGAAGGGTTCATTGAGCAAGTCATATCCACCGATCACAGGATTGTTCTTGTAACGCGATGCAACATCGATCCAAAACGCTTTGAGTTCTGCTTGTTCGCTTGCACTGTCCCAGAATCCGCAGATATTACTGTAGCCTTCATAACAGTTCCCGGGGGTCGTGAACATGTTTAAGACAAACCAGAGACCGTTGGCTTGGGCATACCCGATATGTTGGTCCAGCTTCTGGAAGAATTCCGTTCGATTATTCTTGTACCAGTTGAAGCTTAAGCCGTAACGGATATGGTTCATCCCCAAGCTTTTAGCAACACGGTAATCTTCCTCAGTATTGTTTAAATTACTCATGTTTCCACTTCCAATATTGGCACCTAAACTTTTAATGTTGTCAAAATTGGTTCCCTTCAACGTGATTTTTTGTCCGTTATAGATAAGATCTTTTCCTGACGCTTGCAAGAATCCACCCGTTGTTCCGGCGCCTGTTATTGGCGTGGGAGTGGTGGTCGGTCGTGGTGTCGTCACAGGCAGTGCTGGAGTCGGGGTAGGTACTATGGTTGGAACCGGTGTCGACTGGACTGGTGTTCCCGCTCCACCATTCACTTTTGCAAAGAAATTAGTTACATATCCTTGTCCATAAGTATTTAAGGTTGTGTAATCTCCATTGGTCATATTGTTTTCATCACACCAACTCCACATCCAGGCAAAGATTCCATTGTGACCATTTGAGATTCCACTGGTCACCAAGGCGTTTAATACGGTGGTTGGATAACTTGAGACAACTCCGGTTGTTCCGGGGTTAATTTGTCCAAGCTCACCAATGAGAACTGGCATGGATCCTGCAGAATCGAGTGTGGGTTTAACTCTGGAGGTAAAGTCATGGTTGGGATACCAGTGGTTTGAGAAGACGACATTGGCAGTGCCACCAAGTAGGGAAGCATCATGCGATCGAACTTCGGCCATGTGGCTCGTGCTTGTTCCTCCGGCCCATCCTCGGGTATCCAACACGACGACACCTTTAAAGGATAACGTGTTACGAATATAGGTTAAGGTCGATTTGTTTTGATCTCTCCAGTGTTCCCAGGTATTCCCATCCGTTGCCGATTGACTACCATAGGGTTCGTTGTAGGGATTGAGAATCAACATGTGTTCAAACCCTCGATTGCGTGCCTCTTGTACCATTTTTTGGAACAAGGGATAGGAGGTGGTTTGATAACCTGACAATACTTTTCCTGTGAAACTGTGATCAGATGGCATCACATAGATTCCATTTTTAGCAAAGAGCTCCATGAAATCCATAAACTGGGTAAAGTTCGTGGACCTTTGACCTAACCAGCCTGACTTATAGTTAAATCGTACGGAGTTAATTCCCGTTGATTTCATTTTCGTTACGATATCGGAACGTTTGTTCCATTGACCGGAAGTAATATCACTGCAACCACTATCGCGATAGAACTCAAGGTTGACACCCTCGGCAATGAATCGATTCCCGTTAGGTAGCTGGAGCGTAGATCCCGCAACTTTTAAGCTTCCTGATGCTCCAGTCGACGTTGTTGGAGTCGGTGTGGGTGTGCGAAGCGGTGTTGCTGTGGGTGTGGGGGAGGCAATGGGGATGGAGGTTGGCGTTGGAACCGATGTTGCTCCGGATGTGGAGGTAAGCTCTACAAAGTAGGCTTCACCATTGTTTAATGTCGGGAGGTTGACGGTAAGCGTACCATTTAAGACGGGGAGTGTCTGATCAAAACTTACAGACAACGAACTCACCTCATTTTGTGCCGTAGAGTTTGAATACGGAATTTTGGATGCTTGGACACGAACCGAAGACCCCAAGCTAAGATTCTTTAAAGTTAGAGGAGTTGAGCCACTTCCACTGTAGCGACCAACAAGGACATAGGCTTTCGTTCCATTCTTGCTAGCAACCGCATCCATCGTGGTGTCATAGTTAACGCGCACAATTGTTCCTGACATGTCAGCATATTTTCGGTAGGCCCAGTAGGCAGCGCGAGGTGTGAGGTTGGTGGTTAACAAGTGATTGAGTTGTCGACGTGGAGAGGCTTCTACCGCATCCCAATAGGCCAAGGAAGCACCATAGAGTTGGTTGCGTTCACTATGTGCAATCAAGGTAATAAGGGAAGACGGCTTGACACTATCGTAAATTCCAGAAGACGGATTGTAGTATAGCACTTCATTGAGTTCGTAACCAGGGTTGTAGTTTGCATGCGCTGGGTAGGTGGTGCGTATCGAAGTAACAATCGCTTTTGCATCGACAAGATTTCGTTCTAACACTGCAGGCGTGATGGAGGAGAATTCATGCCAAGAGATCACATCCGGTAGAACATTGTTTTGTGCGGAATAGAGGAGGAATGCACGGACCCAGTCATAACTGGCAGGTTCTAATGTTTTGCTAAACGCAATGGTACTAGGACCGACGATGTCGGCGTTGGGATCCAGTTGTCGAAGCAACACGTAGGTGCGTTTCCACCATTCAAAGAAGACATCTCTTCCTGCTGTCCAAGTCCAATCACTATCTGCCTCATTCCAAATGTCATATTGATAGGTCACTCCTTTGTCTTTTACTTCTGCGACCTTTGTTCGAACAAAGGATTCCCAGGCTGGCCATTTGGATGCAATGTCTGCCATGCTACTTGGCTTATAGTTATATCCTGGCAATAATTGCACCACCGTTGTGCCATAGCGCTGTGCTCGACTCAGTCCTTTGGTCCCATTGAGTCGACGAAAGATTTTTGGTCGCAAAGGATCAATTAAAACATCAGGAACGGCATCATCTGCTCCCCCATGGAATCCGAGTCCTTTACGATCTGCAGTTCCCAAATTCTGGGAAAAGTCGACTTCCAAGGCTAGAGAAACGGATGGAGTCTTAAGGATGAGAACGAAGAGAAGGGTAAGGATTGCACCTGCGCAGAGTAGGGAGAGTCGGTGGAACTTGGATTTCATAAACAGCCTTTAAAAATAGGTGTAGGAAATTACAAGCAGTTGCATTGTACCATTTGCTACAGAATCCTTACTCCATTCAGGGAGTAGACTATGCAGTACCAGGTCAACATTAAATTCTCTTACGAACCAGATATAAATTCCGCTGGAATTCAATATTTTGAATGTAAGAAAAAATGGGGTAGTTTTGCTACTTTTTTACGTACCGTTCTTACCAATTCCTCACCATTTTGCTATTGCATTGTCGTCCTTCAACCCGTATAAGTATTTAACTAACTTAAATAATATGAAGTGAGAGGAGCGTTTCTATGAAACACTATTTATTAGCAATCCCAGCTGCAGCCTTGGTTCTTGCAGGGTGCAGTAGTTCGGTGCAGAACAGTGCAACCCCGATGCCAACATCGTCGCCAATGGTAGAGCAAACCGAATCAATGAGCTCGCCTGAAGTGCTTCCAGCGGAAGCAATGATGAGTGCTACCAAAGATGTGGTTGATAATGCAATGGCATCTCCGGACCACACAACGGCGGTGACTGCAATTCAAGCTGCAGGTTTGGTTCAAACGTTAAAGGGGAAGGGGCCATTCACGGTCTTTGCTCCAACCAATGCTGCGTTTAATAAGTTGCCCGCAGGAACAGTTGATACCTTACTAAAACCTGAAAACAAAACCATGTTAACCAAGGTCTTAACCTATCACGTCGTCCCTGGAACCTACATGTCTACTGACCTGAAGACAAACATGAAACTCAAAACGGTACAAGGACAGGAGTTCACAGTGATGCTTCAAGATGGTAAATGGTGGATTAAAGATGCGGTAGGTGGAATGTCCGAGATTTCCATGGCAGATATTCAATCCTCTAATGGTGTAATCCATGTGATTGATACCGTGATCATGCCTAAATAAAGAATCTGTTTTTGGAATTCGACTAAAATTATCGCCTCGATCTAGCATCGGGGTGATTTTTTAAGTCTTGATAATGGCGTTTAAGACGTTGAAGTATCCTTCAAGATCTTTGGTCGACACGTCATCAAAATTGTGCTGGAGTTCTGTTTTTAAATGGCTTTGGGAACACGCCAAGGTTTCAATCCCTAGCTTTGTTAGGGTGAGTGTGCGTTTGCGCTTGTCCTGTTGATCTACACTGCGCTCAATCATCCGCTTTTCTTCCAAAGAATTGAGTAGGCTCGTGATCATCGGAATCTCGACGCCTAGGTCAGAGGCAGCGGAGGTGATCCGCACTTCTTTATCTGCAGATACCATTCCCAGTAGTGCCCACTCTAATAAGTTGAGATTAAATGGAGAAAGCAACGCTGACACCTCTTGTCGTAGTTTACGGTGTGCTTTTGCCTGGAGGAGGGCTGCTTGATACGCAGGGATGTGCATAGTGGACCAATTCTACTTCTTACTTGAGGTAAAATCACCCCCAGAATCCGTAAGAATGTAAGAAAAGGACACTGTTTACTTGATTAGCCAATATTCCAATTCCTAAGTCTGTTTGGTACAATCGACTCCTGTTAAGAGTCTTACCGATCCCCGATGGCGCAACGGTAGCGCGGCTCGCTGTTAACGAGATGGTTCTAGGTTCGAATCCTAGTCGGGGAGCCCATTAGAAACTGCTCGAACTTTTGCTAAAATTATAGTTCTGAGATCAAAAACATTTCGACTAACCGCCCTGGCACTTCTTTCTCTTCTTTCGATAGCATTTATTGAAGGTATTCTAGAGTTTATTTCTAGTAAACCTGCTCCTGTGTTTGTAGTAGGCTTATGTGATTTTTCAACCCATCATCTTTGTTTAGCTCTAGGAATCTATCATTTTTTACTTGAAGGATTACCCACTCGTTTATTCTTAATTGCGATTTGGTCCCTACTAATTCGAAAACTCAAAGTTCCACACCCATTTTTTATTGTATTGAGTGGGTTTTTTCTATGGGTCTTAATCTTTTGGAAATTTCCTCTTGAGCAGATTTATATAATTGTGGGAACATCTAACCCACTTTATTACGTCACGTCAGTGACTATTAATGTCTTATTGCCATATTCAATAGCATACTTAATTGGTCTATTACTTTTTAAACGGGAATGGGCGAAGTTAAATGAATCCTAAGCGGAAAGTATAGAGTTTTTCAGAGGTGACAAGCATTAGTGTTACTAACATGTTTGTACCTCTTCTTACCTTTAGGGCGTGTCACATTCATAAATCAGGGTATAACTTGATTTCCCCGCGGCTTTGCCGCGTGGGACCTTGAAGGAAGGTGCGGAAAC
>CAZWPK010000004.1:0-145841 GCA_964635905.1 uncultured Pseudomonadales bacterium
GAGTCTTTTACGTTTCGTATAAAACATCCCAGCAAGAGTCCATTGCACCTACCGCCCCACAATCCCAACCTTTAGCCGGATCCTGTTCTTTAGAGTTTACTATTGCGACTCCACCAGTACTGGCACAAGCTGACCCAACTCCCACTCCGACCCTCACTCCAACTCCAGAAGGATCGGTAAACACCACAGCGACAACACCACAGCCCACTGCAGTGGAAGAGGAGGATAAACTGCCCAAAGCAGGGACCACTTTTCCCACACTAGTGATCCTAATGTCTGGACTACTCATCCTCGTACTAAGCACGTTTGCGCTAGTAAGTGGATAAGAAATTGATAGGGGAAAGAATTGGTTGTTTTTTAAATTGTGGCTGTAGTACACTCTCTTTGATCTCTGCACACTTTTGACAGTAAAATATGTCCTCCACAATGCTCTTGCAAAAGCCCATCTCGATCGCTATGATGTGGAAAGTTTCGATTTGTTTTCGGAAAATCAGCTATTTTGAATAGAATAGTTACTCGAAGAACTAAAATACACTCATCTATCCAACTTATTAATTCTTCATTTTCACATCTATGGCTCTTGTGAAACCTACCAATAATCAGTTCGCCAAAATTAAGGTGTTAGGTGTCGGGGGTGGTGGCGGCAACGCTGTAAACTCCATGATTGCCTCCAATCAGATTTCTGGCGTTGAATTTGTTGCGATCAATACGGACGTTCAGGCATTATTGAACAATAAAGCAGAGACAAAATTGCAAATTGGAAGTAACTTCACCCGAGGATTAGGAAGTGGAGCAGATCCTGAAGTGGGACAACAAGCCGCTGAAGAATCCCGAGAGAAAATTAAAGAGCTTCTCTACGATACCGACATGATTTTCATCACTGCTGGTATGGGTGGTGGAACCGGTACTGGTGCCTCCCCCATCATTGCCGAAGTTGCAAAAGAGTCCGGAGCCCTTACTGTTGCCGTCGTAACTAAGCCATTTGGCTTTGAAGGGATGCGTCGCTCTGGAGTAGCAGAAGAGGGTATTGAAGCCCTTAAAGATAAAGTAGATACCTTAATCGTCATCCCGAACCAACGACTACTCGATGTTGTCGATCGCAAAATGACACTAATTGATGCGTTTCGACTCGCGGATAATATCTTGGGTCAAGGTGTCCAAGGTATTGCAGATCTGATTACCGTCCCTGGATTGGTCAACGTAGACTTTGCCGATGTGAAAACCATCATGAGTGACAGTGGAACAGCCTTGATGGGTATTGGACAGGCCAGTGGGGAAAACCGTGCCACTGCTGCCGCACGCGCTGCGGTGTCATCGCCTCTCTTGGAAGTTTCGATTGATGGAGCCAAAGGGGTTCTCTACATCATCACGGGCGGTGCAGACATGGGACTGCAAGAAATTGCTGAAGCCTCTCAAGTGATTACTCAAGCAGCTGACCCCGATGCAAATGTCATCTTTGGAGCCACCATTGATGAACGTATGGGATCGAATATTAAGATCTCGGTCATCGCAACAGGTTTTGATGAGAATCGGATGAAATACGGACAAAACTATATGCGCCGATCCTTTGGAGCCTATGGTCAATCAAGCGCATCTGCTCCATCCTATTCCAGTCAGCAACAACCAGCCCCACAAGTTGCTCAACCACAAAACAACCCGACCCTTTCAGGAATCCCTGTGTTTTCATCGTCACAATACCAGCCCGCACCACAGACTCCCACACCACCTGCGCAAAATGCGTTTACACCGTCCTATCCTGTTTCCCAGCCAGAACCTATCAAGCAGGAGAAGCCGAAAGTCGATGAGCTGGATGATGAATTTGACATTCCAGCCTTCCTTCGACAAGGGAGATAACTATGCCACAAAGATCTGAGCTTGGAGAACAGTTTGATACAATCCTGAAAGGAATCCGAAGAGGAAACACACCTCAATCTCCCTGGAGGCATGTTTCCGGTACTTACGAAAAAAAAGGACCCAAAGATCGAAAAACAGTGGTTGAAATTGCTTCTCAGAAGCGCCCGAATCTTGAGTATTTACTCTTGCACAGTTATGAGGTTCTGGGTGAGCTCCCTGATACGCAATTTAAATTTATGCCAGATGGCACGTTGATCCCAGTCCACGCTATAGCTGGACTGTCAGAAACAGAAATGAAAAAACTCATTTCTGAACTTGCAACTAATCTGCCAAGATCCTAGCGGATAGTTTGACAAATTCTCCGTTGACAAGATTTTTCCCCTAGGTTATAAACCCATCCTATATGACCGCCGAATCAAACCCGTTACACTTCAAATTATTGTCACAAGTAATTCTTGAAAAGAGATTACCGCAAAATTCTGGATGGGTGTTATTGGGCGCAGAGAAGACTGAGCTTTCCTTTCCAGCGGGTGATCGTCGTAAATATGCGGATGAAAAATTTATCATTACATCTGTAAACGGTGTTTTGGTCTTTCAGATTGTTCAAAATGATAGACTCGGCTACTTTACAATGGATGGTAGTGGCAAGATATCTTCGGCAGATCCCTTCTTTAGAAGGAAAAATAAAATCATTGCTGATAGGGGACGTGTAACCTTAGATGCTTTCAAAACTCAGTTGGACCTTTTAATTACAGAGATACGACATAATAGGGAATAAGAAATAGTTATCCAAGGAATTGATATATGCAAGAAGCAGGAATTGTAATCGAAATATCAGCAGAAAAATCAAAAGCAGCCTTTATGTTTAGGGGACAGCCATGCGAATTTGTTCTTCCAGAACCGAAAGGTCGTATTCCTTATTTTCTCGGAGAAAAATTGTTACTTGAGCTTGAAGTTGATCCCAAAAACGATCAGTATGTGATAACACAGATCTATCGTGCTCCGCGACAATAGCTAATTACTATTTTTGGGACTGGTGAAGGAAAATCCGAAAAATTACTAAGAACAATCTATCTTGCCTAGATATTTCTTGCTATAATCGCTTCTAACTGCGCTTGAAGCCGCTATCCACGGCAAGCAGGGAGAAGAACTGCAGTATACTGCAAAGTAGATCTCTCCGGGTATGCCCGTAATCGCTGGAAATAAGATTGGTTAAGGAATACTTGACCATAAGGTGGTACCGCTCGTACATAGCCCTTTAAATAGTAAAGGACTTTTGTAGGTGCGGTTTTTTTATTGGAGAACCTATGGTGACTACCAAGTTTAATCAACAACGACCAAACTTTGCAGCGATGGAAGAAGAAGTGCTCGAATTCTGGGATCAAACTCAAGCGTTTGAAACGTCGGTCAACCAGCGGCCCGAATCAGAACCATTTATTTTTTATGATGGTCCACCATTTGCCAATGGTCTTCCCCATTATGGCCATTTGCTCGGAAGTACCGCCAAGGACGTCATTCCACGCTATCAGACCATGAAAGGGAAGCGTGTAGAACGAATCTGGGGATGGGATTGTCATGGAGTTCCCATTGAGAATGCCATTGAAAAGGAGTTGGGATTAAAGGGAGGAAAAAAAGGAATAGAAGAGCTCGGAATCGATAAATTTAACGCAGCGTGTCGTGCGTCGATCATGATGTACGACCGCGAATGGCAAAAAACCATCAAGCGACTTGGTCGTTGGGTAGACTTTGATCATGCCTACAAAACCATGGATCGTTCCTACATGGAGAGTGTTTGGTGGGGATTTTCCCAGCTCTATTCCAAGGGATTGGTCTATCAAGGCAGAAAAGTGATTCTGTACTGTCCGCGCTGTTCTACTCCCTTATCCAACTTTGAAATTGCCATGGATAACTCGTACAAGGATGTGGAAGATTGGTCCGTCTATGTTAAATTCAAACTAAACAACGAAAAGAATACCTATATTGTTGCCTGGACCACTACCCCTTGGACACTACCAGGAAATGTGGGGCTTGCTGTCTTGCCGGAGGCAGAATATTGCTTAGTCGAACATCTCACAGAAAGCCAGGAAAAAGAGTTTTACTGGGTCGCCAAAGAAAGACTTTCTGTGCTTACCCATGTTTTATCAATCAAGGAACCAACCGTGATCAAAACGGTGAAAGGCTCTGCCCTAGACGGCTTAGAATACGAACCATTGTTTACCTACATGCCACTCGATGGCAAGAAAGCCTATTACGTCACCACCGCTGACTTTGTCAGTTTGGAAGATGGATCGGGTATCGTGCATACCGCCGCAATCTACGGTGAGGATGACTACAAGTTGGCGCAAGAGAAGAATCTTCCCTGCGTTCCCACACTAGATGATCAAGGCAAGTTTTTAGACTTTGTAACCCCCCTTGCTGGTCAGTTCTATAAGAAATCAGAAGACTGGATTGTAGAGGACCTCACCAAGAGAAACTTAGTCTTGCATGCCAGCAAGTTTGAACACTCCTATCCATTCTGCTATCGCTGTGGAACCCCGTTGTACTACAACGCCATGCCAGCTTGGTTTATCGATATTGCCAAGTTAAAACCCGACATGATCAAGGCCAATGAATCAATTGATTGGGTTCCGGATCATCTCAAACATGGTCGATTTGGAAAAGGACTAGAGACGGCTCCAGATTGGAATATCTCACGCTCTCGGTATTGGGGAACACCCATGCCAATCTGGGAAGAACAAAATGTAGCGTTCGGAGTAGAGCCAAAGCGCCGAGTCATCGGTTCAGTTGAAGACCTCCAACAATGGGCAGTAGATCCTGAAAAAGCAGCATCACTTACCGATCTTCATCGAGAGTTTTTAGATGAAATCGAAGTCTGGATTGATGACCCCAAAACCATTAAAGGGAAACGTGTCTTGGAAGTCTTTGACTGTTGGGTAGAATCCGGAAGCATGCCTTTTGCGCAGGTGCACTATCCCTTTGAAAATAAAGAAAAATTTGACGCCTCGTATCCAGCTCAATACATCACCGAGTACATTGCGCAGACCCGTGCCTGGTTTTATTGTATGCATGTGCTCTCCGTTGGAATCTTTGGATCGCATGCGTTCGAGCATTGTTTAACGACCGGAACACTGCAGGCAGAAGATGGTCAAAAGATGAGCAAGAGCAAGAAAAACTACCCCGATCCCATGGTCCTGATTTCCAAATATGGTAGTGACTGTTTACGATTGTACCTGATGAGTAGTCCACTGATGCGGGCTGAGAACATGAATTTCTCGGAAAAGAACGTGCACGAAATTCAAAATAAGGTACTAAACATCCTGTGGAATGTCTATGGGTTCCATGCTCTGTATGTTCAAACCCCGTATTCTGCCACGCCAATTGCAAAAGAATCCGTCACGCATCCGTTGGATCGCTGGGTGCTTTCAAAACTGGCTACGCTGGTTGAAAGTGTTACCACAGCGTTAGATACATATGATCTAGTTTCCGCATCGCGTGACTTGATGGAATTTACCACCAGTTTGTCGACGTGGTATTTACGTATGTCGCGTGAACGCGTCAAGGATAATAGTGTGTCAGGTGTAGTATTGGGGAAGGTGATTGTCACCCTCTGTCAGCTATTCGCCCCGTTTATTCCGTTTATTACCGAAACCATCTATCAAGGAATCACCCAATCCGGGAAATCGATTCATTTAACCGACTGGCCAGCTCAAAAAGACTGGGCAAATTGGAAAGATGCAGCAGTAATTGATGAAATGACTGCAATCGCGCAGGTGGTCGAGAAAGCTCACGGGATCCGTAAAGAAAAAGGAATGAAGGTGCGTCAGCCTCTATCCAAGGTCATCGTCGTTTCAACCAGTCCAAAGCCAAGTGAAGCTGTTCTTGAGATTCTCAAGACAGAGATCAATGTCAAAGCTGTCGAATGGTCAGAAGGTGATTTAGCCGTGACTCTGGATGAGGTTCTCACCCCCGACCTGATTGCAGAAGGAGAGATGCGTGAAGCAATACGAAAGATTCAGGATTTGAGAAAAAAGACTGAAGGTCTTGCTGTATCACAAACCATCAATGCGTGGTTGCCTGAGTGGCCGGAAAGCTACACCGAAGAAATCAAAACTAAGACACTTGTGAAGTCACTGAGTAAGGGTGAAGCCCGAATTGAGGTAGCGACGTAATTACTAGCGGTTGATTTCCAGTGTGTATAATGGGGGTCGATATGATCATCCCGACGATGAAAGTATTCTGGTTGATTCCTCTGTGCATTTATTGTGTCTCATTCGTCGTGATCATACTAAGCCTAATCACTGCGTATAACATTCTTAATATAACTGTCATTTTAATTCTATTCCTGCTGAGTGTTGCGATCGCATTCTATGCGATGTTGATTCGGGATAAATTTCGTTCCCTAACTCTAGTCTTGGCAGTTTCACACGTAGTGTGCCACCTGCTATTTGGAACTCTCGCGTTTGCGCTGGTGTTTTTGGTGTTTAATTCCAAATTGGAGTCTGATTTGGAATCTCTTGTTGGTGGAACCATCGGACTTCTAGTCTTTGCCTCGATGATGTACTTACCGATCATTCCATCGCTATGCTGCATCAAACATCGCAATCAGTATCATCCCTCCATTTTGAATGTCATTTTATTTTTTCCTATCGGTTTTCTACTTTCTTTACTTAGTTTATTACCATTAATGCTATTTACTTACTTATTTTTAGTCCTTCTTTTCCCAGGAATCTACGGGCTAAATACATAATTTGAATGATTTCAGTTGTCAATTACTATGCAACAAATTGGCATCATAAAATATCAATTAAACGAAGAATCACTAGTTCACAATTGTGAACAGGGTGAAGCAAAAATCGTATCAGTTCCAGAGGAGAAGTAATATGAACGCAAATCCGAAAGCCTTGAGAATTTTATGTTTTGGAGATTCCAACACGTTTGGTCAAGTACCTGGTGAATCCAAAGAACGGTATGCCCTAGATCAACGCTGGACGGGTATTCTGCAATCAAAACTGGGTACAGACTATGAAGTGATAGAAGAAGGACTTAGCAGTAGGACAGTAGATTTAGATGATCCGGATCCTCTGAAACCTGGACGGAATGGACTGTCGTTATTAGCGCCGATACTTTCCACGCATGTTCCATTGGATTGGATGGTTATGATGCTGGGCACAAATGATATGAAAGTACAGTACAATCGAACACCACTACAGGTCTTTGAGAGCATGCAGAACTTTATTGAGCAAATTTATACATACTTCTCTTTAAAACCGATGTTTAAGCGTCCAAAGATTTTGTTAGTCTGTCCACCAATCATTAAGGAAACCCGACCACTCCTATATGGTGGTGCCACCAAAAAATCCCAGGAACTTGCTCCCCTCTATAACAAAGTGGTATCTGGTTTCGAGGACTGTCATTTTCTGGATGCTGGAAAAATTGTTGAATCTAGCGACGTGGATGGTGTTCACTTTGAAGTGGAAGGGCATCAACAGCTCGGGTCTGCGATTGCAGAATGTATCCAAAGTCTAACCTAAATTTTTTTAAGATCTTTTTAGAAAAGTTCATACTACATCGATTGCTGACTTTACTCGGTCACGGGTTTTGGATCCATTAGAACCTGATATCTGGTTTCAATACACCTGCATCCTAAAGGGAATAAACTTGTTACAACGCGGCGAAAAATATACTGAGTATAGGTATTAGAAAGACTAAACAAAATATCACAAAATTAAAAAAAAGTAGGAACTTTTTAATGTTCAGTGCGATCTTTTTATTAACAGAACAGTAAAGAAGCAGTAGTCCCCAAAGTAGAAGCACGCAAGACAGAACAATAATGCTTCCCGTAGGAGGTGCAGCTCTAAAATCTTGATAGACATTAGAAACACGAGATATTGAGCTAAGAACTCCTAAAGCATTGAAAAGATAGATAATGCCAAAGAATCCTAATGCAACATTCATTGTCCTATCTTATCACTAAATATACTTTGGATACTGGATCAGTAAAGGCAAAAAATAATGTTACAGTAAATACCATGCGAATCCGTATCGGTGTCGGCATTTTGCTTCTCATCTTTGGAGTTCTTTCTACGATTGTATTAGGAAGTGTGTTTCCCAAGGAGGCAATTGGACAGGCACTCTTTGTTATTTTGGGACTCCTGACCTATACGATTGCACAATTTCTTCCTCGATCCTTTTGGAAAGAGATCGCAATTCCTCTCTATGTAGTCGTATCGATTCTTCTAATTGCGACATTACTGCATGGTAGGGTGACGAAAGGAGCTGTCCGCTGGATTCCAATCGGACCAGTCCATGTGCAGGTCTCGGAACTTGCGAAGCCAGCCTTAATTCTAGTGATTGCAGCTGTTGTCTCGAAAGTAGAACTTCGTTCACAGAAAGGGGTGATAGTTGTGATAGGGCTATTGGTGATCCCGTTACTCCTGATTTTATTGCAACCCGATCTAGGGAGTGGACTTGTATTGCTTGCCAGTGTGGGTGGAATCCTTCTTACCTATACCCGTAAACTCTCATTGCTGATTCCCTGGATTCTTGGCGGAGTCATTGTGAGTTTGCTTGCTTGGCAGTTTTTCCTGTACCCCTATCAGAAAGCAAGAATCCTTTCCTTTGTGTCTTCCAGTGAGAATCAAGACAGCTCGTATAACGCGCAACAAGCACTCATTGCTGCAGGATCGGGTAAACTACTCGGCCGGGGTTTAGGAAAAGGGGTACAGTCCAATTTGAAATATTTACCAGAATTTCATACGGATTTTTTCTTTGCCTCGTTTGCAGAAGAACTTGGCTACGTTGGAGTAGGTGTTCTCATCCTGCTCTACTGTGCTCTGTTCTACTTGCTCTCAGTTCACGCAAAAGAACTTACTTTACTTGATGGTATTTATCGAGCTGGTCTGCTGTATGCGCTCCTGTTTCAGACTGTAGTGCATATTGGAATGAACATCGGCCTTTCTCCCGTGACAGGCATTCCACTGCCATTTCTTTCCTCTGGAGGAAGCTCCTTTATTTCCATGGCTTTGGCAGTTGGGATAGCTGTTAGTTTATCGAGGAAAGGCCAAGATAAAAAAATAGTTATCCTTGGACGTAGAGAATAGCAGGCAGGAATGGGGTAGTGAAAAAACTTGAAAATGTAGGTTAACTTTGAGATTCCGGCCCAGCTTTAAGCCTATATGATATAATCTAAACATAAATTGAAGGATATCTATGACAGAACAAGATTTACCAACACAGGTATCAAATGCAGCGCACAACTTGGCAATGACCATTAATTGGGCGTTGCATTTTCATGTGGACACAAAACTTGGAATGACTGTTGACAACATCACCACCGAAAGTTCACTACAGCTTATTAGAGGTGTAGCAGAGGCTATTGAATCAAATAATAGATATGCAGTACCTTTAGTAACAGTTTCAACACTGTTACGTCGGATCGCAGAAGCTGCAGTTTCTGATGGTGATGTTAGCGATGAGAGGCTGAGTGATTTCTTATTGTCAATACAGATGGCCAAAGCTCTGGTGTACCGAACGCGCACCTAAAATCAACTAATCAAGCAACTAGTTCATTTTCCCAAGTTTACCTGGTATAATCGCATACTCGTAGAGCTTTAAGGAATTGTATGAAATACGCAGTCATTTCTCTTGCAGGTAAACAACACGTCGTTACTGAAGGAGAAACTCTCGAAGTCAACCTACTTCCTCAAGAAGTAGATGGAACCTTTGAACTCAAAGATGTTCTTCTGGTTGTCGACGGCGAAACCTGTAAAGTTGGTGCCCCTTTAGTGGAGGGTGCCAGCGTGAAGGTGAAGCTATTGGATCACCATCGTGGTGAAAAAATCCGCGTTGCCACGTATAAAGCAAAGTCTCGACAACGCAAGGTTCGTGGACATCGTCAAGAGCTCTCTTCGGTTGAGATTACTTCTATCTCCGCGTAAGATTTGTACAGGCTTAAAAACTCCACGTACTCCGTAAGGGAAGTCGTTGTTATGGAATTCATTATTTTTCTTGGTCGCACTTTTGAACTGGCTACAGCCGAAGCACTAGCGGTGCTTGCTGCTAGGTATCCAGAGGCAAATCCAGTCTCCTTAGGGAGCTTCTGGCTAAAGGTACAGCTACCCAGTCTTGAGGATGCAGTGGCTCTTCAAGTTCTATTGGGTGGAACCGTCAAGATTGCTCAAATAGATAAAGTTGTGGGAGATCTTGAAACCGCAGAGTTGGAGTCCGAAGTCGCAACCCTTCTTTCCACACTTGCAAAAGACAATAAAATTGATTTCGGAATTGCCGAAATCGGACGAAATACACTAAAAGCACTTCATTTAATCGGTATTAAAAAGGAACTGGCCAAACTTGGCGTCAGTTCTCGTTTTGTCGAAAGTACTCGAGAAGGATTGTCTGCCAGTGTTCTCTTACATCAAAACGTTGATGAAGTCATGGTCCTTCGATTTGAGGGAACCATCTATCTTGGACATACCATTGCTATTCAAAACATTGATGAATGGAGTGAACGCGATCGTAGTAAACCTGCTTTTGATAAAAAACATGGAATGTTACCCCCTAAAGTTGCCCGCATGATGCTCAATCTGGCGATGCCAGGTGAGAGTAGTGGCAAGCGCGTGTTGGATCCCTTTTGTGGAACCGGTACAGTGGTACTAGAAGCCATGACCTTGGGAATCGAAGGGATTGGATCCGATCTTCGCATCGAAGCCGTCGGTCAAACCCAAAAGAATGCCGAGTGGCTGCAAAAAACCAAAAATATTACCACCCCATTTCGCGCTGTTGTTAGTGATGCAACCAAGCTCACTCCAGAGCTGTTAGGCGGATTTGTCGACGCCATTGTTGCCGAAGGGTTCTTAGGACCTCTGACTCCTAAAGCGGGAGCACTCCCCAATATCTTTAAAGGAATTGGGAAGCTGTATAAAGGCTCCTTTAAGCAGTGGACAAAGATTCTAAATCCTGGATCCCTTATTTGTATTGCGCTTCCCAGAGTCAAAGTTAAAAACACAATCTACTCACTCTCTGAATTAATTGACAGTCTTGAGGAGTTTGGATACAATAGCGTGTCGAGTCCTTTCATTTATGATCGGCCAGATGCAGTAGTCCAACGAGAAATCTTTCTATTGCGCTATAAGTCAGTATGAGAGAAGTACTAAAAAAACCAGTGGAAGAGCAAACGGATCAACAAGAGCTCACAGCGACTGCCCAGATTGCGATTGCTCGAACACTTGTAGCAGCTCGAGTTCTAAATGCTGGAGAAATTACGAGTTGATGGAAGTCATCAAAACGACGAGGTCGAAACCAAAAAACAACAAATAAAGGAACACTATGTCACATGTCAATGCCGGTGGATCAACCCGCCAACATCATCAACGCGCAGGAAAGCGCCTCGGTTTGAAAAAATCCGGTGGTCAAACTGTCGATGTCGGACAAATCATATTACGTCAGCGTGGAATGGTGTATAAGCCAGGCGTCGGAGTAGGCACCGGTCGCGATCACACCATTTTTGCGATGGTCAAAGGGATCGTTCGATTCTCCAAAAGACTTGGACGAACTGTTGTCAACGTTGCCCAATAATTTCATTCTTGAATCTGTCGTTTTGAGGCTTCAATAAAGTAAAGCTGATTTCGCTTGTCACGTTCTTTTCGCGGATCTTTCTGCACGGTCACCTGCGGGAAATTACCTTCCAAGATGCGAAGGATTTTGTCTTTGGGTCGTGAGGGTGTCTCATGAAACTCAATCATGAGATGAGAGATCAGATGAAACTTCCCATTCAACTCTTCAACGACATCTGTTTCACTGCCTTCAATATCTAGTTTTACTAAGTCAACCGCTTCCATAATTAATGTCGAAAGCTGTAAGGTGTCTACGGTTGTCTGTTGCCAGGCATCTTCTCCCGTCCACCCACCTTTGTGGAGGGAGGAAAAAAGCGACCATTTTGGGTGCGTATAGAGTGGTATTTGAGTTCGATGTACCCGTCTTCCCACTAACGCTTTGGGAAATACTGTCGCAGTAATCTGATTCTCTTGAAGATTCTGATGAAGATAACCTAAATTAAACGGATTTGGTTCTATACAGGTCAACTTTGCCTGCGGATACATTTTGTGAAAATAGAGTGCACTCATTCCAATATGCGAACCAGCATCAATGATCGTTGGTGTTGATGAAGCAAATTCCACATAGTAACTATTTTGCTTGAAGATTTCTTCTTTCAGCGTGTCGAATTCTTCTTGATTGGGATAGTGAATAGAGAGGTCACGAAATTGCACATGCATCACTGTATTGTACAATGTGGCAATGAAAGAGCTGCAACCTGATGAAAAAGAAAGAGAAAAACAGAGAAAACGATGTCCGTTACGACGAGGCGGGGATAGAAAATGTAAGTTAAATGGAACTCTCTACTGCTTTCCAGAGGAATTTACTCGTGAAGATCTACAACGGATAATTACCGAATGTGGCAAGGCTACTTCTAGGGGTGAATATCCCAATCGAAAACTTGTCTATCGCAACAGCAGATAAGCGGAAATCTACCTTAAATTATTTTTCCACCATTTGATTTCACTCTTTACACAGGTTTCTATTCGGATTACAGTAGGGGATGCTCTCCCCAGTAGTCATAGGAGTTTCGTATGTCCGATCAAGCATCTATCCAATATCTTCCCATCAATTTTTTACAACCAAATCCTCTACAGCCTCGAGGAAGAATCGATGAAGAAGAAATTAAGGACCTTGAACAATCCATCCGGCAGCATGGCATTCTAGAACCCATCGTGGTTGCTCACACCCCTGCAGGCTATCAGATCGTTGCCGGTGAACGTCGCTGGGTTGCAGCAAAAAAAGCTGGGCTTACCGAAGTTCCCTGTATCGTTAAAGAAACAACTCCCAAGGGAATGTTGGAGATGGCGATTATTGAAAACGTGCAGCGCGTCGATCTGCATCCCATGGATCGGGCAAATGCGTTCCAAAAGCTCATGGCCGATTTCAAACTGACTGTTGGGCAAATTGCCGATCGCATTGGCAAGAGTCAGTCCTATGTGTCCAATACTCTACGCCTACTTTCTCTTCCTGAAGCCATCCAAGATGGATTATTAGGCGGAATGATTACCGAAGGTCATGCTCGAGCACTTGCCTCGATCGAAGACGTGAAATGGATGGTAGAAGCCTACAAAATGATTCTTAAAGAGAATGGCTCTGTCCGTCGAGCCGAAGAGCTCTCTCGAATCATGAAAAGTAAAATGGGTAAGCCACTTTCCAAGGGATTTGGAAAAGCACCGTACATGGTCTCAGAAGAAATCGAAGCCTGGAAGAATCGCATGCAAGCCTATTTTGGAGATCGCGCCAAAGTGCAGTTACAACAGTCCAGAACCCAAACCAAAGTACAGTTTGTCTTCAAAGGTACTCCAGAGCAGACTCAAGCCTATCTCGAACGCATCTCAGAAATGACGGGACAACCACTTCCGGAAAAACCAACGGATGCTCCCGCGTTTACCTTAGATTCATTCACAACCACAGAAATTGTTATCGGGGAATAAGCAGGCTTTTTACGTTAACTGGAAAAAGGTAACAGTGAACTTACTCGCTAGAACGGATAGGTAACTTTAGGAAGAATACCCATTCGATCCGCTGGCCAGTAGCGAAAGAATCCTTTACCAATAATATCCTCTTTACCGATAGGACCCCAGGCACGACTATCATTGCTATGCGGTCGATTATCTCCAATCACGAAGTATTGGTTTTCACGTAGCGTAATAGAGTTGGTCTGAATATAAGGTCCAGGATTGAGGATATTTTCCTCTGGAATGTAGGGTTCTGGAAGCTTACGACCATCAATATAAAATGCATGATCGCGTATTTCGATGGTATCCCCAGGTAACCCAATAATGCGTTTAATGTAATCACACCCAGTGCCTTTGGGACAATTCGCAGCTTCTGGGGCATGGAAGACTACCACGTCACCGCGTTTTGGATCCCCTAATTTGTAACTGACCTTGTCAGTCAGAATATATTCTTTATCATGATAGTTCGGGAACATGGAGAGCCCACTTACCTGATGTGGCTGCATCAAAAAGAGATAGACAACAAGGAAGATGGAGAGGGCGATCACGATCGTTTCGATCATGTCTAAAAAGAAAGCGCCTACTCGTTTTACAATTGATTCGACCATTGTAGAATTATCCCTGCTGGAGCGACTGAACGCAAGGTACTCTTTATCGTGCTCGAACCTGCGAAAGCGATTTCTTTCTTGAAGAAACATCTGGATACTGTGACACAATCGTTGCTAAAGAATTGATAGTTTCCGTGCCAAAGAGCGAATGCAACTCAGGATCTCTTTGCATGAAGGTGACGCCCTCATAATAACTCTCGGGTTGGATTGGAGGTGCTGCTGTCACCAATGGACGGATACATCCGCTGTACAACGCTAGTAAGACCAAACATAAATTCAGTGTAGGATCGCATGCGTACTCTGAAGAGAGCTTGCGAAATTCAGCATGAGGAAGTTCTGACTTTCCAGTATGACGTAACGAACTTGCGGAGGAACTGATGAAAGGACCCATCTCGAGTCTGTCATCCCATTCCTCTGGCAATAATGTTAGTGGGTTCAGACGTGAGTAGAGAGAATTCACATGAACGCCTGTTTGGGAATCTTCGCTCCACATGCAGCACATGGTTTCCTCGATTCCATGAAACAGACGGCAATGACACCGATCCACCCCGTGAAGAGACATAAGAGGAACGTCTTCCCGACACTCCTTCCTTTATTCATGGCAAGCCAAGGTCCAAGCGATAGCGGCACAAGTCCAATAAACATCCAGAAAATCAGTTGAAAAGGATTGATCATGGAGCCTCTTCTATCCAGGGAGGTCTACAAAATAAAAAGGGACAGCCCACGGTCAAGTAGGTTAGTCGTCATCGAAGGCTGCCCCTCTTTACGACTAACCACACCCCTTTGCAGGGCGTTTAAATTTGACCGTGGACGTTAAGCAGAATTATACAGCATCTAAAAGCGACTGCTGTAACATAGAAGAAACTAGAACCTTATTCGGCTTTTTGGACAACTTCCAGCTGAGTTGTATCATCAAACCAGCGAGTACTGGTTTTTATTCTGTTTGGTCTTTGTGTAAGGGAATCTATCATTCCTGCCAATTCAGCTCCCTCATCTGATTCTTCAGCTACTTTGACACCGATGGATTCATCACTGGAATAAGGTTCGCTGTCTTGGTAGTTTGCATTTCTTTCCACAACAACAATCCCAATCTTCCCAGTAGCTGGCCCAATCAGAATTTTTACAATATCTCCTCGCTTTAGCGGGGTTTCGACAGCATCTTCTTTACGTCTTTTAGGTGTTGGATATATCTCGTTCTCCCAATCCCATACTTGAAACACGTCTTTTTCAGCCATATTTCCTCCTTTTTCGGGTATTCTATCATAGAGACAATAAAGAGTTATGATAAAACTGATAAAAACTTTAAGTTACTTAAATACATGAAGTGACTAGATAGTTGCGTTTTGTTAAAGGTATTTTTTACACATTTGATATACTACAGATCAATTGTTCTTGGACTCGTAGCTCAGTTGGTTAGAGCGTTCGATTCACATTCGAAAGGTCAGAGGTTCGAATCCTCTCGGGTCCACTTCTAAAATTTCAATTTTGTGCCATTTAGATTTCTACTGTGATAAAAAAATATAAAATGATGCGCATGAACAAACAACTAAAACAAATACCAAAGTTTGCATCAGAAAAGGAAGAATGTGAATTTTGGTGCACTCATGACAGCACAGAGTACATAGATTGGAGCTTGGCAAAGAAGGTTTCACTTCCGAACCTGAAGTCTACGAGCAGAGCAATCGTATATTAAGATTAAACTTGGTGAAGTCTTCCGAATGTGTAACTCAATATTCAGAAACAACTTGTTCGTAAGTGTCCCATTTCCCTATGCAACGTATTCAAGTTACCAACCAGAATCAGGATGAAGTCATTGCGCAGGCGATATCCGTGCTCTCGAGCGGGGGACTCGTGATTTATCCCACGGAAACGACCTATGGTGTTGGTGTAGATATTGAGAACCCCGAAGCAGTCGAAAAGCTTTTTCGCTATAAAGGCAAGCGGAATCAAAAACCCATATCCGTTGCGGTTTCCTCCAAAGAAATGGCTAGACTCTATGTCTCACTGAATGCCGAAGCCAATCGTGTCTATGACACCTTCCTCCCTGGTCCTGTCACGGTTGTCTCAACAGGAGTCCAAAAGCTGCCAAGAGGGGTAGCTTCTAGTGAAGGAAAAGTGGGGATTCGAATCCCAGACTTCCCACTCATCTTGTCACTTCTTTCCTCATTTGGACGTGGCATTAGTGCGACGGGTGCGAACGCCTCCAATCAAAAACGACCATATACCATTCGAGATGTGCTCGATCACACTACCGCTGAGCAGCAAGCCTTGATTGATTTGATAATTGATGCCGGCACGCTTCCTCCCAATGAGCCATCGACGGTCATCGATACAACCCTGGACGATATTGTCGTCCTCCGTGCGGGCTCAATCGCCTTTTCAAAGTCTGAAACTTTACTTACGAAATCAGCCGAGGAGACAATGTCAGTTTTTGCGCAGGTTGCAAAACGCTATCGCTCCTACTACGGATACACGCCAGTTCTATTCGCATTTCAAGGAGAGATGGGAGCAGGAAAGACCCATGCCATCAAAGGACTAGCTAAAGGACTTGGGATCGACGACATGATTACCTCACCAACCTATACCTTTGCGCACGAATTTAGCTTTATAAACGAAGAGACAACAGTGTTGTTTGCCCACATCGATGCCTGGAGAATTCAGACGGTACCAGAACTGGAGGAAATCGGCTTCCAACGCTATCTGCAACAGAATGCCGTGATTGCCTTGGAATGGTCTGAACGTTTTTCTGCGGAACTGGAGAAAATCCAACTGATACAGCTCATCACAATTCACATTGAATCGATAGAGAAGGAAAACGAGCGTCGAATTATCTTCTCCACCCTATGACAATCCTAGCAATCGATACCAGTTTTGATGACACTGCGGTAGCGATCACGAAAGCAACGACGATTTTGTCGAATGTGCTTTCCACCGATCAGTCTCTCCATGCCCAGTGGGGAGGCGTTGTCCCGAGTTTAGCTCGGCTCCATCATCAGGACAATCTGGACAAGGTAATCGCACTAGCCCTAAAACGTGCCAAGTGCACCTGGAATTCCGTTGATGCCATTGCTGTGACCAAAGGACCTGGATTAGCAGTTGCCCTGGAAGTTGGCATTGCCAAAGCACAGGAACTGGCAACGCTGCATCAAAAGAAACTCTTGGCTGTCAATCACATGGAAGGGCACCTCTTTTCTTGGGTAGCGCAATCAAGCTTACGTAAACACACGCTATTGCGATCGCATGTGGAGAAGTTCTTTCCGGCACTAGGAGTACTTATTTCAGGCGGTCACACCCAGTTTGTCCTGGTAACCAAGTTTGGAGAGTATGAGATCGTCGGTCAAACTCAAGATGATGCCATTGGCGAGTGTTTTGATAAAGTGGGACGCATGTTGCTTTTAGGGTACCCTGGAGGAAAGATGGTCGAATGGATGGCAAAAAAAGGTACGCCGGCAAAGTTTGTGTTTCCCGTTCCTATGCGGCAGGTAAAGAGTGCCGATACGAGTTACTCTGGTCTAAAAACAGCGGCACTGCGAATGATTGAACCGCTTAAAGAATCGGATCAACTTCGCAAAGAAACCATTGCTGATATTGCGTATGCCTTTCAAGTTTCCGCCACGACGCATTTAATTGAAAAACTGCAATTTGCCTGCTCTTCTCATCCAGTCAAAGCACTATTGATTGGTGGCGGCGTAGCAGCCAATATGCATATTCGACAGGAGCTGCGAAAGCTTGCTCGAAAGAATAAGTTGGCTATTAAGTTTCCACCTTCAAGAAAACTATGTACGGATAATGCAGCCATGATTGGGATTGCAGCCTATTTAAATCCTAGAGAAGCAGTAATGGGTGAGGATCTCGATCGTCGACCTAATTGGAAAATTGGGGACTAACTCAATCTCGTTCGCTGGTAGTTGACGACGCTTGTAGTATCCTAAGCTGAGCCGCTGCCATCTTTTCAATTATTATTTCTTCCCACATAGTAGTTGGTCTAGTTTTAAGCACTTCCATTAATCTTGGATCATCCAGAATAGCCAGAGCAGCATCTCGTTGCTTTTCAGTAGAGCGAGCTACTTGATCCCCTTGCCGGTCTCCATTCATGAGTAAGGCTGATATGCTAGAACTAAGTTTTTCCAACTCGTCAGCAAAGAGTTTTCCACCAAAAATTTGGTTCACTCTATTTGTGACTTGATGATTAAATTCGATACACTGTCTTGCTTTAGCAAGAAGCGCAGCGCGTAATATATCTGCTCGAGCTGATTTTTCACGTGTGGTAGCCATACACAATTCTGCGCCACTAACGAGCGCAAGACCCATAGTATAGGAATAACGATTATATCTCTAGGAAAATAACGAGACTGTGATTAATATCACACTACAGATTCAAGAAGCATTTGTACTTCAGCAGCGGTATTTGTTTGAAATAACTTTGCACGGACTTCAGAGGCATTGGGAAAAGATTTCACATACCATCCCAAGTGCTTGCGCATGTTTAAGAATAAATAGGGATCCTGAGAAAAAACGGTAGAATTTAGCTTTTCAAAAAACGTCGCATGCTCAATGGCGACCGTAAAACGTTCTTGTGTGGTCGGCTCCTGACAGGAACCCGTTGCGACATAGTCGTTGTACTGTGCAAAGATCCACGGATTTCCCATGGCCGCTCTGGCAATCCAAGCGCCATCCACACCATAGTCTTTGATATGGCTGACAATGGATTCTGGACTATCAAGGTCACCATTCCCAAAAAGAAGTGTATCTGTTTGGTGCGCAAGTTGTGCGCCTTTGGCAATCTCTTCCCAGTTGGCCATGCCGCCGTAGTGTTGTTCTAAGGTTCTTCCATGCAGGGTGATGAGAGCAGGTTGCGCTTCTAATAAGTGCGATACCCATTCTGTGGTTACAGCTTTTTCGTATCCAATCCGGGTTTTGACCGACACAGGTTTGGTCGTTCGTTCCCAACTCCTATTTGGGTCAGCATCCTGATGATGCTGGATGCGCGTCTTCAGTGTCTCAACAAATTCTTCTGGTAGTCCAAGTGCGTTTAACTCGATTCCATTAGTGAAGTCCTCTACACCTTTTTTTACGGCGTTGATGATTTCTTTTGCGAGTGGTGGATTGTTAATTAAGGTTGCACCACCGCCTTTTTTTGCAATAGAGTCTGCAGGACAACCCATGTTGATATCAATCCCATCAAACCCTAAGAAACAACAGATGACTGCACAACGATAGAATTTGTCGGGTGAGACACCAAAGATCTGAGCGATGATTGGTCGTTGTTTTGGAGTGTAGTATAAATCGCGAAGCAAACGTCGTACTCCATGCACAACCCCATCGGCACTGGTAAACTCCGTCACCAAAAAATCGGGTTCTCCGTAGAGTGCGGTGATCTGTCGCATTGCGGCATCACTGACGCCATCGATGGCTGAGAGTCCGACAACGGGCTTTTGAAGAGAAGACCATGAAAACATCTCTGTATTATACCGGTTGTGACAGGATATCGGATGATTAGTTAGGGAAACAGCTGCGATCGAGCGAGTTTTAAGTCTACTTCGATTGTCTGAGCGGTCTCGGCATCCATGAATGCTTTGCGCTGATGAAAACTATGTTGGAAAATATCATAGAGTTGTTTAGAAAGTCGCGGATGGTGTTTATAAAACGACTCACACAGTGAGAGCATGGCCGAGAGATCCTGTCCCTGATATCCGAGCCGATATTTTTTATGGATTTTTAGTAGATGCAGATACCGCTTGAGATCAGCAAAAGATAGAGGGCGATGGATCTTTGAACGGGTGATATCTCCATTTGAGAACGTGATGTCGATGGTAACCGGAGTTGTACCGAAGAATAGTTGTTCCTTACGAACTTTTTCATTTGCATTTTTGTCATAGATTAACAGGGTATAGCTGCTGATCCCTGGTGTTTTTCGCTGCAAGCTTAGTCGGTAGTTTCCATCAGAAGGTTTGGCATATTCCATACTGGATGTATTTCCAGCTCCCGAAGGAGAACCATCTTCTGGATCAATGAGCTGATCTTCAATAAATACCGAGGCATCGGTAACCGGCTGATAGGTATTCCCATCCTTCTTTAACAATGTTGGAGTGATGTTCTCATCCCCATAAAACATGATGTAACTGAGGTCCGTAAAGGATGGTGTGAATTTTCGAAGAGACAGGAAGGTCCCTGAGTAATCTGACAATTTTGTTTTTGAGGCATAGTAGGGATCGGCAATATCGATGTTGTCCACGTCATTATAGGTATGAGCGACGATAAAATGCCCTGGCTCTTTGAGAATTGTTGGCTTTCCCGTAGTCAATTGTCCGGCTAACTCATCCATGTCTGTGGTGTCCGCTCGTTTGTATTCCAATTTTGGCCACAACGGATGGGTAAGATGCATTAGACGTGAGGCATCAGCAATTTTTTCCCAGTTTAAATTTCCGCCATTAATGAACCCAGTTTTTTGGGTAATCAACCAGTCATGCAGGCTTCCTGGTGTGGTTCCTTGTCCATTGGGTAACTGCAAAATTCCATGGTGACGTAGAATCATCGCTGCACTGGTTACTGCACATCCCCAATCTTCAAACAAATATTTCCCGTTGGATGCCCAGCTTTTCGCACTATCAAATTGTTTTGTTCCCCATGCTGGATCTTTCTGAGAAAAGTAGATAAATTGATTTGGAGTAGCAGTTGGAACCGGTGTTGGGGTAGGAGTAGGGACAACGGTAGGTTCTGGAGTTGGTGTAGCTACTGGAGTCGGGGTGACGACGGGTGTAGGCTCTGGTGTTGCTGTCGGAAGTGGTGTGGGAGTAGGGATTACTGTAGGTGAGGGATCAATAGACGTAACGACAATGTTGTCGAAGTAGACTTCGCTACTTGGATCAATTCCTACACTTGCCTGAAGAGCCAATTTCCCACCAGGACTAAATTCTGACGTAGGGTCATATTTTGCAGAAAGAACTTCAGTATTATCAATCCAGGTGGTTATGTCACCAGATTTAACACTCACTTTAATGTGATAAGTGTGACCATTTGGTAGTAAGAATGGTACAGACTGAATGCTTCCGCTGCTTGGGATTTCCTGATAAGAAGCAGTATTATTAGTGGAATCAAACTTCAGGTCATACCATTGGTTTGGGGAACTATATCTAAATGCCAAATTTTTGTCAGTTCCCGAAACAAAATTCATGTCGAGCTCGATTACATAATTTTTAATACTCATGTCCCATTGATCTGGTGTAATTTCAGTGACGCATGCCGGACTATTTTGAATCTTAATTCCTAGCTGATTATTTTTAACTTCCCAGAATGCCTCTGAAAGATTATTTTTACACTTTAAGCTGACATCGTTCCATTGACTATTTCTTTGAACCGTCCACCCGGATAGATCTCCGTCATCAAAATTATCAGAAAAAATTACTGTTGAAGCATCTGCATTAGAAATAAGTAGTCGAGATGTTATGATCGAAGTTACAATTAGTGTAATAAAACGATGTGATTTATTCATCAATTACTAAAGTAAATATCATTTGTAAGAACTGTCAATATGCAATCCAAAAAAGATTTTTATAACAGATATCATCATAAGAATTCTGAATTCTATTCTGTTATACAGGACAATAATTTCACATACTTTTTTCATATCCGTGAGTTAAAAAAAGTACTTTCAGGCATGAAAGAAAACTCAAAAATACTTGATATTGGATGTGGAGTAGGAACTCTTGCCTTTTATTTAGCGAGTAAGGGGTTTTCTGTTACAGGAATTGATGTTTCATCGAGAGCAATCCAAATTGCCAAGATCTACCTTGATAAGTCTGGCTTGAAAAAGGTTAAATTTTCAGAAGGTGATGTACAGAAAGTTAAATTAAATACTAAATATGATTTGATTGTATGTACTGAAGTTATAGAACATCTCGAAAATGATGACAAAATGCTAGAGACAATCTTTTCTCTACTTAATCATAATGGGAAACTATTGTTGTCCACGCCATCACTGAATGCTCCCTTGTTTAAAATTGGTCTATTAAGAAATTTTGATCGTGAGGTTGGTCACTTACGTAGATATAAAATGGAAGACTTAATTCATAAGCTTCAACATCATGGATTTCGAATATTGAATCAAAGTAATAACGAAAGCGTGCTTCGAAATTCATTATTCACTATAAAACATTTAGGTATTTTAATTAGACCAATAAAAGGTCCACTCGTACCCTTATTCCATAAATTTGATGATTATTTAACCACACTGTTCGGTGAGAGTGATTTAATGGTTCTAGCAGAGAAGCCCTAGATATGCGTATTGTCATGCTATCAAGACTATATTGGCCGCACATCGGTGGGGTGGAGAAGCACATCAAAGAAATTTCCAAAGTTGCAATTTCAAAAGGTCACTCAGTCGACGCATTTACACTCAAACATGACTCTGAGCTACCTACATTTCAAATTGATGAAGGAATTCGTATCCATCGAAAACCGAATCAACTGCATTCGCGCTTGCTCAGTCGCATTCTACACATGCTTCCATCCATTCCTCCCAATGTGCGTGATGGATTAGTTGAGCGCGATGAGGTCTGGGGATGGCTACTCTGGAACCTTCCAACCTTTCTTCGAGCTGACGTTATTCATATCCATGATGTCTTCTATTGGTACTGGCCACTCCGTATCCTGTTGTTCTGGAAGAGAACGACCATTACCTTTCATGGATTTGAAGCAGGGAGGCTACCCACAAAGAAAGCCAAGCATGCACGGCAACTAGCGGCTAGATTTACAAATGGAAATCTTTGTATCGGTAGCTTCATTGAAAAATGGTATGGAACACAACCAACCATGATTTCGTATGGTGCGGCAAATTGTCAGGGGTTTTTACAGCATTCTACAAAGCGAAAAGACTTTAGTGCAGTATTTGTCGGTAGGCTAGAAAAAGACACCGGCATTGAAACGTATCTTGCGATTGCAAAGCAGCATAACAAAATGACGCTTGATGTCTACGGCCAAGGACCACTGGAATCTCTACTCTCATCCGCAGGAAGTACTATCTCCTATCAAGGAATGGTGTTAAACGCCTGTAGCGTGTTTTCACAGTATGAATTTGCTTTTGCTTCTTCGTATCTATCCATCCTTGAAGCAATGCAATCAAAAACACTAGTCGTTGCTGTTGCCAGTGATCCGCTAAAGATGGACTATTTGAATTGTCATCCCATGGCTTACCAGATGGTCATTCTCCAATCAGCAAATGAGTTTAAAAAGGTACTCAATCTCTCAGAAACTGTACAACACACGATGGTAGAAACTGCATACCAATGGGCAAAAGACCAAACCTGGGAAAAACAATTTGATGACTACCTTGTTCTTTGGAAACACAACCCATGAAAGTCTCTTTAATCATTACCACCAAAAATGAGGAAGCAACAATTGTGTCGTTGCTTGATTCCATTCGAAATCAATCAAACCCTCCTGATGAGATTATTATTGCGGATGCAGGATCCACTGATCAGACAGTCTCGCTTATTTCTAAACAGAAGAGAAAACTCCCCATTCAGGTTGTATCACTGCCAGAGTCCGCCAATCGGGCTGTGGGACGAAATACAGCGATAGATCACGCAACCTATGAGCATATTCTAATTACCGATGCAGGTTGTGTGCTGGATCCTGACTGGGTCAAAGAAATGAAAGCTGGGTTTTCTCATGCAGATGTTGTCGCTGGTTTTTATCAAGGTTGTCCTGAAACAAAACTGGAAGCGGCAATTGTTCCCTATGCCTTGGTCATGCCAGATCATCTAGATGTAACGAATTTCCTTCCAGCCACTCGAAGCATGGGGATTACCAAAAAAGTCTTCTCTACGGTTGGTCGGTTTTCAGAACGCTTTCGGTATGCTGAAGACTACGCCTTTGCTCGAAAAATTGTAGAGCTACAGATTCCCATTGCGGTCCAACCGACGGCTATTGTCTATTGGCGCCCACGCTCGTCACTGCAATCTTTTTCGCGAATGATTTATGAACATGCCTATGGAGACGGATATAGTCTCACCTTTCGGCCAAAAGTGGCTCTGATCTATCTTCGGTATGCAGCCTGGATGTTTTTTCTTCCAGTGGTGTTCCAGTCTCCCATCTTGAACGCCGCCTACTTGGCTTCACTTTTGTTGTACATAGTCTATGCCATACAGAAAAACTATCGATATGCGCCGTATTGGCAAAGTCTTATCAACTTACCAGTCCTCCAACTCTTATCTGATCTACAGGTGATGTTGGGATCTTTTCTGGGAATAATGAAAAGGAAAGGAGAAGATCAAGCCACAAGAGTTACTTGATGTCTTGAAAAGATCTGATAAAGTAATGGCATTGTATGGAAGTTAGGTTTTAAAGAGGTATGTATGTTAAGAGAAAAGAAGGAACTAGTTTTCACAGTCGGTGAAAAGTTAGCAGACGTTGGATTGCTGATTTCCGCGATGTGTACGCTAGATTTGGATCGAAATGGAAAATCTCCCCAGATTGAAAAAATTACGGTAATTGATCATCAACCAACGCAGGATACTGTCGATCAGTCTGTCAGGTGTTTGTATGTTGAGGTCGAAGTAGCCAATGTCTACAGTGTGATCGAGTTACTTTCGCACCTTAAGGCGATTACATTTAACCAGGCTTTAACGGATGCAGGAAGACCGTCAAGGACATAACGACACTAGTATAAATTTAAAGGAAGAACATTATGGAACAAACTTCGTACTTGGTTTATACACGAGCTACTGAGGAAATTGATATTCATAAGATCGTTGAGAATCTTTTTTTGCACTTTGATGGGCATGGTGATGAAAGTGAGTCTATTATTGAATCGATCACATCTAATAATGGAAACCTCATCACATTCGAGGTCCCTGCCTCTAGAGTCAACGTTGTCACTGAAATACTCGCACGACTGAAATGGTTTAAAGAATTTAGCTACGATCCCCAAGAGTCAATTAATCGTTCAGTTCGTCGGCACTAAACAAGCCGAGAGGTATTCCTTAGTTGGGCACTCGTCTCTACGGCTGTAGCTTTCATTCTCTTCTAGAATACCTTTAAGAAAACGAGGTACAATCCAACCATGGGGTATTCGCGTGACTTCATCAAAGGTATTGGCTGGATCGGAGGAGTTCGATTTCTCTCGAAGGCAATCTTATTTGCCAAGGTCTTTATTTCCTATCGCTATCTTTCTCCACGTGAAGTAGGACTGTTTGGCTTAGCTGTCCTTGCCCTTGGACTCTTGGAGATGGTCACCGAAACGGGTATCAACATCATCATCGTTCGTGACTCTCGGCCGCTGTCCTATTACATCAATACCGCCTATTTAGTTGCTGTTGTTCGTGGTGTCCTCATCTCTGCAGTTATTCTCCTTCTCTCTTTCATTCTGCCAACGTTTTTCAGAGATCAAGGCCTATTTGGGTTACTTCTTCTTGTGAGTGTAATTCCCGTTATTCGTGGATTTATTAATCCTTCCATCATTCGGTTTCAAAAGGATCTGCAATATCATAAAGAAGCCCTCCTACGTCTATCGTTACTCTTGGTAGATTCTATTGCCGCAATCGTGCTCGTTTCCAGATTTCATACCGCCCAAAGTTTGATTTGGGGAATGATTTTAGCGGCACTGTGTGAAGTGTTATTCTCATTTGCATTTATTCGACCTTGGCCAAAATTTGAATTTAAAAAGAAAGTCTTTCATGAAATTGTAAATCCAGGGAAGTGGATGAATTTCGCTGGAATTCTGGCGTATGCCGAACAAAACTTTGACAACGTCATTGTCGGTCGTGTGTTGGGTCCCACAAGTCTAGGTTATTATCAGACTGCCTTCAATCTCACCCGAGCTACCGTTGCAGAAATTGGGACCGCCTTTGCGCAGGTATTACTTCCCATCTATAGTCGAATCTCCGGTGACTCCAAACGCTTGCAGAAAGCAGTCTTGAGTACCGTTATCCCGGCAGCCCTATTGATGCTCATTCCGGTGATTCTATTAAATGTTCCACAAGTGCAAAATTTCATCATTTTTTATCTGAAGGAGAAGTGGCGTCCCATGCTTCCGTTAGTCTTTTACCTCTCGATATCCGCTTGGTTTACCGGAATGAATGGCCTCATCAATCCGCTCTTTTTGGTACGTGATCAATTAAAGAGTTTGGTTTCCATGTATGCAATTGGGTTAGTCCTGATGCTCATTTCAGTCTGGGCTTTAAGTCATCGACTAGGTTTAGTCGGGGCAGCACAGGGTGTATTACTAGCAAAAATCTTACTCCAGCCCGTGGTGTTGTATTTAGCCATTACACGGAATGCAAAGAAATCATGAGTACACCATTTTCCCTGACTGCCGTTGTCCTATCGAAGAATAGTGAAAAAACCCTATCTGCCTGTTTGGATAGTCTGTCGTTTGCAGACACGATCATTGTGGCCGATGATGGATCGAGTGATACCACACTAGATATTGCCAAACGTCACAAGGCAAAAATACTTCCGCTGACTGCAACGTCAAGTTTTTCTACGAAACGGAACCAGGCATTGGCAGCAGTTACGACGCAATGGACACTCTTTGTCGATTCTGATGAAGTGGTGAGCAGTGCGCTACAAGAATCTATTGAAGCGTTTATCGCAGTCGCTCCGCCAACGACGGCAGGAGCTTTGCTGCAACGCGACGATATCTTTTTGGGTAGGCATCTGAAGTATGGCGAAACAGGGTCAACTTGGTTGTTGCGACTAGCACGAACACATTCGGGGACTTGGAAGCGCAACGTGCATGAGGTATGGAAAGTGGAAGGGAGGGTCGAAAGTCTTTCCGGCATCTTACTGCATCGTTCGCACACTTCCATTACCTCGTTTTTTGACAAAATCATTGGGTACACCAGAATCGAAGCAGAAAGCCGAACAACGAAGAAGTCTCCATTTCTTTGGCTCAAAACGATGATCGAACTAGTGCTCTTTCCACCGCTAAAGTTTGGGTATACCTATGTTGTGAAGGCTGGGTTTCGAGATGGCTTTCCCGGATTTGTCATGAGCTATATGATGAGTATGCATTCCTTATGGGTTCGTATTCAGATTCTGGAGATTCTACGAAAGCGGTAAGTAAACCCATCCACCATTCGTCTCTTTCCTCCTTTTTTCGCATTGGGGTTTTGTTAAGTATCGGGTTATGGGTATTTGGACAGTTTGAGCGTATCGAGCTTGATCAGGGCAGAGCCTTGTATGGGCATGACTTTGTACTTTTCGTACTCGTTACGATCACCGCTTGGAAATGGCGCGACGCACTACTAAAAAGTTTTTCAACTACAATTGGTGTGCTGTGGATTTCAAGCGTGAGTTGGATTGTGCTCAACATCAGTATTCACTTCGGATCTGATCCAACTGGAGCGCTCACGGGAACGTTGTACCTCGGTCGACTTTGTGTTCTGACGGGGTTTGCGTGGGCGCTAAGCATGTTGATAAAAACCCATCGACTGTCGTTACACTATTTTTCGCGGACGATTTTTGCAGCATTTTTTGCTGTCTCGGTGTTGGGATTTGTACAATACTTTCTATTTCCAGACACCCGTTCACTGGTGTTGATGGGGTGGGACGATCATTATTTTCGGTTAATTTCTACCTTATTTGATCCTGGTTTTACCGGCATCATTTTGGCAATTGCTGCACTGTTGCATTTGCGAACTGCACTCTATAAGAAAATATCGAACGTTGAGATCTGCTTTATCGTGCTGCATGTGATGGGATTATTGCTCACGTATTCCCGAGCCTCGTATCTGGCGTTTGCCACGGGAATTTTCTTGTTATTTTTTATTTTCCGACAGTGGAAAATTCTCTTCGTGCTACCCGTCTTTGTAAGTTTGTTACTCTTCTTGCCACGACCGGGAGGAGAAGGTGTGAAATTGGAACGAACGGCTAGTGTGGTCGCTAGAATTGAGAGTAACGCAGTGGCGCTGCAATCGAAGTCAGGTTTCAGCTGGCTAATTGGCAATGGTTGGTACGCAAAGAAAGTGGAACAACCAACGCAAGTCAAAGACGGTATACAGGTCCCGAACCACTCCTCAGCCCCAGAGAATTCAGTTCTGTTTGTCTACTCGTCGTTAGGACTGATTGGAGTTGTTCTTATCGGACTACTGATTGGGGCAATGATCTTGCGTGTGGGATTAACGAGTGAGTTTGCAATAGTCATTTCAATGGTGCTTGTTCATTCACTCTTTTCCAATACGCTCTTTCACCCCTTCATTCTCATTCTGCTTGCCTGGATTATGGCACGAAGCGTACATGCCGCTCCTCAACAGTCTCAATGAGTGCAGCGTTGATGGCTTTGATGACAATGGTGTTATCGCCTTCTGATAACTGAACGGCTCCAGAGAATGCGCCATTATTGGCGACAAATAGGATGCGATCATTAATATAGACTTTGTTTCCCGCATCCGTTTTCCCTTTGACGGTGATGGGATTATCCCGTCGCTTGGTCACATCTTGATTCTCGGTAGGTGATTCAATCTCCAGCTTTGGTGCATCTTTGACAAAGGAAATGTGGAGTTCTCCGGAAGGGTTGCTTCGAACACTTTGCTCATTTTCAACCACGGCGGTAAAGGTATTGTCACCTGACTCTAACGTGACCGCATCAAAAGTAAACGAGCCTGCGTCATCCGAACGAGTCTCTGGTCCTGGTACTCCATTTTGAAGCAAGATGACTTTGGAATTGGGTTGTGCACTTCCTGCTAGAGCTAAGGATGCGCTCGAGGTCGCATCAAAGGGCTGCTCTAGAGTCGGACGAGAAGGCAGAATTGTATTCTCACTGGTCGCTGCTTTGTAGCCTAGGTTGCGAAGCGCCATCACGCGAATAAATCCAGGCAGAATTAGGAAGAGAAAGGCAACAATCAAGCCTATGCCGCTTCCAAAAAAGATCAGCGTTTGACGAAGCAGTATTTTTTGTTCATGTGATTGCAGTCTGGAGTGGGGCATGGCTAGTAGTATCGACTAATCTTTCTACTCGATCAAGTAGTAGACAACATCTCTTGGAGCCAACGGTCGGGATCGAACCGACGACCTGCGGTTTACGATACCGCTGCTCTACCAGCTGAGCTACGTTGGCAAGGCTCTTCAAGCTAGTATTGTACTAGAGAACTGCTATTTTTTTTAGACAGCACTTTTCTAGCCGCCAGCGCAATGTGGCGCGCCGTGATTCCGTAGTGTTCATAGAGTTGCTTTGGGGTTCCCGATTGGCCGAATTGATCCTGCACACCGACAAACTCCATGGGAAGTGGTAAATGGCTGGCTAGCGTCTGTGCTACCGTACTTCCTAGTCCTCCAATTACCTGATGATCTTCAATTGTCACCACACAACCGGTTTTTTGACAGTGGGACAATAAGCCCTGGACATCAAACGGTTTGAGCGTATGCACATTGAGGACCTGCGCCTGAATTCCTTGATTTAGCAGGTGCTGTCGGGCAAGCAACACGTCATAGAGAAGGGGACCCGTAGACACCAAAGTTACGTGTTCACCTGTTGCAACTTCTTGGACTTTTCCGAGCTTAAACGGGGTCGTAGGTGTAGAGAGAATGGGAGTTGGTTCTCGGGCGATGCGAAGGTAGACGGGACCGACATGGGAGGCGGCAGCGTTTACTGCTTCTTCCGTCTGTAGACTATCCGCAGGGGAGAGAACGGTCATATTGGGGAGGACTTGGGTGATCGCCAAATCTTCCAACGCTTGGTGTGTGGCACCGTCAGGACCGACAGAAAGACCCGCATGTCCCCCAACAATTTTCACATTCGCATTGGAGTACGCCACGCTCACGCGTAACTGGTCCCAGTTGCGACCTGGACTAAAGACTGCATAGGAGCAGACAAAGGGGACTTTGCCACACAATGCCAGTCCTGCCGCAATTCCTAGCATGTTTTGTTCTGCAACCCCACATTCAATAAATCGACTCGGAAACTCGGTTGCAAACTCTTGAACACGGAGTGACTCCGAAAGATCCGCGGTGAGCACCACAATGTTTTGCTGTTGCTTGCCTAGCCGCAGAAGGGCTCGACCAAATCCATCGCGGGTTGCTTCTTTTTTAATGTCTAATGGGTTCTCGATGGTGTTCCAATGCGATGTCATGCCATTCCTTGAGTTGAAAGTTCTTGTAACGCTTGCGCTGCTTGTGCGGGATTGGGAGGTTTCCCATGCCAAGTGTAGTCCTGTTCCATAAAGGACACCCCTTTTCCTGGAATGGTGTGGGCGATGATGCAGGTTGGTTTTTCATGAATCGCTTTTGCGGCGATACAAGCAGACTCAATCTCCGCAATCGAATGTCCATCCACTTCAATGACATGCCAATTAAAGCTTTCATACTTTTCACAGAGAGGTTCTAACGGCATGATGGTTTGTGTTGTTCCGCTGATTTGGATGTCATTGCGATCAATAATTACGGTCAAGTTGAAGAGGTGGTACTTTGAAGCGAAGAGCATTGCTTCAAAAACTTGTCCCTCGTTATGTTCCCCATCACTCAAGATACAGTACACATGGGCTGGGTTGTTCTCTAATCGCAAGGCTAACGCCATTCCGATTGCCTGAGAAAACCCTTGCCCTAGGGGACCACTGCTTGTTTCAACCCCTGGACAATCTAGTCTACTTGGATGACCCTGAAGGCGCGAACCAAACTGGCGCTGCGTTTCTAACTCTTTAACAGAAAAGTACCCAGATTCCGCGAGGCTCGCGTAGAGCACAGGACAGATATGCCCACACGACAAAATCAGTCGATCTCGTTCATTCCAGGCTGGATTACTGGGGTCATGATTAAGCAGTGAAAAGTAGAGAACGGAAAAGACATCCGCCATCCCAAGGGCCCCCGCACTGTGACCAGATCCAGCTTTGGCAAGCATGCTGATAATATCTTTGCGGATCGTTGTCGCTTTTGCTTTAAGCTCTTGGTGTGTACAGTTGAATGGATTCACTTCTCTATCATACAAACTGAGAAATGGACAGTACAGGGGTAGCGCAAGGGATACGTCCTACTGCGATGCATTGCAGCAAGGAAGATTACGTGTCCGTTGCGTAGAGAGGTCCGATTTCCTCAAGAAGACTGGGGATGAGTGCTTGTGCTAGCGTATTTCCAATGAGCACATGAGCTCGCTCTTTTGGGACATTCCACACTACGAATAGATGTAACCAATACAACATTATGTTTGAAATCTGAATCCTTTTCTCTGCGTCTTTTGAGACCTCAGCAGGTAGAGTTTTGATCATTTTTTCACGTTGATAACGAATGCGTGCAATTTGTATGGATGGCAACTGATTCGAATGATAAATAAAGTATCTGGTTTCTTGTTCAAGCAGCTCTGTAAGCGAAGCAATGGCTTGCGCATTACCCATTTTTGAGACGATTGCTTTCAACTGTTCTTGCTTTTCACTCAAATTATCAGCGCGAATTGAATAGTTCAAATCAAGACCAATTTCCTTCATCATAAGATGAAAAAGGTCAATACTACGAACCGATCCCATGGTTGAGATTGTTGCACGTTGTCTTTTAGTAATTTCTTGAATCACGGGATTGGGAACAAAGGCAACATGGTGGCTGTTGACTCCTGGAAGTCTCATGACTCTGGGGACTATCGTCTCGCCACGATCTTCATTCTTACGTTGTAAATTGACAAACTCGACAAGAATGAGGTGTGAGGTGTTTGGAGGGTATTGTCTACTAAGAAATTGCTGTACTTGTGCAACCATCAGGTCTGACGTTGCCCAGTCTTCCTTGGTTTTGAATTCTGAATCTTTCTTTTTGAGTATTAATTCTTGTAGTGCATGTGTGCGATCGTAATAGACATAATCGATGTGAAGATTAATTCCATACATGCTCAAGATTTGTCGGGCAGCCACAGCAAGTGCAGTGGTCCAGGTTGTTTTCCCAGAACCTGGTGGTCCAAAAACTGTCACAACAGTTTTTTCGTTGTGAGCGATATCACGAATTAACTCAATTCCGATTGAATGCCCATTCGAATCTTGAAAGGCTTCCAAATTGGTCGTACTTGCAGCATGACGAACCGAGGAGTTACTGCTCGTTCGTTCCGCAAACTCTCGGAGAAGTTGCTTACTCTTTGGCAGCTCGAAATCTGGAAAACTCATTTAAAGTTGATGAATTGGCAGAGTTACCGTTACAGTGGTTCCTACACCGACGGTTGAATCAATGGCGATCGTTCCGTGGTGTGCCTGCACAATTTTGTTGCTAATAAATAATCCTAAACCTAAACCTTCTTTTGTATTTTCTTTCCCTTTATAAAATTCCTCAAACAGATGGGTTAAATCAGACGATTCAATTCCCTTGCCCTGATCTATCACATGAAAAACAATGGAGTCTTTCCCATCTTCAATTTTCAAGAGCACCGTTTTCTTATCATTTGTAAATTTTGCCGCATTATTGAGTAGATTAATAAAGACTTGAACCAACTTGTCACGATCTGCAACGAGATGCCGGTTGGGATTTAAGATCAGGTTGCTGACTTCTAGCGTCTGGGTAGGATACGACATCTGGAAATCATTGAGAACTATCGTTACTAAATCAGTCACCAGCACATTCTTAAAGGTGTAATTCATTTTCCCAGAACGAATTTGGTTGATGTGCAGTAACTCGTTGATGAGGCGACTCATGCGCTTTGAAGACAATAACAGCGAATTGATCCAGACTGGGTTTGGGACGGTATTTTTCTCCACACATTTTTTCACGAGTTCCACGTAGGCAAGAATTGCAGTTAGCGGGGTTTTGAGCTCATGACTTGCCATTGAAACGAATAAGTCACGCGTGGAGACGGCTTCCTTTAAATCTGAAAGCAGTGAGATATTCCGTAACTTTAAACTTGCTAGTGAGCCGAATAACTGCAATGTTTGCATTCTCTTGGCAGTGATTGGTTTGGAGTACTTTGAATCAAGGGCAATCACACCGATCGCATAATTTTCATAGGAGAGGGGAATAAACACAATCCGTTTCGTTTGCGACTTCCCGTACACAGGATGAATCTTTTTCATTTTGGAAACGGGCACGACTACGGCTTTTTTTGTCTTAAACGACTGGTACGTGTACCCTTCCATTCGAGGAACAATTTGCAATTCCTTTGGAACAGTAGAATAGACACGCACAAGTTTGTCGTGCTTCATCAGGAAGATACTTCCATACATCGCATCTGCCAGACGTTGGGCCTCTTGTACGATGGCTGAATACGTATCATCAGCCGTCAAGGTTCCCATGAGCCGCAGGGTGGATTTGTACACTGCTGTTATGGATGTATTCATTAATGGAGAACTAGTATATTACAACTATTGATTGTATCATTCTTGAGAAGAACCAGATAGCGTGACTCTCAAAACTGAGACCAATGTAAGAGAATTTTGTCAGCTGAACGGCTCGTTTATTACCACAGAGATTCACAGGCGTTACACTATAGGTCATCACCAAGTGGTACGGAGAACCTATCTATGGGAAAACCTTTTGAAACATTGGGAAGAATTGCAGAAGAACTTGCAAAGAAACTGGGTGTTGCAACCAAGTCAGATACCCTTGCTCCGTTATCCAGAGAAGAATTAGAACGACAAAAGGTGAAGGTGCTGTCGGAGTTTAATGCTGCAGAGAATGCCTATATGTTCATTCACTTTGCAGATATTGTGAACTTGCGTGGAGGTGCATATGACTGAAACCCTCAGCTTGCAGCGTACGTTAAAGGAGCCATGGCAGAGGATGTATTTAACATGATTCCGGAAAGTGTAGTAACAATCACTATCAATGGAACTACCTATCATCGATCACGATCGGTTGCAGATCAGCCTACTGCAAAGCTATGGGATAGGGAGGATCTTATTACGTACTTCAGGGCTCAATTCGGAAGTAACTGGAGAGAACCGGCGGGGCGAAGGTAACCGTAGCAATAATCATTCGGGAATCAGAGTCAGTTTGCGTCCTGAGTTGGTAAACGTACTTTGCTCTAACAGAGTAGACTAGAATTTTCCTGAAGATAATTACCCACCCAAAAAGTGGATTGTCTTCGTATGGAATGGTGTATCAGTCAGGCTTTAAAAAAAGCAATTCTCACAATGTCTATGAGTACTCTCAACTACTCTCGAACAATCATCAACATGTCCGTATTAACGTTTAAGTCCATGCGTCGCATGAATTCTAGATAGATTGAATAGAGTGAAAATTTATTGTCACCACTAAATAGAAATTCGTAAAGCTCTAGAAGTTTCTCTTTTTCTGGTTCGCTCAAATCGCTGAAAGGTTTGTCAATACTATCGGAATTTTGCAATAGTCTGCCAAATCTTGTCGATGACTCATGGACTTCTCGAGAAATATCTGGACTATTAAAAAATGAGGCAGGTTTAAGACCAGTGCTAGGATCTACCACACTGGTATATGTCATGGATATTGAATCAATAATACTTGAAGCCAGTCGGGCGACTCTGCTTTCGGATTCAACCTTATCTCCAACATTTGTGTCAAAAAGCCATTTTTCACCTGGAGTACGACGATTTTGATCACCACGAGGCACACCTGGAGCAATGTCAAGGTTATTTCGCGATCTTTGATTTACTTTTTTTAAATGGGAATGATGCGCTTCGGTATATGATGCCATAGATACACCTCTTACATGCTACTAGAAATACTATACACCTCAAGTCAAGTTATATAGTTTCAAGACAATGTTTCTTGTAATTTCTGAAAATGTCAGTCTTGAACTCGAAGAGAAGTTCGTTCCTGAGGAAAAAGGAAAAATTTTTGCTCTATGTACTGTGGAGCGGGATAGGGGAATCGAACCCCCCTCTCATCCTTGGGAAGGATGCATACTACCGATGTACTAATCCCGCATGTTGCATTAATTTTATCAAATAAAAGGGGAGTCGCTAGCTGCAACTCCCCTTTCCTCTTTTTCAAACTATATGATTCCAACTATTTCCCTGGCATAGTTAGCACTTGTCCGGGGACAATAATTCCTGGATTCTGTCCAATGGTTGACTTGTTTGCGTTATAAATTTCTACCCATTTGTATCCGTCATTGTACTGAGCTACGGCAATCTTCCAGAGTGAGTCTCCTTTAGCCACGGTATAACTTCCACCAGTGGTTTGTGTAGGTGCGGCAGATGAACTCGGTGTTGCACTCGGGGCTGGTGATGCCGTAGGAGTAACACTTGGAGTTGGACTGGCAGTTGGCGATGCGGTAGGCGTAGCAGTGGGACTTGCTGTAGCTACACTTGTTGGCGTGGGACTGGGTGTACCCGTCGGAGTCGAAGAAGCCACCGCAATCGTGGATCCTGTTGGACTAGGTACCGCACTTCCTGACGCAGTAACATCTGGAATGACCAATTCTTGTCCTTGGGTGAGTGTGTACGGGGACTCTAAATTGTTTGCTTTTGCAATTTCGGTCCACTTGTATCCATCGCCATAGACTTCTTGCGCAATTGTCCACAATCCATCATTGGATTGCACGGTATAGGTGCGTGGAGACCCCATCAAGTCTTCTGTACTCGTGGTGTCACCAATTTCACTAATTTGAGGCGCTGTTTGTGATGACGATCGACGGATAAAGAAAAACAGGGCTGCAGCTAAGGCAATCACGACAAAGACCCCTAGTAGCGTCGAAAGCTCGGATTCATACCGACGAATCAAGTCCATGAAGGATTGTTGAGTAGTGATTTCTTCTTGTTCCTCAACAACAGAAGAGGTGCGAACTTTTCGCTTTTTGGGAGCTGCCATATGCCTTCCTTTTGCCCGACGTAACGGGCTAATCGTCTAAACTATTTGGATAATCTCTGGGGCAGCAGATTGTATTCAAAGTACGAAGTTTCTTAGGAAGTGTCAAGAGGGAATCGTGTTGATCTGCCTCTTGATACTCGCCACACACTTGAAAAAAAAGGATTCACTACTGATAATACCAACCAATAATGGGGGATTAACTATGGCAGAACGAATTAGAGTAATGGTGGTCAAGAGTAATGAATATGCAGCAATGCAAGCTGCACTATTTCAGGCACTTGGGGGCTCTTTGGGAATGGATTTTACGTCTACAACTACCGAAGATGCAGCAATTCAAGCTTTCAAAAATGATCAAACTGATTTTATTGTTTCAGGATATCAAGACATCAATTGGCGAAAACTACTTCATGAAGTAGGTCCAGATAGAATGCTTGTCTACTCCGCCTATTCCGATGTTGAGACGAGATCAGCAGTGGAATCAGCCGGTGTTTCATACGTGGTGTTAAATGGGACGGAGGGAATGAGCGCCGTAATTTTGAACATTTTAGGCCGATTTCCACGGGAATAAGTGTTAGGTTAATCGTTCTGGTGCAACGTGTGCGTCATTACTCTCCACCAATGATCTGAATGTAGTTACCATCAAGATCCGCGAAGGTGGCGAAATACTTCTCAAATGTAAATGCCTTAAACGGAGCTGCAATCACTTCAACTTCTTTGCTTTTAAGATACTCGAATGCCTCACTGACTGAAGCGACATTAAGATTAAACATATGCCGTGCAGGATCCATATTCTTTCCGTGAACTTGACTATGTTGCCCGATCCACAGCCATGTACCACCCGGTTCAATTTCAAAGAGAACTCCCGTATCTTGAGGATGATCCTGCTCTTCGATCACCTTGAATCCGAACACGGATTGATACCAATCCGCAAGTTTGCGGAAGTCCTCGGACCAGATTAAGACCGTAGATAGTTTTTCAAATCGGATCATAATAATGAGTCCTCCTTTAACTCTTTCCAAAAACACGTGTAGTTGTGCTCACTAGTGACAAATCCGCGTTTGGGATAAAAATGTTGCAACATGGCATTCTCTGCATCCGCAAACAAACATGTCTCAATTGCACCCTGTTCTCGGGCATGCTGTTCGGCTGTTGCGATCATTTTCGAAGCCAGTCCTTGATTGCGACGTTGTGGTGCCACCGCCAAACGAAAGTGAAAGACCACTTTTGATCCATAGTTAATGGAGAAAATAGAAGAGACGACAGTTAAACCTTCAACGCCTACTAAGATAGCCGTGGGATTTGCGGCGACCATGCTTTCAAGATTTTCTGGTGATTCCCAAGTATCCGCATACAAATGGACCTCTTGTAACAGACGCTTTAGAGAGTCGTAATCGCTGGTTTGATACGGACGAATGGTTACCATTTCAGATGAATGTAATGAAATTTTTCTAAAAAGGTATTTTCAAACTTAAATGAATTCAAGATATCCTCAACGCCATCTGCATCGAACTGACTTTTGTGCTCTGCCAAGGCACGCCGTTTTACATCTTGAAGCTGGGTACAATCAAAATCGAAATTACAGTTACGCTCATCTGTAAGGAGAAGATCATAGACGCTGTGCTCCGTGACTCCCTGCGTGTAATGATCTGTGAAAAAGGATCGGTCGCGTGAAAAGGGATAGACGGCATCAATTGCAGCTTCTCCTACTTTGCGATGGTCACGATGTTGTACAAAATATCCTTGCTTGTTATAGGTGGGCAAATATTGAAGTGATGGTTCATGCGTACACACCATATCGACTTTGAATTTGCGAATGTAAAAAGAAATCTCACCGATTAACGCCAAGTTACTTTCCACCGCACCATCGGCGTGTCCGAGACAAACAATGTGATCGTTCGGAACCCCAACTACTCCAAGGGCTGCTTTTTCCTCAGCTAGACGAATGGCAGCAAGCTCCGTTTCAGAAATCGTATTCTCTCTACTTCCGCGTGCCCCGTTGGTGACTAAGAGGACATAAACGTCTTTTTTGTCGATTACCAACTGATGCATGAGAGATGCAAAAAAGACGATTGAATCATCGGGGTGGGCAGTGACCACCAGAATTTTTTGTTTGTTTTCAAAGATTTGAGCGTAGGTATACATGAGTGGAGTATAGCAAAGGGATGGTGATCTTACAAAGTGTTGTGATCGTTGAAATGGGTTCACTGGTTCGTGTGAAGCTCTGAGCACACGCTCTAGATTAAATGAAATGGTATTGCTTGTTAACAATTGGTTTGCCAGGATCCACCACAGATATATTCTAGGAGACACTATGGCAGAAAAAAGACGTATAGGTGTTCTAAAGCGGGGGCGATTGGGGCATGATCTAGCGAGTGCATTAAATGGCGAGGATCCACAGTTGCAATTTATTGCACTGCCGGATGAACAGTTTGCTGTGGATGCTTTAAACAAGGGGTATGCTTCACTTATTGCCTCGGGAGTTGTTGGTATTGCGTGGGAAGATGTGTACCGCCAAGTTGGAATAGACCGTTTTATTGCGTACTCGACAGAAGTGACTGACGAAGAACTCGATATCATGAAGAAAGCTGGAATTTCGTTTGTTCCACAAGCATTTCGAGAAAGCATAGAAAATCTGCTTGTTGTTATTCGCAGTAAAGTATCAAGAGAGTAGTAAAAACTAGAGAGTTATTTTGGCCATTGTGTAAGTAGATCGTGAAGTTCATAAAAAGGAGTAAATATGTCAGAAGTTGTGAACGTGGTAATGTTAAAAAAAGGTGGTATCGCTCAACAGTTAGCAAAAGCTTTCAATGATTTTGATCCACAGATTGTATTTTCAGGTACGGACTCTGAAGAGATTGCAGCAAAGACAGTCCTTGATGGCACTGCGCATCTGATTGTTTCCGGACTAGTCGGAGTTGATTGGGAATACGTACTCAAAACGGTGGGTGACGAGAGACTAATAGTCTATGCTCCAGTCAATTTCCCGCAAGATCGGATTGCACGAAGTCAAGTCAATAACGCTGGTGCAACTTTTGTAGAAATGCGCATCACCGAAGGAGCAGCGCCATTACTACAGGCTATTATTAAAAAATTTCCACGCGACTAAGTCACTGGACATATTGTACAACCGCCTATCCTTAAGATGCTAAAAAGCACATAGATACTATGTGCTTTTTTATTGCTTTCCATGCAGAAAACCGCGCAGGACATTCCATTGGAGCGAAGCGAGGAATGCGCGGATGAATGAGCGAAAGCATGGCGGAGCCATGCTAAGCTGTTGCCATGCGAATTCGGCAGCTCAATCATTCTGTATATCAGGTGCAATATCACATTGTGTGGGGGACCAAGTACCGACGGAAAATACTCAAGGAGTATGTGAAGACAGCATTGATCAAAAGTCTTCACAAAGTACAGAGGAAGTTTCCAACTTGGTATTTCCACCGCATCAATACCGATCAGGACCATGTGCACCTGATCATTGAGATACCTCCCAAAGATAGCCTTGCGTTTTGTGTGCAACAACTCAAAAGTAGCACCAGTGCTGACCTGCAGAAACAGTTTCCCTTCATTGCACGTATTTTTCCAGATGGAAGTATGTGGTCTGTCGGCTACTTTGTCAGCACGATCGGACTCAATGAAGAACAAATTCAAAAATATGTGGACAAGCAAGGCCAAAAAGATAAGAGTATGGATGTAACCGCCGAATATGCATGAGTAGCGGAGCAAAAGAAACCCCGCACTTAGCGTTAGCGTAGTGCGGGGAGTACGTCATTACTCCAATAATTCAATCACTTATTTACCAGTGGATTTAACGGTCAGTTTCTTTGGTTGTGCTTTTGCAGCTTTGGTAAACCTGATATGTACTAACCCGTGAGCCAGCTCTGTTTCGGGCTCAATGGTAATGTCAATGTCTCCAGGAACTGCAAGTTGGTAGGAGAAGTATTTTTGAGACCGTCGAAAGAACTTTTTTCCTTCTTTTTCTTCCTGTTTTGCTTCGGCTACAATCCTTAGCATGCCCTTCTCAAAAGTAATATCGATATCTTTGTCTTGAATTCCTGGGACTGCAGCTTCGACGTAGACATGTTTATCATCTTCAGCAACCGATAATCCACTTGGAGTGTTGGTCATCATTCCCCAGTCTTCATCATCCATCATGGATGGAAGGGAAGGAAATGAGAAGAAAGAACGTGGTAATAAATAGGACATAGTCCTCCTTTCCCCAATAGGGAATACTGTATGTAATTTCTGTATGCTAGATACAGAGAGCACAGTTGCGATAAAGGTGGGTAATTAACCCGGTGAGTGTTTACCCCAACTGCCTTCTCTATATCTAACGCATCAACTCAATCTGTATTGTGTTTTTACTATCGAATTAGCAATAAAATATCATGACTGCTAAACGGTGTCAAGCAGTCAAACACGCCGAGTGCCAGCTCTGTTGGAAAGATGTATCCTTGTGCGGGACAAACGCATTGAGTAAACGCACACAATCCAAGCAATTCACGCTTGGATAAACGTAAGTACGCATGACTACTGATCAGCAGAGCTTATAGAAGATGCCCTATGGAGAGGCTACATTAATGGAGTCGGAGCAGGGGTAGCTAATCCAGGCCCTGTGGCTGGTGAGGTCGGCAAATCAGCACAGGCGGATTTTTGAACACTTACGGCAAGTGGACCCATGCCCTTAAGCGCAGCCATCGAGACATCGAGTTGAGTTGCAGAAGTGCCATTACTCAGGGATGTGAGAGGATATTTGACTTCTCCAAGCTTTGTACAACTTCCCATGTAAATATTGGCAGTTTGTGCTGAAGCTGCTTGCATGTCAGAAAGTGAAATGGTCACCGTTACCCGTCCATTTTGTTCTTCTAAGACTGCAGTTCCCGAAACTCCGGAGTTATTGTTGGGAAGTAACGAAATGGTGGTCGTGCCAATCATGGAATCCGTTTCTTGTGTCGGTGAACTTGGGGTGTCTTGAAAACGCAGGGAAGAGTCTGTCGTTTCTGGAACCGAAGGCGTTGTAGCACGACACGCGGTAAGAAGGATGCTAGTGATTGCCAGCAAGAGGAATCGTTTGGTCATAGTATGTCTCCAAATTAAACGATGTGTTTTGCTAATCCTAATGGATACATCTGTATTCAGTCTACACGACTTTTTAAAAATGTTTTCGTAAGAATGCACGAAATTGAACTATGATAGGATAGAGTGACTATGATCAAGGAAAAAATCCAATCCCAACTTAAAGAGGCAATGAAAGCTAGAGACAGTGTGAAGTTAGAAACGCTGCGCTTCCTGCTCTCCGAATTAAAGTATGCAGAAATCGCACTACAGCATGAATTGACAGAGGAAGAAGAGCTTCAAGTGCTTTCCAAAGAAGTGAAGAAACGCACCGATGCGGTGCAGCTTTTTAAAGATTCTGGACGTGACCAATTAGTCATAGAAGAAGAAGCAAAATTAGTCTTTATTCGTTCGTTCCTTCCTGCCCAACTGTCCGCACAAGAATTAGAGGTAATTGTGGATGACGTGATTGCAAATGTTTCTGATCGTTCATTTGGATCCGTGATGAAAGAAGTTGTTTCACACACTAAGGGAAGAGCCGATGGGAAAACAATTAGTTCACTAGTAAAGACAAAATTAGGAAATGCATGAATTTAACGTCTTTTCAAACATCCGATGGCTGGTTTACCATTGCTCCCTTTGATCACCGTGGCTCGCTGGCAACTTCCTTGAAGTTGGATTTATCCAATCAATTGGATCGCGAAAAATTTCTCCATATTAAGCAGTTGTTTATGCGGATCTTAAGTCCACATGTGTCTGCCGTCCTCACGGATCCTGAATATGGGATTCGGACTCTGGATGATAAAGCAGCCAACTGCGGTTTGTTTCTGTCGTTAGAAGAATCTGGGTATTCCTCAGATAAAGATGCAATGACGATCTTGCGCTCCGACTGGGGAGTAGCAGGAGTGAAGAAACATGCAGCGGGTGCCAAACTATTAGTCTATGTGAACCCGACATCTTCAACCGCTGATGCCAAACTCAAATTGATTGAGTCGGTAGCCAATGAGTGTTCACTTGCCCAAGTCCCGTTTTTACTCGAGCCGGTGCTCTATCCGCTGGAGCAGTCACCGTTGTGGGAAAAAGAAGGGGATGAACAGTGGATTGCCACCCATTTAGAAGTCTGTAAAACCATGGCTCCATTTTGTGACATTTTAAAAATTCAGTATCCCGGTAGTCAGGATGCGTGTGCGAAGGTTTCATCACTACATCCAAACTGGATACTTCTTTCTAGAGGTGCTGCTTTTGAGACATTTACGGACTATTTAACCACTGCCGCACGACAGGGGTGTAAGGGATTTGCCGCAGGGCGTGCCGTCTGGCAAGAAATTGAGGAGTTGGACGCGAGAGAATGGGAAGGGTTTCTTCGTACCACTGCTGTCCCTAGACTACTAGAATTGAGTCAGATTCTTCGTACTGCGAATACACTTGCATAACTGCCTGTCGCATAGGATACTCGAGACTTCATGGCCTCTTTTCCACTACGTTTATTGCAACAACTTTTGTTAGCTTGGTATCAAAAAAATAAGCGACCATTGCCATGGAGAGAATTGGTTCCGTTGAAGAATCAGGGAGTTGGTTCATCCGTTATCCGTGACCCATATAAAGTGATCGTTTCAGAAATGATGTTGCAACAAACACAAGTGCAAACGGTGCTACCCAAATACGCCGCCTTTCTTGAGCGTTTTCCCACTTTGGATGCGTTAGCTGCAACTCCCCTTGCGGAGGTGATCATTTCTTGGAAAGGATTAGGATATAACCGTCGGGCAAAGCATCTCTTGGAAACTGCAAAGATAATTTCCACTACCCACAAGGGAAACTTTCCTTCGGAAGAGCAGACACTGCGATCATTACCAGGGTTTGGTCCGTATATGGTGTCTGCAGTTCAAGTTTTTGCCTTTGGAATGCAAGGCGCTGTAATTGATGTGAATGTTGCACGTGTGTTGACCCGCACCCAGGTTGGGGTAGACATTCTTCCTGCCAAAGCGCTAACAGCACTTGCAGAGCAATCCGTGCCATTAGGGCATGCTGATGACTGGCATCAGGGCTTAATGGATTTTGGATCCACCATTTGTACCGCGAAAGCACCGCGTTGTACGGACTGCCCAGTTTCAAGACTTTGTTGCGCCAATCAACAAGCAAAAGCTGCAGGTTTTCTGTCATATGCGGAGTGGCTGGTTGCGCATCCGGTCAAAAAAAAGACGTCAACAAAAGATCGTGGAAAACGTTTTGAAGAAACCGATCGCTATTTTCGTGGGCGCATTATTGACTATTTACGTCAAGGGTCATTGCCGATGGTAGAGCTACAGGAAAAAATGCGCGCAGAGCATCAGCTAGATAATCGGGTGCGCTTTGGCTCTTTAATTGAAGCTCTGATGGTCGATGGTTTAATCCAGATTCAAGGCACAGAGGTGGGATTAAAATTAACTTAAAGGATATCCACGCGCAAAATGAGCTCAACAAGTTGCGCCAGGAAATAGGAACAAAACAGCAATAAGAATCCAACCACCGCATTGGTGATGCGATGTTTTCCAGCTTCCTGACTTTGCGGATTACTAGCTCCGCCCAACATTTCAAAACCGCCCCAAATAATCATGGTAAACAAAATGAGTCCCGAGAAGGTGAACAGATAGGGAAGTGCGCGCGAAATTATTCCTCGGGGAGTTGTTAAGTCTGCATTGGGCTGGCCATTGAAAATTGCTTGATTGAGTTGGTCGAATGTATAAGCACTTGCACCAGACTCGCCGATGGCTGGGGCGGTTGGAAGAACAGTTGGCGGTGGGGTATTGGGACTTGCCGGGGCAGTTGCTGAACAACCAGATAAGCTATTATCTGCCCACCCACAACACAGCGCTCCCGGTTGCGGTGGAACGAACGGCGTATTAACTGCACAGCCGCAGGTTTCGGTTGCTGGGTTGTATGCCTGTCCACAAGACTTTGCCGGACGTGGAATAGTGGCAGGATCTTGACGTGCACAGTTATCATTGCCTCCATCCAGGTTTAGTGGATCATTCCAGCCACAGCAAATGCGACCTGACGGAAGTGTCTGCGTTCCATTGGCACAAATACAGTTTGTTGTAGCTTGTCTGCTAGCAGGGTATGATTCTCCACACACAGCCGGAACCGGAGCAGAAGAAGGTTCATTCTGGAGACAAATACCTCGGCTATCTACCCATCCACAACAAAAGTTTTGGGTACCAAAATCATTTACTCCACTGCGACAGGTACACGAGGTGTTAGACATTCTTGGAATGATTGCCCCACAACTGGCATAGGAGGTTGGGGGAGTGGCAAAACAACTATCATTGGTAACTGTTCCGCAGCAGGTTTTGATAGTGTTGTCGGATTCATCGAGGTAGGATCCATTCGCAGGACAGCTGGGGTCACAGACGGCATTCGGTCTTTCGTTCGTGTATCCGCTGCCACAAGCAATGACTTCTGCTTCTCCAGCGCCCACAATAGGCCGACACACAGCATTGGCTGTGCCTTTGTTTTCGATATACCCACAGCAATATCGATTAGGATCCGACGTTCCTCCAGAGTACTCAGCTTGACAGTCGGATGGACAGATATTTTGTGGTGCAGTATATTCCTGCCCACAGGTACCTGCGTATTGAGCTTGAGCAGATCCAGGAGAAACTCCAATAAACAAGAATAGCGAAAGAAGTACAATCCAACAATAACGCATACAGCTTGATCCAGTGTAGCGTATTGCAAAAGTCAGCGAAAGAAGAGCAAACATCAGCGAATGGACTCTTGATAGTGGAACACATGGTCTCTTGCTATAATGAGGTGTTCTTTTCTTCCACTTAGAGAGTGAGATGTCCTATGGAACAGCTGTTTACGTTGATTATTTATCAGCCTTTTTTGAACATTTTAGTGTTCTTCTATTGGTTGCTCGGGGAAATTGGGATGAAGCCCGATATGGGTGTAGCGGTCATTCTGATGACCTTAGTGCTTCGGGTTGTAATGATTCCGCTCTCCATCGCCTCTGATCGCAGTGAACATGAACGCGAAGAAATAGGGCAACGGGCCCGGGAAATTCAAGAAAAGTATTCTTCAGACCCGGTGCGGATGAATCATGAGCTCAAGCTCATTATGCGGACCAAACCACGCATTTTGATTGCGGAGATGGTCGAGCTCTTTATCAACATTGTTATTTTCTTTTTACTGTTGCGTCTCTTTAGCAGGGGACTGGAAGGAGCAGACCTGCATCTTTTGTATCCGATATTTCCCCACCCTCCTACACCATATAACTTAGTTTTCTTAGGGCGTTTTGATTTGACCCACCCCAATGTGTTCTTAAACTTGTTGCAGTCCTTTGTCATCTTGCTCGTCGAAGTGGCCGCAGAATACACCTCTCCGTTTCGCAATATTTTGTCCTTACAGAAGAAAACAGAGGTTGTCAGTGTCAATCCGATTACTCGGACGGGAACGCGCTATGCCTACGAGACGCGATCACGCATTCGGTCTCTACAATTCTTCTTACCCATCGTCTCGTTTCTCATTTTCATGTTTCTGCCTGCCGGCAAGAAACTCTTTATCGTGACGACCTTACTTTTTAGTCTGTTTTTGATGCTCTTAAAGGCGATTCGGCGTTACTTTATTCAAGCGTTTCCCGCACCAGCCAGTGAACCAGAGCCCATCCCAACGAGTCCAGAAGCGCCGAGCTCTTCACATTCCTAATACGGGAAATTTTCAAGAAATATTCCAGATCACACAAAACAGTCAAAGTTCGTAGTACAATAGACGCCTATGGAATTTGATCGCTTAGTTGTTTCTTTTTTGGTCGACGAGGTGGTCGGCGGATTTTTCATTTCCGTTCCACCGGGTCACGTAGCCTGTGTTTACGATCGGGGGCGCGGGGTTCTGCCCAAAGTCTGGGGACCAGGACTGCATTTAAAAATTCCATTCTGGCAGGTTGCCAAGATGTTTAACGCCCAAATCCTCGAATACACGATTCGACGGGGTGTTACGGTCGATCACACCAATAAGGAAAGCTTAATGGATGAGACCATCATGACCACCAGTAAAGATGGACATGAACTGGAGATTGAAGCCTCCGTACTGTTTCGCATTGATAAGAAGAATGCTCCGGAACTATGGGAAAACATCGGAGAGAATCTGGTTAGTAAAGTGGTTCGTCCCACTTGCCGAAGTAGAATGGCAGCTGTTTTTGCCTCCTTAACCACCCAAGAGATCAAGGCAAACCGAACAAGTATTGAAGACGCCCTCAAAGAAGAGATTAATTCCTATTTTCACGATAAGGGTTTGAACTGCGAAGGTGTACTTTTGTCTCAAGTACGCGTGCGCCACGGTGATGACATTGTCAGACCATTGATTGCTGCCGACGTCAAATCCATTTTGGATCCGGAAGTGGTGATCCATCAGGCATCCTAATAGGCTTAGCACTCCAAAATTCCTATTGACAATGCGCAAGACTTCGCTAAAAATAGCACTTGCATTACGTGAGTGATAAAACTTCATTGCTCACAGTTTTAAGGTTAATGTACCAAACTGTAACACGCCACTTCTTAATTTCTAAAGTCGTGGTATTGTATCGGTTCAGAGTATCGTAACAGTAATAGAAAAGGATGTTGGCTTTTAAAGCACGCATCTTTGTAGGAGGATGACTATGACACTATCCGTGTCTGCAATTAAACCCATGCCAGGCTATGTCTTAGTAGAGCCGGCAAAATCCCAAAAGCAAACAGAATCCGGAATCTATCTTCCGGATTCGCATGATGAAAAAGCCCAACACGGCACCGTCGTTGCCCTTGGATCCGATACTACGGATGAAAAAGGCAATAAGGTTATTTCCCCAGTCAAGAAGGGTGACATGGTCATCTACAAGCAGTGGGGCGGAAACGCATTCAAACTGGGTGACACGGAATATCAATTTTTCAAATTTGAAGACGTATTAGCAACAATTTCAACGAAATAAGGGGGATTATGGCTGCAAAACAATTACTTTTTAACGATGACGCTCAGCAAAAAATGCTGGTCGGAATCAAAAAACTCTCCGATGCGGTAGTAACCACACTTGGACCTCGAGGCGGAAACGTCGCCATCGATAAGTCCTGGGGTGCTCCAACCGTCGTCCACGATGGAGTTTCGGTTGCCAAGGAAATTAGTCTTCCCGATCCATTTGAGAACATGGGAGCCCAATTAGTCCGTGAAGCCGCCAGTCGAACCAACGATGCAGCTGGAGACGGAACCACCACCGCAACCTTACTTGCCCATCACATTACGGCTCTTGGGATGAAGAACATCGCTGCCGGTGCCAATGCAATGTTGCTTAAAAAGGGAATTGATCGTGCGGTAACGGCAGTTGTCGATCAAATTAGTGCCGTTGCCAAACCCGTCAAACAAGAAGAATGGGTGAAAGTAGCCACCATTAGTGCTCAAAATGAAGTCATCGGTGAAAAAATTGCCGAAGCCCTCAAATTGGTCGGTAAAGATGGTGTGGTCACGGTAGAAGAAGGAAAGACATCCGATATCGAGATCCTGCATACCGCTGGTATGTCGTTTGATCGTGGATATGCGTCCCACTACTTTGTGACCAACTCCGATGCCATGGAAGCAGTTTTAGAAGATCCGTATATCTTGATCACTGATCAAAAGATCAGTTCTATTCAAGATCTGTTACCCTTCTTGGAAAAACTCATGAAGTTGAGTAAAACCCTGGTGATCATCGCCGATGATATCGATGGGGAAGCCTTGGCAACCTTGGTTGTCAACAAAATGCGTGGTGTCTTTAACGTCTTGGCTATCAAAGCTCCTGGCTTTGGTGACCGACGCAAAGCGATGCTCCAAGATATTGCCGTGTTGACCGGTGGACAATTCATTTCTGCCGATACCGGACGCAAATTGGATTCCGTTTCCCCAGAAGACTGTGGACGTGCGGATTCTGTGTCTGCTACCAAAGATTTGACCACCATTGTGGGTGGCAAAGGCAAGAAACAAGACATTGATGCTAGAGTCGCTCAAATTCGCAAAGAAGTCGATCGCACCTCCTCGGAATTTGACAAAGAGAAACTCGAAGAACGACTCGCCAAACTCACCGGTGGAGTTGCAGTCATCAAAGTGGGTGCTGCATCTGAGATAGAGATGAAGGAGCTCAAAGAGCGCGTCATCGATGCCAAAGAAGCAACTCGAGCAGCCATTGAGGAAGGTGTTATTCCTGGAGGTGGAGTCACATTCCTCCACGCTTCTAAGGTCCTCGACAAGATGACAGCCGACGATGAAGACGAAGCTACTGGAATCAAGATCGTCAAAGAAGCATTGCGTATGCCAATCCGCAAGCTCGCTGAGAACAGTGGATCCGATGGTGGAGAAGTCCTCTATCAACTCCTCGAGAAAAATGACAAGGAATGGGGATTTAACGCTAGTACACGAAAGTTTGGCAACATGATCAAAGAAGGTGTCATTGATCCCGCTAAAGTCGCCAAACACGCACTGCGCAATGCTGCATCCGTGGCAACCATGATCCTGACCACCAAAGTCCTGATTACGGACATCAAGGAGCCCAAAGCTGCTCCAGCTGGTGGACCAGGCGGAATGGATGGAATGGGAATGATGTAATCGGATTCCATAACCAAGAAGATCGAAGTTTAAAAAGCCCTCAAGCTAATCCTTGGGGGCTTTTGGTATGATGGGTAGATATGGCAACAGATGCAGACACAATGAACAGACTTATACGAGAACGATGGCTAACAGACTTTGAAGGGAGAACGGAACAGCTTGTTCTTGATCTGGCAGAGGATCGTCCACTTGAGGATTCAACGATCCAAAAATGGATTAAAGACTATCTGTTTTTGCGGAGTGTCGAAGAGGAAATGAACACGGAACCTGCGGATACAAGCTCCAGTCTTGAACGAAAAATTGCTCGAGCAAAGACAGATTTTCAAACCAAACTACTGACTGAAGAACTACAGAAAATTGGATTGGCCAGTCCGGTGATCCTGGACTATCTAAAAAGAGAACATACTGTTGTTGAGTCGAATGGCTTGTATGCAGCTCGAAACATCACTCCCACCACGCTTCAAAAGCAAGCTCTTTCGGTCGGTGGCACGCTGACTACTGCGGAAGCAATCTATGTCGTGCTCGATGCACTCACAACGAAACTGGAGTCTATCGCTAAACCAGATACCCTTCGTTCAAGATGGCAAAAACTGCTTGTCCAGGCCACCCGAGTATAAGCTTCACAGTCCAAGCAGTCCGTTGCTTCTTCGACAGTGAAAATGGAACGGTACTCAACCTTTGTGGGTTGACCGTTTCGCAGCTCCTTGCTTCTGCGGGAGTTGAGCAGTTATACGGACCCGATGGTGCCGTAGCCGCCTTCCAGGAGCACCACCGCTTCACGCACATTCAAGAGGGCTGCGTTTATCGCTCGGCGTTTGGTCAGTAATATCAGTTTTCTCGTTTTGTTTTTTGAGCAAGGGGCGGTCAGGAGACCGCCCCTTAACCTTAGGCCAGCACTGTATAGTTGCGAGCTTAAGATTAAGGTTTGCTATCATTGCTCTCATGAATATTACTTCTATCTATTTCCACTATAAAATTCCACTCAACCTAGAACGTCATATGCTGCAGGTAACTGCGGTAGGGATGTTTGTATGTGATGCCTGGAATGGTCCGGTTATAAACCGAGATCTTATTCGTTCTGCCTTACTCCTCCACGACATGGGAAATATCCTCAAATTTAAGCGACCTTTTCTAGGGGAACTTGAGGACAATGCTGCGTATTGGGAACAGGTCCGAGAGGACTATCAAGCCAAGTATGGAACAGATGTGCAGCAGGCAACGCTAGCTATTGTTCAAGAGTTAGGACTATCCGATGTGTACAATCTTCTTGTGGAAATGCGATCCGCCTGGGAACAGGAGGCAGTGGTCTCTTGGGAAACTCGGATCTGTGAGTATGCGGACTGTTGCGTCACACCCAATGGCATTGAAGGTTTTGAAACACGGATTACTGATCTAAAGAACCGCTATGATCTCGAAGAAAGTTCAACAACCATCGTACTTCTTCGAAAAAATGCAGAAATGGTTAAGGAACATGTTTCAAGTGAAGTATTAACTCTTCAGACTCAGGATTTCTCTACTGAAATGAAACGCTTAAAAGAAGTGGAAGTGTAGGGTGTCAGGGGCGGGCTTCGATCCCGCGACCGCCACGTTATGAATGTGGTGCTCTACCAGCTGAGCTACCCTGACAATGAGTGTTGCCTAGTTTTGCCAGACAAAGTACTATTTTATACCATCAATCCGCCTTTGCGGCGGATTGAAATCATGTTGCGGGGCAAGGAGTCGAACCTTGTCTGCGAGATTATGAGCCTCACGTGCAGCCGTACACTACCCCGCGCGCAAGGGTACTATCGTACCACGAAGATTCTCTCTGGACAACCTGGTGTCATGTGTTAGTTTGAGGGGGTAGATGATGGGGAGGCTATCTGAAGAATGGTCTCTCCAGGAAGCTGCATGCGCAGTTCTTCGCGAATGATTTTCTCCTTGGCATAGGAGGAGTTGGATTCCTCGAGTTCTTGAATCAACTGCATCCCTCGGGTTTCTTCAGTCGAAAGTTGTTCTTCTGCCTGGGTTTTCCGTTCGACGACTTGGCGTACGCTTAGTCCAGAACGGATCAACCCAATCCCCACAAAGAGGCAAGCGAGCGTCCAAATGCCAATAATCAAAGGATGAGTAAGAAACCGTTGCCATCCCAATGGTGTTGATTGAAACGAAGAACTACTTGATCTTCTACGGTGAAGTACTCGTCGATAATCGGCAAAAGAGGAGGTAGCCATAGTTACAGACTTGTCATTGACGCTAAACCTTAAAATTGTTATTATAAGACATTGAAAATCTGATCTTTGGATCAGTATACCGTACAAATCAATTAGAAAGCATTTCATGGACGACTCACGGACGTTACTCGAATTCCATCAGCAATTTTTGCAGGACTTAAAGGCCAAAGGCCGAGCCAGTGCCACAGTGATTGCCTATGGGAAAGATATCGAACAATTCTTAGAATTCCTCCAGAAACGCGAAGGGAAACAACTTCCTTCGGATGTTTCCTCAGAGGATATTGAGGAATTTAAGAAGAATCTCTCTGGAGAACGCTATACCGATAAGTCGATCTACCGCAAAATTAACTCTATCAAGTCCTATTTTCGATTTTTGCGCACTACTGGCGTGATCACGGAAAACCCGGCTAACTCGGTTTCCCATCCTAAATATGAGCTTTCAGAGCCTCGAGTGCTGACCAAATTAGAATATCGCGCCCTCCGTGATGCCTGTCGAGCGGACAAGCGTATTTCCACGATCGTGGAAGTTTTGCTGCAAACCGGGATGCGGATCAGTGAATTGGCAAACCTTGAGGTTGAAGATGTTAATCTGGATCAGCGTCAGGTGCATATTAAACCCCAGGAATCCCATCCTGGTCGCATTGTGCCTTTAAACAACGCCGCAATTACGGCACTTCGAGAATATCTCGAAATTCGACCCAAAACACGTCAAAAAACCCTGTTTGTGACGAAAACCTGTCGACCATTCTTGGTTCGCAACATTCGTACGGCTATTGATCGGTATTTCCGCTTGGCTGGAATTAAGGATGCGAAGGTCAACGACCTCCGTCATACCTTCATTGTGCAGCAGCTAGCAGCCGGAACACCTCTGGTGTACGTCAGTCAGCTCGTAGGACACAAACGCATCACCACCACAGAAAAATACCTAAAACTTCTCCAGACTCCTGATTTTCAGACAGAGATCAAAGTCGAAGAACTCTAACCACGGGCTGTTTTCGTTGCTCCACTCCCTAGTCCTATCGACGAATCTTGGCTATAATGAAAGTTCTAGTGTAGAGTAGAGGATACTTGTGGGACGACGTCGAAAATCTTCACCAATAAAACTACAAATTCGCCAAGACTTGGCATATTCCATTGCAAGCCTAGTGTTTTTTGCGTTTGCAGGCCTAACAATGTTCGCCTTTCGCGGTGAAGGTCATGTCTTTTCCGTGGTCAATTCACTCCTCCGGGGCTGGTTTGGGGGAACGTCCTTATTAGTTCCGTTTCTTTTCTTTAGTGCGGGTCTCATGCTCACACGCATTAAATGGGCATTTGCCAAACCGCATGTCTTCTTAGGCGCAATGATTCTGTTTTTGGGAAGTACGAGTCTGTTCTCCGAAGGGGCGTTTGGAATTTTAGTCTTTGAATGGCTGGCAGATACCATTTCGGCCACTGGGGCGAGTTTTGTGTCCCTGTTAGTAATCATTGCTGGGTTTTTGATCATGACGGATACGGGACTTAACGACATTATTCACTTTATTGGCTCCATCTTTGAAGTGGTACCGAGTAAACCGGTCTTAAACGTAAAACCCGTCAAAGGCTTGGAAGAAGAGGAAGAGGAAGGTAAAGACGATGCCAAAGCGGATTTGTTCGCGGATACCAAGATCCAAGTCTTAGATAATCCAGTGCCTGCGCACGCAGCACCACTGGTAAAAACAGCATCCCCGGCAATGGACCCAGAAAAGAAAATCGAATTACTTAAAAAAGTAGAAGAAGCAACCGCGCCAAAAGCGCAACCGGCTAAAAAAGAACCCGATGAACAGAAATTCCAAGTCTGGACATTACCACCCGTTACATTGTTGGATCTCAAATCCGGTGGACAGGCAAATCGAGGTGATGTGCGTTCCAATGCAGAAGTGATTGAGAAAACCTTAGATTCATTTGGAATTACTGCCCGTATTGTTGAAGTAAACCGCGGTCCTGCGGTGACGCAATTTGGACTGCAAATTGGAACCGGAACGAAACTGTCAAAGATTACGGGACTGGCCAATGACTTGGCGTTAGCGTTGGCGGCTCCCACGGGTCAAATCCGTATTGAAGCTCCCATTCCAGGGAAATCCCTCGTCGGTGTGGAAATTCCCAACATCAGTAGTGAATTCGTTACCTTGCGCACCATGCTGTTATCCGAGCAAATGAAGAAGGTGCCATCTAAATTGGCAGTTGCCTTAGGCCTAGACGTTTCTGGAAAACCGGTGGTGATTGATATTGGCAAGATGCCACACTGTTTGATTGCCGGTGCAACCGGCTCTGGAAAATCTGTCTGTATGAATGCCTTTATCGCCAGTATCTTGTTTCGTGCCACCCCAGAAGAAGTGAAGTTTATTATGGTAGATCCCAAGCGAGTGGAACTCACACAGTACAATGACATTCCGCATCTGTTAACCCCAGTGATCACTGATACCCAAAAAGTGTTAGGAACCTTGCAATGGGCGGTCAATGAAATGAACAATCGCTACAAGCTGTTTGCGGAAGTGGGAGTGCGTAACATTTCTGCGTACAACGAAATGGCAGGATTCCAAGCCATGCCGTATATCGTGATCGTCATTGACGAGTTGGCGGACATCATGTTGCTGTCACCAGCCCCAGTCGAAGAAGCCATTACGCGAATCGCGCAAATGGCCCGTGCCGTCGGGATTCATTTAATCTTGGCTACGCAGCGACCGTCCGTCAACGTCATTACGGGACTGATTAAAGCTAACGTCCCAACCCGTATTGCCTTCAATGTGTCATCGATGATTGATTCCCGTGTGATCCTCGATTCGCCAGGTGCCGAAAAATTGCTAGGTCGTGGAGATATGTTATACATCCCACCCGATCAAGCCAAACCAACCCGTGTCCAAGGAACTTTTGTGGCCGACCATGAAATTTCGCGACTGATTGAATTTATTCGTCAGCAGGGACGACAACCTACCTACGTCCATGAAATCCAAGAAAAATTCCAAACCGTTGTACCTACTTCTGCAGGAGGATCGAAAGAAGGGGGAACAGCCGATAAGGATGAACAACTGATGGTCGATGCGATTCGCGTCATGTTGCAATACAACAAAGCCTCCGTCTCTGTCTTACAGCGACGATTATCGCTTGGATACGGACGTGCCGCACGCATCATGGACATGTTGGCCGAAGAGGGTGTGGTCGGTGACGATCAAGGCAGCAAAGGGCGTGAGATCAATGTGACCAGGGCACAAGAATTTGTTGCCCAACGTGAAGCAAACGCCTAACCAGTTATTTTTCACTGCATCTACAAAAGCACTATGATGAAATCTGTTGGAGAATTATTGCGGTCCAATCGTGAGAAGCAAAAAAAAACGTTAGAATCGATTGCTAAAACCACGCAAATTAAACTGGAATATTTGCAAGCTCTAGAAGAGGATGAGTTTCATCGCTTGCCCTCGATTGTTGCCGCAACTGGATTTTTGGTCACCTATGCACAAGCCCTAGAGCTAGATCCAACGACTGCCGTTGCTCTCATGCGGCGCGACTTTCCCACGGTGCAAGATGTGTCGTATCCGATTCTAGTGGTCCGACGACATGCGCGCGAGCAACGAAAACGCATCATTGGGATCGCACTTTCATTATTAGCAGTTTTTCTAGTCTTAGTCTCTGGCTATGGATTTTGGAGCTATCAGCGCGTCCGACAAGCTCCGCGGGTGACGATTCTTTCCCCAGAAGATGGCGAACAAGTGATCTCTCCAGTGGTGATTCGAGGCAAAACAGCGTCAGATGCCATCGTCGAAATCGATGGACAATCCATCGGTGTGAATCAAGATGGAGACTTTGTGACCCAACTCGATTTAAATCCGGGCGATCATGTGATCAGTGTAAATGTGAAAAACCGTTATGGAAACGCTCAGTTAACGCAGGTCATGATCAAGGTAGAAAAGTGATTCAAGACCTGTACAATACGGTGTACGTAGGGAATATATCTGGGAGATACTTATGCAAGATCCAATTGTCATCTTATTAGTGGTTATTGTTGTACTGTTGTCCGTCATCATCGTGTCCTTTTTAGTTGTTCTGACGATCGTGCTACTGGCGTTAAAAAAGACATTGATTCAACTGCAAGTTGCCATCGATAACGTGGAAGATACTGCACTGCGATCGTTGTCACCGCTGTTAAATCTTCGCTCCATCGTTACCGATTTAGGTGGTTTTATGAGTGCGATTGGTTCGGTTACGTCGTTGTTTGCCAATAAGAAACGCACGAAATCACTCAAAGACCGTAACGATTAAGCAGATTCTTTTCGTTTCCTTGGTATAATCATTCGGCTATGACGATTTCTTTACTACGCTCTAAGTATCTGGAATTTTTTAAGGCACGTGGACATGTCATTGTTCCTAGTAGCCCGTTAGTTCCAGAGAATGATCCGACGACCTTGTTCACAGGTTCTGGGATGCAACCCATGATTACCTATCTATTAGGGGAAACCCATCCGCAAGGAACACGCATTGCAGATTCTCAAAAGTGTTTTCGTTCTCAGGATATCGAAGAAGTCGGTGACAATCGTCATACGACCTTTTTTGAAATGTTAGGTAACTGGTCCCTTGGAGATTATTTCAAAACCGAACAGATTGAGTGGATTTTTACCTTTCTGACTAGTAAGACCGAGGGATTAGGTTTAGATCCAAACCGCTTATTTGTCACGGTATTCCGTGGACAAGAAGATATCGGAATTCCCAAAGATACTCAAGCCGTGGACCTTTGGAAAACCCAGTTTAAATCGGTGGGAATACTTGCCAAGGATATCGATCATTCGGATAGAGATGGTATGCAGGATGGACGCATTTTCTATTACGAAGCCAAAAAGAATTGGTGGTCACGTGCTGGGGCTCCGGAGAATATGCCGGTAGGAGAACCGGGAGGACCGGATAGTGAAGTGTTTTATGATTTTGGAGCAGATCGAAAGTTTCATGAGACGTCGAAATGGAAAGATGAGCCGTGCCATGTGAACTGTGACTGTGGCAGATTTATGGAGATCTGTAACAGTGTGTTCATGACCTACCGGAAAACGGAAGCAGGATTTGTGCCCTTAGATCAACAAAATATTGATTTTGGCGGAGGACTGGAACGCATGATTGCAGCGGTGGAGAATACCGTAGACGTCTTTGAAACCGACGCGTTTTCAACCTTAATTGCAAAAATCGAAGGTCTGTCAGGGAAATCCTATGACAGTAGTGAAACCGTGACGCGATCCATGCGCGTGATTGCAGACCATCTCAAAGCTGCTGTGATGTTAGCCTCCGATGGAGTCTTTCCATCTAATAAAGGTCAGGGGTATTTTGCCCGTAGACTTTTGCGCCGCTGTATTCGTGTTGCGCATACGCTCGGAATTGAAACACAGTTCTTATCAACGTTAGTTCCAGTGGTCATCGATGCCTACAAAGAAGCCTATCCCAATCTCGAGAAGCATTCACAACTAATTGTGGAACAAATCGATCAAGAAGAAACCAAGTTTAGAAAAACGCTTGCCAAGGGACTCAAGGAGATTGAAAAAGTCGGAACCTTGGATGGCAATAGTGCTTTTAAAATGTACGAAACCTATGGCTTCCCACTAGAACTCACGCAAGAAATTGCGATCGAACGCGGACAGCACGTGGATACCGCGCAGTTCCAAGCTGAGTTTAACAAGCACAAAGAACTGTCTCGTTCTGCTTCCTCAGGAATGTTTAAGGGTGGTCTGGCAGACCAATCCGATATCACCATCAAATACCATACAGCCACCCATCTATTGCAAGCAGCACTCCGAAAAATCCTTGGAACCCATGTGCAACAAAAGGGAAGTAACCTCACCGGAGAACGGCTGCGGTTTGATTTCTCTCATCCTGCAGCTCTATCCGATGAAGAAAAGAAACAGGTAGAAGATCAGATCAACAGCTGGATAACACAAGATTTGCCGGTTACCAAAGAAATGATGTCAAAGCAAAAGGCTCTAGATTCTGGAGCTATTGCGTTCTTTATTGAAAAGTATCCCGACGAAGTCTCCGTGTATACGATCGGAAGTGATCCGAAAACAAATTGGATTTCGAAGGAACTCTGTGGTGGACCTCATGTCGAACACACCGGAGTAATTGGTCCGATACAAATCTACAAAGAAGAAGCCGTATCTGCAGGGACGAGACGGATTTATATTCGACTGAATAGTAAAGTCAACTAAATTGTTTTTTTCTTACGTACATCTATACTAACTAAATTATGACCGATACTGACAATTCCTACAAAAGCATGATAAGAGATCTGAATGATCGAAAACGATTGATAGAAAAGATACTTCACCCCAAGGTTCCACTCGAGAAGCTGCGCTTACAATGGAGCTAAATGATGATGAAGCAAAACAAAAAGAGGTTGAATTTGTTGATGAACAGGAGAAGAGGAAATCAAACGTTTTTTCAAGAATTGTAGATAGACTACGACATAGGGATGAAGGCAAAACCAGTGAACCGACAATTCGACAAAAATTAAACTCTGAGCTGGTGGAGCGGTCTGGATCGTCAATATTAAATACGATCCGAAGCAGCAGGGATTTTGATGAAATTCGGAGTTTTTCCGCGCTTGATGCAACCTATACTTTGCCTGATCAAATTGTTAAAACTTAAATGCGGAACAATTATCACTACTAGAGAGTAGAATTTATGATTCTTGTGATTCGCGGATTAGGCAACTTCACTTCGAAGTTGCAGGTACTTTTATTGAACAAATAACTGAAGCATCGACTGTACCTGAGCTGGCTCGAGTCGTTGATATGTATGCAGATCAAATTAACTATGGTGACTCTTACAGCATCATTTTGGATGCAGCAATAAAAAGAAGATTTTCAACAACAAACATTGTACATCCAAGCGCGGAAGATATTTATAACACTCGAGACATTGTTGAACGCAAACTCCAGGAAAAAAGACGAGAACTTACATCAAAGACAAAATAGATAAAGTTGCGAAGTTTTGTGATTTTTATCAATAAACGCATTGTCAAGATTTGTACGTCTGCAGTTGATTTCTTCCCTCATTTCTTCATAATGAGTAGTACTCCACTAGCAACTGGAGGGTTCGTTCTACCCTATGAAACTGCCATTTCTTGGCTCCTCTCAACCAGTCCATTCAATCTATTCCATCGCCATCAGTAGTGGTGTCGTTTGGGCTTCCAGTTGGCATGTAGAGGGAAGTGAGATTAAAGTTGATTCGATTTCTGAACCCATCGAATGGGATAGTAATGATGAAGAAACCTTGCTAGAAGCAGTAGATACTGCGATAGCAAACTTTCCCGCAGCCGCGGAAATCTTATTTGCTCTTCCTGATGATTGGGTCAATGGTCAGGGAATTGCCCAAACAAAAAAACCGCTATTACGTACCCTCACGCAAAAGTTAGAACTCCATTCTGTGGGATTTGTCGTGACAGCAGAAGCCGTCATCGCTCGGCTCACGGAACAATCCAATACTCCTTTTAGTGCGGTTTGTGTGTTTGTCGAAGAACAATCATTTGTCGTCTCATGTGTGCGTCATGGCCAATCGTCATCACTGATTCGGGTTGGGAGAAGTGGAGAGAGCGTGAATGATTTGATGGAGGCATTTAGCCGACTCAAAGCAACTGATCTTCCATCCCTCTTAGTTCTCTCAACCTTGTCTGCTTCCGACGAAGAGTTGCAGGAACTCGCCAATGAGATCACCTCCAATAACTGGAATCCATCGTTATTTCAACAGTTGCCAAAGATCCTCCATATTGAGCCTAAACAAGTACTCATTGCGGTGTCGCAGACTGGTGGCAAGGAAGTGGCAAAAGTCCTTGGGTTTGCAACTGCCAAACCAGAGGCTGCCCATACACCCCCAAGCTTCACTCCCGTCGTTGCACCCCAGCAGGAAGAAACTGAAGAGCCAACTCAAGAAGAAGAGCTCGTTCACGACGATGATATGGATGGTCAACGGGCATCGTTGTTATCCAGACTTCCAAAACCAGTTCTTGTGGGTGGAGTGATTCTTCTTCTCCTGGGTGTAGCCGGAGCACTTGCATCGTTTTTGTTCTTGCCGAATCTAACCAAAGCCACGGTGGCAATTACCTCCAAGTCTAATCAGCTTTCCATGAGTCAGACCGTTATTCTAGATCCAAAAGCAGAATCACCTACAGAGTCCACACTTCCGGTGAGCCTAAGTTCCACCCAAGTTACCGGTTCCAAAGAAGTCCCGACCACAGGGAAGAAAACCGTGGGAGATAAAGCGAAAGGAACAGTCACAATCTATAACAAGACGTCCCAAGCCAAAAGCTTTCCAGCGGGATCCACAGTCAAGTTTGGAAAGTTGTCTTTTGTGACGGATGAAGAAGTGAGTGTTGCTAGTGCAAGTTCGACGATGAGTGAGACTGTCCATGGGAAAGCCACAGTGAAGGCGACGGCATCCGTACCTGGAGAAGAGAGTAACATTGGATCTAATCAAGAGCTCATTGTGGGCACCTATGACCAATCGGCGTTCATTGCCAAAAGCGAAACAGCCTTTATAGGTGGTAACAGTAAGAGTGTAACCTCGGTAACGCAAAAAGATCAGGACGAAGCGGTCAAAGCACTAACAGTCGATTTGAAAGAACAAGCCAAAGAGGCGGTCAAACTTACAGCCAATGAGGTTCAAGAGGTGATTGTTCTCGATGATCTCGTTGTTACTTCAAAAACCTTTAACCAGCCAGTGGGAGCGGAAGCGAGCTCTGTTTCGGTCACCATGAATGCAAGTGCCTCTGGGTTGCTGTATACCAAGGGTCAAATGCAATCCTTTGCCAAAGAGAAACTCCAAATCCAAGCTGCGGGGCAGTCCCTTGTGGAACCAAGCGTCACCGTCGAAGTGACTGGACAAAAACTACTGGGGAAACAGCAGGTGGAACTTACCCTTGCATTGTCTGCACAAAGTAAGCCAACCGTCGATCCCACCTCGATCGCAAAAATACTGGCTGGAAAAAATCTAGAAGAAAGTAAAGCCTTTTTGGATTCTCAGGATTCGATTGCATCCTACACCATAACCACATCGCCCTCTTTCTTACGTGTGTTCACATCCAAGCTACCTAAGAATGTCGACCATATTACCGTCACCGTTGACTAGTCTTCTGCCTGTATTTTGAGTACACTGAATGCGTATCCTCCTATGGCAGTCATTCGTTACACAAAACACCGTCCTGTTTCTCGACCACCAGTACGAACCAAGATCAAACGCGAACGGATGATCAAATTATTTGTGTTGCATCGATTAGCACCCTTCTTTCTCATGGCCACCGGTGTATTCTTACTGGTGAGTGTGGTGTTTCCCATTTTAAGCTCGGAATTGAATCGGTCGACGTCGATTCAAGCTGGAGCAACACAGAATCTCTCTGAATCCGAATTGGCAATGGATTCGATATCTCCGCGAGAATATTTATTACCCACTCCCATTCCGACACCCATCATCGTTTCGGACACTCTCGACTTTACCGATCTCTCTAACTGGTTTCCAGATTCGGTTCTTCCTATCGTTGAACCAAAAGAAGAAAAGCGCTATTTGATTTCCATTCCAAAAGTGAATATTGAAGATGCAGAAGTAGTCGTGGGTGGAAAAGAATTGGATGATCACTTAATCCAATATCCAGGGACATCTTTACCTGGTGATTTTGGAGCTCCGGTCATCTTTGGTCACTCGGTGTTACGTTCGTTCTATAATCCGGCAAAATCGAATCCACGTCGGTACATTTCCATTTTCTCAAAGATTATGACCTTATCAAAAGGTGATGAAATTCTCGTAAATGAAGATGGGGTGCACTATCGCTATCAGGTGCTCTCCAAAACCGAAGTTCAACCAACAGATTTATTCATTCTAGAGCAGCAACGAGATAGCCGACTTCTTAAATTAGTTACCTGTGTTCCGGAAGGGACCTATTTGCGTCGCGGAGTGGTGACGGCAGTCCTTGTAGAATCGAAGCGATAACAAAGCTCTTCGATTTTTCGTGTATACTCACACCATCTTTATACCTGTTCTGATCCGTATATGAACTATCTTGCCCTCGATTATGGTACTCGTCGCATTGGCGTGGCTATCGCGACGACACCCTTAGCAGAACCACTCGTCATTGTGCAAAATAAACTGGCAAATGACCAAGCGATTATTACGGACTCCGCACTGCAATCGATCCTCGACTTAATCAAGCGTCATCAGATTGAAAAAATTGTGGTCGGTGTTTCCGAAGGGAAGACCGCCGAAAAAACACTGCAATTTTGTGAACTGTTATCCAAAAAGACAGAGATTGTGATTGAACAAGTGGATGAGACGCTCTCCTCCTTTCATGCCGACGAACTGAGTCAGTTTCAAAAGAAATCGAAACGCGAAGCCGATAAAGATCACATAGCAGCAGCAAAATTCTTACAAGACTATTTAGATCTCCTACCGCAGACAATCTAAGGGTTGTTTGATCGGGAGTTTTTTTTTACACTGTCACTTCACATGAAACGAACACCAATCTTGATAGGGGTATTCCTTTTTCTGGGGCTAGTAGTCATTACTGGCGTTGGACTTGTAGCTTTTCTATTTTTTCCGAAAGCACGAACTGCACCAACCCAAAAAATCGTCATCAAAAAGGGAGACACCCTTTTTAAAGTTGCAGCGCAGTTGGAAGAGGCTGGAATTGTTCGCACTGCTTGGGGGATCAAAGTGGCAGCCAAAATAGGAACAGCTCCAACCATTCATCCGGGAACCTATGAACTATCACCGTCCATGAGCCCACAACAAATTCTTGATACATTATCGACAGAACCAGAAGAAGCATGGGTGACTTTTTTAGAGGGATTGAGAGTTGAAGAATACGCGCAGGAAATGGAAAAGAATTTTCCCGACACTTTTAATACGCAGGAATTTTTGACGTTGGCCAAAGCCAAAGAAGGAAGGTTATTTCCGGATACCTATTTATTAGAAAAAAATGTTTCCCCACCAATGTTGATTTCATTGCTGTCCAATACGTTTGATAAACGCTATGCCCAAGCAGGTGAGGGTGGAATGGTTGATACAGTACTGACTCAACAGCAATTAGTTGTATTGGCGTCGTTGCTAGAACGTGAGGCAAGAGGTGAAGACTCAATGAAAATGGTTGCTGGAATTCTGTTAAACCGACTTCGTATTGGGATGCCTCTGCAAGTGGATGCAACGCTACAGTATGCCAAAGGATATGATCGTAAGGCAGAGACGTGGTGGTCTACACCCAAATCGGAAGACAAAGCCATTGATAGCCCGTTTAATACCTACAAAAACACAGGCTTACCTCCCAGTCCGATTTGTAATCCTGGGCTACTGGCACTAAAAGCTGCCCTCTCTCCCACAAAGTCCAATTATTTGTATTACATTTCCGATACGAAAGGTGCGATGCATTACGCGACGACCTATCCTGAACATCAAAAAAATATTGAAACCTACTTAAAATGAGCGACGCTTCAGAACCAATTTTTATCACTCCTAAAACAGATCTTGTTCTCCTGGAAGATCGCTATGGTCTAGACGCGCTTCGTGGGGCAATGGATGATCCGAAACTCCCTGCAGAGATTCAATCAATTGTAGCGTTCTACGTACTATCAACTTCGAGTGGAACAGAGTTGAAGCGAGCAGTTGTTTCTGAATATCCAGCTGGATGGAAACAGAGACGTCAATAGTTCTTAGAGAATGTATCTGTGATGGTAGACACAGGAAATATTCAGCTTCTAAGCGTACAATAGCATACGTGATGATGCTTAAACTCTTGATTCCCGTATTGGCACTTCTTGGTCTACTTGATGCCGGGTACCTTACCTATGAAAAAATGATGGGAATCGTTCCTCCCTGCAGCCCATCCTTTGACTGTGAGACGGTATTGCAGAGTTCTTGGTCATCCATCGGACCCATTCCTGTCTCGGTGATGGGGATGCTTTACTATACTGTCATCTTGTTTTTGGGAAGCCTTCTTGTTCTGGATGTGAAAAACATTCCATTTCGAGGACGTGGTGTCTCCCTATTTCAGATCGTGCGATTCGTCTCTACTGTTGGCTTTTTAAGCTCAATGGGGTTTGTGTATCTGATGGCGGTTGTGATTCAAGCCTGGTGTCCCTATTGTGTAATCTCCGCTGGAATTAGTACGGTTCTCTTCCTGATTGTGTATCTCTTGTCGCGCAGTCGCACCCAAAGTACCCAAAGAGTCTCAGAGTATCCCTTAAATCTGGCATTCTTTGCTTTTGTCTATCAGGTTCTCTTAAAACCAATTTTATTTCGGTTTAACCCGGAAACGATTCATCATCTCTTTGTTCGGTTTGGAAAAATACTCGGGATGACTCCAGCAACGCGGGCATTAACACGTTGGTGTTTTTCCTATCCCAATTCTGTCCCCATTGTTCTTGCTGGTATCGATTTCACAAACAAAGTTGGATTATCCGCAGGGTTTGACTATGATGCGGACCTTACGCAGATTCTTCCGGACATCGGTTTTGGGTTTGCAACCCTGGGTACAGTGACATTGCACCCATATGAGGGGAACACCCGACCAATGCTCACGCGCTTTCCAGACTCAAAAGCGCTTTTGGTAAATAAAGGCTTTAAGTCCATCGGAGCCCCTGCGGTGATTGCGAAACTAGAAGGGCAGACCTTTCGAATTCCCATTGGTATTAGTATCGGGAGCACCAATAAGATTTTTAACTCCTCCAAGGAACAGATCGATGATGTGGTAAAAACTTTTCGGCTGTTTGAAGCTTCCAGTGTTGCGCACTCCTACTATGAATTGAATATCAGTTGTCCCAACACCAAAGGAGGACAACCCTTTACGGATGCGAAGCGCTTAGATGCACTGCTCAAAGCCTTACGAGTGCTCCAGATTCAAAAGCCCGTGTTCGTCAAACTTCCCATCGATCTTGCGGATGGCTTAAGTCGGGCGACTACCCATACACAGCTACTCTCCCTGGTAGACCGAATGTCAAAAGAACCCTGGATCGTTGGCCTCATCAGTGGCAATTTAACTAAAGATCATGAAAATACTTCCGTTTCCACTTCCGACCGCACACAATGGAAGCAACGCAAAGGAGGAATTAGCGGGAAACCTACCTTTGAACGCTCTAATCTCCTTATTTCCGCACTCCGCAAACGCTTTAGGTCTCGTTTTCTTATTATTGGGACAGGAGGGGTTTTTTCCGGCGAGGATGCGCTAACAAAGCTTTCATCGGGAGCGGACCTTGTGCAGTTAATTACAGGAATGATCTATCAAGGCCCGCAGGTAATTGGAGATATTAATTGGGTCCTCTCGGGAAAAGACTCTAAAAAAAAGTGAACTGAATGGGATTTTTAGAGTCTAACTTGACGTCCCTCTTGCAACTTGAGAAGATCTCACCTATAATCATAAGACTTTGGGCTAGAGGTCAGTGGTAAGAAAAACGTAATTTTTCCTAAAGAAACAACTTAACGCAAGAGAGAGACAATGTTTTACATTGGGAGCTTCTAACGTACAAGAAAAAATAAACAAGGCATGAACACAAGAGTGCCTTGTTTTTTGTGTTCTCTATAGAGAGGTAACGCCGTATGCAAACACTACGCCAATATTGGGGAAAACAAGACATCAAACTCCCGAAACTTGACCTTACACGTGTGCAACGTGAATCGTATGAATGGTTCCTCAAGGAAGGCATTCAAGAAGCCCTCAATGAAATTAATGCCGGTAATGGCATTGAAGACTTCACACGAAAGAACTGGAAGCTGGAATTTGGAGAATTTTCTTTAGGGAACCCTAAGATTTCTCCCGCAACCGCACGTCGTAAAGCCTTAACTTATGACATGCCGTTACGTGTCATGGCAACCTTGACGAATAAACAAACCGGTCAACAAACTCGTCAAGAAGTCTTTTTAGGTGATATTCCTAAAATGACCCAAACGGGAACATTTATTATTAATGGTGTTGAACGTGCCGTCGTAAACCAGCTCGTTCGTGCTCCTGGAATTTTCTACTCCGCCGATATTGATCCCAACACGGGTCGCAGTCTGTATCATGCAGAACTTCGTCCCCTTCGTGGATCTTGGTTAGAATTGTCGGTTGGTCGCGGAGATGTGATCACCGTCAAGATTGATAAACATCGAAAAATCGCAGTCACAACTCTCCTTCGAGCCTTAGGCTATGCCTCCAACGATGATATCGTGGGTATGTTCTCCGATACGGATAAAAACCCCGATCATCAATACATTCAAGCAACGCTTGCCAAAGACACCACCGCAACGACTGCGGAAGCGTTGTTGGAAATCTACGAAAAAATGCGTCCTGGGGAACCAGCCGTCTTAGAGAATGCAACCGAACTGTTAAACGAACTGTTCTTTGATCCTCGTCGCTATGACTTGGGCAAAGTTGGTCGGTACAAGATGAACCGACGACTCAAAGTGAATATTCCGAACGAAAAAGAGAACCATGTCTTGACCAAAGACGATATTATTGCCGCGATTAAATACTTAATTGGACTCCAGAATGGTCAAGGAAAAGTGGATGATATTGATCACCTCTCGAACCGTCGCGTCCGTCGAGTCGGTGAATTAGTGTTAACCAACGCCTTTAGAATTGGATTACTCCGGTTGGAACGTGCGATTCGTGAAAAAATGTCACTGTCCAAGACCGATGAATTATTGACACCAAGTTCACTCGTCAACGCACGACCATTAATAGCGACAATTTCAGAATTCTTCCGACGAAATAGACTCTCTACCATTTTGGATCAAACCAATCCTCTTTCCGAAGTGGATAACCTCCGTCGTTTGTCCGTGATGGGATCTGGTGGTGTGACCCGAGAACGTGCCAGTTTCTCCATGCGTGACATTAATGCCTCGCAATATTCTCGTATTGACCCGGTCCGGTCTCCAGAAGGACAAAACATCGGATTGGTGACCTACATGTCCTTATATTCACGCGTTAATGACTATGGCTTTTTGGAAGCTCCGTATCGTCAAGTGATTAAAGAAGAGAAAAATGGAAAAGTACTCATGCGTGTATCGGATGAGATCGTCTACATCGCTGCTGACGAAGAAGAAGATTACGTGATCACCCACGCTGGAATTGATATCGATGCCAAAGGATACATTTCTGATGAATGGGTTCCATTTAGAACGGGAAACGAATTCTTAGAAGGATCTGTCGAACGTGTCCAACTGATTGACATCGTTCCACGCCAAGTCGTAGGAACCTCTGCCTCGTTGATTCCATTCGTGTCGCATGACGAAGCGATTCGTGCCTTGATGGGTACCCACATGCAATGTCAGGCTGTTCCACTCTTAAAGCCAAGTAGTCCGGTCGTCGGAACTGGGATGGAAGGCTCTGTTGCCGCAGCCATGGGACGTGTTGTCTATGCTCGCCATGAAGGAACCGTTGACTTTGTTGATGGAAATAAAGTGGTCGTCACCTTAAATGACAGTGAAGTTACCGCCTTAAAGACCGAACAACTAGAAGAAAATGAATACGTGCATGTTGAAGGTAAAAAAGAAATTTATTCTATTGTGAAGTTTTACCGTACCGCTCAGAGTACCTGTTACTCTCAAAAACCAATGGTAACGGTAGGTCAAAAAGTACAACGTGGAGACATCCTCATTGATGGACCATCGTCACAAGGTGGAGAACTTGCATTAGGACAAAACCTACTGATTGCCTATACTTCCTATGAAGGATTAGGTTACGAAGACGCGATCATTATTTCAGATCGATTAGTGAAGCAAGATTTGCTCACATCCATTCATATTAATGAGTATGAATGCCAAGTGATGGATACAAAACTTGGGCCTGAAGAGCTGACTGCTGATATTCCCAACGTTTCTGACATCGAGCGACGTAACTTAACCACAGACGGAATTGTGGCAATTGGAAGTGAAGTCAGTCCAAACGATATTTTGGTGGGAAAGATTGCACCTAAAGGTGAAACTGAATTGACCGCTGAAGAACGATTACTTCGTGCTATTTTCGGAGAGAAAGCTCGAGAAGTCCGTGATACCTCGCTGCGTATGCCACATGGTGAATCCGGAACGGTGATTGATGTCAAAATCTTGGATCGAGAAAAAGGTGATGAATTAGATCCAGGGGTCAACAAAGTCGTGACGGTCAAAGTTGCCATTATTCGTAAGGTAACGGTCGGAGACAAGCTTGCGGGACGACACGGGAACAAAGGTGTGATCAGTAAGATTGTTCCTCAAGAAGATCTTCCATACTTAGAAGATGGAACACCTGTCGACATTATTATTTCTCCATTGTCCGTGCTTGCCCGTATGAACTTAGGTCAGCTCTTGGAAGCACATTTGGGCTGGGCAGCAGAAAAGTTGGGTTACAAAGTGGCAGTCCCCGTCTTCGAGGAAGTCTCTGAAGACAAGATTACCTCCGAGATGACAAAAGCAGGCCTTCCAGTTTCTGGAAAAGTACGCTTGTATGACGGAAAAACTGGAGAATCGTACAGTGAAGACTCCGTGGTCGGTGTCGGATATATCTTGAAACTCATTCACATGGTGGATGACAAGATGCATGCTCGATCAACCGGACCATACTCTTTAGTTACGCAACAACCATTAGGAGGAAAAGCTCAAATGGGTGGACAGCGACTAGGAGAAATGGAAGTTTGGGCCTTAGAAGCACATAAGGCAGCCTATACCTTACAAGAAATGTTGACGATTAAATCGGATGACGTGTTCGGTCGAACCAAAGCTTTCGAGGCAATCGTGACCGATCAAGTGATTCCAGCAAGTTCAATTCCAGAATCATTTAAGGTCTTGATGCGAGAACTCAATTCGTTGGGACTCGATGTCGTCATGATGGAACCAGAAATCGTTGAAACCAAAGAGGACGTAGGAACCAAGGAAAACTTGACCGATGCCAGTGGCCAAACGGTAGTGGCAGATGATCCGAGCATGATCTCAGATGCTCCGAGTGAGGATGCGGGTGGTGTAGTAACGGGAGAAGAAGATAACTTTGAACAAGCCCAAGAAGTAGAGGACGACCGAGAACCGTCTGCAGAAGATTTGGCCGAGGAAGTCTAAAGGAGAACTATGAAACAAGTTGTCGATTTTTCCGCTCTAAAAATACAGCTCGCCTCACCGGATTCGATTCGTTCCTGGTCCCATGGTCACGTGACGAAACCAGAAACGATTAACTATCGAACCTTAAAACCAGAGAAAAGTGGGTTGTTTGCCGAAGAAATTTTCGGACCAACCAAAGACTGGGAATGTTACTGTGGAAAGTACAAACGCAGTCGCTATAAGGGAATCATCTGTGATAAATGTGGAGTTGAAGTCACGCAAAGTCGTGTTCGACGTGAACGCATGGGTCATATTGATCTTGCAACCCACGTTGCCCACATTTGGTTCTTCAAAGGTGCTCCGAGTAAGCTCTCTCTGTTATTGGACATTTCTCCTCGTAACCTATCTTCGATCGTGTACTTTAGTCAATACATTGTCTTAGCAGTCGATGAAGAAGAACGTACCAAAATCTTAGAGCAATTAGATTTGGATTGTGCTCAAGCATTGGAGAAACTCAAAGAAGAGACGTCGGTGAAGATGGAAGAGATCAAAGAAAAGTTAACCGAACAAAAATCCACGATCAAGGATCGTGTCAAAGGTAAAGAATCCCAGGAACTCAAGAAAGAGGAGCTGGATCTTCGAGCCAAGCAGCAAATTGCTACCCTCAAAGATGATTTGGATGTTGCCACCGCGCAAACAGAAGAAGTCTATAAGACCATCAAGGAAATGGTAAAACGCTTTAAACCGCGAACCATTTTAACGGAAGATGAATATTTAAAGCTCGACGAATACAATGCGGCAAGTCACTTGCGTGTGAGTATGGGTGCCGAGAGCTTGCTCGAAGTCATTCGATCCATTGATTTGGAAAAATTGACAGGAGAATTGGTCGAAGAGGTTCGAGTTGCTCAAGGACAGAAGCGCGTAAAGGCGACCAAACGTCTGCGTGTTGTTGAAGGATTTCGAAAATCTTCCATTAAGCCCGAATGGATGCTCCTGAAAGTATTGCCAGTCATCCCTCCAGATCTGCGTCCAATGGTGCAGCTCTCTGGTGGTCGATTTGCAACCTCTGACCTAAACGATCTCTATCGTCGTGTCATTAACCGCAACAACCGTCTGAAACACTTAATGGACTTAGGGGCTCCTGAAATTATTTTGCGTAACGAAAAACGCATGTTGCAAGAAGCGGTTGACGCTTTAATTGATTCCTCACAGACAAAAGTAACGCGACGTCGAACCATGAAGAAGCCATTGCGTTCATTGTCTGAAATGCTGCGTGGTAAACAAGGACGTTTCCGACAGAACCTCTTAGGTAAGCGTGTGGACTATTCTGGTCGTTCCGTTATCGTTGTCGGCCCTGAATTAAACTTAAACCAATGTGGTCTTCCAAAAGACATGGCATTGGAAATGTTTAGACCCCATGTACTGCGTGAGTTAATCAAGCAGGGAATTGCCCCCAACTTAAAGAGTGCCAAGCATGCCTTAGAGCGACGCTCTCCAGAAGTGTTCGATATTTTGGAACGCATCATTGAAAACTATCCGGTTTTGTTAAACCGTGCTCCAACATTACACAAGTTGGGTATCCAATCGTTTTATCCTGTCTTAATCGAAGGAAACGCGATTCGACTCCATCCCTGTGTCTGTGCGGGATACAACGCGGACTTTGACGGAGACCAGATGGCTGTTCATGTGCCGTTAACCGAACAAGCCAAAGAAGAAGCTCGAAGTTTGATGATGGCCCACCACAACTTGTTAAAACCAGCAGATGGATCTCCAATCACGGTTCCAAACAAGGAAATGGCAATGGGAGCCTACTACATGACCTCCATTGATGAGTCTCGACCCATGTCCCCGACAATCTTTGCCTCCGCTCTGGAAGCCGAACGAGCATTGCAATCCGGGAAAATTTCTCAACGACAGCATATCAAAGTGCGCTTAACAATTGCAGGGAAAACCTCGATTGTTGAAACCACTGTCGGACGAATTCAGTTCAATGCTGTCTTGCCTGAATTCTTGCAATTCATTAATGCGCCAGTAACTGCCAGTGCGATCAAAGAGCTTACCCGCAAGGCAATTGCAACCCTCTCTTCGGAAGAAGTGATGAAGCTGATTGACTCTATAAAGAATCTTGGCTTTGCTGCTGCTACCTATTCCGGTCTATCTGTTGCTGTCTCGGACTGTCAGATGATTGCCGAAAAGGATGGGATTATCATTGGGGCGAACAAACGAGCGGAAGAAATTGAAGATTCGTATGCGCAAGGACTGATTACCTTGGACGAGAAACGACGTCTTACCCAGCAAGTTTGGTTAGAGACCACCGATGAAATTGCTGAAAAGACCTGGGCAGCACTGCGTGATGACAACGCCGTTAAGATCATGATCAACTCTGGAGGAACACGTGCCAGTAAGGATCAGGTCAAACAGCTGGGAGCAATGCGTGGACTCGTCGTCGACCCCTTAGGGAAAATCGTGGACATGCCAACAAAGAGTAACTTTAGAGAAGGTCTATCGATCTTCGAATACGTGACCTCTGCGCGTGGATCACGAAAAGGATTAACCGACTCTGCGTTAAAGACCGCAGACGCCGGATACCTTACTCGACGTTTGGTTGACGTAGCCCACGAAGCGATTATTCGCATGGAAGACTGTGCAACCACCAACGGAATCGAAATTGAACGCGCAGGAACTCGAGAAAGAGTGTTCAAACTTCGTATTGCCGGACGAATCCTTCTTGCCGATGCCGTTGACTCAAAAGGGAAGATCATCGTGGCTGCAGGTGAATTGATTGATGAAGAAAAGTCCAATGCCATTGAGGCCTCGGATGTCGCTGTTGTCAGTGTTCGTTCTCCATTAACGTGTGCCGCACGAGTGGGAATGTGTTCTAAGTGTTATGGTTGGGATTTCTCAACTAAACAATTAGTTTCACTCGGAACCCCAGTCGGAGTCGTGGCAGCCCAAAGTATCGGTGAACCTGGTACACAGCTAACCATGCGGGTGAAGCACACTGGAGGTATCGTCGGACTTGACGTGACCCAAGGTCTCCCACGTGTGGAAGAGTTGTTTGAAGCACGCGTGCCAAAGAGTGTCTCTCCAATTTCGCAAGTTTCAGGTAAAGTTGCCGTTGAAGAAACAGAAGTCGGACGCTTGGTCAAGATTGTCAATCCAAATAACGATGATGATGTGGTGGAATATTCCATTCCAATCACCAGCGTCTTGGCAGTCGAAGCAGGGCAGATGATTGCAGCCGGAACCCAGCTTGCCCATGGTCCATTGGATATCAAAGAAGTCTTAGATATTCGAGGAATGCGCGCCGCTCAAACCTATTTGATTGAAGAAATTCAAAAGGTCTATGAGGGACAGGGAATTCCAATTAATGACCGACACTTTGAAGTGATTGTCAAGAAAATGAGTGACAAACTTCGAATTGAAAGTTCTGGAAACACCGCGTTCTTACCTGGTGAGATCATTGAGAAGTCACGCTTCTATGAAGAAAATCAATCCGTGTTGGCTCAGGGTGGAGAACCATCTACTGCGCAGGTCATGATCCTAGGAATCACACGATCCTCATTGTTTACCGAGTCATGGCTATCTGCTGCCTCTTTCATGGAGACAACGCATATCCTTACGGACTCTGCATCCGAAGGTCGTATCGATCAACTGGTCGGATTAAAGGAAAACGTCATTATCGGACGATTGATCCCAACCAGTCCAGATCGAGCCGCAGTGTAATACTAGAGTGAACATCAAAAAAGGGACCCCAACGATAGTAGTTCGAGGGTCCCTTTTGGTATTGTAACCAGCCTTTTGTTTGGGTATCATTTGGGAATGAAATCACTGACGCTCGATCAAGTTAAAATCGCCATTACTTTGGGTACGATCGCAATTGCGATTGTTCATATCTGTTTTCCAACCTTAGGTATCGACACCACAACATTGGTTTTGATCGGAATTGCGATTTTTCCTTGGATTTTCCCCATCCTTAAATCCATTGAGTTTCCTGGAGGTTTAAAGATTGAAATGGCCGACTTACAAAAATTAGGGATGGAGGCGAAGGAATCTGGGCTATTGGAACGAAAGAAAAAACCAACCAAAAAATCCTATCCCTTTGAACAAGTGACGCAAGTGGATCCTAATTTAGCTCTCGCGGGACTGCTAATCGAAATTGAAAAAGTATTACACAAAATAGCTGAGAAGAATTCGATCAAAAATTCATCGTCCTCCGTACTTTTGATTCGTCATATGGTCCGGGATGATATTCTGTCGGTGGAAGAGGGTGTAGTCCTCTCGGACCTTCTCACTTTATTATCCCAAGCTGTCCATGGTGCGGTGGTGGACCCCGAGGCTTCTGCCTGGGCAATCACGACCGGAATCTTAATTCTAGAAGCCTTAGAAGCGCGATTAAGTTAGTTCCCTTGTCTTGAGGAGGTTCTTGTGCTATTATTCAACTCTTCTCTGAAGCACGGAACGGTTTCTTTCAAATAAAGAAAACGGAGTAAGAGAAGATTCGTATTGATTCATTAATCAGTAAGGCAACCCGTGGGTTGTCTTTTTTTATAGAAAGAAGAGTATGCCAACAATCAACCAACTCATTCGCAAAGGCCGTGGCACCAAAGGGAAACGGATTAAAGCCACCGCACTGCGCAAGAGTTACAACAGTAAAACACGTGAGATTACAAAGACATCAAGTCCACAAAAGCGTGGTGTTTGTGTCGTTGTGAAGACCATGACTCCAAAGAAACCAAACTCAGCGTTGCGTAAAGTTGCTCGTGTACGATTAAGTAACAAACAAGAAGTGACTGCCTATATCATGGGTGAAGGCCACAACCTAGCAGAACACAGTATTGTGTTGGTTCGCGGTGGACGTGTGAAAGATTTACCTGGTGTAAAGTATCACATCGTTCGAGGCAAGTTTGACTGTCAAGGTGTTGCCAAACGAATGACCTCTCGTAGTAAATACGGAGTAAAACGACCGAAGAAAGCATAATTTCCTATTTAGATATTTAAATTTACAAAAAGGTACTAACAATCTATGTCACGCGCACACTCATCACTACGACGACCAGTCATGTCTGACCCTCGCTATGGATCAGTCAAAATTGCAAAGTTAATTAACAGAACCATGAAAGATGGAAAAAAGTCGGCTGCCCGAACTCAAATCTATCTGGCGTTGGATATTCTTAAAGAAAGACTCAATAAAGAGCCTCTCGAAATCTTTGAAGACGCATTACGAGCCGTAACTCCTCAAATGGAAGTACGATCCCGCCGAGTCGGTGGAGCGGCATACCAAGTCCCAATGCCAGTTCGAGGTCCTCGAGGATTCTCATTAGCAGTTCGTTGGCTCATTGAAGAAGCACGCAAGCGACCAAGCAGTACCTATCACTCGTTTGGAGAAAAATTTGCGGCTGAAATCATGGATGCCCTCAAAGGTGAAGGTGGAACAATTGCGAAGAAGACCAGCATGCATCGTATGGCCGATGCCAACAAAGCCTTTGCTCACTTTAGATGGTAGAAGCTTTGGGATTCTGTATCTTTAAATACAGATCATGATCGGAACCGTAGACTCTACAACACATTTTTTCGAGTGTAGCAGCTTACAATGCGTAGTCAGTTGTTTTAAACTTATAAAAAGAACTTAGATCTAGAAGTAAATAAAGGACTTTATGGCTCAACAAACCGTTAAAACGAATCAACGCGATCTCCCTTTGGATCGTATTCGTAACTTTGGAATTATCGCGCACATTGATGCAGGGAAGACAACCACCTCCGAACGTATTTTGTATTACACCGGAAAGTCCTACAAAATCGGAGACATTGATGAGGGAAATACCCAGATGGACTGGATGGAACAAGAGAAAGAGCGAGGAATTACCATCGTATCTGCAGCCACGACCACATTCTGGACGCCTGTGTTGGATACGGCAGTTTCTCATGTTCCCTATCGCTTCAACTTGATTGATACCCCGGGCCACGTCGACTTTACCGCCGAAGTGGAACGCTCACTCCGTGTTCTTGACGGTGGAGTCACCGTTCTTGACGGAGAAGAAGGTGTGCAATCGCAATCCGAAACAGTGTGGCGACAAGCAGACAAATATAACGTGCCTCGTATCTGTTTTGTCAACAAAATGGATAAATTGGGAGCAGATTTCCTTAGAACCGTTGAAGATATCCGAACCAAGTTCGGAGTAAAACCTGCAATCATGGCACTCCCAATTGGAGCAGAAAACTTCTTTAAGGGAATTGTTCTGGTATTAGATCGCAAAGCCCTAATTTGGGAAGGTGATGAAACCGGAGCCAAATATACACTGACCGATGACATTCCAGAAGAAATGAAGGATCAGGTCGAAGAGTATCGTGCAAAATTGGTCGAAGAAATCGCAGAGACGGATGATGCCATGCTAGAGAGATTCTTTGCTGGAGAAAACATTCCAGTTAACGAATTAAAACAAACCCTTCGAAAAGCAGTTATCAGTTACAAGTTAGTTCCCGTGTTCTGTGGAAGTAGTTTGCGCAACAAAGGTGTTCAACCTCTCCTGGATGCAATTGTAGAATACTTACCATCCCCACAGGACATTAACCACATCAACGGAACCAACCCTGACACGGATGCGGAAGAAGTGCGAAAGCTTACCCCTGAAGAACCATTCTGTGGACTTGCGTTTAAAATCCAAACCGATCCTCACGTGGGACGAATCACTTATGTGCGTATCTATTCTGGAAAATTGACCTCTGGTAGTTATACCTATAACTCCACCAAGGGTGAAAAAGAACGCGTGGGTCGACTGCTTCTTATGCATGCTAACCAACGAGAAGAAATCGCCGAAGCCTGGGCAGGAGAAATCGTCGCCGTCGTCGGACTCAAATACACGAAGACTGGTGACACCCTCTGTGATGAAAACCACCCGATTCGTTTGGAAGGAATTTCATTCGCAGATCCCGTTATCTCCATGGCAATTGAACCAAAAACCAAGAATGACCAAGAAAAGATGGGTTTGGCTTTAGGAAAACTATTAGAAGAAGATCCAACCTTTAAAGTTGCCCATAACGATGAAACTGGACAGACCACCATCGCTGGAATGGGAGAACTTCATTTGGAAATTCTCGTAGACCGTATGAAACGTGAATTCAATGTGGAAGCCAATGTCGGTGCCCCACAAGTTGCCTACCGTGAAACCATTAAGCAAGTTGCTGAAGCAGAAGGAAAGTACATTCGTCAGTCGGGTGGACGTGGACAATACGGTCACTGTTGGCTACGTGTGGAACCCAAAGATCGTGGAACGGGATACGAATGGGTTAACGGAATTGTCGGTGGTGTCATCCCTCGAGAATTTGTTCCCGCCGTTGAAAAAGGTGTCCGCGAAGCCTTAGAGAATGGTGTACTTGCGGGATACCCATTAGTCGACGTGAAAGTCACCTGTTTTGATGGAAGTTACCACGAAGTAGACTCGTCAGAAATGTCCTTTAAGATCGCTGGATCCATGGCATTGCAGTCTGCAGTGAAGCAAGCAGACATCGTCTTACTCGAACCAATCATGCAAGTAGAAGTCACCACCCCCTCCGAGTTTATGGGTGATGTGATTGGTGATCTTTCGAGTAAGCGTGCTCAAATCCAAGGATCTGATCAACGTGGAACTGCTGTTGTTATCCGAGCATTGGTACCACTCTCTGAAATGCAGGGATATGTCACCACGCTTCGATCCATGACACAGGGACGTGCAGCATCCGTGATGATTCCTTCGCACTACGATGAAGTGCCACAAAACATTTCTGCAAAGATCGTAGAGAAGAATAAACCAACGGGAAGGGCAGCATAGGTTTATGAATGAGAACACTCATCCGTTGTCTCTCTACTTTCAGTTACGAAATATCCAGTATGGAAAGGAAAGAAAAGATACTGAGAGGTTAAATGATCGAAAGGGAGAAGTCTCTACCAGAAAGAAACTGGAAGGACATTATTTGTCAGCGCTACGGTATAAAGTTGAGCATATGCAGAAGTATTTGGATGCATTACTCTCAACCGAGGATGGAAATTCTGATCTAGCATTTCTTGCAATTCGAGGGTTTAACCTAACCTTACAAGAAACTATTATCGCTGCCGAGCAAGAAGCCGTTGCACTTATTGAAGAATGGAATACAAGTGCGGAACCAAAAGACTGGGTAAATAAATCGCTAAACAATATTGGGAATGAACTACTGAGTTTGTTTGATATAGAACAGAAAAAAGATAAGTTTATTAGTTCAAGAAGAAACTAGAGTATAAACCGCTTTTAAATTATAAATAATCTAGTACAATAAAGGTTCGCAGTATTATAGTAAATAATTATTATCAAAGGAATACAACATTATGGCGACATTCCAACGCAACAAACTCCACGTCAACATCGGGACCATCGGTCACGTAGACCACGGTAAGACAACCCTTACTGCTGCAATTACGCACGTACTTGCAAAAAAAGGATTAGCAGAAGCCCGTAACTACGATCAGATCGACAATGCTCCTGAAGAAAAAGCTCGTGGAATCACCATTAATATCTCGCACCAAGAGTACGAGACTGCAAAACGACACTACGCTCACATTGATGCTCCAGGTCACGCTGACTACATCAAGAACATGATCACTGGTGCCGCTCAAATGGACGGAGCCATTCTTGTGGTTGCCGCCACCGATGGACCAATGCCTCAGACTCGAGAACACATTCTCTTAGCAAAACAAGTGAACGTTCCTCGAATCGTCGTTGCCTTAAACAAAGTCGATATGGTCGACGATGCAGAGCTTCTCGATCTCGTGGAAATGGACGTCCGTGATTTGTTAAAGAAGTATGGATTCGATGGAGACAACACTCCAGTTATCCGAGTTTCTGGACTCAAAGCTTTGGAAGGTGATGCCACCTACGAAGACGCAGTCATGAAATTAATGGATGCCGTTGACGAATGGATCCCAGATCCAGTTCGTGAACTAGACAAGCCATTCTTGATGCCTGTTGAAGACGTCTTCTCGATCAAAGGTCGTGGAACGGTCGTCACCGGACGTATCGAACGTGGACAAGTCAAGATCAACGAAGAAATTGAAATCGTTGGTATCAAAGATGTTCGCAAGAGTATTGTCACCGGAGTCGAAATGTTCCGTAAGCAATTAGAGCAAGGACAAGCCGGAGACAACGTTGGTGTCTTGCTTCGAGGAATTGAAAAAGATGATATCGAGCGTGGTATGGTTCTCGCTAAACCGGGATCTGTGAAACCTCATACTGAATTTGAAGCAGAAGTCTATATCTTGACCAAAGAAGAAGGCGGTCGACACACTCCATTCTTTAAGGGATACCGACCTCAATTCTATATTCGAACCACTGACGTAACTGGAGAAATCCAATTACCAGAAGGTGTCGAAATGGTTATGCCAGGTGACAATGCCAAGATGACTGTAAAGTTAATTGTGCCTGTCGCTTTGGAAGAAGGATTGCGTTTCGCTATCCGAGAAGGTGGTCACACCGTCGGAGCCGGAGCAATCACCAAGATTTTGAAATAGTCTTGGTTATTTTAAACCGAACTTTAAAAGCCCTTCCCGTAAAACGGAAGGGCTTTTTGTATAGTGAAGAAGCCTGTGTAATCCCCGAAGAGTGGTTCTTGTAGGTATTTAAACTTGGTTGTTTGTATCAGTGGTGGAGTTAATAAGTATAATGCCTAATTACCTCGAGTGAAATGGAGAAATACCAATCAGTACCTGGCAATTTTCATACGAAAGTGTTGTGTTCTGTTTGTGTAGTGTTTTCCTCTAGATCCTCCTCTTGTCACCAGAGAAAGGCTGGTATATAATATTTTTCTTGCTCTTTGACAGTAAGAACTTAGTTAATATTTGGTATGGCAACTCAAAAACCAACCACCGGCAAACCACGTATTCGCGTTCGATTAAAATCATTTGACCATCGAGTGGTGGATAGTGCAGCCAAGAAGATTTTAGAGACAGCTCTTTCTACTGGAGCTCGAGTCGTCGGTCCTGTACCAATGCCTACTCACAAAAAGCAATTCACCGTATTAACCTCTCCTCATACTGATAAAAATGCTCAAGAGCATTTTGAAGTGCGTACGCACAAACGTATGATCGATATTGAGGAACCAACCAGCAAGACCATTGATGCACTCATGCATTTGGAATTACCGGCAGGGGTCGGAATTCAAATTAAAATGTAAAAGTTAACTTGTTTGACTTTTGCCTTTTGATTTAACAATCAAAACAATGACATGCGTATATCGCACACATCGAACACCAGTTGGTGAGTGATACGCAAAGGCAAATGAAACCGCCTTTGTGGGGCGGATTTTTTTTGGAAAAAAACAGTATGATCAATCAGATACTTGCGACCAAACGACACATGACGCAAGCCTGGACCAAATCCGGGAAGCGTATTCCTGTCACGGTGTTAAAAGCCGATGATTGTATGGTTGTAGGAAAAGCGAACACCGAAGGTAAAATCCAAATCGGTGGATCTGTCAAAAAACTGAAAAACATGCATAAACCTCAACGTGCCAGCCTCGAAAAAGCTGGCGTTTCTTTAGGTTTTCGTAAAGTCTGTGAAGTCACTGCTTCCGATGCCGATTTAACCCTCGCTATCGGTACCAAAATCGCTCCACAGCAAGTTCTTTCATTGGGTGACATCGTAAAAGTGACTGGAACCAGTAAAGGTTCCGGATTTACCGGTGTCGTGAAACGCCACGGATTTAAAGGTGGATCACGAACCCACGGACAAGCAGACCGAGAACGTGCACCAGGCTCTATCGGTGCTGGAACAACTCCAGGTCGTGTGTACAAAAACAAACGCATGGCTGGTCGAGCTGGAAACGAACGAGTAACCGTAGAAGGACTTCAAGTTGTAGCTTTAAATGAGCAAACCGGTGAAGTCTGGTTAAAAGGCTTAGTTCCAGGCGCAATGAATGGGATTGTTTTGATTACCAAAGTAGAGAGTACCTCCTTTGATGGATTACTTTCTACCGACGCTGTCAAAGCCATGGAAGCTCCAGTAGCAGAGCCTACAACAGAAGAAGCACCAGTAGCCGAGGAAGATACGACCACTGTAGAACCAACCGATGCACCTGTGACAAGTGAAGTACAACCAGAATAACCTTTATGAAATTGGCAACCTATACAATTACCGGAAAAAAGACAGCAGATACCGATATCTCCCTGTTTGATAATGCAGCGCATCCAAAAATCGTTGCTCAAGCAGTGCGTGTGTTCTTATCGAACCAACGCTCAGGTTCCGCCGCAACCAAGACTCGTGGTGAAGTGCTCATGACGAAATCCAAATGGTACAAGCAAAAAGGTACTGGCCGAGCCCGCCATGGTGCTCAATCCGCTCCCTTGTTCGTTGGAGGTGGAGTCGCACATGGACCTCGTGGTGTTTCGAACTGGAAACTTTCCATGAGTAAGACTATGCGACGCCGTGCGCTAGAGACTGCATTGGCGATGCAAGCAAATGATGGGAAAGTTGTGATCGTGGATGGACTGGAAAAAGTAAAAGGAAAGACCTCTGAGATCGTCAGTTTCTTGGGTGCAATGGAAATTGCCTCAAAAGCAGTCTTAATCGTGGTTGGCAAGAGTGAACCACTATTACTTCGAGCTACCAACAACATGCCAAACGTGTTTGTGTGTCCTGCCGATAACTTAACAACGTATTATGTTGCTCGAGCTCAAAAAGTTTTGTTAACACCAGATGCAGTCGAGAGTTTCCAAGCTCGATTCGCGGTCGCTACCAAAGAAGAAGTGGCAGCTCCAGCCCCTGAAAAGAAACCAAACGTAAAAAAAACCGTGCGAAAGGTTAAAACAGCCTAATTGCTATGAACCCGTTTATCTTAAAGTCACCATTGATTACCGAAAAGACGTACCGACTAGCGCAAACCAATCATGTCTATACGTTTGAAGTTGACCCAGCGGCAACCAAAGGTCAAATTCGTGAAGCAGTGCAAGAGACATTTGGAGTAAACGTACTCACCGTTACGACCAGTAAAATCGCCGGTCGAGTGAAGCGCACTGGCCGCAAGCGCATGTCGCATGTGATCCCTAAAGGGAAAAAAGCAATGGTAAAGATCCAAGCGGATCAAACAATTGAGGTATTTGCAATTAACGAATAATATGGCACTTAAAGTACACAAAGCCACCACCGCAGGACGCCGCCATCGTAAAGATGTCGATAACACCGTGTTGACGAAAGGACGACCAGAAAAGTCATTACTCGTCAAAGGTGTGTTAAAGCGCCAAGGACGCAACAATGAAGGTAGAATTACCGTTCGTCATCGTGGAGGTGGAAACAAACGAAAGTTACGCGTTATTGACTTTCGACGTGACAAAATCGGCGTACCCGCAAAGGTCATGACGATTGAATACGATCCAATGCGAACCGCTCGAATTGCCTTGTTAAATTACGCAGATGGTGAGAAGCGCTACATTCTAGTTCCTGAAGGACTAGAAGTTGGACAAACGATCGTGAGTGGTCCAGAAGCAGATATTGTTGTTGGAAACACCATGCCATTATCACGCATCCCAGTTGGAACACCGATTCATGGAATCGAAATTACTCCTGGGAAAGGTGCTCAGCTGATTCGCTCCGCAGGATCTAGTGCATCAGTCCAAAGTAAAGAAGGATCCTACGTTACCGTCATGATGCCTTCCAAAGAGTTGCGCTTGATCAAAGCCGACTGTATGGCAACCATCGGACAAGTTGGAAACGTAGAATGGAAAACAACCAGTTTTGGAAAAGCTGGACGCCGTCGCTATATGGGATGGAGACCAGCTGTACGTGGAACTGCCCAGCACCCTGGATCGCACCCACACGGAGGCGGAGAAGGTCGAAGTGGAATTGGACTCAAATATCCAAAGACTCCATGGGGCAAGATCGCACTTGGAAAGAAAACTCGAGATCGTAAGAAATATAGTAAGAAGCTGATCGTTCGCGATCGCAGAGTGAAATAAACTTATGGCACGATCAAACAAAAAAGGACCATACATTGACGAACGCCTCTTAGGCAAAGTCATGAAGCAAAAGGTAGGACGCAAAGAACCCATTAAAACGTGGAGTCGTGCGTGTCAAATCCCACCAGAATTCGTGGGACACACATTTTTGGTTCACAATGGGAAAAAGTTTATTGAAGTCTTTGTGAACGAAGCAATGGTAGGACACCGCTTAGGAGAATTCTCCTTAACGCGAACCTTCCATGGACACGGCAAGATGGTTAAGCGCACATTAACCAAGACATAAAAAGAATAAAGAATATGGAAATCGTGAGCAAACAAACATACGTTCGTCAGAGTCAACAAAAGCTTCGAGATGTGGCTCGGGTAGTTAAACACTTACCGATTCCTGCTTTACGCTTACAGTTAACACAGATGAACCGCGAAGCAGCAAAACGCATTTTGGAAACTGTAAACCAAGCAGTGGCGAATGCGCAACACAATTTTGGTGTGAGCGAAGATCAATTGACCTTAAAGGAATTATTGATTCTTCGTGGTCCACACTACAAGCGTATGCGACCAGTCAGTCGTGGACAAGGACACGCGATTTTGAAGAGAACCAGTCATATTGTGGTTCGCTTAGCGACTGCTGAAGCTGTAACAGCTAAACCAGCAGCTCATGACCATGACCACGATCATGCCCATGAAGCAGCAGCAGCACAGGCAGAAGTAGTAGCAGAAGAGAAAACTGTAAAGTCCGCCCCAAAAACAGAGAAAAAGGCGGCTCCAAAGAAGACATCAACGAGTACCAAAAAAAAGACAACACAAAAGGATGAGAAATAACCTATGGGTCAAAAAGTAAATCCGCACGTCTATCGACTTGGAAATCTGTATACTTGGGATTCCCTCTGGTATACCAACAAACATGACTACAGCATGACGTTGTTAGAAGATGTGAAGATTCGAAAGTTCTTAAGCGCCAAATTAAAGAATGCTGGACTCGTGAAAATTGAAATTGAACGATCCGTCAATGCACTCAAGCTTCGATTCTTAGTGAGTCGACCGGGTGTGGTGATTGGACGAGGAGGATCAAACTTAGATCAATTAAAGCAAGAGATCGCAAAGTTGTTAAAAATCAATCCGAATGACAAAAAAGCCATGAAGATTGTGATTGACGAAATTGTAGAAGTGAAGCGACCCGATTTGGCAGCAAAGTTAGTCGCAGAACGTATCGCAGAACAATTGGTTAAGCGTATGCCACAGCGACGTGCAGTAACCCAGGCATTAGAGAAGTCTATGGGTGCTGGAGCCAAAGGAATTAAGATTGTTCTCTCTGGTCGTATTAACGGCGCTGAGATCGGACGACGCGAGAAATATGTGCAAGGAACCGTACCTACCCAGACCTTGCGCGCAGACATTGATTACGCACACGTACCCGCTTTAACCCGTTCTGGATACGTCGGAATTAAGGTGTGGATTCATAAAGGTGAAAAAACAAACTAAAAGGGATGTATGTTACAGCCGAAGAAAATGAAATACCGAAAGATGTTTAAAGGCCGACGCGCTGGGCTCTCTACACGAGGGGCTGAAGTGTCTTTTGGAGATTTTGGTCTAAAAGCGGTGGAATGTGGATGGTTCTCTGCTCGACAAATCGAAGCAGCTCGACGCACCATCACCCATCACACCAAACGTTTAGGGAAAATGTGGATCCGAGTATTCCCGGATAAGCCAATTACCCAAAAGCCAGGTAACGTGAAAATGGGTGGTGGAAAAGGTGATGTGAAAGAATATGTAGCAGTGGTTAAGCCAGGCAGAGTGTTATTTGAATTGGGTGGAGTTCGAGAAGATATTGCACGGGAAGCATTGCGAAAAGCAGCGCACAAGATTCCCATGAAGACAGTCTTTATCGTGAAAGAATAAGTATGAAACGCAATGATAAAAAAGCACTACAAGAAATGGACGTCCTCGCTTTACAAAAGCGTGGTGAGGAATTACGCAAAGAATTTGCAGTATCCAAAATGCAGTTTCGCGTAGGGAAACTTAAAAACGTTCGTTTGCTTTCGGTGTTACGCCATAAGTTGGCAGTCGTTGAAACTCTGTTAACACAAAAAGAAAAGGTAAATGCTTAATATGAAACGTTTTACAGGAATCGTCGTTCGTGCCTCTACTGCTAAGACAGTATTTGTGGAAGTGGCTCAAGAATGGGTACACCCGAAGTACCAAAAGAAAATGAATTTAAAACGCGTATTTCCAACGCACGATGAAGTAGGAGTAAAGGTTGGAGATCAAGTGGTGATTTCGGAATGCAAACCAATGAGTGCAACGAAGTTTTTTAAAGTAGAGGAAGTCGTTACTAAGAACGCTTAATATTGTATGGTCCAATTACGATCCGTCTTAACATCAGCTGACAACTCCGGAGCCCGAAGCTTGCGTGTTCTCCATATTCATGGAGGTTCACGACACGTCAAAGGCACGATCGGAGATATCGTAACTGCATCCGTCATTGACGCCGCCACACAAGGACAAGTCAAAAAAGGCGAGATGGTCAAAGCGGTGATTGTTCGCACTCGTAAAGAATTCCGTCGTAAAGATGGAAGCTTTATTCGTTTTGACGATAACGCAGCCGTGGTGATCGATACGATCAAAGGGAAACAACCACGAGGAAGTCGTATCTTTGGACCAGTGGCTCGTGAAGTAAAAGAGCTGGGATTTGATAAAATTGCATCTTTGGCACAGGAAGTGCTCTAAAACCTATGAAATTTAAAGCTGGCGATAATGTACAGGTAACCGCAGGAAAAGACAATGGAAAGCATGGAAAAGTGCTCAAGGTCTATCCAAAAGAAGAGAAAGTTCTCGTTGAAGGCGTGAACATGTACGTGAAGCATGTTAAACCAATACAAGGACGATCTGGTGAAAAAATTCGCAGAGAACGACCATTGCACACTGCCAGTGTCGCAATCATGAACCCCGATACCGGAAAAGTGGACCGTATCGGATACAAGATGGAAGGTGGAGAGAAAGTGCGTATCTTTAAGAAGACTGGGAAGGCAATTTAAACATATGGGAGAAACTCTAAGTAAAGTCGAACTTTTAGAAGTTTTTCATATGGAGCATGTAGATCGTTTGTGGGGTACTAACACACCTGGATATATTGTAACTTTGGCAACAGCTGGAAAAAACGGAGAAACATTGTATCTGAATGATTCTGCTTTTGCCAAACAGAACTTAGCAGGAATTGAGCGTAGCAATAGAGGAGATGTAATTAGGCTTACTGCTATACGTGATGCAGACGGAAAATTACTAGATATTGCAGACTTTATGGCACTTTATAGAGGCGTAGATAGAGATTAAGTTTATGAACCGATTACAAGAAAAATACCAAACTACAGTCATTGACCAACTCGAAAAAGAGTTTAACAAGACAAATCGTATGGCGGTTGCAAAACCAACCAAGATTGTCGTTAATGTCGGAGTGTCAAAAAAAGAAAACGCAGATACCAGTAAAGCAATTGAAGCTTGGGTCCAACAATTTACAATTATTGCTGGTCAAAAACCAAAGATCTCTAAAGCCAAGAAATCGATCGCTGGATTTAAGATGCGACAGGGAGATCCAGTGGGTGTCACTGTTACTTTGCGTGGAGTCCGCATGTGGGAATTCTTGGATAAGTTGATTGCAATCGTTTTGCCCCGTGTCAAAGATTTCCAAGGGGTGAAGAAAAGTAATATGGATAGTGTCGGAAACTACAACTTAGGGCTTACCGAACAAATCGTGTTCCCTGAAATCAACTACGACATGATTCATAAAGTAGCTGGCTTACAGGTCACAATCGTCAACAAAGCGGACAACCGAGCTGAAGCATTAAAGATGCTTGAATTATTAGGGATGCCGTTTGAAAAAGAAGAAGAGAAGAACTAATCTATGGCAAAATTAAGCAAAATCAATAAAACCATTCGACAAAATGCAAAAGGCTTTTCAAGCCGACGCAAGAACCGTTGTAACCTCTGCGGTCGCCCCCGTGGATTCATGCGTTACTTTGGAATCTGTCGTCTGTGTTTTCGAGAATTAGCAGCAAAAGGTGAACTACCAGGTGTAACAAAGGGAAGTTTCTAAAAAAAATGTATGATTACTGATCCAATCGCAGACATGCTCACCAGAATCAAGAATGCCTATATGGCTCGCAAAGAATCGGTTATTATGCCGTATTCTAAAGTCAAAGAGTCCATTGCCAAGGTACTAATTGAACACAAGTACATCAAAGATGCACAGATGCAGGAGATTGAAGGAAAAAAGAATCTCATGGTTACCTTATCCTATATGGGTAAAACACCTGCAATGACCGATGTAAAACGGGTGAGTAAACCAGGACTACGAAGATATTCTGGAGTTGATACCATCAAGCGCACATTGGGTGGATATGGAATAACCATTGTTTCTACCAGCCAAGGTGTGATGGACGATAAATCAGCCAAAAAGAAAAACATTGGAGGCGAAGTACTTTGCCAAGTGTGGTAAAAAGGAATACCTATGAATAGTTCAGAATTTTCACCCAAAAATGTAGAAGAAAGTCGTGAAACACTTGTTGATTGGGCAGAGGAAGTTGCTACAAGAGAAATTGAAACGGGAACCGAAATTAGTAGTGGATTGCTTATTCAAAATGAAATCGCGTGGATCATTAACGTGCTAGCTGCGGACGAATACAAGTTTGAAGGGTACTCACTCACCAAAGAGGAGCGAGAATCATATGAACAAAGAATAAATCAGTTATATGAGATATGGGGAATGTAATTAAAGAAATAATGTATGTCAAAAATCGGACGTCAAATTATTGAAATACCAGCGGGAGTCACCATTACGGTTGCTTCCAATACCATTACGGTCAAAGGTCCAAAGGGAGAACTGTCAACTCCTACAATGCCAGGGATTACACTGACGGTTGCAGATGGCAAAGGAACTATCACTCGAAACAGTGATCTACCTCCTATGCGCGCTGCACATGGATTGATCCGTTCCTTGGTTGCCAACATGGTCAAAGGGGTTACCGAAGGCTTTGAGAAGCGTTTGGAAATGGTTGGAACCGGATATCGTGTTACCGCCAAAGGCCAAGGGATTTCGCTCTCTGTGGGTTTTTCCCATCCAGTCGATGTGGTTCCCCCAAAGGGCATTACCTTTACAGTAGAGGGTAACAACAAGATCATTGTCAAGGGAATTGATAAAGGACTAGTTGGACAAATTGCTTCCAACATTCATGAAGTCCGACCTCCTGAGCCCTATAAAGGCAAAGGAATTAAGTACGAAAACGAGATTATTCGACGTAAAGCAGGGAAAGCAGCCAAAGCTGCAGGATCTAAGTAATAAATTGTATGAAAGTGAACCATAACATCACCACCAAAGAACGCCGTACGATTCGAGTTCGTAGTAAAGTACGGGGCACAGCCGAGCGCCCGCGCTTGACGGTCTATCGTTCCAACGAAACTACGTATATACAGGCAATCGATGACACGCTCGGAAACACCTTAAGTGCTGCCAATGCCAAAATGAAAAAGCTTAAAAAAGAATTAACGAAGCTTGAAGAAGCAATTGAACTTGCCAAAGTGTTAGCTTCTGATTTAAAGAAAAAAGGAATTACTAAATTAGTGTTTGACCGTGGAAGCTACCGCTACCATGGACGCGTAAAAGCCATTGCTGATACCGTTCGTGCGCAAGGTATTGAAATGTAAGAAAAACCTATGGATAAAAAACGTTTTGAACGCAACCAAGAACCAAAAGAATTTGACGAGAAAGTCGTCCAAGTTAGTCGTGTTTCTAAAAAGACAAAAGGTGGAAACAAAATGGGATTTTCAGTGCTCATGGTTGTGGGAGACAAAAAAGGTCGTGTCGGAGTGGGACTTGGTAAGGCCAAGGACGTCCTCTCTGCCATCCGTAAGGGTGTAAAGAAAGCAAAGCGCAAACTTATTAGTATCCCAATGAATGGAACTACCATTCCGTTCCCCATTGAAGTGAAGTTGGGAGCCGCCAGTGTCTTGCTTAAACCCGCTCCAAAGGGAAGTGGAATTATTGCTGGTGGTCCTATCCGCAGTGTCGTGAATGCTGCAGGAATTCGCGATATCAGTAGTAAGATCAAAGGTTCCAACAACAAAGCCAGTAATGTGTATGCAACTTTTGAAGCCCTAAAGCAAATTACTCGACTTGTTGAACACAAGGGCATTAAATTAAAGTCTGTTGTTCAAGTGGAGGAAGAAGAGAAACAGAAGTTAAGAGAATTAGATAAGAAGGCAGCCAAACCACAAGTTGAAGAAAAGAAAACAGCGCAGCCAACTGCTCATCGACGTCCGGCTCCTGCTCGACGACCCGCCAAAGAGGCAGTCAAAAAAGAAGTAGCCCCAGTAGAAGCAAAAGCGGTAAGAGAGCAGCCAAAAGAAGAAGTGAAGGTTGAAGAAACTAAGAAGTCAGAATAAGACAAAGGAATGTATGTTGCACAACTTATTAAAGATTACCAGTCGAGCTAAAAAACGCCTTGGTCGTGGAGGCGGATCTGGAAAAGGTTTTCATACCGTCGGTCGTGGAACAAAGGGACATACATCAAGAGAAGGTGGAACGATTCCATTGTGGTTTGAAGGTGGACAGTTACCCTTAATTAAGCGATTGCCATATCTTCGTGGAAAAGATCATTTTGATTCCGTTAATACCAAACCCGTTGCAATTGATTTATCGCGCATTGCTCGATTAACTGGACAAGATATTACCCCAGAAACGTTAGTCGCAGCCGGATTAATCAAATCGGTATATCTTCCCGTGAAGTTAGTGGGATCTGCAAAACTGACAAGCGTTGGTGAAGTTCGTGGTGTGGCCGCTTCTGCATCTGCACGTAAAGCCTTAGAAGAGGCAGGAGCCCGATTGTCTATCTAAATTAGCAGTACAAAAGTCTTTCTGCTACAATGGACCTTCGGTTTTACAAGATTGAAAAAACGATCATGCGCTCTTTTTTCTCACAATTTTTTTCCAATAAAGAACTACTCCGACGTGTTGGATTTACTTTAGTCATTTTTGCCGTATTTCGATTGTTTGCACACCTACCTGTTCCTGCTGTAGATATTGATCAGCTCAAAAGCTTCTTTGGTGGAAACCAATTGTTAGGCTTGTTAAACATTTTTTCAGGTGGAACTTTAGCGAATTTCTCAGTAATGGCGATTGGAATCAATCCGTATATTACGGCTTCGATTGTCATTCAATTGGCAACGATGTTGATTCCAAAGTTAAAGGAACTCTCTAAAGACGGGGAGAGTGGGCGTGAAGTGATTAATCAATACACCCGCTTCCTTTCCCTCCCGCTAGCAGTACTTCAGAGTATCTCTGTTCTTGTCTTATTAAACAGCCAAGGTTTGATTCTGACCTCTGATCCACTAAAGATCGTGGCGATGATCTTTACCTTAGTGGCGGGAACCATGATTTTAATGTGGCTAGGAGAATTGATTACGTTGTACGGAATTGGGAATGGAATCTCCATGGTCATTTTTGCCGGAATCGTCGGACAATTGCCTCTGACAGCAATTCAAACCGTCTCTATTTCTCAGACGGCACTACTCCAGACAGGGCTCTTTGCTCTGTTAGCAGTCGTGGTGATTGCCAGCATCGTGGTGATGACAGAAGCTGTGCGGCGGGTACATTTGCAGTCCGCTCGTCGTTCTCGTGGGTCCTCTGACTATGGAGTTACCAGTACCTATTTGCCCCTACGCATCAATCAAGCGGGAGTGCTTCCCATCATGTTCGCAGTTTCCTTAGTGTTGATTCCATCTTTTGGAGCCCGATTATTGGTTCAACTGCCCAATGAGCAGATCAAACAGGCTGCGACTTGGTTGATCGCTAATTTCATTCCTGGTAGTACTTGGTATGAAATCACCTACTTTTTTATGGTCTTTGCCTTTACCTATTTTTCGACCGCCGTTTTCTTTGATCCGGAGGATTTGGCAGAGGAACTCAAGAAGAGTGGAGCCTATGTTCCGGGCGTTCGACCAGGAAAACCAACTGCTGAACTCATCACCCGCATCATTACCCGGATTACCTTAGCAGGTGCAATCTATTTAGGCATCATTGCCATCTTGCCATCGATTGCCAGTAAACTGACCGATAATCCAGGACTAACCATTGGAGGAACAGGATTGTTGATCGTCGTTTCTGTCGTGTTGGAAACTGTCAAACAAGTGCAGGCATTACTGGTAACACAAAATTACGATAAGTTTGCAGAATAAGGCGAGCTTCAATATTTAACGGTCTAAATAGGTCATCTATTTAGAGGGTTGAGTGTTGAACTCAAATTATTTTTATACAGAGGGGAAGTTTTATTTAACTTACCGTTCTTATGAAACTTATCTTAATTGGTATCCAGGGTGCTGGAAAATCGACGCAAGGAAATTTGTTATCCAAAGCGTTAAGTGTTCCGTATCTTTCTAGCGGTCATATTTTCCGTGAGATGACCAAAGAGAAAACCCAACTGGGCAGATTCTTGAAAGAAACGCTCAATTCTGGGTTTTTAGTTCCTGATGATAAGACCATTGCCATTATCGAAGAATACTTAAGTCATGAAGAATATCATAACGGTTACATCCTGGATGGATTTCCTCGTACCGTTCCACAAGCAGAAGCATTTTCTAACGGGGTAGAAGCGGTGATTTATCTTAGAGTGTCGGATAAAGAAGCGCTGTGGAGACTTGCTGGTCGAGAAGAAGCGGGTGTTCGAGAGGACAATACACTTCAAGCAATCAAGAAGCGCATCAACTTATTCCATGAAAAAACCGAACCAGTGATTGAACACTACCGTGGAAAAGGAAAGTTAATTGAAATTGATGGAGAACAAGAAATTGAGCAAATTACTGCCCAAATCTTGGACCAACTCAAAGCAATGCAAGCTGAGAAATAGTTAAGTAGAGATTGAATAGATAATCCCAGATGTGGAATCCTATTCGCATCTGGGATTTTTAACACTATGAACCGTCATCAAAAAGAAAAAGCCGATATCATGCGCGTGGGCGGAAAAAAACTTGCAGGTGTGAAAGCGCGTTTGTTAGAATCCGCTAAACCCGGCGTACGTTTTGAGCGTTTAGAAGAAATTGCTCAGGAACAAATTGCATTGGAAGGTGCCTTTCCCTCTTTTTCTACTGTCCCTGGCTATGACTGGGCGACCTGTATCAGTAAAAATGAAGGCTGTTGCCATGGCGTACCCCGTGACCATGTGGTCGCTGATGGAGATGTACTCAAAATCGATGTCGGACTGATCTGGAATGGGTACCACGTGGACACCACAGCTACGACCTACATCGGTGATCCGAGTGCCGCAGATCCAGCTGTTATCGAGTTTGTGAACAAAGGTTGGGAGATTTTAGACGCGTCGATTGCCAAAGCGCGCTTGGGCAACAGTGTCTACGATATTAGTAAGACCATGCAGGATTTGATTGAAGATGCAGGTTTTGGGGCAGTGTATCAGCTTACCGGTCATGCCATTGGCAAGACTTTGCACGAAGATCCGCAAATTCCCTGTATTGCCTTTAAGAGTGACAAGAAACAGAAGCTCTATGAAGGACAAACCATCTGTGTCGAGGTAATGGACGCGATGGGGGATGCCTTTTTAGTGTTGGGAACCGATGGATGGACCTATCAAACAAAGGATAATAGCTTGACTGGGATGTATGAAGACACCGTTCTGGTTACAGCAAATGGACCAGAAATCCTCACTCGATAGGGGTTTTTCTTACGAAACGGTCGCAAAGATTTAATACTTGAGAAAGATCCAATGCTTTGGTACAATTTCAATTCATCTAAACCTGAGATCCAGGTTTTTATAGTGTAACGAGGAGAATGTTAGCCGCACATCTATGGCTCGATTAAAACCAGGAGAATATGAAGTAGAGGGAGTTGTCTTAGAAAGCCTCCCCAACATGATGTATCGGGTTCAATTAACGGATGGTCCCGAACCCATGCTAGGGAAAACAATTCTCGCCAAGGTTTCTGGTCAGATGAAAATGTTTAAAATTAAGGTGATGCCAGGAGATGGAGTGAAGGTACTCATGACTCCGTACGACAATACGAAGGGTAGAATTACATTCCGCTCTAAGGAAGTGAAACACGCTCCCATTGCCGCGCCGCAATTAGCAACCAATGAGGATCCCGTAATCGGTGCCGATGTAGATCCGGTTACACCAGCAGAAAGTTAATATGAAAGTGAAGACTAGTATTCGACCACGCTGCAAAGACTGTAAAATGCTCAAACGACATGGAAAGTTGTTTGTGGTGTGTAAAAATCCAAGACATAAACAACGACAAGGATAATGTATGCCACGACTTGCAGGGGTTGACGTTCCTTCCCAAAAAATTACTCGAATTGCACTCTCCTATATCTATGGAGTAGGGCGCAGTAATGTGGAAGAAATTTTGCATGAAGCTGGAGTAGACGGACAAAAGAGAGCCAAAGAATTAACTGCGGATGAAATCAATCGTTTGCAGCGTGTCATTGACCGACTAAACACTGAGGGTAACTTACGACGAGTCATTCGTGAAAACATTGAACGACTCAAGCGTATTGGTGCCTATCGTGGGGTTCGTCATATTCACAATCTTCCAGTTCGTGGACAGCGCACCCGTGTCAACGCCCGTACCAAGCGTGGACGCCGTATGACAATCGGTGCAATGAGTAAAGAAATGGCCGCAAAACTAGATACTGCTAAGCCAGCAGCGAAATAAGAAAGTATAGAAAAATCAAGTTATGCCTACTGTTCAAAAACAAACGATCAAAAAACAAATTCCCCGCGGACGTATTTACGTCCAGGCAACCTTTAACAATACCATTGTGACGATTACCGACGAACAGGGAAACACCATTTGCTGGGGTTCCTCTGGAAATTCAGGGTTCTCCGGATCCCGAAAATCAACTCCATACGCAGCGACCGTTACGGTTGAAAAAGCTATTGATAAATCCAAAGACCATGGTGTCAAACACATGGACGTCTATATTAAAGGCCCAGGCCCTGGTCGAGATGCGGTTCTCCGTGTCATTCGTGCAAAAGGCATTCGCGTGGGTATGATTGCTGACTTAACTCCTATTCCGCATAACGGAACGAAGCCGAGAAAGCGCAGACACGGATAACAAAGGATATTTATGGCACGCTATACAGGACCAAAACAACGATTACAACGATCCCACGGAGAAGACTTGGGGCTTAAAACCAATTCGGTTAAAGTTCAACGTCGTCTTAATGTTCCCGCAGGCCAACACGGAGCCAAAGGACATAAAAAGATCTCCGATTATGGAATGCAGTTAAAAGAGAAACAAAAATTGAAGGTAATTTACGGTGTACTTGAAAAACAAATGCATCGTTATTACGAAGTTGCGACCAAGACTCCTGCCTCAACGGGTGCAGCCTTGTTAAAGCTTTTAGAGCGACGTCTTGATAACGTCATCTTCCGACTAGGGTTTGCTCCTACACGAGCAGCTGCCCGACAAATGGTGGTTCATAATCATGTCCAAGTGAATGGCAAGAAGAATACGATTCCGTCGTACTTAATCAAGCCAAATGATGTGATTTCCTTAAAGAATAAAGCCTTAAAGATTCCGGTCGTTGAAGCCTTATTAAAAGACCAGAAAGCTGTTCCCGCATGGTTTGAGCGCCAGGGAAACAGTGGCAAAGTCGTTCGATACCCCGAACGTGATGAATTGGATTCAAATATTAATGAACAACTGATTGTAGAATTCTACAGTCGCTAATTATTCGGATACAGAGCTTCGAAATTTCGAAGCGGTGAAACGGAGAATTGTATGACTCAACCAACTTTTAGCATTCAGGCCCAAGACGAAACCGTCGGGTTTGCAACCTTAGTCTTTGAACCATTAGAGCGTGGATATGGTCAAACCTTAGGGAACGCACTCCGACGTGTATTGTTAAGTTCACTCCCTGGATTTGCGATCACTTCCATCAAGATTGACGGTATCTCGCACCAATTCTCGACATTAGAGGGAATGAGTGAAGATATTGTGGAATTTATCTTAAATGTAAAACAAATCCGACTGCGTTCCACCACGTTGGAGCCCGTGACATTATCACTGGATGCCAAGGGACCTGGTGAAGTGACTGCAGGAGATCTTACCGTTACCTCCGGCGCCGTAGAAGTTGTGAACAAAGATTTGAAGTTAGCAACCATTTCTTCAAAATCATCACTCTCCGTAGAAATGACTGCTGAAACAGGCATGGGATACAGTATGGCCGAAGAGAGAAAATCATCCAGTATCGGGGTCATTCCCGTCGATGCCTTATTTAGTCCGATTGAAAAAGTATCCTTTAAAGTGGAATCTACTCGTGTTGGACGCAAAACAGACTTTGATAAACTGATCATGAACCTGTGGACCAATGGAAGCATTGATCCAAAGACAGCCGTTGAAGAAGCAGCGAAATTGTTAGTCGCTCAATTCACCCAAGTTTACAGTCCAGTTGCAGCTCCTACCGATCAGACGCAAGCAGCTCCTTCCTATAGTAAACAAGATGAAGTCATGAAGCTTACGGTTGAAGAATTAGATCTTCCAACTCGAATTGCGAACGCACTTCGAAAAGGTGGATTTAAGACCGTCGGTGACATTATGGCTTCCAGTAAGTCAGAAATCTCTAAGGTCAAGAACTTAGGTGGGAAATCTATTGAAATCGTCGAAGAAGCCGTGAGTAAAAAAGGATTAACATTATCCTAAGCCGACAGCATTTGGATTGAGGAACGAATTTTATGCGACATCGATCAGCTACAAAACACTTTAACCGTGATACCGAACAACGAAAATCGTTGTTTAAGAACTTGCTTCGCGCATTGTTCGAACACGGCCAAATTGAAACCACCGAGCCTAAAGCAAAAGCCCTCAAAGGGATTGCCGATAAACTCGTGCATCGAGCACAACAGGGAACCATCCCTGCTCGACGATTATTACAACGCTTTTTTGGAACTCGAGCAATTGTGAATCGACTCGTAGACGAAGTCGCTCCCGCAATGAAAGATCGCAACAGCGGATATACACGCATCGTGCGACTTGGAAAACGCCGTGGGGACGACAGTATGATGGTAAAAATGGAACTGGTGGTAAAGCCAGTTGCAAAAACGGAAGGTGAGCCTACCAAGGAAGCGAAAGCTCCAAAGACCGAAGCCAAACCCGTTGAAGCAAAGAAAGTAGAGTAAGCGTGTATGAAAACGACTCAAATCAAACCCAGTGATGTAGTCCGTAAATGGCACTTAATTGATGCTAAAGGAAAAATCTTGGGACAAGTATGTACCCAAGCGGCAACTCTTCTGATGGGTAAACACAAAGTATCCTTTACTCCCCATGTGGATTCTGGAGATTACGTCGTTGTCATCAATGCAAAAGACGTCGAAGTAACGGGAAACAAGCGTGCAGACAAGAAATATTATTCCCACTCCATGATTCCTGGTGGATTTAAAGAAATTACCTTTGAAAAACTCATGGATAAAGATCCACGCAAAATTATTGCCCATGGTGTCAAAGGAATGCTCCCAGGAAACAAGATGCAAGATCTGCGTATGGCCCGCTTAAAGATCTTTACAGAAGAGACTCATCCGTATTCCGCACAAGTAGCACAAGAATAAATTTATGGCAGTTTTAAAGAAAAAATCATCTACCGTCCAAAAAATTGTAAAGAAGGTAGCCACGGGAAAACCGGTTGCTCGTACAACCGCTGCTTCCAAGGATTACATCTACTCAGTCGGACGACGGAAGACCGCTGTTGCTCGTATCCGCTTATTTGTGGGTACTGGTGACAACATCGTCAATTCCAAATCAATCAAGACATTTTTTCCTGGAGAAGTATTACAGGAAATCATTTTCCGACCTTTCGAAACTGTCGGAAAACGTGAGGGCTTACATTTTTCCGTTAAAGTCTTAGGTGGCGGTGTCAATTCTCAAGCAGAAGCAGTCTCCCATGGATTAGCACGTGCATTAGTCAAAGCTGATGAAGAGCACAAAAAGGCTCTTCGTGATGCTGGACTATTAACTCGAGATCCACGAATGCGAGAAACCCGTAAAATGGGAACCGGTGGAAAAGCACGACGTGCCAAGCAATCTCCAAAACGATAAATCTGTATACTATTCAAAATATGTTTGATGCCAAACGTGTGGAGCATCGTATTTTGTCTGGCCTAAAAAACCTTTCTTTACCCCGAGAAACGAATTGTTTGGGGTATGTATGGTGGTGTCTGGATTGGGCAGATCCAGAACAATACATCTCACCCGACACTGCTGGTCAAGAACTGTTTAGTTTTGATTCTCAACCTTTTCACCCTAATCAAAAGTATTCCTGGGAACAGGGATTTCTGGGTCTAGTAGTTGCAAAGTTGCCTAGAGAAAAAGTGGTGCATGCAGCTCTGCTGCATCCAAATAAACCAAATATTTTCGTAGAACGGAAAGGATACAACTCAAGAGTTCGCGAAGTAGCAATCGCCCAAATCAGAAACAGCTATGAAAAGAATAGGGAAGATGTGTACTCCTATTTACTGTTGAGACAGCCACGTGAATAAGAAACCCGACTGTTTCCAGCCGGGTTTCTTTCTGATTGTTCGAATCGAATTAGAACCGATCCGTTGTGATCACTTGAACGTCTTCCGCACCATGGGTGGTCAAAATATCTTGTGAAGAAGCACCAGAGTCTAAATCTGGAACTGCTATAAGAATCGCTCCTTCTTTTACTCGGTCTTCATAATGTTTAGCATCAGTGGCTGAGATTCCCAATCCAGAAAGACCTCCCACTAAACCACCGGCCAGGGCTCCAGTCATCGCGCCTGCTGCAGTAGTGGCAGCAGTTCCTGTGAGTCCCAATGCCGCAGCTAAGGGGCCTGCGATTAATAACGCACCCACTCCCGGAATTGTAATGGCCCCGATACCAATCAATAGCCCTGCAATTCCGCCGATAATTCCACCCGTAGTAGCCCCAGAAACGGCTCCTTCAGCAACCGTTGCACCCGTGGACTCAGCGAGTTCCTTTCCCTCAGCTACATCCTTCATGACAATGGAAATGTCCTGTGGTGAGTATCCAGCTTCCTCTAGTGCGTTGATTGCGGTTTCTGCCCGATCTCTACTGGAGAATAATCCTAATGATACTGTTGCCATACTGGCTCCTTTCTTTAACTAATACAGAAGGGGATTGTTTTTTTTGATGGCAGAAACGAAGAGGATTACTTAATAGAACGGTAAGGAAGAAAAGATGCAGGGAAATGTAGTGCCTTTTTATTGAGCAGTTATGCATAGATGCCAGATGAGAGTGGGAAAAAAAGATGATACAATTGCATCCTTGCTTCGCCGCGGTGGTGAAACTGGCATACACGAGAGACTTAAAATCTCTTGCTCGCAAGGGCGTGAGGGTTCGACCCCCTCCCGCGGCACATGTTCGGGGTGTGGCTCAGATGGCTAGAGCGCCTGCTTTGGGAGCAGGAGGTCCCCAGTTCGAGTCTGGGCACCCCGACCATTTAAGACAAGTGGGTCTTTGAGCAGGGTATCAAAGGGTTCTTTTAGCCTGTACATCTTCACTTTTTCTTCATCAATCCATAAGTTCAAGAAAATAATTCTGACAATTTGGTCTTTGACTTCGGGTGTGCCTGCTTTGACAGATAATCCAGCGTTTTTAGACAAGTTCAAGAAGTCTTCCAGCGTTAACACGTCCTGTTCTAGGTCAGGCATGGCTTCCTTGAGTTTGGTGATTTCTGCCTCCAGTTGGGACTTTTGATTGTCCAGTTCTTTCACTCGTTCCTCACCAATCTTTCTGACTGTCGAGCCTATTTCCTGCTTGATGACTTGGAGAGCGGTTGTTCGCAACTCATTGTCAGTAGCTTTCAGGTGTCCTTGCTTGGAGTGCAGTTCAACCTCAAGTTTGGCTTTCTGCTTAGTTAGCACGTCAGTCATTTCTTGCAGGTAAATTTGATAATCTTCCTCAGTGAAGTTGAGTCCATCCTTGAGAAACTCATACAACCAATCAAGCACAACTTTCACTCTGACTGATTTCTTAGCTCGTTTGCACCCTGTGGTTTCACACCTGAAGTTAAGATACCGTTTGCCACTCCCACCAGTGGATGGACCAACAGTCATATTGCCATCACAAAACGAACATTTTACAAAGGACTTAAAGGGGTAAAAAGTATAGCGGTGAGTGTTAATTGGCATCAGTCGAGTTCTAGTTTGGGTTTGGATTTGGTAAAACTCTTCCTCACTGACCGCAGGTACAAAGTCATACTTGGTACGCAAATCAATCTGGTCATCAGCTTGTACCAATACACCAAAGTAAAACGAATCTCGGAAGATGATACTCAAGATACGCTTGTCCATGTTCACTTTGCGTCCTGTAGCTTTAATCAAGCGGTGGTAGCCAAGAGAGTTGATTGTTTGGGCAATTTTTTCCAGTGACTCACCTTTAAGCTTCATCTGCCATGCTTCCTTGATAAGTTCATGGTTATTACCATCAGGTTGATATCTACCAAACTCATCAATCACATATCCATGTTTAGGAATGTGACTCCTGCCTTCACTAGCTTTTCTGACCATCCCACGAGTCACGTCAGCAGAGAGTTTGTCTGAGTATTGTTTGGAAAGCACAAAAGCAAGTCCCAGCATCATCAAACCATTTGCATCTCGAGTGAAGTGGTGAGTAACAAACTTTAAGTCCTTGATGATGTCCTCATCAATCATATCAATGACTTCGCCACCTTCTTTCATGTTGCGAGCAAGGCGGTCAGGATTCCAGCACAGAATCCCATCGTATTTACCAACCTGAATATCTTTGAGCATCTGCCGAAAAACAGGTCTTTTACCAGGTTTCTTAGCGGACTTCTGTTCTGTCAGTGGAGAGCCAACAATGGTCAAATTGAGGCGTTTAGCAAGCTGGAGACACTCGGCTATTTGGTCAGGAATAGACCGAGCTTGACGCTCTGGGTCATCGGTAGATTTGCGAGCGTAGAGGACATATTTGAGCTTGGTGTGGTCAACTTCATACTCCATCACACTCGATTATCCCACGAAAAAACAAAAACAGGAGTCCACACCATGCTTTTCCTGTACTCCAACCAGCCCCCCCTTGACCCGTTTCTGCCACAGCAGGGGTGGCACTACAAACTATCAAAACCTAACATTAACTAATATATAGAAAGAGCCTATAGTATATGACTTTTGTGGTGATGTCACCGTACTCACTGCGTTATATAATACCTACATGGGAATCAACGAACGAACAGCCAATATTGACTTCTTGTCTTCTACATTTGATGACATACTCACAATGTATCCTGCTGAGTCATTAAAGTTGATGTTCCGTGGTGCTAGAAATGACAACTCGCCTTCTGGTGGAAACTGGTGGTCTGAAGATGCCTATTATGCATTGGGTTGCAGCAGTGATAACAGACTTTTTGTAACAGCTGTACCGATAGATTTAATTGCGGAGTTGCAAGAAACTAATCAACTGACTAATGAAAGCGACCACGAAGGAAACAAATGGAAATTTAGAAGATTCAATTTACCTCATCGACAGGTTAATGATGCCGAACTGACTGAGTTACTTAGTCAAGCTCGTATAACTAAGCTAGGTGCAACGCGAGCTATAAAAACCAGACTTGGAACACAGGCAAGAATTGATTTCTCAAAAAGTGTTATTGTCGGGTAAACGGCATGACTACTGTTTTAACAGTTCAAACACCTTCTTCTTGATATACCTGAAAAAGGCTAAAAGCCGATTCTTCTTGAGTAAGACATACAGAATCTCACGTCCCTGACTGTCCCGCATTGCTATTGCATTTCTGACACCATCCTCACCGAGCTTCTGTTGCTCGTCTATAGCTTTGAGTGCCATCATGATATCAGCACGATTGGCATGAGGTCGTTTGAGCTGTTCTGTCAGTAATCGCTTATTCAGTGCTAGGTCTTCTTCAAAGGAAAGTGCCATAATTTGACCGCTATTGTACCTTTTTTACCCGAGAAAGCCTAGTACAGGTACACCAACCCCGCATTGTTTTCACCACGAATGAAGTAGTCATCAGAGATATCCGATTGTGTAACAATTTGAAATGGCTTCCAAAATGCTACAATCGCATTGGCAAGGCGTTCAAAGTTTGTCGCCTTCACTCGACACATATCGCGTTCTTGAGAGCTTGTAAACAGCTCTTGCTTCTTGTTTTTCTTCCTATAAAATATCCCTAATTATGTCAAACGTTGAAGCAACTAAATCAAAGTTAGCTGGAAAACATTTCCTGGTGGTGGAAAGTGGCGATGCTGATTGGAAATTTGTATTTGGGAATTACTTTGATGTAATGGATGCTACTTTCGACTATGTAGATGAAGAAGATTTTTTAGGATCAGGGATGGATGAGGTTGATACTTATGTAGGAAAATTTGATGGCATCGTCTTACATTTAGTAGCAGGTGGTTATTTCGATACTTATAAAGAAAAAGCTTTGGAAACAAAACTGAAAGGACTTCCAGTAGTTGTTACAGCATCAGCAACATTTACGCCTGACGAAAAAGTAATTGAATTAAACTCACTGGGTATTGGAGTTGTAATAAAAGGCAAAGACTTTAACTTCAACTCAATTTTGGAATTGTTAGCTGCGCAGATGAGCTAAAAACATAGCAACTTATAGGATCATTGATCTGGAAGTGAGTTATTATTTCATTCCATAGATCCGACACATATTGTGTTTTTGAGAGTTTGTAAACAGCTTTGAATTGCTGGTCGTAAATTCTTCTTCCCGACTTTAGTATACGGTAATATAATTGCTGGAGATGATATATGTCTGCAGAAAAACCTGTTGTAGTACTTGTCGATAACAATAAGACTTATCTCGATACAGTGGCTTTGTTTTTTCAACAAACTGGTATGCATGTGGTTTGTTTTTTATCTGATCTGGGTAGCAATACAGAAGATTTGGTAGATCGGATACAAAAGAATAGTCCCGACATTGTTGTAACAGGTGTTCGTAATCGAATCGACAGAGATGATGGAGATATGAGTGGGATAGTATTGGCAAATGCTCTAAAATCCAAAGGTATTAAAGTTTTAGTAACATCTTCACCAGAATACCAAGGAATAGCTGAGCAAAATGGTTTACCTTTTATCGGAAAGCATCTTGGAGCACCTGAGTTTGTCAGTCATATTCAAGCACTTATAGGTCTATCCTTTAAATCATAAAATGCTAAAGGACTACTGATCTGGAAGTGAGTTACTATTTCATTCCATAGTTCCGACACTTTTGATATTCTTGGAAAATCCTGTTAGATTTGACTACGATTACCATACGCTTATAATCAGTGCTGACTCTCCTAACATACTAGAAGTAGTCAAGATGCCATTAATAAAGTGGTGATCAAAATACCAATTGTTCAAATTTTTGTTTAAGGAGATTTCTCATATGGGCCCAGTAGAACGTAGAGACGTCACAATTGTAGATACGAACGTTGACCCGAGACTGGCAGAGGTCACTCAGGTAACTATACTAGAACAACTCAATGATCGTAAATTTCTTGAAGAACTAATTGCTCAAGGAAGAATTGTCTCTCACGAATTCGGACAGCAGGGGTGGGCAGCCGATATGCGACCTGTGTGCAGAGTGACGATCTCTCCTATTTCCGAACAACACTATTCTAGAAATGAGGAAGATAATCCTTATGATAGGAGTATCATCTGCGTAATAGTCGATGGAAAAAAATATCCTTGCACTACATTCGTTGTCGATGAAGAAATTGGAACCTTTATTAGAGGCATGCTTAGAAGGCGACGTCTTTTGAAGCCTTTCAAAGAGTTTGCTTCGGGTCTGAAAGATGGACTGCGTTCTGCATTCCGAGGTTAACGGAATCATTGCAATTTTTAGGATTTGCAACGCTATACTACGAAAATGGTAACCATTATTCATGGTGATGATGAACTCAAAGTCCACCAAAACCTTTCTGCATTATTAAAGACCTACCGTGCGGATAACTTCACAATTGTTCGTTTAGATGCCAAAGGACTATCAATCTCCGACTTAGAAACAGCAGTGGGAACTGAGGAGCTTTTTGCCGTAAAAAAAGTTGTCGTGATTGATCGAATTCATGCGCTGCCAAAAAGCAAGCAGAAAGATCTTCTTTTAAGTTGGCTCTCAGACTTTAAGTCTTCTACTACGGATGTGATTTTAGTCGAACATAAAATTCTTACTCCCACACAATTAAAAAAATTTCCAAGCGCTGATGTCAGATTATCTAAACTTCCCTCACTACTGTTTTCGTTTTTAGAGACGATTGGAACACAGCCAGCATACAAAAGTGTAACGCTGTTTCATCAGGTGCTAGAAAATCAGGAGCCAGAGCAAGTCTTTGTGATGATTATTCGTCAGTTTCGCTTGTTACTGCAATACAGTAGTGATGGAGTGTATAACGGACCTCCATTTGGTCGATCAAAAATTCAAAAACAGTCGGATCGGATACCAAGAGAAAAACTTTTGCTGCTTTACAACCGACTACTACAAATCGATTTGGGACAAAAAACCTCGACATCCGTCTTATCACTAACCCAAGAAATTGACCTTTTCCTGCTAGAGATCTAGAATCGAGAAGTGTTTCTTACGCAGTTCTTAATTTAAATAGTGCACAATAGTTTCGGTTGTGGTTGATGATCAGTCATCTATCCGTCTATACAAGGAGGCAGCATGCAAGTTGTTCCAGTTCCATCAGTGATTTTTCGTGGATACGATATCCGCGGAGTAGCAGGGAGTGAATTATCAGAGGATGTGTACTATACCCTGGGACGCGCATACGCCACGTTTTTAACGCAGCGACGAATTAAAGAAGCAAGTGTCGGTCGAGATAATCGTCTGACAAGTGAAGTGTACGCAAAAGCCTTTATTCAAGGTCTCAATGAAGGTGGAATCGATACCATCGACATGGGCTTGTCTCTCTCTCAAATTGTCTATTATTCTTCCTATGAATTCAAAACGAAGGGAAGTGCGATGGTGACTGCTTCCCATAATCCCAAAGAGTATAACGGACTTAAGCTTGGTGTTGGGTATTCCGATACCATGATCACGGAAGAGATTGCTTACATGAAAGATCTCTGTGACAAAGGAGAATTTTCTACGGGCAGTGGTACGAACCGCAGTGTGGATGTCTACCCATCCTACAAAGAAACAGTCCTTAAACTATTTTCTTTGAAGAAAGCCTGGAAGGTCGTCGTCGATACCTGTAACACAACCTCCGGGAAGTTTTATCCCGACTTACTGCGATCCGCCGGATGTGAAGTCATTGAACAAAATACAACCTTGGATGGCAACTTCCCCCTAGGTGTTCCGGATCCAACAGAGGTAGAAGTCCTTGAACGACTTGCAACGGGTGTAAAAAATGCTGGGGCTGATATTGGTTTTGCCTATGATACCGATGGTGACCGAATGGCCGTCGTCGATGATAAAGGGAACACTTTGTGGATGGACTCCATTGTGGCACTTTTTTCAAAAGATGTCTTGGACTTCATGCCAAAGGCTCCGATTGTCTACAACACGCTCTGTTCTCGTCAAGTCACGGAAGCGATTGAAAAAGCTGGTGGAACACCAGTGATGTGGATGACCGGTCATTCGTTTATCAAAGCGAAGATTAAAGAAGTACGCTCTCCCTTTGGAGGGGAATTGTCTGGCCACATTTTCTTCATGGATAACTTCTTTGGACATGATGATGGGGCCTATGCGAGTTTGCGACTCCTTCAATATTTGGAACGAAAGAATCAAACCTTGAGTGCAGCAGTCAGTGAACTTTCGATCTACGTCAGTAGTCCGGAGATCAAATTTGGATTGGCAGACGACATCAAGTTCAAATTTATCGATACCGTGATCAAAGCTGAATTTGAGAAGCGATGGCCGGATGGTAAGTACACCACCATTGATGGGGTTAGAGTAGATCTAGCTGATCAAATGGCAATTGTTCGTGCCTCCCAGAATGGACCCTACATTACGGTCAAGTTTGAGGGGAAAACACAAGAAATCTATGATGCCTTAAAGAAAGAATTAAAAGCGATTTTATCCGCTCATAGTGAAATTGACTGGTCAAAGGGTGTGAATACGCACGCCTTAGATTAAGGGAACCGAAGACAGATGGCTCCTGTACACGGTCCTCTTGTAGGATCGTGTACAATTGGACCTATGGACAAACCAACAATCCTCATCTTGGCTGGGGGAGAGAATAGCCGCTTTTTTCCATTAAATACCACGACGCATAAAGGTGCCCTGACACTACTGGGAAAACCGTTAGTTATTCGTACGCTGGAGAACTTAGAAAAGCACGGATTTCCCCATGTCGTCATGATTGTCTCGAAGAAAGATTTTGATGGGAATGGACTGTCGGGATTTATTAAAGAATTTGACTTTAAACTGAAAATTGATTTTGTGCTTCAGCCAGATGCTCAGGGAATGGGAAATGCAGTGCTGTGTGCTAAAGACAAGATCAAAGGCTCCTTTGGAGTTGTTTTCCCCTCATCGTTAGATGCAGGGGAGCTTATGGAAACGTTGATGAAACAGGCAGGAAACGGTGGAAGTCTTGCGGTTCGCTATACCCAAGAGCCTTGGCTGTATGGAATCGTCACCCTCGATGGTCAACACATTACCTCGATTGTGGAGAAACCAACAAAAGGGACGGAACCCTCCAACCTTATGGCAACCGGTGTCTATTATCTTTCCCATGAATTCTTAGAATTCTTGCAGGTCGCACCACAGACACAATACAACTTTGAAGAAAGTCTGGACAAGTTTGTTCAAGTGTATACCGTCACTGCAGTGGAACAATCGCACACGTTGCCGTCGCTCAAATACCCTTGGCATCTCTTTGCGTTTCAACAGGTGCTTTTTGCTGACCTTCCCAATTATATTTCTCCCTATGCAACGGTTGCCAAGACTGCAGTCATCGATGCGAAGAATGGACCCGTCTATATTGAGAATGGAGCGACCATTGGCCATGCCGTAAAGATCGTCGGTCCTGCCTATATTGGAAAAGATGTGTTCATCGGTGATTTCTCATTGATTCGACACTCCTCCTTTGAGCAAGGTTCTTCGGTTGGAGTCCATTCGGATGTGACCCGATCCATCATCATGGAAGATTCGTCCATGCACAATGGTTTCCTAGGAGATTCCATTGTGGGTCGCGATGTGCAGATTGGAGCCGGGCTGATTACTTCGAACAAGCGCATGGATCGAGCCCCTATTGAAGTTGTGGTCAAAGGTAATAAAGTAGCTAGCCGTTTAACCGGACTTGGAACCGTGATTGGTGATCATGCCAAAGTTGGAGTACGGGTTACCATCATGCCGGGAAAATTTGTAGGATGTCGAGCAATTGTGTACCCGGGCATAACGGTGTGGGAACATGTCCCTCATGACCATCGTGTAAAATCCCCGCAGACTATTGAATTGGTGGAACGATAATCTATGGTTGATCCAACATCTGCAAAAGCTTTCCTCTTTGACGTGGACAAAACATTAACGAACTCCTCTCGAGAATGTACGCCTGCAACCCAAGCAGCCATAAAAAAATTGCGAAGTCTGGGGAAAAAGGTGGGAGTGTGTACCGGTCGACACTACACGACCTTACATCAAGAGATTTTACCCTTGTTTGAACCAACTGACATCCATGTCGTATCCGGAGGGGCACAAGTCATTTCAACGGATGGAATCGTAGTGTGGGAGCAATGTATTCCCCGAGCTACTGTCGATCAGCTTCTTCGTTCGCTCGATGGTCGTGCCACAAGAATTTACGTTCAAGAGGGGACGTCGATCTATGGAAACGCTCAAGCGATTGCCGAGTGGAAGATCGTGATCGGAGCGAAACACCAGCTATATATTAAACCGCTCTCAGAGCTTCCAGCCGTAGACATACCCATTATCGTGGTGCATGAGATCGATGAAACGGTCTTTAATTCCATCGTAGAGCATCCAGATTTAAATGCGAAATACATGCAAAATTACACTGGAAAGTATTATGCAGACATCACTGCAGCCGGTGTAAGTAAAGAAACGGGAGTTCGTGAATGGTGTACACGTCAGAATGTATCCCCAACTGAAGTCGTTGGTTTTGGTGATAGTGCAAATGACATCGAGTTTCTAACAATGGTCGGCTTCGGTGTGGCAATGGGAAATGCTACCGAGGACGTAAAAAAGATTGCACAAGAAGTCACCTTGACGCTGGATGAGGATGGGATTGCTGCTTGGGTAAATGCCCATTTCTAAGGTATTTTAAGTGAAGATTACAGTTGAAAGGAAATTATGTCGACGATTCTAGATTCTCGTGATGAGTTACAAAAAAATGATCCAAAATTTGCCATTCGCTCGCTGGAGCAACTGGGTAGCCAGGTAAAGCAAATCTGGGAACTCACTTCAGCGTTGCAATTGGATACCTCGTACTCATCGATAAAAAATGTGGTTGTCGCTGGTATGGGAGGATCTGCATACGGCACACATGTGATCACCACCGTATTTAAAGAACAATTATCAGTCCCAGTGACGGTAGTTCCCGATTACACGGTACCCGCCTATGTCGGTCAGGATACTTTAGTGATTGTGTCCAGTTATTCTGGCTCCAGTGAAGAAACCTTAGCTGCAGCAGAGGATGCCCGAACTAAGGGAGCTAAGATTATCGGTCTGACTTCTGGTGGTAAATTAGGCGCCTGGTTAACTGAACATTCCTTTCCATTGATTCAATTTGATGGAAGTTTTAATCCCTGCGGAGTAGCCCGATTCGGGTACGGTTATTCGCTCTTTGGTCAGATGGCAATTTTTGCAAAAGTTGGTCTAATCACGATAAAGCAATCCGACGTTGATGCCATTCTAGCAGTAATCGCAGATGCGCAATTACGCTGTAGCGCTGATATCCCACAAGATGACAATGAGGCAAAATTATTGGCATTTGAACTAGTACAGCGCGCCCCTGTATTTACAGTGGCAGAGCATCTGGAAGGGATTGCACATGTGGTTGCCAATGCGATGAATGAAAATGCTAAAACGTATTCGGAGTATCGCAGCATCCCAGAACTCAATCACCATCTCTTAGAGGGATTTCAATTTCCACAAACGAATGAACAACACTATCTTTTTCTCACCACGCTATCTTCCCGATATGCAAAGTCAAACCAACATCGAATGGAACTAACGCAAGAGGTGTTAGAAAAGCATCATATTGAATGGAAAGAACTTCCGGTAAACGGGAAATCAAAACTAGAAGAAGTCTTTTCCTATTTAATGGTCGGTGTCTATGCATCCTATTATTTGGCGGCTCTCTTGCAGGTAGACCCTGCGGGAACCCCAGAAGTAGAATGGTTTAAGAAGGAGTTGGCAGCAAAGGTATGATCCTACGTCCCTATTTCATCGTTCCCAAATTGATTCCGCAACCAACCTGGGGAGGAGACTACATTCGTACCTATAAAGGGATCGCTGATTCCCAAGTGACTAGTCAGCTTATTGGTCAGTCCTATGAGTTAAGTGTGGATTCCATGCTGTCTGAGGGCCTAGATTCAGCCGTAGTGCCGGTGGAGCTGGGTGATCCAAAAACAGGGAATACGACGAGATTGATAGGGAATGCCGATCAACTTTTTTCATTGCAATCGCTCATTGATCAGAATCCCGAGGAAACCTTAGGAGCCAAGTCGGTTCAAGTCCATGGAAAACGAATGAATGTCTTAATAAAGTTTACACAGGCTAAAGGAAATTCGTTTCAAGTTCACGTGATCCCTGGGAAGGAATTTGGTCATTGGAAACCCAAACCTGAAAGTTGGTATTACTTTGAGCCTGGAAAAGCAACGGTGGGGTTGCACCAACCCACACTTGAAAGACTCGCTTCATACAAGAATGCTTGCGAAAAGATCGCCCAGTTTGCAGAGCAGATGCAGGAGGAAGTAGCAAGTAAAAACAAATCGATTGATGCAGCGAAGAAACTGCTTTTGGAACTTGTTTCTACCGAAAATCCATGGCAATACGTCAATGAAGTGATGGTAGAGAAAGGGGCAGTGATCGATCTATCCGGCGGCGGAATCCATCATTCCTGGGAAGAAGGGGAGTCTATTCCGCTAGGGAATGTCGTGTATGAAGTGCAAGTTAATGTCATGGATAACGAGTGCACGATTCGCTCCTTTGATAAGGGAAAAATTGGTTCGGATGGAACTGTTCGTCCAGTTCACATACATGACTATTTCACCGCTCTTAATACCGATCCTAGCCACAACCAAGTCTCAAAAATTCTGCAACAACCGGAGACTAGGGATGATGATGGCGCGCAGCATACGGATTTGTTTTCAACTCCCTATTATTCAAGTAAAGAGATCGCGTTTTCGGGAACATATCATGGAACTACGAACACCAGTTTCCACCATGTGTTTGTGAAAGAAGGCAGCCTCCAATGCAAATCAGGAGAAACCTCGTTACAAGCTGCAAAGGGAAGCTCTTTGTTTATTCCAGCTGAAGTTACTGACTACTCTCTTCTCTCAGATTCAGCCACTGAAGTGATAATCACTTCAGTCTAGTCTGATTTTATTGAAGGTACTTTTTTACAACGAACGAAGTTCTTGGGAATAGGGTTGATTCTCTTCTTCTTCTTCTTCTTTGCCAGATCGAAGAATACAATCTCACGGGCTGAAAGTGCTTTCTTATTACTGCTCTATATTATTTTTGTCTGTTTTGAGATTGTGTTTGTACTGTAGCAAGAACTAAAAAGTGAGAGGATGTTTATGCCCTCGAAAGCGTGCTCTATGTCGAGTGAAGGCGACAGACCTTGAACGCCTTACAGAAGTGATTTTAGCACGCTGGCAGAGAGTCGAGTTCACTATTCCCGAATTGATGAATACTGATAACTTCACTCATGGTGAAAATAAGATAGGGCTATCGTATGTGTACTAGGATTACTCGACGGAAACGGGTACAATGACGGTCAAATTATGCCATCCACACCAGAGGAGAGACTAGCTGAAAACAAGCGATTATTACAGGAGATGCTCAAGAATCCTAAGTATCAGCGGGCGGAACTTGTCGAAGCACTCAAAGCCGTAAACGAGGAACAAGCTCTCGGTGTCGATGCTGTCCGTAACGCGATAGCCATGCGTAATGCGAAAGGACAAGAGATTTTGTATATGCTCCTCAAGAAAAACCGAGTCCTCACCCTTTTCCATAAGATAAAGAAGTGGGTCTTTGAACTAGTGTATAATATGCCTATTAAATCAAAATAAGGAGCCAATATGTCAGAAATCCTTTCAGATTTTGGTAAAGAAGCAAATGAGACACCCAAAGTGACAGCAGATGCTCAACCGCAACCAGCTACAATTTCTCCAAATAGATTGCAGAGCATTGCAGACTTGATGGCTCAACCTGCTGAATCTACGGATACTCCTGTTGCGAAGACTGAGACACCGAAAGCAGAAATCTCTGAAGTTTTAGTTCTCAAGCAAGGTTTGAATGCTGTCATAATGCCTGAACTTAGAGACGTATTTAAAGACGAGAGATTTGGTGACTCATTTGGTGACGTGAGTGCAGAGGTTGCAAGAGATAGGCTCCAAAAGTTTCTTGATGAAATCCAAAAACAAGGTGGTAAAGTCCTTTCTACTGTTAGCCAAATGACCAATGAAAATCCTAGTGAAATGAATGGTGATGACCCAAAGCTGACTACGTTCTTTATAGTAGAAAAATCGTAAAGACTTACGCTAAAGTAGGTAGCATCTTTTATGTTATAGGGCTACATTCTCCTGTTAGGTATTGTTAGATGTTTGAAGTCTCTAGCCCTACCCCTCTTGTGGCTAAAACACCCTAAACCAGTGGCTTTTGCTATAGGAAGAGCGTGGTGTGCATACCTGATTTTGTTTTTCCTAGTAGTACAATCAGCGGTATGGATTACGAAGTGGATACCTCCAAACTCAAATACGTCATGTATGTCCGTAAGAGTACCGATGACCCAGAGCGCCAAGCTCGCTCCATCCCCGACCAGATTGCGGAGTGCCAGGAGCTCGCTAAACGCCTCAATCTTACTATCGTTGGGAGGCCTATTGAGGAGACCAAATCAGCCAAGAAACCTGGGAAGCGTCCATTGTTTCGGCAGATGCTTAGAGACCTGACGGCTGGTAAATATGACGGTATCCTTTGTTGGAATCCTGACCGCCTGGCCCGAAATATGCGTGAGGGTGGTGAAGTCATCGACATGATTGATGAAGACATCATCAAGGACTTAAAGTTTGTAACACACCACTTCACCAAGGATGCAAACGGCTTGATGCTTCTGGGACTTGCCTTTGTCCTCTCCAAGCAATACAGCGACAAATTATCACAAGACGTGACTCGTGGGATGGTCCGTAAAGCCAGTGAAGGTCGAAGCCATATACCCAAGCATGGATATGTCATTGATGACAACGGGAGATATCAGCCAGATGGACCGAACTTTGACCTCATCAGACAGGCCTGGCAGATGAAATTACACGGTGAGCCACTCGAAAAGATTTCCAATACTATCAATGGTCTTGGGTATCATCGCCTCATCAAGTCCACAGGTCGTAAGGTCAATATGGACAAGAGAATCTTGAGTGAATTATTCCATGACTCCTTCTACTTTGGGATGTTGGAGCAAGCGAGTGAGACGGTTGACCTGCGCACCAAATATGACTTTGTTCCTGCTGTGACCGAGCAAGAGTATGCTCAAGTCCAAGCTCTGACCAGAAGCCGTATCATCCCACTCGTCTCACATCGCTTTACCTTCTACCCATTCAAGACGTTTGTTCGCTGTGCATTCTGTGACAACAATATGACTGTTGGTCCTTCGACTGGGAGTACAGGCAAACGGTACTTAAACTTTCGCTGTGAGACTCCAGAGTGCAAACGTATCAAGAAATCTGTACGGGTAAAAGTAGTCCTCGATTGGTTGTATGCGTTTCTCGCTGGTGGACTCAACTTCACCGAGGCAGATTACAAACAATATCTAGAGGAGATGACAGATGTCATTACCAAGCAACGAGCGACGCTTGAAGGTGAACTGCACGCCAAACAAGGATTACTCAAGACGACTGATGCCGAACTCAGGACCACTGCCCTCCAAGTCATCAAACAAGAAGAAGATTCAACTGTCAGACGTATCGGTGAGGAGCACGTCAAGGAACTGGAGCAACAGAAAGCGCAGCTAGAGACAGAGATTGCCTCTATCAAACAGACCATGCCTGATGTTGCACAGGATGCACTTACCTTAGAAGATTTCTTGAACTTGTCAAAGAATGCGGCAGAATCAGTCAAAGCAGGCACTCCAGAAGTCAAAGACCAAATTGTCAGAATTATCTTCTTGAACTTATGGATTGATGAAGAAAAAGTAACGAAATATCAGGCTAAAGAGCCGTTTCATTCCCTGCTTGCTAACAGGCAACTACCTACTAGTCGGGGTGACTGGACTCGAACCAGCGACCTCTTGCACCCCATGCAAGCGCGCTAGCCAACTGCGCTACACCCCGAAAGGACAAGAACTAGTAGTATACCGCAACTTTCTTGAAATATCTTTGCTTTTTCTTGAGTACTCATTGAATCTATTCATTCTATTACAATCTCCTTTTTGACAAATGTTTCTAAGTATGTTTCTATGATCCAAAGGCAACCCAAAACCCAATCCGTTTACTAGAAAGGAATTTATGTCCCCAGCACCTCAAACACGCCCGCAAGCAGCTATTCCTCAAAACGACCGCAGTGAGCGTTTAGAAGCGGTCAGAATTGCCATGCAGCAGATCGAAAAGCAGTATGGCAAGGGATCCATCATGAAACTAGGGGAGCAAATGAGTACACAGGAAAACATTCCTGTTGTTTCTTCTGGTTCCATTGCTTTAGATTTGGCACTTGGAGTTGGGGGATTTGCCCGAGGGAGAATTGTGGAGATCTATGGACCCGAAGCCTCAGGGAAAACCACTGTCTGTTTACATGCGATTGCCGAAGTGCAAAAACAAGGTGGAACTGCCGCGTTCGTTGATGCTGAACACGCTATGGATCCTAGTCGCGCCAAGGTTATCGGTGTCGATTTGGACAAATTGTTGATTTCTCAACCAGATAATGGAGAACAAGCATTGGAAATTACCGAAATGCTGATCCGTTCCGGTGGTGTAGATATCGTCGTTGTGGACTCTGTTGCTGCGTTGACGCCCAAAGCAGAAATTGAAGGTGAAATGGGAGATGCAGTCATGGGTGCACAAGCACGGTTAATGTCACAAGCGATGCGGAAGCTGACATCGGCTGTCAATAAAAGTAAAACATTGTTGATCTTTACCAATCAGATCCGTATGAAGATCGGTGTCATGTTTGGTAACCCGGAAACGACAACTGGTGGACAAGCCTTGAAGTTCTATGCTTCTGTACGTATTGATATGCGAAAGATTGGAAATATCACCGAAGCAGAAACGGTAGTGGGTGGACGACACCGAGCCAAGGTCGTCAAAAATAAATTAGCACCACCATTTAGAGTCGCAGAATTCGACATTATGAATGTGGGTGGAATATCGAAAAGTGGTGGGATTATTGACGTTGCCACGGAACTGGGTATTCTCCAAAAGAGTGGAAGTTTCTATAAATATAAAGACAAAACGTTGGCTCAAGGGCGTGAAGCACTGAAAGCTGAGTTGGAAACGAACACAGGCTTAATGACAGAACTGGATACGCAAATTCGACAGCGTATTAAAGATGGCAAAGCATCTGCGCCAATTGAGATTAAAGAATCAGAGGACGCAGAAGAATAACCACACATGGGACCCTTGAGAATTTTGGAGCTTTTATTAGGCCGCTATCTTTCCATGCGCACTCGGAGCGAACAGGAAGTGCGTACTTATCTTGCCAAAAAATCGTCAAAACTACCTGTTGAGCAGGAGCAGATCGACCAGCTCGTAGAGAAGTATCGAGAACTAGGATACATTGATGACGTCAAGTTTGCGGAGGTCATGTCGCATAGTACCGTGGTGAATAAAGCTAAGGGAAAGCGAGTCTTACAGATTAAACTGCAACAGGCGGGGGTCGAAAAATCCCTTATTGAGCAAACGTTACGAGAAATTGATCCACAAGAAACGAACGCAGCTATGGAAAAACGGCTGAATAAGTATAAATCTAGGTTAAATAAACTGGATCCTAGAGAAGCCCGCATGAAAGCCTATAGCTATTTACTCAGCTCTGGCTTTTCCTCGAGTGAAATTCGTCCATTCCTTGACGAATGGCGAAAAAAAAGGTAGACTGTGCGGTGCTTTTTGAAAAAGTCATTAGGAAATTATAATCGTATAACTTATGTTCTCTCACACTTCCATCGCACCAGATGTTTGTGAACGATTACTGCTCATATCAGGGTAGTTTTTGAGATTCTTTTCCTTTTTTGCTTTTTCAAACCAAAGTATGGTCCACGGTTGTGGTACCAGCTGATTGTATTGATCAATGAATGCAATTGTAGATATGCAAAAGGAGCGTTATGTCTTTTTTTAATCGATTATCTGGATTTTTAGGAAGTTCACAGAAGCCTGGAGTAGTCAAAAAAACTCCAGCCACAGTCGCTATCCCTCGTCCAGCAGCTCCAAGACCCCAGCCCCAGCCTCAAGCTCAACCGCAGCCTATCGTGCAGCAAACTCCTCAGGTTCAAAAACCCCAGGTGAGTCAAGCTGAAAATGATGCGATGGTTCGTGAAGCACAAGCTCGAGCACGGGAAATTATTGTCGAAGCCAAAGCATCTGCGCTTTCTCTTCGAGAAGATGCTGAGCGACAAATGCGTGACGTTCGCGATGAAATCAATAAAGCGCAGCGATCCATCGATCAGAAGTTAGCGAGTATTGAAATGCGCTTGAAAACGATTGACGATCGTGAAAAAGAGCTCTCGAAACGAAAAGCAGAGCTTGAGAGCCTGACACTTCAAATTGAAGATACCCGTGTGTCATTGGTACAAAAATTAGAACAGGTTGCTGGACTCACTCGTGAAGAAGCCAAACGTCAGATTCTGGAGAACCTAGAAAAAAGTGTCTCCAAGGATATGGCCGAAGTAGTGCAAGCCAAGATCAATCAGGCCAAAGAAGAAGCAGATGAAAAAGCCTCAGAGATTTTGATTGATGCCATGAAGCATGGAGCAACCAACTATGTTTCAGAATACACCGTCTCGGTCGTTCAGTTGCCTAGTGACGATATTAAAGGGAAAATCATCGGAAAAGATGGACGAAATATTCGTACATTTGAACAAGTAACCGGAGTAGATGTCGATCTTGATGATCAACCAGGAACCGTCCGTTTATCCTCCTTTGACCCTGTCCGACGTGAAATTGCTCGTGTCTCCTTAGAGCGCCTCGTCAAAGATGGTCGTATTCAGCCAACCCGTATCGAAGAAATCGTCAAGAAAGTATCGGAAGAGCTCGACAAAATCATGTTCGAAGAGGGGAAAAAGCTCTGTCACGCTGTCGGTGTGTACAACATGCCACATGAATTGATTCAGATGCTCGGACGATTTAAATATCGTTTCTCCTACGGACAAAACATGATTGCCCATACACTGGAAGAAACAAAGATTGGAATTGCACTGGCACATGAATTAGGTGCAAATGTCGACACTGTTCGCTTAGGATGCCTGCTGCATGACATCGGAAAAGTAGTTTCGGATGAAGAGGGTAGTCACATTGAATTAGGTGTCAAGCTACTCAAGAAACATCGCCTACCCATCGCTGTGATTGATTGTGTGGAGCAACATCACGAAGATAAACCATTTAGTAGTAAAGAAGCAGTGCTCGTGTATGTTGCCGATGCAATCTCTGGTGCCCGACCTGGTGCACGCTACGAAAATTACGATGAGTATGTGAAACGTTTACAGAAATTAGAAGAAATTGCAAAATCAGACCAGAAAGTAAAAGACGCATTTGCAATCCAAGCTGGTCGTGAAATTCGTGTGATCGTGCATCCAGAGAAGAGCTCCGATGAGGATGTGGTATTACTCTCGCACAGTATCAAAGATCGAATCAAAAATGAGGTAACGTACCCTGGTACGGTGACAGTCACTGTCATTCGTGAGTTACGCGCGATTGATATTGCAAAGTAGCATTTGGGAATCGAAGAAGAGAGACCTTATCTATGAAGGTATTTATCGTTCGTCACGGAGAAAGTGAAGGCAATGTTTCTCGTCGTCATCAGACAGAAACAGAAGTGTTGACGCATCATGGGGAAGATCAAGCCAAAAAAGTCGCAGCGCGTTTCGCACATATCAAGATCGATCGGATCATTAGTAGTCCGATGACACGTGCCAAACAAACAGCCGAATCAATTGCCGCAGTGACTGGGGCGCACATTCTCTTTGATGACCATTTTAAAGAAATTAAACACCCTCAGGTGATCCAAGGTTTGAATCATGAGGATCCCAAAGCGGTGGCAATCAGAAGTGTCCTTGAGCAGCATATCGATGACCCCAACTTTCATCATTCGGATGAAGAAAATTATTTTGATTTCATTGTGCGTGTGCAAAAAGGACTTCGTAGTCTAGAACAATGGGAGTCGGAAGATCATATTGTGGTAACCACCCATGGGCACGTGTTACGCGTACTTTTTGGCCTAATTGTTTTTGGATTCGAGTTTGGAACCCATGAATTTGACCGTATGATTCATCACATCAGTACGTCAAATACTGGGATTACAATGGCGGAATTTACCTTAGAACGCGGATGGCAGCTGATTGCCTATAATGATCATGCGCATTTATTAGAATAACGGTATCACAATACTCAAACGCTATGTCGACGAACTATCAGTGGGATTTAACACGCATCTATCACTCTTTAAGTGATCCCAAGTTGGAATCAGACTTACAAAAATTTGAATCGGAATGCGAGCAGTTTTATTTCACCTTTTCTTCAAACCAAGACTATTTAACCGATGAGAAGGCTTTGCTGTCAATTTTGACGGCCTATGAAGGACTTTTAGACTCTGATACGGGGTATCGACCCTTAATGTATCTGTACTACGTTTTAGCCTTAGACGCGCTGGATTCAGAGGCACAGTCCATGCTCGTGCGCTTTACGCAGAGAATAACAGAAGCATCGAACAAGCTGGTGTTTTTCACGCTGCAACTTGGGAAAATTACGCCGGAATATCAAACTAAATTTCTTTCAAGTCAATCACTCCAACACTATCAGTACTTTTTAGAGCGAAAGTTCCTCACCGCAAAATATGATCTCTTAGAAGAACAAGAAAAAGTCCTACGCTTATTGTCGCAGCCTTCGTATTCCTTGTGGACCCAAGGTGTAGAAAAAGCCTTGAGTAGCCGATCCATTCCCTTTGAAGGAAAGGATCTTCCTCTCTCCGAAGCCCAAAATATCGTGTCGAAACTGCCGACTCGAAAACGTCGACAATTGCATCATCAAATCATGCAAAAGTGTGGAGAAGTGATTGAATTTGCGGAAAGTGAATTAAATGCTATTTTGGCTACCAAACGCATCGAGGATGAGTTACGCGGATATACATCGCCCTATCAAGAACGTATTTTATCCGGAGAGAATGATGAAGCCACCATTAACAGAATGATTGACATCGTGACGGCACATTTTCATCTCGCGCACCAGTTTTATCGATTGAAAGCGAAGATGTTGGGACTTTCAAAACTTCGCTATGCGGATCGCAACGCTGATGTCGGGAACATTACGAAAACGTTTACCTATGAGGAAGCAACGTCGATACTTTCGATATGTTTTAAAAACCTTGATCCAAGATTTACCCAAATACTTGAGACCATGTCAGCCAATGGCCAAATCGATGTCTATCCGCGCAAGGGAAAGCAAGGAGGGGCATTTTGTTCTTCTGGAAAATCTACTCCGACACTAGTTCTGTTAAATTATGTCGACACTTTTGATAGTGTTCGAACATTCGCCCACGAAATGGGTCATGCTATTCATTCGGAGCTCTCAAAATCACAGCCCGTTCTCTATCAAGAGTATTCGTTGAGCACGGCAGAAACAGCCAGTACGTTTTTTCAGAATGTTGTGTTTGATCGTTTGATGGAGGAACTCAAAACACCTGAGGAAAAAATAGTAGCACTCCACGATAAGATCGCCGATGACGTCAACACGATCTTCCGCCAAATAGCAGTTTTTAATTTTGAAGTGGAGTTACATAAACGTGCAAAAGAAGAGGGCTTTATTGCCAAGGAGAAAATTGGGGGCTTGCTCAACGCCCATATGCAAAGCTATTTGGGACCGTTAGTTGACCTCACTCCCGAAGATGGGAACTTTTTTGTCGTCTGGCCGCATCTTAGAAATTTCTTTTACGTGTATACCTACGCATTTGGTCAATTGGTAAGCAAAGCACTCTACGCTAAAGTCAAAGAGGATAAAAAATTTGTCGAAAAAGTAAGCCAATTTTTATTGGCGGGGGGAAGTGATACACCTGAACATATTTTCCAAGCCATTGGAATCGATGTCACCGATCCCGCGTTCTTTAAAGCAGGATTAGATTCTATCCAAGAAGATATTACTTCCCTTGAGGGCTTATTGAAGACTGCGGGCCGCTAGCTACTAAACTTTCTCTCCATAGGATTTAATTTTAGGCACGATGGTTTCTCCGTAGTGAGAAAAATGCCGAATAAACCCATCTTCACCCGCGTGTAATCGTCCGACTGTTCCTGCAAGAAATAGTCTTGGCTGTTTTGCAGATTCATGAGCGTCGTTAAGATCAATAAACGTATCATGTCCTTCTATTCGTGTGGTCACGAGGGAAGCAATGGGTCCAACAGAAGGCAGAAAACCGATACACACGATCGGTTTGTTCTCCGAATATAGAGTAGTACCGTTCTCACTAGTAATGATGAATTGTGTTTCATCATGCTGGATACTCTTCACTCTAAAATCTTCTATAATTTCCACGAGCCCTTGTTTTTCAAACTCTCGTACTAAGACGCGGTTTTCTTTCCAGAGGCAATCTACTGGTAAGGGAATGTCGAAATGCGTGGTAACTAGTCGAATTTTTCGACCAGGTTTAGCAAGTTGTAAGACCACTTCAGTCGCTCCATTTGCACCACCGATCACGGTAACTATCGGATCAGTGATATGTTGCCAATCTTGAATCCTTGAATAATGTACAAAGCAGTTTTTATCGGATAACGACTCATTGGGTGTTGAATAACTGCCCGCAGCCCAAACCAGAAACTGACAGCGATAGGTCTTTTCGCTCTCTGTCTGAAGGATAAACTCTTGTGTTTGTGGGTCAACAACGACGGTACTCACTACACAATGCTCTTGAACAGGAAGCTGGTTTTTGTCTACTACGGTTTGTAAGTAGCGCTGATACATTGCATGCGACGGGTGGGGAATATTGGCAAGTATTGTAGTGACCAGAGTTCCTCCAACCTGATTTTCATCCTTCGTTGGACTAGATTCAGAGAGGAGTCGCGTTTCCGGAGGATAATCTTGCCATGACTGACCAACGACACCTTTTTCAAGGAGAATAAAATCTTTGATTCCAGCTGCTTTAAGATCTGATGCAATCGCAATTCCTCCTGGTCCTGCACCGACCAGAATTACTTGATGAAATTCCTCCTGCATAGATGGAATCCTTTCGCTACAATGCAACAATTCATTGACACTATCATTCTTTAATCTGTTTTGGAAAGGTCAAATGAAAGCATTACCTGTTGTCATCGTTCTTACCATTGGATTCATCCTCATCAACGCAACGGCCATTGCCTACAAAATTTCTACGGTTCCAGAAAACCCTGTGCATCTTCATGCGAATTTTGCGGTGGTACTCAATGATGTCCCAGTGGATTTTAGTAAGCCCTCCTATATGACCATTCAACCGTGCGGTGATACCGTTCACGGTGCATCGAAAAAGGATCTCGTACACTTACATGATCAAGTTGGAAATGTTGTGCATGTCCACGGTGCGGGTGTGACCTGGCAAGACTTATTTGATAGTGTGCAGTATAACCTGCTCTCTAAACTTAACGAAGCCAGCCCCGGAGCTACACCTCAATATTTTTTGGATGGAGATAAAAAAGAGCAAAGTATACTTGCCGCACCGATTCATTCAAAAGAGCACCTACTTGTCTATGTGGGTTCTGCCAGTGCAGTGACTCGAGTCGAGGATGATCCACGATTAGTTGCTGCGCACCACTTTGTGGGTGATGATGCCATCGATTATGAGACAGGAAAGAAGTCGAGTTCCACCTGCTCTCCGCAAGGTAAACGTTCACTCTTTGAACGATTTAAGATCGCCTTTGGATTGATTGCCCACTAAGATTTACTGGTTAACCGATGCAGGATTCCACCAATCACTGACAAGAGTAGTGAGAAGAGTAGGGCATTTAAAAATCCTCCTACCGCAAACCCCGGGATGAGTGCGTCAACCAATAAGATCAGGATGGCATTAATAATAAAAGTGAACAATCCTAAGGTCAGTAATGTTATCGGAAGTGTGAGCAAAAAAAGTAACGGTTTTACCGTAGCATTCACGATTCCCAGGACTACTGCCACCAGCAGCGCTGCCAGATAGTTTTCTAAAAATACACCCGGCAAAATGTAAGCAGTTAGAAAGATGGCAATGCCTTGAACCAGAGTATGAATAATGAATTTCATAGAATACTAGTGTAGCAGATCACTTCAAGTGTTCTCCACTAGATGAGTATTGATTTCAAGGAGTATAGTAGTTGTATCTATGAAAAAACTTTTCTTTTCACTCGTAATCTTAGCAATGTTCTTTTTGGGAGTTCCAACGCACGCCAGCGCCATGGAAGTTCGTAAAGGAGATACCGTTCGTGTTTCCAGCGAGGAGCAAATTGAAGGAAGTGCTCTTTTGGTAAGTGAAGATGTGACCGTTGATGGAATCATCAATGGCGACTTATATTGTGCAGGAAAGCATGTTCGAATTACTGGACAAGTGTTTGGAGATGTTATCTGTGCAGGACAGTTTGTCGAGATTAGTGGTTCCGTTGATGGAAGCGTTCGTGTTGCCGCACAAGAATTGATCGTAAATTCGGATGTCATGCGCAACGTGACGGTAGTAGGACAATCAGTCACTATCGCAGCTGAAAGCTATGTCGCAGGTGAAGTGTTTGTAGCAGGTCAAGAAATTCAGTTAAGTGGCGAAATTCAGGACGATGTGGTCGCGTACGGGAACATATTGTCCGTTGGTGGAACTGTAGGTGGTGATACCCACTTAAACGGTAATAGATTAACGATCAAATCCTCATCCGCACTACTTGGGTCTACCAACTATCGAGGACCTGTTGCCGCCACCATTGAGGAAGGAGCAAGCCTTTCAGGTGCAATCAACTATACACAAACCAAAGAGATGAGCGAAAACCGTGGTTCCAAACCTCGTATGCTAAATGGCCCTGGCATTGGAGGAGTACTTTTCCCAATGATCACCATGGGAATAGCTGCGTTTGTGTTACATAAGTTATTTCCTGGATTCATGCAGCGTGTTGATGAGACACTACGAAAATCTCCATTACATGCTGGGTTGTATGGACTGTTGGTTGTGATCGGTGGCCCGATTGCATTAGTTCTCTTGTGTCTGACACTGGTCGGAATCCCACTCGCATTTATTGCGTTTTTGTTCTGGATAATCTTGGCAATGTTGGCGCATACCTTCACGGTATTTAGTATTGGTTACTGGATATTAGCGCAGATCAAGCAAGATCAAACACCAGTCAAAGCAGTACTAGCGGGAGCAGTAGTCCTGTCAATCTTAAACGCTTTGCCAATCATCGGCTTTTTCAGCACGATGTTTAGTTTCTTTGTAGGAATCGGTGCTGCCAGTAAGACATTGCTCTCGTATCGCAAGTTAAATAGTTAACTGTGCAAAGAACGCTTCTTTAATCCGTTCGGTAATGGTAATGACACGCAGGCTTGATGGGGAATACGGATACCCATAGACAACCTTGGTGCCTAACGGTAGCAGGATGACTGCAGCAACCGTAATCAAGTCTTCCTCTCCGGATACACGCACGACTTGCTGAAGTGAGTCTGTACTGTTGTTAAGTAGATCAGAAACAGTTTCCAGGGAAATTTGACCAGGTACGTTGGGTATCGAGTACGAAGTGAGCTGATACGGCGGCTCAATCGAAATCGTGATGGTTTCCCGTTTACTGAGTCCATCAATGTATGCACGCTCAAACGGCACTTGGTGTTGCATACAGTAGCGAGTTGCGATGTCTCCGACCACTATCATCGGAGCAGAGGATTGTCGTAGTTTTCGGGCTCCCGTGACTTTCCCAAACGGTCGTTTGAAAAATGATTTAGCAGAATCTGGAACGCAAATTGTCGAGGAAAACTTTGTTGCATACGTAAGACCTTCTCGATTCACAATCCCAGCACGAATACGACTGGATGACAGCACTTGATCTGTGTCATCGGTACGTAGCGCACAACGTTCTATCTCTAACGGAGAGAGCCCTAGACGTTGTCGTTCTTCATTAATTTGAACAGCACCACGTAGGGAGTGCTCAGTCACAAAAATGGCTTCTAGTGAGGTGTCTTGCAATGTTGACCCATACAAACTAGTAATGGGGATCACCTTCACATCTTTTTCACGCCCATTTAACTGAATAAACAACTCTACTGCAGAATAGCGGAGTGCATAGGGCTGAATCTGATTTGCGAAATGTTTATGCCCAGTAAGAGATGCTTTTGTAATCCCAATAGTGAGTTTCTTTGATTTTGCGAGTGCTTGAGCAAGCAGATCACAATGTCCGAAATGCAAATGATCGAAGGTTCCGCCAATGACTGCGTGTGAATACATGAGGGTAATTATACCTCTGGAGAAAAAAGATTGATATTAGGCCGATGTTGTCTGCGCAAGTTCTTTTACCTTCTGTAGGGCTTTGGGGTAACGATCCATAAAAATTCCTTCTAATTCCTCTGGAACGTCAAAGATTACTGTTAGCGTTGTAATTCCACCTAACTCTTCAAGAGAATAGCTCTCAGTTCCACCTGTCCATTCGTCGTCCCGTTCACTTTCACCACGATCTTTTGTATCTGCTTGGTGACGTAACAAAAGGTAGCTTCCTGCATCAACCTTCTCAACTTTGCTTGTTACTCCATATCCATTTTCACTGGAGATAAACTGGATTTGTGATCCCTTGTTGAGTTCACCAACCATATAGGTTCCCGGATCAATGATACCTGCCCACTCTCGAAATGTTTTGTTATTCCATAATGTGTCCCAGACTTTGTCTTTGGAAGCATTGATTTGAACGGAGAAGGTGAGTTTTTTCATAAAAGTGTTGTCAACAAGTGTTAAGTATTTATACGAAAGGTGAATTGATTCCATTTACTTTGAAGACCCTGAATCATTCTTCCTTTTCGTTCGTGGTACTCGATAAGCGAATACCCGTATACTGAAGTGTGGTGTAAGAATGCTTCCCTTTCCCATAAGGTATATTCTCGTTGAACGATAATGCCGGACAAGTATTGATCTTCCACGATAATATGGGTGCCGTTTCCACTTTTAAGACTGATAAAAACACAAGCATTTGGGGTACTGATTGTTGTGATATCTTCTAGTATCTTATCAATGCGAGATTCAGGAATATGAAGAAGTGATGCAGCTGCCCATACCGCATCAAAGGAGTGTGGCTTAAACAGTTCAGGTAGTCTTAGCATATCTCCCACAATAAAATTCGCGATCTGATCCCCTTGATCTTTCTTTGCCTGAGCAATCATTTGCTCTGAGTAATCTAGTCCCGTAACCTCAAATCCTAACTGAGAAAACACGGCTGAATGATGTCCTGGTCCACAACCTAGATCCAAGACTTTATGACCACTAATATAAGATGAGAACTTTTTTATGAGATGGATGTGATTTGTCTCGGTAGCCTTCTTTTTTGCGTACTTTTCTACTAACGAAGGATCTTCGTAAGACTTTTTTGTGAGTAATTGGCCTTCAGTGTCATAGGAGGTTCAAATTCCGTTAGTACCTTGTATAAAGCTATAGGAATAACAGTACCAAACCTGCAGTTACTCCAACTATTCCCAGCATTTTCTTTACTGTTAACTCATCTTTAAAAAAGAAGGCAGACATCAAAGTTAACAACGAAATTGAGGCTGCATTTGCAGCGTTAACATATCCCACATTTGGTGCAAGATTAAAGCCCACCTGCATGAAGTAATTAAAACTGGCGCCAAACACACCGATTAGTAATAGTGTGATGAGCTGATCTTTTGAAACCTTCTTCCATTCTACTTTTTTGTAGAGTACTTCTCCAATAATAAGCACTGTTGTAACGATCATTGATAGAATTAATCTCGAGAGTATCGGTACACCAGCATTTAGAAGATATTTTGAACTTAATGCCAGGAGCCCCCAGCAAAAGAATGCACCCATCGTATAGGGGAACCACATTCTATTCGATTCAGATTTGTTGTTATCTTTTTCGATGGTAATTAATGCTGAAAATAAGATGATAAATACAATAGCGATCACGGTTTTCATTGTCAGTGGAGCAGAAAAAATAAAGATTGATGCGATAGCTGTAAATACGACGTAACTTTTTGAAATAATGAGACTATAACCAGGATTAGGCGCGTATTCGAGCCCTCTTAAGGAGAACACGTTTCCAAGATAACTAAAAAAGATACCTTGCATGACAATAAGCAAGTATTCAAACGGTTGAAGAGTAAAGTTTGTTGGGGTTTTGACTGTTAATACTAAATATACGAGAACGGGTACTAGAAACATCGCAAGATTATTGAGTTGTAGAGGGGTTTTTAGGGCATTGCTCCTTCGCACACAAAGATACAAGGCTACTGAACTGACAAACATTAGTAAGCTGGCAATAATCCAATTCATACTAGTATTCTAACAGCAATTACGAAAGGAAATTGGTTCGAAAGTGCCACCTAATCATGAGGAATTTAGCTGAAGAAAGAAGGGGTAAACTGTAGTCGGCTGACCTTCGAACCTGTTTTGATTCTACTGTCATCATGAATTAATCCAATCTTATGGTTTATAACCTTTCACCACTCCTTCTGCTACCTTAACATTTAAAGACAACTTCTGATTTTTAGTTACAAGAAACTTAACTTTTGGAAAGAGACTTGCATATCCCGAGATAAACAATGGGATAACAAGATTTAAAAACTGTACAGCAGTTAATGCCATTCCCTCTTGAATATCTTTAGGATCTTTCTTGTTGTGTAATTGGTTTGTAACTACCGCGTTTGAATGAACTGTTGAAGAGAGAAAATTATAAACATCAATCCAAAAATACTCTGAAATGGGCGCATTTTTTGCAATTCCACGCCATCCATCAGAAGGTTTCCAATCAAATGGCCTTTTCTTTTCTAGATTATGAATCTGTTGTAAGCTTATTTTAGCAGCAAAAGTTTTTGACCTAAGTATCTGCCTCCGAAGCCTGAGATATTCGCTTTTTTCCCTTTTTAACATTTTTATCACTCTTGAAGTTGCAACCTGTTGCTTCTGTCGTTGAGATAATGAAGAGGCATGCCATATTTTGTGACGAAATATTTTAACTCTTTTGCTAACAGAATAATCGAGGAAAACATAATGAAGGACTAAGTATGCTTCTAATGCACTACGCACAATGGCATGAATTGATAGGTAATCGATAAAATTGATATTAGTCTTAATAGTAGAAATATGTGGTTTTGTTCCTTCAAGTAAATCTAAAGTACTCAAAGTGTGGAGAGCGACCTTTTGCACAAGTGGCTCCGAATCGAATATCCAATTATCTTTTTTTTCGACGAGAGGTCTTTTATTAACTTCGAGTATTTCAAAAAGAATTGTGGCCCAATATTTGAGTTCTTCAACTTCATGGGGAATAGAATTCATAGCTTAGACTATGTGAAGCGTTTTTAAAGAGAATATGGGTGCCTGACGGGTTACGATCCCGCTGCCTTCGCTGCCACAGAGCGACGCTCTACCGATTGAGCTACAGGCACCATGAATAGGACCTTATTTTATCAGGAGATCAATAATCTTTCCAGACATGGGTAAAAGATACTAAAAAGCGCGGTTTCCCGCGCTTTTATTATTCTAGTCTACGAAAGCCTATTTTCTCTTTGCTGTTTTCTTTGCTTTCTTCTTTTTGGTGACAGCCTTCACTTTACGGGTGGCTTTTTGAATATCTTTTTCAATCACGTGTTCGACTTTTTTTGCTTCGCGAACTACCTTTTCTCGGTTGTCTTTATCGGACAGGAATACGCCAACGGCACCGGCAACAACGCCTGCGGCAGCAGCTAAGAGAGCTCCCAGTCCCATTGATGATTTTTTACTCATATTTCTCCTTTAACAGTAGGGCAGTACTGATTACTATTTTTAGTGTGGAACAAATGATCAGCAATTGCAAGCAGTAATAGGATCTCTTCCGCACTTCTTACAAGGACTTTATTAAACGGACACGGACTAAAGTTATGGTGTTGTTCTAGTAAAAATAAGTTGAAAGGAGATCTATGCAAAAAACACAAGGAAGATCTGATCACCACGACGACGCTTCGAAAACGGCACAAGTCGCAGCGGGACTAGCCGGAGCAGCAGTGGGTGCTGCGGTAGGGGCAGCTGCAGCCGTCATTCTAACGGATGAAAAGAAGAGAACACAGTTTACTCATACCGTGCAGCAATTACAGGAAAAAGGAAAAGAAATCCAAGAGAAAGTCCAAGGAAGACTGGACGAGATGGCAGTGGAAGTAGAACATGGTGCCCATGAGGTGCGAAAGCAACTCGATCAAGTGCAACCATCTGCCAAAAAACCCACTACAAAGTAAGTTAAGAATCACCCTCAAATTAGCGCCTCTTTACCGAGGCGCTTTTTTGAATGCCATTTACGGTATAATAGGGTAGTAGAAGCGTCCCCGTAGCTCAATTGGATAGAGCAGTTCCCTTCTAAGGAAAAGGTTGTGCGTTCGATTCGCACCGGGGGCACCACCGTACTACTTCTGTTCGACAGTCTCATCACTTAGCTTTGGAAATAAGGGTGCTAATTTCTCAATTGTAGGTTTTGAAAAATGCGACTCTAGTTTTGACGATAATCCCGGAAGGAAGGGTTTTAGATCCACAATTAATTGTCGGACTTGATGTACGACAGGTTTAAGGAATTTCGCTAATGCTTCAGCCTCCAACTTCCACGGTTCGTTGTCACTTAGCCACTTATTTAGGTCCCACATCTTTTTCCAGGTTGATTGTAAGGCAAGGCGTAAATTACCTTGAACAATCAGTGGTTCCAATTCTTTGGACATTTCTAGAGTCGATGTTTCAAGAGGATAACTTGCTCCAGATTTGGCACATAACGCGGCGACGCGTGAGAGTAAGTTTCCGATTCCGTGAGCAAATTCTGAAGTATAGAGTTCGTTGGCTCTACTAAACGTGAAATCTCCATCATCCAAAGTGGGGATCTCATAGAGTAAATAAAAACGAGTGAAATCCGTACCGTATTTTTTTACCACTTCATACGGGTCAATGACATTCCCAATCGACTTACTCATCTTTTGACCACCACTACTGATATGTCCATGCACCCAAAGAGTCGCAGGTAAGGGGAGTTTGGCAGAGAGCAGCATTCCAATCCAATAAATGGCATGGAAACGTACGATGTCTTTTCCAATCACATGCACATCGGCCGGCCAATACTGCTCCCATTTTTTTTGATCGTAGCCATATCCAATCCCCGTCATGTAGACCGTTAACGCATCAAACCAGACGTACATTACCTGCGTTGGATCATCTGGAACGGGGACGCCGACACCTCGGGCACGCTCGACGGATCTTGAGACAGAGAAGTCCTCTAGACCATTCTCGATAAAATGCAGTACTTCTTGTTTGATTTTTTCTGGGATTACTTTTACGGTGTCCGAGGCGATGAGGTCTTTAATTTGTTCTTGATAGGCACTCAGTTTAAAGAAATAATTTTCTTCATTGACTAATTCTGGAGCGACCTGATGATCAGGACACAGACCGTTTACGAGTTCATTTTCTTTGTAAAAACGCTCGCAGCCCACACAATAGAGTCCTTGGTAGGACTTTTTATAGATATCACCATTTTGGACGCAGCGTTTCCATAACTCTTGGACACCTGGAAAATGGGTTTCTGGATTAAAACTCCGTTGAAACGCATCGATCTGAATATCTAAGGACTGACTAAACTCTTTCCAAACCTGCGTATATTTATCCAGCAACTGAGTGGTAGTAATCCCTTCTTTTTCTGCCGCTCGCACGTTTTTTAGCGAATTCTCATCGGATCCTGTTAACAAAACGACATCCTTTCCAAGTTGTCGGTGAAAGCGGGCAAGAGTATCCGCCTGTACAAACTCAAGGGTGTGTCCAATGTGCGGTTTCCCGTTCACATAGGGGATGGCAGTGGTGATATAGGTTTTCATTTAGGATCGTTCTCCTTCTTTTCTAAGTGCGATGTAAAAATCAAAACTGCGTAGGATTTGATCTAAGGTTGGCCCATCAGGGCTTACTTCCACATTTTTGGGGTGGAGTGAGTTTCTCAACCTTTTTAAACGTTTTGAACTTGTGGTACTTAGGTCCATGTTAAAAAACTTTCCCAGCATATCAATTGGTAGCAAGCCTTGATCGAAAACATCCAGGTAAGTTTGTGGCTCTATTGTACCTTTTAAAATTCGTTGCGATGTTTCAATAATTTTTTGTAGTTTATCAAGATCGGCTCTAAACTGTGTTCGTTCTGAAAGGTCAGTATCAGAGCTAAACAACTTTTTTTCGAGCCAAATACGCCGTATTCCCCACATGATGTCATTGTCTAGCGACCACAGGTGTGCAAGTAAATAATCTGGATTGATGTAAGGAGTAATTAACTCCCGATTCTGGTTCACTAGATCTCGAAGTTCAGTCGTATTTAGTCCGGCCATATATTGGTATTGTACTTGAGGTATATCCACGGTACAATGGCAGATCAACTTTCAACACTATGACCACTGATCAAAACGTCATTTCTATTCGAGGAGCAAAGCAACATAACCTAAAAAATGTTGATTTAGACCTTCCTAAAAACAAGTTAGTGGTGCTGACTGGAATGTCTGGGAGTGGCAAGAGTTCCTTAGCGTTTGACACCCTCTATGCCGAAGGCCAACGTCGCTATGTCGAGAGTCTTTCCTCCTATGCACGTCAATTTTTGGGCGTAATGGGAAAGCCAGATGTCGATTTCATTGGTGGTTTGTCTCCGGCAATCTCCATTGATCAAAAAACAACGTCTCATAACCCCCGTTCAACTGTTGGAACAATTACGGAAATCTATGACTACCTTCGCTTGCTTTTTGCTCGAGTAGGAAGACCACACTGTCCCAACTGTGGAGAAGAAATCAAACGCTCTTCCATCGATGAAATCGTCAACTCTATCCTGGAACGGATTGAACAACGTGAAGAACTTGCTAAGGGTATTCGCTTTATGATTTTGTCTCCCGTGATTCGGGATCGAAAAGGAGAATTTACCTCACTTTTTGAAAATATTCGTAAAAAAGGATACAGCCGCGTTCGTGTGGATGGCACGTTGTACGGTATCGAAGAAGATTTTGTGCTCCTAAAGAACAATAAACATACCATTAGCGTGGTGATTGATCGTTTAGTGGTCGATAAAACCATTTTACGCAATGAGACCGAATTTAAGGACTTTCGCTCACGGCTGTCGGCGGATGTGGAACAAGCGTTACAGCTTGCCGATGGCTTAGTCATCGCCTCGTTTGTCAACGATCCTGGATTTTCGTTTCCAGAAAAACCCACGCAATTAGAAGATGTCCTCTATAGTGAAAAGTTCTTGTGTCCGCACTGTGGAATCTCGATCTCGGAGATCGAACCGCGCATTTTCTCGTTTAACACTCCGCATGGAGCGTGTCCAACCTGTAACGGACTAGGAACGCTGCTCAAAGTAGATCCAGAGCGTGTGATAGCACCGGGGTTAACGTTATCCGAGGGAGCAGTCATCCCGTTTGAACGGGTGATGAGTAATGAAACCTGGTTTACCCGGTTAGTGAACACAGTCGTTCGTGAATACGACGGATCAATGAAAACTCCCTACGATCAACTCTCCAAGGAACTTCAAACAGTCCTTCTCTATGGTGATGCACCCAAAAAACATCATGTCGAAGGAACAAACCGCTTTGGTCATGATACGGCGATCTCCGAAGTTTTTGAAGGATTTATTCCGTATTTGGAAAAGAAGTATGGTGAATCGGATTCGGAATGGGTTCGAAGTGAAATCGAGCGTTACATGCGCCGAGAAATCTGTCCAGAGTGTCATGGCAAACGCTTAAAGCAAGAAAGCCTGGCTGTGCACATTGAAGGAAAAAATATCGCGGATGTCTGTGATTTCCCGATTCAGAATGCATGGGACTGGGTACAGGAATTAGAGAAATCCGGAGTGGAAAAAAACACCATTACGCCTAAAGAATTATTTATTGCCTCCTCGATCCTCAAAGAAATTTCCCAACGCTTAGAATTTTTAGTCTCCGTAGGATTAACCTATTTAACCCTGTCGCGTGAAGCGGCAACCCTTGCTGGTGGAGAAGCCCAGCGAATTCGGTTGGCGTCCCAAATTGGGACGGGACTCACTGGTGTGCTGTATGTTCTCGATGAGCCTACCATTGGATTACATCCCCGTGATAATGAGCGCTTAATTGGGACACTCAAGCGCTTGCGTGATCTTGGAAACTCCGTGATTGTAGTGGAGCACGACAAGGAAACGATTCAAGCTGCCGATTGGATTGTCGACTTTGGCCCAAGAGCCGGAAACTTAGGCGGTGAAGTCGTAGCCCAAGGGACATTGCAAGATATCATTTCCAACAAGAAATCGTTGACAGGAAAATATATTAGTGGCAAAAAATCTGTGTCGTTGCCCAAGCAACGCGACCCGCAAAAAGTCGTGAGCGGTGTCGTCGCTATTCAAGGTGCCCGCGAGCATAACCTAAAGTCTGTGGACGTAGAATTCCCACTCTCCAAGCTCATTTGTATTACCGGTGTTTCTGGATCGGGGAAATCAACGCTTCTCCATGAAACCTTGTACATGAATTTGGCCAAAGAGCTGGGTTATGTTGTGCACGATACTCCTGGAGACATTGACTCCATTTCTGTAAATCCCGCCGTCAAACGTGTGTCTTTGATCGATCAAAGTCCGATTGGAAAAACTCCACGCAGTAATCCAGCGACCTACACTAAAGTGTTCGACTTAGTCCGGACGGTGTTTGCATCCTCTAATGATGCGCATGCCAGAGGATACACGGCTGGTCGCTTTAGTTTCAACGTTAAGGGTGGACGCTGTGAGGCATGTCAAGGTGAAGGTCAAGTAAAGATTGAAATGCAGTTTCTGCCCGATGTGTACATTACGTGTGATGTCTGCAAGGGAACACGTTACAACCAAGAAACCTTGGAAGTTCGATACAAGGAGAAAAATATCGCCGAAGTGTTGAGTTTAACGATTGAAGAATCGGTTTCCTTCTTTGAACACAACCACACCATTCGGCATAAGTTGCAAACCTTGGTTGATGTGGGGTTAGGGTATATGCAGTTAGGTCAAAGTGCTCCGACTCTTTCCGGTGGAGAAGCTCAGCGAGTTAAACTTGCCAAAGAACTATCACTTCGCTCTAATGACCATGTGATGTATTTGCTCGATGAGCCGACAACGGGACTCCATTTTGAAGACGTGCAGAATCTAATGCTTGTCTTACGTCGCTTAGTAGATGCAGGAAATAGCGTCGTCGTCATTGAACACAACCTCGATGTTGTCAAAAATGCAGACTGGGTGATTGATCTTGGACCTGAAGGCGGTGGTGGTGGAGGAGAAATCGTTGCAGTAGGGACACCACAAGAATTAGCACAGGTCGCGGATTCCTGTACAGGGCAATTCCTTAAAGAAGAGCTTTGAGGTGTAAGATACAACTATGCCCAAAGTCGTACACTCCAAAAAGACGCCGACAGCATCTCGACAACGGACAAGTGCTTTTAAATCTCGAGCCCGTAGATCATCGCATTTTCCCATCGAATCAAAGCCCTCCGGGCTAGACTCTCTGTTACTAAAAGCACTACGAATAGCAAGTGTCATCATTCGCTATGGAACTGCCTGTTTCTTGGGTGGTGTACTAACGTTAGGAATCGTTCTATTTCTCGTTTTTGTTTTTTATTTGCGAGTGGTTGCATACCATGGAAACGTGTCGATGAGTCAGCTGGTGACAACAATGATTGCATCGCAATCAGTAGAGCTGACTCAAACGAATGGGCAAAAAAATATCCTCATCCTCGGTACGGATCAACTGGGAAACCGAGACGCTTCGGTGGTGCTTACCGATACTATTCTTGTCATGTCGATTGGACTGGATGACGGTACGATCACCAGCTTTTCTTTTCCTCGTGATCTCTACATTGCGTCGCATTCCGCAAAGATTAATAGTTTGCTTGAAAAGGGGAAGACGTTAAGTCCAACCAAGCCGACACAAGTCATTCAACAGACGATTGAAGATAGTAGTGGGTTACCCATTCACCATGTGGTTGTCTTGGATATTTCTACCGTGGGGAAATTAATTGATGCATTTGGAGGCTTAGATGTGACGATTGATCGATCGTTTATTGACTATCAGTTTCCGCGTTCCGATGTCGATGTGCGCGTGGAAAAGGATCCAGCAAAACTGTACGAGATGGTTGCCTTTAGCAAGGGGGTTGAACATATGAATGGGGAGCGCGCGCTAAAATTCATTCGTTCGAGAAAGTCCCTGGATCCGATTGAAGGATCCGATGACGGCAGAGTGCTGCGACAACAGAAAGTGATTTCAGCGCTGTTAAGCAAACTAAAAGATCCTATGCTGCCACGTAATCCGGAGCAACTAGGTAAACTGTTGGCGCTTTTTAACACGCATATTGAAAGTCAGTTACCACTTCCGCAAGTGATGGGTCTGGCCCGGACATTTGGAGAGAAACGCATGTTCCCTAGTTTTAGAAGCTTTCAGTTCTCCGTTTCTTTAGGAAGCGAACCAGCCGATTTTTATCACCCAAACACGCATCCATCGGGTGCCTGGGTGTACCTTCCCGTCGATCCCACGTATTCCTCACTGAAGCAAAAAGTCCAAACTTGGATTTTCCCATAAAAACTCTATGCGCGTCATTACGATCCACGTCTATCCACGAAGTAACCGCGATGAGGTTGTCCAAACCGGTACGGATACCTATGATGTTCGTGTCAAAGCTATGCCTGAAAAAGGTAAAGCGAATAAAGACGCTATCAAAACCCTTGCCTACTTTCTCGGACTTCCACAGTCACGATTGTTGCTGACTAAGGGAGAAAAATTTCAAGATAAAACCATCGTAGTATTAGATGACTAGTTGGCTTCTCAATAGTGGTCACAGCGCTTCTCTATTCCCCTGATCATTCTTTGATCTGATAGAATGGGGGACATAGTTGATTTTTTGAAAGGTTTCTTATGAGGTTATTGGTAACGGGTGGAGCGGGGTTTATTGGCTCCAACTTTATTCAATATTGGTTAGCAGGGCATCCATCCGATCAGATTGTAAATCTTGATAGTCTTACCTATGCAGGAAACCTAGAAAATTTGGTAACTGTCCAAGAGAATCCCAATTACTCTTTCAACAAAGGAGAAATCGGCGATCCCAAAATCGTACACGAGGCAATGACAGGTGTTGATGTTGTTGTCCATTTTGCGGCGGAGACACACGTTGATCGCTCGATTAAAGATCCCACTGCGTTTGTGCGAACGAATGTAGAAGGAACGCTGGTCTTGTTGCAAGAAGCGGTGCAGTCAAAGGTGCAGCGTTTCCATCACATCAGTACCGATGAAGTCTTTGGTTCCTTACAACTTGGGTCCAATGAGAAGTTTAATGAACGTACAAAGTACGATCCCCATTCTCCGTACTCTGCTTCCAAAGCCGGGTCGGATCATCTTGTTCGTGCTTTTGGTGATACTTACAAGCTTCCCTATACCATTTCCAACTGTAGTAATAACTACGGGCCATTTCACTTTCCCGAAAAACTGATACCACTCACAATCACCAACGTCTTAGAGGGGAAACGCATCCCTGTGTATGGTGATGGCTTACAAGTACGCGATTGGCTATATGTTCAAGACCACTGTAGCGCCATCGAAGCGGTGTTGTTAAAAGGCAAAGAAGGAGAAACCTATTGTGTGGGAGGAATGTCACAAGATGTTCCCAATGTTGAAGTAATTAAACTAATTCTCCAAGAAATGGGTCAGGATGAATCACTGATTGAATACGTCACCGATCGCCCAGGTCACGACGTCCGGTATGCCATCGACTGGAGCAAAATTGAACGAGAGCTCTCATGGAAACCGAGTTTGACTCTGCAGGATGGAATTAAGAAAACGGTTGCTTGGTATACAGAGCATGAATCCTGGTGGAAGCGGGCGAAGTCCGGTGAATATCAAACCTATTATCAGCAGCAATACGCAGGGAGTGTCTAATATGCACGTTATTGGAACCGGATTATCCGGGCTTGTAGGCTCCAAGCTCGTATCAATGTATTCAGCCGAGCATACGTTCCAAAATTTGGATTTAACTACCGGTGTAGATATTCTTGATGCTGCTCAAGTCATAGACGCATTTAAAAAGTCCGACGCGCCAGTGGCAGTGCATTTTGCCGCATTTACCGACACCCAGAAAGCTTTTGAACAATCCGGAGATAAAGAGGGAATGGCCTATAAGGTCAACGTGATTGGAACGCGGAATATTGCCACCGCTGCTAAAGAAACGGGGAAGTATCTGATCCATATCTCAACCGCCTATGTTTTCGACGGTACGAAAGAGGGTTTGTATACTGAAGAGGATGCTCCGTCCCCAATTGAATGGTATGGGCAAACAAAAGCATATGCAGAGGAAGAAGTATTGTCTTTGGATGGAAAGTACGCAATTCTTCGTATCGATCGACCATACCGTAATGATGAGTTTCCAAAGTTGGACATTTTGCATAAGGTTAAATCAAAACTGGAAGAGGGAACTCTTCCACCTCAATTCTCTGATACATCGTGGACACCAACATCCATCGAAACCTTTAGTGAATGGTTGATTACAATTGCTTCTAAGCAACCACAAGGTATCTTCCATACGACCACAGAACCCGTGTTTTCTGACTACAGTTTTGCCCTCTGGGTGAAAGAAAAATATCAACTTTCTGGAGACGTTAAAGAGGGAAGCTTAGCAGACTATTTAGCCAATAACCCACGACCCTACCAAAAGAATACTGCGCTCGATACTACAAAAGTGCGCAGGGTCATGGCACAATAGTTCTTTCAGTACTCTTTCAATCAAAACCTAACTATGGATAAACAAAATACCAGATCCTTATGGATCATCTCGTTTGTGGCAGTCGTGAATGCCCTAGGGTACGGCATCATTATTCCGCTCCTCTATTCATTTGGGAAAGAGTTTGGAATCACTAATGTGCAAAGTGGGTTATTATTTGCCTCATTTTCTGCTGCGCAGTTTTTAGCTACACCGATCATTGGACGCCTATCGGATAAGTATGGTAGAAAACCGCTCTTAGTCTTTAGTGTCCTGGGCTCGGCACTCTCATTCCTCTTATTTGGATTAGCCAATAGTGCGATGATGTTGTTTGCAGCACGTATCCTCGATGGAATTTCTGGTGGGAATATCTCCGTTGCCCAAGCGGTCATTTCGGATTTAACCAAGCCAAAAGAGAGAACGAAGTGGTTTGGAATGCTCGGAGCCTCCTTTGGATTTGGATTTTTGTTTGGGCCGGCAATCGGCGGAATCTTAAGTCAGTACTCTGTACGCTTACCCTTCTTCCTTGCCTCCGGAGTGTCGTTATTTTGTGCAATCTTAGCGCAGTTTGTCCTAAAAGAAACATTAAAGGATAAAGGCACCGCCAGACTTTCATTGGGTTCTGTGTTTAACTTTAAAAAAGTCTTTGATTCTTTATTTGAACCGTTCGTTGGACTCTTACTGGCAATCACATTCTTAGTGAACTTTGCTTTCTCCATTTTCATCTTAGGTTTCCAGACTTTTACCAATGATAGTCTGAAACTTCCTCCCAGCACGATCTCGTTACTTTTTGTGATTTTTGGAACGGTAGGACTGATCATGCAGGGCTTTGTTGTGGGTCGCGTCGTTAAAAAGGTAGCCGAGATGCCACTTCTGATGTTTGGTGTCATTTTAACGGCATCTGGATTTGGATTAATGGCACTTTCAGCGACACTCTTGCCATTCATCTTAGCGTCGATTGTGGTCTCGATTGGGAATTCATTCTTATCCCCGGTGATCACCTCCATTATTTCCAAGCATGCGAAGGCAGAAGATCAGGGTGGAATAATGGGAATTAACCAGTCCTACATGAGTATTGCCAATATCGTCGGTCCAATTATTGGAGGGTATTTGACCGTCTTTTCCGATCAAACCGCCATTGTTGGTGCCGGACTTTCTCTCCTGATTGCCACCGTATTTGTCGTGTTGGTCTCTAGAGAAAAGGGAAGACACACGGTTGATTTATAGAGGGTATTCCTTTTGCAGAATCAGTAGAGTTTGCTATACTATGACTCTTAACTTGCGGGTATAGTTGATCGGTTCAATGTCACCCTTCCAAGGTGAAGAGAGGGGTCCGACTCCCCTTACCCGCTCCAGGCAATTCACTAGTGTGATACAGGGTATTGTTGAAAACAACCTTAGAGTATTCCATACTAACCGTATGGATAACCAACAAAATCCTAGCCCTTCTGAAACTACATCAGCTAATCTTCCCGCCAATAGTGCGACGCCTCAGGCGAAAACGAATGTGTTTCTTCCGATGCTTTTAGCTCTAGTATTATGTGGGGTTGTTTTTGGCATTGGTGGTTATTATTTAGGTAAGCAGTTTGTTGCTAATGAGAAACAATTCAATAGCGGCAGTGAACAGAATAATCTGCTTTCTGCAGGTTCTTCACCTTATACTACGATTCCCACTTCAGAACTAGCATTAGACCCTGCGTGGAAGACATATGCTGTTTATGATGTTTTTTCTGTTCAGTATCCTGAAGATGCTGAGATCAGAGATATTGGCAACGGAGTAGTCATTACGAAATATGGCTCAAGTCAAAAAAGCCAAACGGAATTGAACGATGGTATCAGTCTGACAATTACTTTCAGTATGTATGAGGCTAATGAAACTCCTACATCGCACACAACATTAAAAGATGTAGCGCAAGGAGAGCTTGAGCTTTCAAAGGAAAATGCGGATATTGTTGAAGGTTTAAATCCCGTTACAGTTGGTTCTTTATCTGGCTACACCTATTTAACACAGGGTTTAGGGAGATTCAGACATTATATATTAGGGACTAACTTTAATACTCGTGTTATCTATGTGGTAGATGGAACCACCGATCCCAACAATCAAGGATACAACACGATTACTAGCAGAATAATTAATTCTATACAAACGAACACCGATAATTAACAAGTACGCCTTTCTCGACTGTAGAAGCTCCATCGTTATTCAGTTCGTCTAAACTCGAATTTCGAGTAACTATTTTGACATTTCATTCATCTCTGGTATTATTGCGACATGAAAAAGAAATCAACAATCACCCCAAAAGAGCAAGCTACTCGTAAAGTACGGGCACCCAAAAAAATCGACGCCGTCACCAAAACCTTCGTTGAAAATGACGTTGATGAATTGGATGAAGATATTGAACAACCCGAACGCATGACACCTGTTGTTGAAAAGGAAAGTCGAAAAAAATGGTTTATTCTTGCCGCAGTTTTGTTGATTGCTGGAGTCGCATTGTTTAGATATCGCTATTTACTTACCCCCGTTGTCGTGAATGGACAACCCATCTATGTATGGCAGTATTTCGGAAAACTCCATGAGCAATTTGGTCAGGAACAACTCAATGCTATGGCTACTGAATCCATGATCGAACAAGCAGTTCGATCTGCCAACGTCACTGTTCCTACCGAGGATGTGGATAAGGAAATAGCCAAGATCGAGCTGGAAGCCAGTAGTTCCGGTGGAATCAATGCAATCTTAGAAGCCCAGCAACTCTCCTTAACGGAACTAAAACGTCGAATTGAGCTCCAACTCGCTGTCAAAAAGATTTTGGCAGATAAGATTACTGTTACCGATCAAGAGGTGAATGAAACATTCACGACCAACAAGGACTTTTATAAATCCATGCCTGAAGCCCAAGCTAAACAGATGGTCCGACAGCAATTGGAAGATCAAAAGTTTCAGCAAGAAGTCAGCACCTGGATTAACGAGATTAGAAGTAAAGCGAACATCCAAATCAAATTTCCAGGAATTGAGAGCTAACTTGTAAGCTCCTGGGAACGCTTTTTTGCCAACTCTTGGAGATACTCTTTTGTATTATGTGCAGGCTCATCCAGCACATCTTCAAGCAGAGCATTGAGGATCTTTCCTACCAGTGGTCCCGGCGTTAGGGACAAGGTACTCATAATATCAGTTCCATCGATAGCTAAATCCGTAATCTTTAACGGTTGATGCAATTCTGCCCAAATGCGCTCCTTGAGTTCCTCAAGCCTCCAACTGGACGCTTTACTGCCACTACCCACTCGATCTCCAGTTCGGAGTGCAAACATATCTTCAATATTTTCTAAACCCACACGACGGATAAAGCGACGAATGTAGGCATCGGTTGCAAAACTTTCATAGGTAAACATATGCCAACGAACTAAGGTAAAGACTCGATCACAATCGTGCTTGGCTAGCCGTAAGCGAGCAGCAACTTGCTTGGCGACTCGAGCTCCAACGACCTCATGATTATAAAAGGTGATGGTACCCTGATCTGTTTGCTGGAACGTTAAGGGTTTTCCGACATCGTGGAGAAGGGTAGCTAAGCGAACAACAGGATCCTTGGAGCTACACGCTTGTAGTGCCCGGATTGAGTGTTCCCAGACATCATAAATATGGTGTCCCGATTGCTTGACCCCTTTCATGGGTAACAGTTCTGGCACAATGTGTTCCAGTAACGCGAACCGATCCAGGAAGACTATGGCTACAGAAGGTGCGGGACTTGCCAGCATTTTTAAAAATTCACTGCTTTTGCGTTCCCAACTAATAAGAGATAGGGAGGCAGCATGCGCACTGATGGCATCTCCAGCTTCCTGCTCAATCACAAATCCTAAGGTAACCGCAAAGCGTATCGCCCGTAGCATACGTAAGGCATCTTCTTCAAATCGTTCACTGGCAACGCCAACCGTTCGAATCTTTTTGGCGGTAAGGTCCTCTTGTCCAGAAAAGGGATCGATGAGCGTACAGTCCACTTCTATTGATTGGGACGACTCTGGATCCACGGAGTCTAAGATGCTCTTTTCAATGCGAAGTGCTATGGCATTGATGGTAAAGTCTCGGCGTTGTAAGTCCTCTTCAATACTGGCTCCCCAGGTCACTTCTTCCGGTTGCCGATGATTGCGGTATTCTCCATCAGCTCGATACGTGGTGATATCAAAAACCAGATCTTCTTCACCGGTTGGACAAGCAAACTTGAATTGCTCACCTACATGCTTTTGTGCCACCATGACCGTGCCATAGTTGTTCTCATAAAAACTTTCTGTAAACAACGGCAGAATTTCCTCGGGCTTAGCATTGGTAGTGATATCCCAATCTTTGGTGGGAAGATGAAGTAATACATCACGCACAGCTCCACCCACGATTTCGGCGGTATAGCCAGCCTCTTGCAGGCGTTTTAGGATACAGAGTACGGAAATAGGAAGCTCCAGTTTCATGAAGGTATGATAGCATGGAGCATCGACAAACAGTTTTTCTTTTTTGCTATGGAATGGCACATTCTTAACGAAACAATCCCTTCAAGTCTTCAAGAAATTCAAGAGATTTTGCTCTCTAATCGAAGCATCACGGATGCCACCACGTTTCTGCATCCTACAAAGCCCTCAGAGCTAACCTACGAAATGGTTGGACTTGATACCCAACAACTAACCATCCTGATTTCTCGATTGGAAATTGCTCACAAGAATAAAGAAACGATTGCTATCTATGGTGACTACGACTGTGATGGAGTCTGTGCCACGGCGATTCTTTGGGAGACGCTGCATAAACTAGGGTTTAAGGTCGTTCCCTTTATCCCTCATCGAGAACGCCATGGATATGGATTATCCAAAAAAGGCCTCGATGAGTTGTTTGAATCCTGTACGCCAGCAATTTTGATCTCCGTTGATAACGGAATTGTGGCCCACCGCCAATGGGAGTATCTGAAAGAAAAGGGCGTCTACACCGTTTTAACCGATCATCATCAACCCGATGATCAGTTTCCTACTGTTGATGTCAGACTTCATACCACGCAATTATGTGGAGCGACTGTCGCCTGGATGGTCGCAGTCCAACTAGAAAAGCACTTTGCACAGAGCAGCGATTTTACCCATCAATTGATTGATTTGTGTGCCATTGCTACGATTGCAGATCAAGTTCCACTGCTTGAAGCCAATCGCTCGTTTGCAAAGTATGGTTTGGAACAATTAAATAAAACAACCCGAGTGGGATTACTAAAGCTCATCGAATCTGCAGGCTTATCCTTAGGCAAATTAGATGTCTATTCTGTCAATTTTGCAATCGCCCCCAGAATCAATGCCATGGGGAGATTAGAACACGCGCTTGATGCACTTCGAGCACTCTGTACGCGAAAACCCGACAGAGTGGTTGAACTCATTGGAAGGCTCTCTGAAGTGAATCAAACGCGTCAAGATTTGACCCAGCAGTTAATTGACAAAGCACTTCTACGAGCCGATGAGTGGAAGGATGAACATATTATTATTGTCGAGGATGTTGATTTCCACGAAGGGGTAATTGGATTGATAGCAGGCAAGCTTACCGAGAAATATCATAAACCGAGTATCTGCATCAGCCTCGGAGAAATAACAAGTAAAGCATCCTGTCGCAGTATTCCGGGAGTAAATATTACGGATCTTCTCCGAGAAATTTCAGATGATTTATTGGAAGTAGGTGGGCATCCCATGGCAGCGGGATTTAAAGTAGAAACGGCCAAGATTGAACAGGTGAAAGTACGATTAAAAGCACTTACAAAAATCCAAATCAGCGAACTGCACTTAAAACCTAGTATCGATATTGATTGTATTCTTCCTCCACCGCTTCAGTCATTGGAAACGGCAGAGCAATTGTTGACACTGGCTCCCTATGGAGCTGGTAATCGGGAACCGGTATTTCTGTTACAAGACATGCAGGTGCTTGCCTCTTCAGTCATAGGGAAAGAAGGAAAACACCTCAAAGTCAGTTTTCTTCCCAAAGAGGGGAAACCGAACCAAGTAGTCTCGGCAATTGGATTTGGAATGGGACCCAAGATTGAAGAATATAGTCCCCAATCCTGGGTCTCACTGGTAGGCCACTTACAAATTAATCAGTGGAATAATAAGAAGACACTCCAGTTTGTGATTCGGAATGCTAGTTTCTAGCGCCCCGATAATCTATCAGCTTCTCAAGAACCTCATTTTTACCGAGTCTGCTTGGTTTATTTGCTTCAACAATAAGGTAGGCCATGAATGAGTTCGCATAAATTCCAAGTGCTTTAAGAAATTCCGCATGTTCTTCTACAGAGGTGACTTCGCCAATCCAGAGTTTACGCGTAGTTATAGCGTTTAATCGGCCGTTAGTTACTGCATTTGCAGCATCTAATTTCTTTTTATAGTGTTCTGAATTTCTTTGCTCCTGTGTCATAGAAACTCCTATTGGCGATTGCCTTTTTGCACATACCAAATGCTTTCAGAATTATCTTCTGTTTCCATTCGGAATAAAGTATTTCCGTCAATCTGTAGAACTTTTGGCATTTCACCCGTTATCGCACTCTCTCTAGCAGCTTGAATCCAAGCTTCATTTTGTTTTTTATATGGAGTTAAATTTTCCATATTTTCCTTTCTCACAACAAAAAACCCCCGGTTTTTAAGCGGGGGTGTTGTGTTTTTAATTAATGTTACTTCATTACTCCACACAAACCCCCAGTCCGCGAAGGACAGTGAGAGTGTTAATGGTAATGACGTGTTGGTTCTGCATAGAACAAGAGGAATTATAGGAAACCAGAGTCCCATTGTCAATCAGGCGATCTTTGTTTACAATAAAGATACGTTTTTTTGCTACGGTAGGAGCTAAGGTGACGCTTAGTGAGTAGTAACGGGTAAGCCCGAAATCGCTGGAACAAGAAACACAAAGGTGGCACCTCTTTTGCAGAACCTGCAAAGACCTTGGATTCTCAGGGTAGAGAGGTGTCTTTTTTTATACGTTGTGGGGTAAGGAGAAACTATGGAACGCACGCTGATTAAAGCTACAAGTTCACAAATTGGAACCGTGGTGACACTGATGGGATGGGTCGATACAAAACGTGATCATGGAAAACTAACCTTTATTGATTTGCGTGATCGAACTGGAATGATTCAGTGTGTCGGCTATCAAATGATGGGAGAATTGAGTACAGAATCTGTTATTTCCTTGACCGGACTCATCAACGAACGCGGAGAAAAGTACGTCAATCCCAACACTCCAACCGGGAAAATAGAAATCGAAGTGCAGTCGTATGAAGTGCTCAATAAAGCAAGTGAGCTCCCGTTGCATGTGCAAGGCGATGGCTTGGATATCAACGAGGAACACCGATTGCGTTATCGCTACTTAGATATTCGTCGAGAACGCATGAGTACAACATTACGATTACGCTCCCAGTATTTCCATGCGCTACGACAAGCCTTGGTCCAAAAAGACTTCTGTGAGGTGGAAACTCCCATTCTCTCGAAAGCAACGATGGAAGGGGCGCGAGACTTTTTGGTCCCCAGTCGTTTTCAACCGGGGAAGTTCTACGCATTACCCCAAAGCCCACAGCAGTATAAACAGTTATTAATGGTCGGCGGAATTGAACGCTATTTCCAGTTCGCTCGCTGTTTTAGAGATGAAGATTTGCGAGCTGATCGAGGATTTGAATTCACACAATTGGATTTGGAAATGAGCTTTGCCAGTCGGGAAGATGTCATGGAAACGGTAGAATCTGTGGTCAAGGATGCAGTAAGTGAAGTCGGTGGGAAGCTCAAAGATGCAACCTTTCCAATCTTTACCTATGAGCAAGCAATGAAGCAATTCGGGGCTGACAAATTTGACTTGCGCTCCGAGCAAGAGAAAAAAGATGGCGTCCTTGCCTTTGCCTGGGTGATTAACTTCCCATTTTTCAAAAAGGTGGATAAGGGCGATGCGGCCGAAGTTCGTGATGGGAAAAGTGGCTGGACATTCACGCATAATCCCTTTAGCTCTCCGTTACCTGAACACATGGAATGGCATCTTGGCGGCACCAATATCGACCAAATCTTGACGACCCAGTATGATTTGGTGTGTAACGGCTATGAAGCTGGTGGGGGAAGTATCCGTGCCCATCGTCCAGAGCTCTTAGAGGCTACGTATAAGATCATGGGATACACGCCGGAAGAAACAATCGCGAGTATCGGGCACATGTTGGAAGCCTTCTCCTTTGGCGCGCCCCCGCATGGAGGAATTGCCTTGGGCTTAGATCGACATGTCATGATCCTTTCTAAGCAGCAAGCCTTAAAGGAAGCAATTCCATTTCCAATGTCATCAACTGGCAGAACTTCCATTATGGATGCGCCAGCGACAGTCAGTGCGGATCAACTCAAAGAATTAGGATTGAACGTATCTACGATCTAAATTCTTATGGCATCCACTGATCTACTCGATCGTTTCTGTCAGAGAGAAGATTTACACCAGTCGTTTGGCTACAAGAAATTGATGGAAAAGATCGGCTGGTCGAGTATTTTTGTTTCGGGAAGTTATCTTTCTGTTCGCCAACTTGGTCCAATCTCTCTTGCCAAAATGCAACGTCCCAGCGTCATTGACCTGCCCAAATTGACTCAGCTTCGGAAACGATTATTGTTAGCCCATTTGATCGTAGAACCTGGTGCCGCAATCACCTTGGTCCCTTTCGTCGGGAAAAAACTCCAGTTAAATTTGTTGGAACAATCGGATTTGGCACGGTGTACCCAGAAACTAGCAGAAGCTGGACTGCAAGTCAGCAATGAACACTACGCGCACAGCAAGACAATGATTTTGGATGTTCAGGCGCCAATGCCAGAATTTCTATTAAGCTTGCCTCAGAAAACTCGCTATAACATAAAGCAAGCACTCAAAGCGGACGTTACCTACACCACGACAGAGTTTACAAAACTACAAGATACTGACTGTAGAGAGTTTTTTTCGTTACATAAACGATGGTCAAAAGAGCGAAAGATATTGGGATTTTCCCAACATTTTCTGACTTCGATCTTTGAGGTCTTTCCCGGAAATGGATATCTTATTAGAGCGCGAGTGAAGGATGACCTGGTCGGTGCAATGATTGTTCTGATCCATTCCGGAGTAGGGTATTATTACTATACCTGTACAATTGCGCCGGGGTTTAAATCTCAGATACCAAGTGGATTGACGTACCATGCGATAACTATAAGCAAAACGCGTGGTTGTGATATTTTTGATTTTTGTAGTGTATACGATGAACGGTATCCGCAAGTAACTCCACGGTGGAAAGGGTTTAGCGAATTCAAATCCAGATTTAATCCTGTCGCAGTCTATTATCCACCGACATTCTCGCGCTGGATTTGAAGACCATCGACAATCTGTAGAGATTCCTGACAATACCACTATGCATTGGATTTCTGTGTTTCTTTCTTTGTTGCTATCTTGGCATCATCAACTCTATGAGCCGGTATTCCCCAAGTTACCAATCGTTTCAGAGTTGTCATCTCCGCTCCCGTTGACATTGACCGTACCCACGGAAGCGACGAGTTCACCGCCACTACTGCAAGCAAAAAGTTATATCCTCATCGATCAGCAATCTGGCGAGATCCTAGCGGAACGTGATGCAGACACCCGATTATTTCCGGCATCTACAACCAAGATCATGACTGCCATGGTCGTCTTAAATCACTTGCCACTAGAGTCCATCGCCTCCGTAAGCGGATCGCCCCGTGCGGATGGGAGTCAGATGGGATTGATCGGAGGCGAACAAATCGCAATTAAAGACTTGTTGGCAGGGTTACTCATTCAGTCCGCCAATGATGCAGCCTTGGTTCTTGCTGCACAGTTTCCGGGTGGACAGCAAGCCTTTGTTAAAGAAATGAATAACACTTCCCAACAGCTTGGCTTACGCAATACCTTTTATACCAATCCGATTGGCTATTCTGAGCCAGGGCACGTTACGACCGTTTCAGATCTCGTGATCCTTTCCAAAGAGGCGATGAAGAACCCAGTTTTTGCATCGTTGGTTAAAACACAACAGCTCACGGTCTATAGTGTCGATGGGAAAATCACCCATCCGTTGCGTACAACCAATGAGTTGCTGGGAATTCTACCGGGAATCGAAGGCATCAAAACAGGGTGGACCGAGGAGTCGGGAGAATGCTTAGTCGTCTCTACAACGCGCAATGGGAGAACGCTTTATTCTGCGGTCTTAAATAGTCCAAATCGGTTTTTAGAAACATCAGCCTTAATCGAATGGGGATATCTGTCTTCAACCGCAGTCACTAAACCATTACTTGAATGGTAATTATTGCGTAATCCAGCGAGGATCGATAGCCGGAACATAGCCAACGTATCCTCCATCGCCTTCTAAGATATAAATTGGCTGCAAATACTGTTGTTCTTTTCCACTATCATAATAGCCCATTCGAATCGAACGAATAATCGCATCCGTTACACCTTCGGTGATAGCTGAATAGCCCTTTCCTTGAGACAGCATTTGAAATGCCACTTGTGGGCTAATAATCGGATAGGTATGCACACTCTGATAATTTACTGGCAGGTAGTTGTATTCCATTGCCGTTAGCTGGATAGCTCGGTCGCGATGTCCGGAAATAATCGCCCGGACGGTTCCTTTGGAGGGTTTCTCAGTGACGACATCATATTTTGAGGCAATCGGGGAGCGGAAAATATCTACCTGTAAGAAATCGGCTTCTGATAAGCTCACTGTGTTGGTATAGGAAGTTCCAGATGCCTTTAAGTAGGTCACCTTAGCGCTACTGGTTGCGATATCTTTCTCGAGCAGTCCGGCTTGTGCCAACAGCTGTCGAGTTGTGCCGATCGCACTATCTTCTGATGGTAAACGGTTTTCAAGTAAATACGTTGGATCTGATTGCCAATCCAAGCGAAGTAAAAAGGTGCCATTAATGATGTTGTAATCTAAGACCGCTGGAAGGGGTGTGGTGCGACGGAACCGATATTGTGTTCCATCTACTTTATCGGGGTCAAACAAAAATCCCAAGACAGCTGCTTGTTCGCGTGCTTTATCTAATGCAAGCAAACTTGCACGTTTGGACGGCTGAAAGAATACCAAAGCTCGATCGGAGGGAGCTTTCATATTGGCGGCGTTAACTTCGAGTTTGTAGCGCTCTGGAGCACCACCTACAGCAGGGAACTGCAGTTTTGGCAAGATTCCAAAACCCACGGTGGGTGGAGGTGGCGGCTCTGGATGTGTTGCTTTCCAGAAGTTAACGGCGGATTCTAAGAACACACGTCCAACAATAAAGACGCCCAATGTAATTCCGCCAACAAGAATCACCTTGCGCATAAAAAATGCAGCTTGAGTGAGAGTGAGTGGTTTGGCAGGGGTAGAGGATGCCATTGGGTATAGTATAACGGTACTCCCTTTAGGAGACTAGAGGGCGGAATAGTATAATCGTCCTTACTATGACTGTTCGCACTCGAATTGCTCCCTCACCGACTGGTATCGCCCATATTGGCACTGCCTATATGGCGCTGTTTAACTATGCCTTTGCTAAAAAACATGGGGGAGAGTTCATCATTCGGATCGAAGATACCGATCGAGCCCGTTTTGTGGATGGGGCTGAGGAAGTGATCTTTCAATCCTTACAGTGGCTAGATATCCCGTATACCGAGGCTCCAACCATAGGTGGACCGTATGCACCATATCGACAGTCCGAGCGACTTCCCAAGTATAAAGCCGCTGCAGAAGAGCTGATAGAGAAGGGGCATGCCTATTATTGTTTTTGTTCTTCCGAAGAACTAGATCTCATGCGAAAAGAGCAGGTAGCACGGAAAGAAATTCCCCGCTATGACCGACGGTGCACGAAATTATCTCCAGAGGAGATCCAAACACGTTTGGATCGGGGAGATAAGCACGTGATTCGGATGCGAATGCCAGATCAAGAAGTGATTGCCTGGCAAGATCTTGTTCGAGGTACTGTCGAAATCAATACGAAGGAGTTGGACGATCAGGTTCTCATGAAGTCGGATGGATTTCCAACCTATCATCTGGCGGTAGTCGTGGATGACAATGCCATGAAAATTAGTCACGTGATTCGTGGGGAAGAATGGATCAGTAGTACCCCAAAACATATTCTGCTCTATCGCTATTTTGGCTGGACCGCTCCGGAGTTTGCGCACATGCCATTGCTTCGAAACCCTGACAAAACCAAGATGAGTAAACGCAAAAATGATGTCTCGATTCCCTCGTATAAGGAAAAGGGATACCTTCCGTCAGCGCTTCGAAACTATCTATGTCTATTAGGCTGGTCTCATCCGGAAGAAAAAGATGTGTTTGATTTGCCGGAATTCATCGAGAAGTTTACGACAGAGCGAATGGTAAAAAGTGGTCCCATCTTTGATACCAAAAAACTCCAGTGGATGAATGGAAAGTATATTCGAGAAAAGTTATCACTAGAAGAACTACTGTCAGCACTGCAGCCATTCCTGCCAGCTGATTATCCTAGTGATCTGTTACCACAAGTCCTTCCATTAGTCCGTGATCGTTTGGTTGTTTTAACCGATATTGGGCCATTAACAGAGTTTTTCTACAAAGACATCGCTCCAGCTGTTACTGATCTGGTTGGGAAGAAAGTAACAAAATCTGATGTCAGCGAATTCCTGTTACGCTGTAAAGAGAACTTGGAAGAAGTTGAAGTGCAGGACTGGAAAGCAGAGCAAATGGAAACATTGCTTCGCGACTATTGTGACTCCAAGGAATGGAATCGTGGCGCTTTCTTTATGGCGCTTCGTGTCGGCGTCTCTGGAAGAACTACAACTCCACCATTGTTTGACATGATTGAGGTACTTGGCAAAGAAAAAACCATCACCCGACTTTCCCAAACAATGAAGCTGCTCTAAATAGAGTATCTCTGGTAAAATAGAACTCTAACTTTTTTGCCGGATCTGCTAATGGTAGGCAGCTTGACTCTGAATCAAGTAATCTAGGTTCGAATCCTAGTCCGGCAGCCAATATAAAACTCGAGAGTGACCCTACTCTCTAATAGCCCGAAATGGCTTGCTAAGTGTCATTTTATTTTTAGGAAGTCTCGGACCGTACCCTTGTTATTCAGGGATTAAAACTTGATTTCCCCGCGGCTTTGCCGCGTGGGACCTTGAAGGAAGGTGCG
>CAZWPK010000005.1:0-83753 GCA_964635905.1 uncultured Pseudomonadales bacterium
CGCACCTTCCTTCAAGGTCCCACGCGGCAAAGCCGCGGGGAAATCAAGTTTTAATTTCTTCGGAATAAATTGAGCTTGACGATAGACTCCCGCCACTTCAATCTTTTCGCCTATTCTTTGGAACATGCTGTAGTGATAACACGAAGAAAAGAAGAAAGTAAAGTCGATCTTTAGCGAACAGAATACATCGCTAGCGCTTTGGATCTCTGAAGAGAATGGTCGACAATCGGGGCGGGATACTCTGGGGAGACATATTCCGGAACCCAGTGGTGAATGAAGCTACACTCCGGATCATATTTTTCTTGTTGGGTCTGGGGGTTAAAGATCCGAAAGTAAGGTTGGGCATCGGTACCAGTCCCAGCTGCCCACTGCCATCCCCCCACATTACTAGCGGGATCATAATCAATTAAGTGCGTCGCAAAAAACGCTTCTCCCCATTTCCAATCGATCAATAAATCTTTACATAAGAAGGACGCCACAATCATGCGTAATCGATTATGCAGATATCCACTTTTCACGAGTTGTCGCATTCCAGCATCCACAAGCGGAAACCCTGTTTTCCCTTCACACCAAGCTTGAAAAAAAGCAGGATTATTTTGCCAGACAATGGCGTCGAATTTTTTAGTGAATGCAGCGTCTGCAGAATAGGAGAAATGAAAGAACACAGCATGATAAAATTCTCGCCAAATAAGTTCACCTAACCAGGCTTGCTTCCCTGCTGATAGTGAATCGCTATGTACGGTATGCGATGACTGTAATAGGAGACGCAGAACCATGCGAATCGACAACACCCCAAACTTTAAATAGGCAGAGATCTGAGAAGTTCCTTGAAGTGCGGGGAAATCACGGGTGGTATGGTAGGTATTCACTTGAGTTGCCAGAAATTCTTGTAACCGGGCAATTGCATGATCTTCCCGGGGAAAAAATGGAGAGAAAGAAAGATCAGCGGATCCATACTGCTTCTGATAGTGATTCAACAGTTTCTTGGAACGACTGATCAAATCAGGGTCAAGAGATGTATTACGTTGTAGCGAAGTTACTTCACTTAAATCAACAGTAGAGAGCTTAGAAAGCCATGCCTTTTTAAAGGATGTAAATTGTTTGTACGGACTCTTATCCGGTTTGAGGACTTGCGTGGGAGAGAGAATCAACTGATCCTCGACTGGGATAACTTTAACTTGTTGCGCTTCTAGTGTGTGCGTAACCGTCTGATCGCGTTTGAGTGCAAATGGTGCATAGTCGACGGTGTAATACAGAGAATCTACGGTCAACGTCTCACAGAGTTTCCCAATTGCGATTTGCGGATTGCCTTCTAGAAACAGAAGCGGGATTCCCAGTTTGTGCAAGGATTTTTGCAACTCTTGGAGAAGTGCCAATAAATACGTACTACGTTTCGCACTTGAATGCGCATTGGTAAAAAAGAGAGACTGAAAACAAAAGACTCCGATCACGTTGTCATGGGTACGGGTTGCAAGCGCTAACGCAGCATGATCAGTGGTACGTAAATCACGACGGAACCAAACGATGGCAGTAGACATTGTTTTATTGTAGTTGATTTTAATTAAAAGAGGTTTGACAATACGGACACGATGTCTACCGCAATTGTTGGAGTTGCCTGTGTTGCAATTCACCCCCATGATCCTACTCGCCTACTGATTGTCACCGAATCTCGGTCGAATGCAGCAATTGGGAAAAATGCCGGGATGCTGTCGCTTCCAGCTGGACATATCCACGCGAGTGAACCGCTGCAAGAGGCGATGCTGCGCGAATTAGCAGAAGAGACAGGCTATCAAGGTTCCATTCAATCATTGATTGGAATTTATCAAACGATTGGGTCATTGGGGGTTGCTTTTCTTGTCCATGTGAATGACGTTCCTACGACACGATCGGCAACCGATGAAATTTCCTCGGTTGAATGGAAAACGGTCGATGAACTCTTAGCGACACCCGATCGTCTTCGACCTGGAATGCGACAAGTACTCTTGGACTATCAAGCCAATACTCGGTATCCGATCACTCTTATTCAATCGTGTTTATGATTCAACCCTCGTTTCAATTTTGTCCCCGTTGCGCGGGAAAGCTTGTCGTGGTCACCAAAGAAACCACTCCGGTTCATCAATGTTCCTCCTGTGGATTTGTCCTCTATCAGAATCAAAATGTCACGACGGCGGCTATTATTGTTCGCGAGGGGAAGTTACTCTTCACGCGACGAAAAGTTGCTCCATACCTTGGGATGCTCGATCTTGCCGGTGGATATGTCGAACCAGAAGAATCTCCCCAAGCGGGGATGCTACGTGAGATCCACGAAGAACTTGGGATAGATGGGACCATTGTGGCACAACTAGGGATCTTTGGTCCGGATGCCTATGAGTTTGGGGGCATGACCGTTTACAACTCCACAGCCCATTTTCAGGTAGACATCGGGAATCAAACTCCCGTGGCTGCAGATGACGCGGCCAGCGTGGAATGGGTTACGTTAGCTACTCTAGATCTTGACACTGTAGCCTTCCCTGGACAGCGCGCCTGCTTGTCCTTGATTGCAGATGGGAAACTCTCCCTACTCTAGCTTGTTATCGTGTCCTACTTTCGGTTATTCTAATGGGAATGGATACACGATTTTCCTATTCACTCTTTATTGCAACCTTGCTTTTATCCCTGATTGCCACGATCTTATTGGGTAACTTTTTCTTACTCCAGCAAACTTGAAGCCCTGTTTCAACCGTTGACTTTTAGCACTCAGAAATATAAACTGCCAGTCACGCTATGAAAGATGACAAAAAGAAACCGACAAAATCGGATGAAAATGTCGTTTTTACTCAAGAAGAAACGACAAGTGTACCGCCATCTACCCCTCCTGCTGCCAGATCTGAAGAGGTCCCGGCGCGCTCGTTGGTTGCACCGATTGAAATTCCCGTCACTCGTCTTCCCATGGTTGCTCTCCGTGAAGGAGTTGTCTTCCCCCATACAGAGAGCATTTTAACCTTCGCTCGCTCTCGTTCTGTACAAGCGATCGAAGAAGCAATTCGTAACCGAAAAAACATCGTTTTAGTCACCCAGAAACGGGATACAACCAATGACCCTAGCCAGCAAGATCTCTACTCCATTGGGGTCGTTGCTTCCATTGAACGCATTTTAAAGGGTGAAAGTGACTTAAACGCACTGGTCCACGCAATTACTCGAGTACGCATCAAGTCAATCATTCGGGGAGAACAATTCTCTGAATGTGAAATTGAGCCGGTTCCCGATGTTGTGGTGGAGAACCCGGAAATCGCTGCCTTATGCAAAGTCCTCACGCAGGAATTTCGAAAAGCCGTCAACTTGGGCAAAACCGTCGAATTCCTCAACTTCATGAAACTCATGGGCGGAGTCAACGCCTCGGAACTTGCGGACCAAATCGCCTCAACTTTGGACATTGAAACACGGAAAAAACAGCATCTGCTAGAAGAACGGGATGTGCAGAAGCGGCTTACCAATGTTCTCAATGCGCTCGAAGAAGAAATCAAAGTCTTAGAAATTGAAAAAAGTATCACTTCCAAAACCCAAAAGAAGTTTGATCAGCATGCCCGGGAAAACATTTTGCGCGAACGCATGCGTGTCATTCAACGAGAATTGGGTACCACCACGGAAGAAGATGAAGAAGATCAAGATTTAGAAGTCTTAAAGAAATCGATTCAACGCAGTGCGATGACTGTCGACGTCAAAAAGAAAGCTTTAAAGGAACTGCGACGCTTAATGGCCATGCCAGAAATGTCATCGGAAAGTGGATATATTCGAACTTGGTTGGATACCCTCGTCGAACTGCCATGGGGAAAGCAAAGTAAAAAAATCCTTTCGATGACCAAAGCCAAAGAGATTTTGGATGAAGACCATTATGGGTTGGAAGAAGTCAAAGATCGTATCTTAGAATATTTGGCAGTCTTAAAACTTCGCCAAGATCAGGAAGAAAAAGTACAGGTCAAACGAGTATCCAGCAAATCTTCTAAAGATCGACCGATGCCGACCATTCTGTGTTTTGTAGGAGCTCCAGGTGTAGGAAAAACATCGTTAGGAAAATCCATTGCCAAAGCCCTAGGACGTGAATTCGTTAAAGTCTCCTTAGGTGGCATTCGTGACGAAGCCGAAATTCGAGGACATCGACGCACCTATGTGGGCGCGATGACCGGTCGGATCATTTCTGGCATGAAACAGGCGGGGAAAATGAACCCTGTCTTTATGCTGGATGAAGTTGACAAGATTGGGATGGACTATCGCGGTGATCCATCGGCAGCCTTGTTGGAGGCCTTAGACCCCGAACAAAATCATGCCTTTGAAGATCATTACTTGGATGTTCCCTTTGACCTCTCCCAAGTCATGTTCATTACCACCGCCAACGTGCTGGATACCATTCCTCCAGCCTTGCGCGATCGATTAGAGATCATTTCCTATTCTGGATACACCATGGATGAAAAGTTTGAGATTGCGAAACGTTATCTGTTACCAAAGCAGATTCGTGCCAATGCACTTTCGGACAAACAAATCAAAATTCCAGATGCGGTCTTAAAGGCCACGATCTCCCACTACACCCGCGAAGCTGGTGTCCGAAGCTTAGAACGTGCGATGGGAAAAATCATTCGCAAAGCTGCCAGACTCATTGCCGAAGGTAAAAAGAAAACAGTACAAGTCGATGAGAAGCTGTTAGTGGAATTCTTAGGACCACACTTTTTTGAAGATACGCAAATTGAACTGCAGGATTGCGTCGGACTCGCAACAGGAATGGCATGGACCAGTGTCGGTGGTGATGTGCTCCCTGTCGAAGTTTCGGTAATTCCCAATCGAAAGAGTACCACACTGATCCTTACCGGGAAACTAGGAAAGGTCATGCAAGAATCAGCCCGAGCTGCCTTAACCTATGTCCATGCCAACGCCAAGAAACTTGGAGTGAATGACGACTTGATAAAGAAAAGTGAAATTCATATCCACGTTCCAGAAGGAGCAGTTCCCAAGGATGGCCCTAGTGCTGGAATCACGATGACGACCGCAATCATTTCTGCCATGACCAACAAAGCAGTGCGTCGCGATGTGGCTATGACCGGAGAAGTCACCCTGCGTGGGAGGGTGCTGGAAATTGGCGGACTCAAAGAGAAAGTTATCGCCGCCCATCGCGCTGGAATTCGAGAAATCATTGCACCGAAAATGAATGAGAAAGATTGGACAAAGATGCCGGAGAATGTCAAAAAGGACATGAATCCACACTTCGTCGAGCACATGGATGAAGTCGTCAAATTGGCATTGGTATCCTAATCAAGATTACTTAAGATCAGAAGCCTGATATCCCTGTTCCTGAATCACTTTTTTGATCGAGTCTTTGGAGATCATTGCTGGATCAAATTCTACGGTTACTCGTGCTTTGGCATAACTTGTGGACGCACGCTTGATTCCTGGTGTATCTTCGAGTGCCCCATCAATGTTTAGTGCACAACTGGGACAATGCATTCCTTTAATAGCAAATTCAATCGTTTCTCCATCGGTTTTTTTCTTAAACAGTGAAAACATATTAGATAACCTCCAAGACTCCTGAATACATCCCCATCGAACACGTGAACGTGTACTGCCCTTTCTTTTCAGGGGTAAAGACAACAGATTTTCGATCCGTCGGACCCAATTGCATTTTGATATTAAATGCACGGAGGACAAAAGAGCTGGCACAGGTATACGTATTGTTGGTGACCAACGTAAGTTGAACGGGTACTCCTACCTTCACACGAATTCTGTTGGGAGAGTATCCATTACGCTTCACATCAATGGTTACCTGCTGCAGATTTTTACTGGAGAGATTTCCATTGTCGAATTCTCGTTGTGACCATTGTGGGGAGAAGAAGTTTTGTACCGACTCTTGGACTTTATTGAAGGTAATGGGAGCATCTAGAACAACCAATATTCCATTCAGACTACTTAGTCCCAGAAAAATTAAAAGACAGGCTGCCACCTTCATAAACTGACGGCGGAATCGATCGGAGAGTCGTGCGGTTGCAATGCCAACGAGTGCAAATAACGGCGATGTCCCCAATACGAAGACAAACATTAACGCAGCTCCATAGAGTGGGTTTGCCGAGGTTATTGCCAGCACCTCCATGGCTTGCGTCACACCACAGGGAATAAAGATCGTTAAGAACCCAAGTAGTATGGGTGCAAAAAAGGTGGTGTTCTTGGTTGACTTTCGAATCAAGCGTTGAATTGCTTTTGGTGGTTGAAATACGACATAGCGAAAAATCGGATGAAGTTCTAGTAAGTTTGCTGCCGTCGCAAACATAAATACGGCTGCTAAACCTTGAAAGAGCAAGCGTACTGTCAAACTTAATTCAACTTTTGAGCCTAACCATCCTAATAATAATCCCAGAATCGTGTGAACGATGATTTTTGCAACGAGAAATAAACTCACGAAGAGAATATCTTTTTTATTTGCCAGTGGAGAATTGGAATGACCAGCGTTCTCGGTTTCATCCAGCTCTTTCTCTTTTTGGTTTGCCATGATGCTTGCAAGTAATCCACCTTGCATTGCTAGACACGAGAGACCTCCGGTGGTTAATCCTGTTAAAAAAATAGTTCCCAAATCCATAGATACTCTCCCTACAGTTTTATCTTCTTTAAGCGTAATGCATTCAAAACGACAGAGACACTGGAGAACGCCATCGCAGCACCAGCAATGGCGGGGTTAAGTACTATCCCTGCTACCGGATACAAAACACCTGCGGCGATGGGAATTCCCACTACATTATAAAAGAAAGCCCAGAATAAGTTCTCTTTAATTGTCCGCATGGTTGCTCGTGACAGAGTAATAGACTTGGGTAGCTTCGAAATATTTCCACCCAGTAAAGTAATGGAAGCGGATTCAATGGCGACATCCGTACCCGTTCCCATCGCAATACCAACGTCTGCCTGGGCTAGAGCGGGGGCATCATTAATCCCATCCCCCACCATGGCGACATGTATTTTTTTTGCCTGAATCTTTTTAATTTCATTGGCCTTATCTTCTGGAAGTACTTCTGCGATTACCGTAGTAATGCCAACTTGCTTGGCAATATATTCTGCGGTCCTGCGATTGTCTCCCGTGAGCATGAGGACTTTAATCCCCTGAGCATGGAGCTTCGTAACGACTTCTTTTGCATCATCTTTGATCGTATCGGCAATACCGATATATCCAAGGATGGAGGTGGTAGTCATCAAGATAATGGGTGTCTTTCCTTGTGAGCCAAACTTGGTGATGATCGCATCATCGACAGATAGTTTCTTTTGCGTCGCTAAACGAACATTTCCGGCATAGTACTGGATCCCATCGATCTTGCCTTGTAAGCCTTTCCCTTGCAGGGCAGAAAAGTCTTTCACGTGTAGTAACGAAAGTGATTGAGCCTTGGCGTGTTGCACGATCGCTTGAGCGAGCGGATGTTCTGAATGACCCTCAAGAGATGCAAGGATTTGAAGTATTGTGGAGTCCTTGTTTGACTTAGTTGCCACGATATCGGTAACTTCTGGTTTTCCTTTCGTGAGTGTTCCGGTTTTATCCATGACCATCACAGAAACCGAGCTCAATTTTTCAATACCTTCGGCATTTTTGATTAAGATTCCATTCTGGGCAGCTTTCCCTACCGCAACAATCACAGCTGTCGGAGTGGCTAATCCCATCGCACACGGGCACGCAATCACGAGTACACCGACAAAACTGCTTATCCCCAACATGATGGCTTGCGGGAATGGAAGAAACTGACTCCCAATAATCAACCAGACTGCAAGAACAAGGATGGAAAACACTAAAATGACCGGGACAAAAACTGCGGAAATCTGATCCGCCAATCGTTCGATTGCAGCTTTAGACCCTTGCGCCTCTTCCACCATCGCAATGATCTGAGAGAGCATGGAATCATTCCCTACTTTGGTTGCTTGAACTTGTAGTGATCCCTGCTTATTCATGGTCGCACCAATAACAACATCCCCTTCTTTTTTGTCGACGGGAATTGATTCACCTGTGATCATCGACTCATCAATTGACGTACTGCCCTCTATGATTTCGCCGTCGACCGGAATTTTTTGACCTGGTTTTACAATCACAACATCATTGAGAATGACTTCCTCGATAGGAATCTCAATTTGTTTTCCCTCACGCAGTACGAGTGCACTTTTTGCTTGAAGACCTAGGAGTTTTTCAATCGCTTCCCCTGTTTTTAACTTGGAACGTGCCTCAAGATATTTGCCAAGCGTAATAAATCCAATCACCACAATGGTGACATCGTAGTAGGTCTGTTTTGTATCAAGATACGTTGCCAACGGACCCTCGAAAGCGGATAGGAAAAAGCTATACAAAAAAGCAACGAGTGTTCCGATTCCCACCAACGTGTCCATATTTGCCACTCGGTAACGAATAAATCGGAGAATCCCTTTAAGATAGGGAACACCAAAAATAAACAAGGTGACTGTCGCCAAAATGGGGAGTAAGTGATGAAAGAATCCCATCCAAATCTTGGGCATTTCTTCCCATAATCCTAGGGTGGTCGCACCTTGTTCCCAACCCATAACGAAGATACTAATTCCCACAAATGGCATTACAAACGACACATGTTTTTTTAACTCGGCTAGCTCAGCCAGTTTGTGTTCCTTTGAAGCAGCAGTCACGGCTACAGCGTGGTGTGCATGCAGTTCTTCCGCTGGCTGTGAATCAACTAAGGAGTACCCATATTTTTGAATCCCATTGTTTAAAGCCGCGACGGAAGTGTGGGTGGGATCAAATGAAATCGTAGCTTTCTGCGTTGCATAATTTACTTCGCAAGCTTCTACTCCATCAATTTTTTTCAATGTGCGCGTAATGATGCTGGAACAGGATGCACAGTGCATCCCCACAACTGGATAGGAGTACGTCACTTTTTGTTTAGTAGGCATAGCGTTTTGGATCCTCTTCAAATTTTTTAAGACAACCACTTGCACAGAAATAATAGGTTTTTCCCTCATGGTCATGACTAAATCCGGCAGTCTTTGGAGAGACACGCATGTTGCAGACCGGATCATGCACTAAGGGAACCAGTTCCTTCATCTTCAGTTTTAGTTCTGAAGAGAAATCAGCTTCCTTATGTTGATCAATGAGAACTTCACGTAACAGATCACTTGCTTGAATGAATTTAGGATCCTGGAGGGAATAATAGATTTGCTTTCCATCACGTCGCGGGACTACAACTTGCGCATCCCGAAGAATCATTAAGTGTTGACTGATGTTTGCTTGCGGCAAATCCAGCATCGTATGGATAGCACTGACTGCTAACTCTCCCTCACGCAACAGATTGATAATTTCAAGCCTTCGCGGATGGGCGAGAGCTTTCAAAAGATTGGCATGCAAATCAAAGAGTTGGCTATACATATTCGTATATTAGAATATGTAAGATCGGTTCGTCAATAGGAAAATCAGAGAGTATTACGTTGCTTTGAGACTTTCGTTGAGCATATCCAGTATCTATTGCTCTATCTGATATACTCTGGCCATATGTTTACAGTTCAACTTATCGAAAGCGACGCTCAAAGAAGATCACTCTATACAGCGAAATTAGCTGAAAACGGTATTTCCATCGCAGATGGACCGGAAGTAGCTGGAGCAAATCTGGTTTTAGCATCAGTCACTGATCCAGACATAACAAGAAGAGTGAATGAGGTAAAAAGGTTACGAGGCAAATTCCCCGACTCCCTATTGGCTATCTTGACGCCATATGTAACTCTTGAATTTGTTTATGAAATTGCTCAAATGGTAAATGGCGTTTTTCCTACACAAGCTACTGAGAAAGATGATGATAGTTGGGCAGATTTTGCAATGAAGCTTCAACAAGTAACACGAGAGTGATTGTTTGGCATTATAAATGTATCCATTTATAATGCGGAATATCTTTCCGCACTACTCTGGAAGATTTTTGATCTCTTAGTTGCGCTGATTAGCCTTCAACAATGGTTCCAATGTCTTCACCCAGGACAGCTCGGAGTAAGTTCCCTTTTTCGAATGCATTAAAGACTAAGATTTTCATCTTGTTTTCCATACACATGGTAAGTCCTGCCGTATCCATGACGCCAATTTCAGGGTTAGAAATGGCTTCCATATAGCTTAATTTCTTAAAGCGTTTTGCATCGGTGTGCTTGAAGGGATCCTTATCATACACTCCATCAACCTTGGTTGCCTTCATCACGATGTCACAATGCAGTTCGAGGGCATGCAGTGTTGCACCCGTGTCAGTGGTGACATAGGGAACCCCAGTTCCAGCGGCAAGTATCACGACACGTCCCTTTTCCATATGACGGATGGCTTTGCGACGAATAAAGTTCTCAGCCACAGCAGGCATTGAGAGGGCAGATTGCACTCGGGTGGGAACTCCTTCTTTTTCTAAGGCATCCTGAAGAGCCAAGGCATTCATCACCGTAGCAAGCATTCCCATATAGTCGGCAGTTGCACGGTCAATTCCATTTTTGGAACCGGACATCCCACGGAAAATATTCCCTCCGCCAATGACAATGGCGATTTGCACACCGGTATTATGCATCTCATGGATCTGGGTTGCGATATCTGTAGCCGCTTGCGGAGAGACCCCGTATTCTCGATCTCCTAACATGATTTCGCCACCTAGTTTGAGCAGCACTCGTTTGTACGCAGGTTCAGACATAGGAATTCCCTTTCAAATGATTACTGGTTATAGTCCAAATTTGGATTTTAGTCGTAACACGCGCCAACGTAAACTATCGAGTTTCTGAAAAATTCCATAGAGGGATGGATTGATCACTAGGTCATAGGTGCCAATAAATTGGGAGAGTACCCCACCGTATCCTTCTTTGAAGCGATGAAAGCCATACCACGGATCACTGGGATTAGGAGTTGGACCTAAACTCCCCCACATGTCAAACATGCTACATCCATGTGCTTTCCCAAATTTAATCACTTCCCAGGCAAGGAGATTATTTGCCATCACTTCGCGATGTTCTCTGGAAGAAGCACCATAGGGGTAGTACAAGACTCCGTTAAAGATGAAGACGATCCACACGCTCAATGTTTTTCCTTCGAAGACAGCTTTAAAAATATGAGCAATACTAGCTCCGCGCATCGCCTTCCACATGCTTCTAAAATACTCGGCATTATGGGCGTAGAATCCTTGACGTTTCGTCGTGTGGTCCAGGAGCGCTAAGTACTCTTCTAAACCTTGATCAGTGCTGTCTTCAACAATCGTGACGCCTTTTTTTGCAGCCAGATTGATGTTGTACCGCGTTTTTTGATGCATGGCGGCTAGCAATTCTTCTTCGGTAGGAGTTAAGTTGAGTTGAAAGGTATAGGGAGTGAACAATGGTTTCCCCGCAACGCAGCCGTGGGAGATCAAGAATTCAACGATCTCTTTATGGCTTTTTACGGAATCAACGGGAGCCGCAATATTGGGCTCCATTTTGATAAAGAGCGCATTACGCTTCTTCCCCATGTCGAGGAGAGCGTTAAATAACGTTTCATCCGGCATGCCTCCTCGTGGAAGGTAGCCAATCGTAAAATTGGTATGCGGAACGGGGTGAAACGTAATCTGAAATGCTTGGGTAAGCTTACCCCTTTCAAAGACTCCAACACGTTCTACCTGCATCCCTGTTTGCGAACGAAATTCACCCCAGGCAAACGATTGAAGTGGATGGGAAACGGCCGCGTCAAACGCGTCATGCTCACTGGCAGTAATGGGCCGAATCACCATAAGGCCTTATGGTATCACAGCCAACCGGAAAGATATAAACCAGCTACGATACAAACAACAATACCAGCGGAAAGCAGAAGTACCATGGGTTGGTCTTTCCCCCAGAAACTGGTGCTTTTGTCACAGAACAGCGATCCACAATCACAGAAAACTGGCTTGTGTCGGATCACTTTTGATTTGGAACTAGATTTTACTGAAGGTCGGGTGGAACGCTTAGTAGTTTTTTTCATAGTACATTCAAGCGTATCCAGTTTCATTCAATCATGCAAGAGGAGAACAAATTAGGAAGATAAGAAGTCAGAGATACTCATGGATCCATCAAGAAAGTCATCAATACTAGGATCATCAAAACGCACGAATCGTTGAACCGCGGGTTTGGTTGGCTCTGAATTCCAAGAGCCACTGCGTTGCTTATATTTCTGACTCATGTCCACGAGATGCGATTTCGCTGCGTCTTTTTGCACACTACTGGCGGGAATCTCTGCCAAAAACCGTGAAACTACGGTTCCACTGATGCGGCCATAGAGCAACCGTCTGCGCGCATAGGTTAAGAAGAGTTTTTTTCGTGCCCGTGTCATCGCTACGTAACACAACCTACGTTCCTCTTCCATTTGTAGTCGATCTAGAAGCGATCGAGAATGTGGGAAAAGTCCTTCTTCCATCCCCACGACAAATACCGTATCAAACTCGAGTCCTTTGGCCGCATGAATACTCATTAAGACCACCTGTGTCTCATCGGTTTGTTTCTCTTTCCGTAGGGCATCTTCTTCCACTAAAGCCACCGTTTCTAAAAACTCCGCGATAGTCGAAAAACGGGAGGCAACGGAACGTAGTTCTTGAATGTTTTCCAGACGTCCAGCTTCTTCTTCATCGGCAGGATCAAATTGTTCTAGATATTGGGTAAATTGCAAAATAGCGTCAAGAGTAAGTAAGACTGATGATGGTCGTTCGGGATCTGGAATGGCTGGCAGTGTCCACTGACTTCGATCCACCGTTTGAAGCCAATTTAAATACGATACGGCTTTTCGCTTCCCTAATTTTTCCAGTCGCGACAACGCAATTTCGTCCGTAGGAAAGACCATTAATCTAAGATGCGCCAATAAATCCTTAATTTCTTTGCGCGCATAAAATCGGACTCCCCCAACGAGGCGATAGGGAATTCCAGCTTTTAAAAATCCTTCTTCAAAGGCTCGACTTTGGGCATTCGTTCGGTACAGCACGGCAACACTGGTTAAGGGATCATGCAGTTCTGCCGCAATGTTGCGGATCACAAAATTGACTTCTTCGATATCACTCTCACCTTCAAAGATCATGGTCTTTTCACCAGCTCCATTTTGCGTCCACAATTCCAGTACGGGATGAGAAGTATTTTGCGCAATCAACACACTAGCCACGTCTAAGATGGACTGGGTACTGCGGTAATTTTGTTCCAGTCGGTAGGTCTTCATATCCGGAAACTGTGTCGTGAGCGACAACATGTTGCGATAATCTGCTCCACGCCAGGAATAGATGGCTTGTGCAAAATCGCCAACCACAAATAAATTACGCTCTGGAGATAAGAGAAGCTTTGTTAAGGCAAGTTGAGCGGTATTAGTGTCCTGATATTCATCGATCAAAATAGTAGTGAATTTTTCCCGGTAATACTGTCGGGTATCCTCATGTTCCGAAAGCAGCGCTACGACTTTGTACAACAGATCATCGAAATCGACCGCATCATTTTTCTCTAAGCGTTTTTGATAGAGCGGAAACAATCGGGCTGCAGTTTCTTGGAATTTCCCTTTTGCCATGGCATGGTATTCTGCCGGTGTCATGAGTTCATTTTTCGCTGACGAAATCATGGAGAGCATGTTTTTGGGCTTAAACTCTTTGGGAGAAATCCCCAGTTCTTTCATGATCTCAGCTAAGAGGGAGACCTGATCATCTTCATCATAGATTGTGAAGTTTGGACTAACGTCAATCTGACTACCACTCGCTCGTAACATACGGGCACAAATGCGATGAAAGGTTCCAGAAAATGGGAGCCCACTTCCCGCTAATTTTTCTACCCGCTCCATCATTTCTAGAGCGGCCTTATTGGTAAACGTCACCAACAAGATATTAGAGGGATGCAGTTGATGATGCGCAATCAAATACGCAACCCGCGTCGTTAATACACGTGTTTTACCAGACCCTGCACCCGCAATCACCATCGCCGGAGTACCCAATTCATGCTCAACAGCTTGCCGTTGTTCATCATTGAGCTTTGCTAATACTTCGTCAAACATATGGGTCAGTGTACAACAAATTGTTGCGCGTTTATAGATGATCGTCTATAGTGGCTCCAGGAGAACGAACACGATAGACAGATCCGTATGAAAACAGTCATTGCCAATTTCAAATCGAATAAATCAATCAAGGAATACGAGGAATGGCTCCATACCTACCAAGAGTACCTTCCGCAGTTGCATCCTTCATTTCGTATTGTCCTTGCTCCCAGTTTCCCAGCTCTACCACTCTTTTCATCTTGGCTTGATCGCAACCAGACTACTCAAACTTTTTTAGGAGTGCAGGATCTAAGCTCCTTTCCAGCTGGTGCGTATACCGGTGCGGTGAGTGCTCAAAATCTTATCGATTTAGGGGTGACCTACGCCATCCTCGGACATTCGGAGCGTCGACGATACTTTCATGAAACAACGCAAGATGTGACCAACAAAGTTGCAGAATGTCTTGCCAATCAAATCACCCCGATTGTTTGTGTTACTGCTGACCAAGTTGAGGCACAAGCTGCAGCCATCGATGATGGGGACAAAACAAAGATTCTCATCGCTTATGAACCAATCGAACACATTGGAACCGGAATTTCTGATTCAGAATCCAATATCCTGGCGACGAAGGAACGTGTCGCTCATGCATTTGGAAATGTTTCCTACATCTATGGTGGAAGCGTGAATCCGTCTACGGAGTCGTCAATTTTGCAGGAAGATTCTATTGATGGCTTTTTAGTTGGTACGGCATCGCTATCTGCCACTACCTTTACTTCCCTACTCTCATCCCTGATTCATTAATTTTTTTCAAGCACACAAGCAGCATAGTTCTGATAGACCGTTGAAAACTGTTCCAGCAGTTCTTCGGGGATCAGTCGACATGTTTGCAAATCAAGCACGAGCAACCCCGACTCTATGGGGAATTCAATCTCGGGATTAAACATCGTAATCAACGGAGTGAGTTTTGTTTGCTCTTCACGAATGGCTTTGAAAAAATGGGCAGTTGCGTAGGTGCCGGGATACAACTTTTCCGATACATAGATCGAACTGGATTGTTGCAGTGCATAGTCTAATGCTTGTACGGTCCCTTCATCAAACCAGACTGCAGAACTTCCCACATAGTGCGTTGTATACTGCCGTAGCCACAGGGAGGACTGGGTCATCATCCCCACGGCACAGATTACAAGCAAGATTTTTCCGAACCTTGTACGGGATAACTCCAATACTCCTTTACTCGCTAACAGCAACGCAAAAACAACCAGACTCGAACTCCGAAGTGCATGAGGGGATTGAATGGTTAGAGCTGACGGAATGGGAGAAAGAAACAGTCCACCAAGCACCCAAAGATAAAACCGTTGCGACGTGCCTTCTAGAGTGTAGTACAAACCAGCCAGGATGAACGGAATCGTAGCGATTAAAAATAATCCCGATGAAGAGTGGCGCAAATTTCCGTCACCCTTCTCCAGCAAAAAAGCCGGCGAAAAGTGCTGGGCATAGTGGCGAACTGCTGTGGTGATGAATTCTTGCGGCGAAGTGGTGTAATTTGACAATCCGACCACCGAATACCGAGCCAATAGTGCTCCCTGATTTGCACTCTCCCACCCTATCGCGGGAAGTATGCCCACTCCAAAAATTGCAAGCGCGATAGACAGATTTGACAGTTTACTTTTGCCAAGTCGTAAGCCAAGACCAAGGATTAGAAGGATTGGCGCCAGCATCCGTCCGGATGTGTAGGCATAAAAAACTCCAATCAACGCACCACTAAACAGGTAATGCCAACCATAGACAATCCATGGTTTTTCTCCCTCGTGGACGGTTTTGTGCACAATTTTCCAGTAGGCAAACGCAGCAACCATCAAAAAGAATGGATAGGAAGCGACCTCAAATGCGACTCGAGATAATTGCAAGAGCCAGGGATTTGTGAGAACCATCCCCACACATAACAGCCACAATCCCTTGCTTACTTTTTGACTTTTCATCCAGAATGAAAACATGCCTACCGTTGCCAGTCCCCAAATGGCAGCAGTTAACCGCAGCGATTCTATCGAGGTTCCAAATATCTTAAACAGTGGCACGACAGAATAGACAAATAACCCATTTTTGTAATCTCCAAAGGCTTTAAAGTACAGAGGGTATGCGACACCATGTTCATCCACTCCCTTGGTGAGAATGGTATAGGCATTCAAGCCAATCGATGATTCATCAACAAATATCCCTTGGGGGTAGTGTGTCAATGCAGTCAACCGGAATAAAAAAAAGATAGCAAACCACCCGATGACAATCACGGGCCAAATGGAAAGGAGACGCAAAAAACTTTTGTGCATACACACTATTGTAGGCGATAAATCGTTCCAGCGTTATTCGTGAACACCGGCACAAGTGCGGATGGAATCGACGCTACTCCTGTTCCAGAGGGAATATAGACGAAGCTTGCCTGATAACGCGCTGCAACCACATCCAAAGCTTGCATACCTTGATAGGCCTCTTTGATATCGCGCTCTCTTTCGGCATAGGGCAATCCATAACTAAACGCCCAACCGGGATACCCTAAGGTCACGGACCTTCCTGCAATCATACTGATGGGATTGGTAACGGTTGCTGGTGTTAAAACCGATGCACTGGGTGGAATCAGTTGTCGACCTATTACCCCCAATTGAATCTCATCGGAAGATAACATTTGAAACGTTTTCTTTTCACTATTTAAATTATGTAACAGGTCCAGCGCCCCCGAAAATATCAGCACCATGACGAGTAGAGCTGCAACGAGTTTCCCTACAATGCTTGACCGATACACGGAAGCAAGAACTGTCACAACTGGAATCGTTAAACCCACATACACCCAGGCAAATAGTTTTGTATTGTCCCAAATCTGGGGCTGAAACTGCACCAGATTTCCGAGAATAAAAAGTGCCCAAAAAAAACTAACAAAGTAAAAAAGCTGTCGAGAACGTTTCGATCGTAGCTGCCAGGTTCCCAGCAGCGAGACACCCAAAAACAAACCCCAATTTTTCAGCCAAAACCACAGCCAGGCGAACACTCCATCACGAACATACCAACCGGGAACGATGGAGAAAAACGACGACGTTGAGACTCCCTCTTTCAAAAAGATACGATAGAGCACCAAAGAAAGGATGGCTGCAGGAATGGCAAAGAAGAGCCATCGCTTCCAGGAAGACAACGACGCGATCCCAATCCACAACGATGCAAACACAATCACGAGATACGTATGCGTATGGATGATAGGAAGCAAGCCTGCAAGCAATCCCATTCCCACGTAGTGAAGTCGTGAAAATGAGACATCTTTTTTCATCATTAAAAACTGCTTGTACAAAAACTGCAACAACATTAACCCAAGCGGTAGACCAAACAAAAAGGCTCGCTGAGGGATCAGCATGGATGCAACCAGTGTATTCACTTCAATTGAGAGAGACGGAACTTGGGTGAGAGTCACAGTAGGATCTCCCAAAACGGCAACCCCTTTTTCTTTTAGTACTAAGAACGCACCAATTCCCCCGCTACACAGGAGGATCGTTGACGCCAGACAGGCAGCACGTGCCGAATGCAAAAAGGTTGTAAAGAAGTGATAGAGAACCACCAGCGTGATCATCGTGACAAGAATTGACGGAAGCACAAAGGAAAATGGATACGAAAACCCAACACGCAACAGCAGTCCAGAAATCAAATTACTCACAAAGGGATACGTCACCGGTGCCCCGGAATAAACGGGAAGCGAGTCAAGCCAATGTGGCACGGGCCGATAGGCAAAGTTGGCGGCTAGAGCCAAATGCATCGACCAATCCGCCCAGACATAGGGATGGCCAGCAAAGAGCCCCGAAGGTCGAATAACGAGCATGCGAAACCAGAGAATCGAAAAATAGAGTCCCCAAGGAAGATAAAACCCAAAGAATGGCAGGAGTGATCGAATCTTGTTCTTCATAGTAGGTCAAGTCTACACAGCCATCAAATTGGCAGGTACAATACCTATTGTGTTGCATTCAGTATTTCAAACCAAAAAAGCCTTCGCAATCCTCTTCGGTGTCATTTTGATGTTTGCTGCCATCACCCGGTTTGTTCGTTTGTCGGAGCCTAGTGGGTACTACTTTGATGAAGTGTATCACGCAGTCACGAGCAAGCTCATTGCCCGCAACGACCCTCGTGCCTATGAATGGTGGAATGAACCACCGGAAGCAAATACGGCAGTCGATTGGTTACATCCTCCGTTAGCCAAATACACCCAGGCAGCCTCCATGCTCCTGTTTGGAGAGAATTCCTTTGGCTGGCGTTTTAGTTCGGCCGTCTTTGGAGTATTCGTGGTGGCAATGACTGGAGTGTTGGCGCACGTCGCATTCCGGCGCAAAGCAATCACGCTGTTGGCAACCGGCTTTATTGCCTTGGATGGATTAATTCTGGCGCAGTCAAGAATTGCCATGAATGATATCCATGTAACCTTCTTTATTTTGGCAACTGCTGCTGCCTATCTGTGGTATCGAAAATCACCCCCGAATCCCAAAAAGACACTTCTGCGCCTGACGGGAATTGGGATCTTGGCGGGACTTGCCATGAGTAGCAAATGGTCGGGAGTCTTTGTCTTAGGTCCGATCTATCTGTTTGAAGGACTATGGGTTCTGGCAAACTCTAAAGGCGCATTGGACAAGATCTTCAAAGAAACCTTACGTCGGGGTGTTCCACTCCTAGTAGTCCCCCTCCTTGTGTATGTCTTGTCCTATTCCCACATGTTTTTGCAAGGAAAAACACTCGTCTGCCAAGGGGATCAAATCATTCAAGGTCAGTGTAGCTGCAGTAACACGCAAAGCTTTTGGGTCAGTCAGCTACAGACACTGTTCCCGTCAGAGCGCGAGCGTTTTGCAGCCTTTGAAGCACGCGGTGGTTGTGCGCGCTTAATCTCTCATTTCTCCGAATTGCATCATCAAATTTGGTGGTATCAAACCAATCTAAAAGCCACACATCCCTATCAGTCGCGTCCGTACCAATGGGCGTTTGACCTTCGACCAGTATGGATGCATGTGGACTACACAAATCCACAGGCTACGGGGAATATTTACAACAGTGGCAACCCCATCTTATTTTGGTCAGGGATGCTTGCAGCTGGATTGTTGGCAACCTTATTGCTCAATAAAATCTTAAAAAATACCAGCACATTTCTTTTTTCTGGCGTCAAAAAGAAGTACCTTTCTATTCCTCTTGAACAAGCCTTCCTACTCACGCTATACGCTATCGTCTGGATGCCCTGGATGCTTTCTCCCCGTATCATGTTCTTTTATCACTATGCTCCTGCGGTCCCAATCCTGGCAATTCTACTTGCCTACAGTCTGATTCGACTTTCAAAGAGCTCCGCAATGGGAAAACTTGCCGTCGTGATCATTTCTGGGGTAATGCTCCTCTTCTTTGTGGGTCTATTCCCTCTCTGGACTGGTATCCAGATGCCGTCATCCTATACCCAAGCAGTCTTCACCCTGTTCCCAAGTTGGAAATAACTAGATGTACCGCGGTTTGAAAAAACCGGTCTACTCTGGTATACTTTGTCCTCTTCTGGTATCAAAGCCAGTCGGAAAGGAACTATGAAAGCTGCAATTCACCCAAAATGGAATCATCAAGCAACCGTTACTTGTGCTTGTGGAAACACCTTCACAACCGGTTCAACACAGGATGAAATCAGAGTAGATATTTGTTCTGCCTGTCATCCCTTCTATACCGGACAGATGAAGTTTGTGGATACACAAGGACGCGTCGATCGCTTTATCAAGTCACGAGCTGCTGCTCAAGCTGCAGGCGTCGGCAAGAAAAAAGTTGACAGTAAAAAGGATGTTAAAGCTGAAGCACTGTCCTTAAAAGATATGCTTGCGCAAGAAAAAGCAAAATTGACGGAAATTGAAAAAGACGTCAAACAAACCCAAGCTTAACTGAAAATAAATAGAAACCCGGTGCATTGATTTAGTCAACGCATCGGGTTTTTTGTAGCATACGCTATGATAGAGAGAGACTATGGACTACTTGGACACTCAAATTCAACAACTTGACCAACAAATTGCCGATAACACGGCTCTGTTGTCGGATCCAGAATTAGGAGAGCTGGCAAAGCTGGAGATCGAAAAACTTCAAGAACAGCGCTCGATTTTGCAGTCGTCCATCGATCACGTCCATAAATCCATGGAAAAAGCTGCCACTGTGTCTACCTATGACAACTGTATTATTGAAATCCGACCAGGAGCTGGTGGAGATGAAGCCAAGTTGTGGGCATCCGAATTACTACGCATGTACACACGGTTTGCGGAACTCAAGAAATTCAAAATTGAATCAATCGAAGAAGATGTTGTAAAGATTATTGGCAAGGGTGCCTATGATCTCTTTTCCTATGAATCCGGTGTCCACCGCGTTCAGCGTGTCCCCGCCACCGAAGCCCAAGGTAGGGTCCATACCTCAACGGCATCCGTTGCGGTTATTCCCGAATTACCAGATTCAGCTATTTCGATCCGTGAAGAAGAATTAGACTGGCAGTTTACTAGAGCTGGTGGGCATGGAGGACAAAACGTGAACAAAGTCTCCACTGCCGTACGCTTGACGCATAAACCATCGGGAATCGTCATTTCTGCCCGAACCGAGCGGTATCAAGCACAAAATCGTCAGATTGCCTTGGAACTACTCCGTGGAAAGTTGTGGGAGATTGAAGAACAAAAACGTACCCGAGAAATTGGGACTGCACGTCAAGCCATCGGCCGAGCTATGCGCGCGGAAAAAATTCGCACATACAACTTTCCGCAGAATCGCGTCACCGATCACCGTATTCATGAGTCCTGGTACGATTTAGAAAACATTGTGAATGGCTACATGGGCGCGGTGGTATCCGCTCTCCATGATGAAAAGAATTGGGAAAAAGAGACTGCTGAAGAGGATGATGAGAGTTAAGACTCTTATTCTCCGCTTTCTTCTAACGTAATCGTCACCGACTTGCGTTCTCCATTACGGATATAATCGACCACGACTTTATCCCCAACTTTGTATTTGGTTAACAATTTTGCAATCGATGTGTCATCATCCCCGGTACTTGTCGTCAAATCCGTTCCACCAAATTTTGTCAGGATATCTCCTGCTTCCAATTGTGCTTTCTCTGCAGGGGAACCTGGGACAACTTCCATAATGTACATACCTGCTGGGACATCATTGAGCAATGCGGTCTGTTTCGGAATGGCTCGATACCGTACTCCAATAAAGGGGCGCGAAAAACTTCCAGTTTGGCGGAAACTTTCCAGAGAGGTTTTCACCACATTGATCGGAATGGCAAAACCAATATTATTAGCGCCAGCGGCCACAGCAACATTGACTCCGATCACTTGACCTTGAGAGTTTAATAACGGGCCACCGGAGTTTCCAGGGTTAATGGCTGCATCCGTCTGAATGACATTGTCTAAGCGCTCCGCAAAACCTCCAAAAGAATCACCTGCCGTGATGCCTCTTCCCAGTCCAGAGATCACTCCTGTCGTGACCGTATGCCGAAATTCACCTAGAGCGGTTCCAATTGCAATCACAAATTGTCCCACTTTGAGTTGATCAGAATCTCCCAGCTCGACGGGCGGCAATACTGCTTCCACTTTCAAAATTGCCAAATCATTGGCTGGATCACGGTAAATACGTTCAACCTCATACTCTTTATTATCTTTGGTGATGATGCGATATTTTGCGTCGGTATCGGAAACCACATGTTTGTTCGTGACAATCAGGCCACTACTGTCGATCACAAACCCGGAACCGATATCCTGTTGAATGGGCTCGACTTGCGTACGCGGTTGTGAAGGAAGTTGCATTCCGAACATGCCAAATGGGTCAAGCCCAAAAAAAGGATTACTCCCACTACTTCGTTGCTCTTTGGTAATCGAAACGGTCAATACGCTGGTGGACATTTTTTCTGCCACATCGATGACGACCGATTGCTCCTGGACTAAGCGAGTCGAACTCTGCGGACTGACCGATGATGAACTTGTGGACACTCTGGAAGTAAGAACGTCTAGAGGACGAAAGACGAACAAACGATCTGCAAGGGCTCCTCCAAGAGCGGAGATTGCAAACAAAAGAAAAAGTGTAAACGGTACAAGTATTTTTCGCATAGATCGTTTAAGTTTAAAACCTTGGCAACGAACAAACGAGTTGTCCTTGTCATTTCTAGTACTGTTGTAACGAATCAATCTGAAGTTTAGCTTAAATTATTTTAACAGTTCTTCAACCGCTTTATCCAATTGTGGATCTTTATTCTGTTCAAGATTTTGACGAATTTGGTCGGCAGTTAATACCACTTCTACATCTGGCTTTAAGCCTTTCTCATGAATCCAATCACCACCAGGCAACACCCATTTAGCTACTGTAACGTGCAGACCTGATCCACCGTCTAATTCGACAGCGTCTTGAACGGTTCCTTTTCCAAAACTGTTCTCACCAACTAAGACTGCTTTGCGTCGATCACGAAGCGCTCCCGAGACAATCTCGGAGGCACTCGCACTTCCCTTGTTCAAGAGTACGACTACTTTTGTCTCGGTGAGTCGTCCTTTTCGATTGGAGTAATACGGAATTTTCTCAAAGCGTCCTTCTTGCGTGACAATCAAGCCATCAGCAATAAACTCACTGGAAATGGACACGGCTTCCTGCAAATATCCACCGGGGTTATTGCGCACGTCTAACACTACACCAGCAACGGAGGGATCTTGCACGATGGTATCAACCGTTTCTTTCCATTCTTGTCCGGTTCTACCACCGAACTGAGAAAGGCGGATATGTGCGATTTTCTTGCCCTCTTTTTCCACCATGGTTAGTTCCACGGAGGGAACGACGATTTTTTCTCGCTTCAGTGTCTTTTCGAAGGGCTGTCCCCCTTCACGTAAAAATGTCAGGGTGACTTCCGATCCAGAGGGTCCACGAATGTAGGACACTGCTTCTGGCAAAGCCATTCCTGAAGTTTCTTTATCAATCGATTTCTGTTTGTCCACGATGCGAAGAATATAGTCTCCGGCCAAGATTCCGGCTTTTTCTGCAGGTAGTCCCTTTAAGGGAGCAATGACCGCGACGGTTTGGTTTTTGTAGCCCAGCTGAATACCTACGCCATCAAATTCACCATTTAAATCTGCCTGCGCCCGTTCTTGATCTTCTTTGGGAAGATACATGGTGTAGGGGTCTCCCAGTGCAGAGGTCATTCCGGCAATTGCCCCATCCACCATTTTTCTGGTGTTTAGTTTCTCGGGGTCAACGTACTGTCGTTCCAGACGCTGCCAGACATCCCAAAATTGAGAAAAATCGACATCTTGGTACTCTGCGGGAGTTGCGGTGTTCAACAGCTTGGTTGATGGAAGTGCGGCTAAAGCATTCGAAAAAAGTGGAATGGACTGTCCCATCGCAAGTCGAAAGCCAATCACTCCTCCTAAAATAATTAATAGGAGTGACACAATAATCGATCGTACTGTCTTGAGAGGCGTAGACATGAGTTCCAAGTTTACCACACTTTAGACAAGATCAACCACAACAGAGTTTGGGTTCTTTAGAGAGTGGTTACGAACGGTAGCAAGGCAACGTAACGTGCGCGTTTGACGGCAACTGAGAGTTCGCGTTGTTTCTTGTTGGACAACCCCGTGCGTTCTCGGGACAGTAATGTTCCGGATTCCCCGACAAATCGGGAAAGGGTTGCCACATCTTTGTAACTAAATGAAATCTTTTCTCCCTTACGCATAATTGCTTTAGGGGTTGGTTTTCGTACTGGTTTTTTCATCATAGGATTTGTTCCTTAGTATTCTAAATTAAAATGGGATGTCATCACTGACATCATCGGCGGTTACGGGAGCCGCGGGTGCAGCATGAGTGTTTACTTCCGCTTCAGGATAGGCATAGTCAGAAGAGGATGCTCCTCCGGCTGCTGCCCCATCGCGACCTGCGGAGGGACTTAAAATAATGACTTGATCTGCCACAATTTCAACTGTTTCGCGTTCCTGACCTTCTTTGGTGGTCCATTTGCGGTTCTGGAGTCGTCCTTGCACATAGGCTTTACTGCCCTTTTTGAGCATTTGACCACAAATTTCGGCTAATTTCCCCCATACCACGATACGGTGGTAGGTGGTTTCTTCTTGACGCTGTCCTCCGCCATCCCCAGATGTCCAGCTGCGGTTGGTCGCTAAACCAATCGTACAGACGGCACTACCATTCGGGGTATATCGAAGTTCAGGATCTCGAGTCAAATTTCCAATCAGTTGAACCAAATTCAGGGAGCGTGCAGACATACGGTCATTCCTTTCCTATTCACTATCCTTCACCTTTTCATCTATCGTATCAGTTTTTGTTGCGACAATGACTTCGTTTTTCTCTTTAATAATAAATAATTCTCGTAAAACGTCATCCATCAAGCGAATGTCGCGCTCAAATGCTTGAGCCACCAAAGTATCCAATTCCAAATCAAAGAGCACATAAAAAGCTTCATTTTGCTTCTTAATCAGGTAAGCCAGTTGGCGTTTTCCTAACGATTCACTGTTAAGAACCTTACCGCCTCTGGTTTCCACGTGCTTGGAAATTTGAGTAATGGTCGCCTTTAATTGCTCTGGCGAGAAGTTTGATGGTACTAACACCATCAGTTCGTACTGTTTGACCATAAGGTCTTTCCTTTCTACACTGTTCAAGCCGTAAAGGGATAGGATCATCAACCGGTAGGTTAATGAGGCGTGAACTCCCATAGTATACCAGAGGAGAAAACAAATTTCCAGACGGTTTCGTCCTCTTTTTACTCGAGAAATATGGATTGACACACCTAGTCATCCTTTGTATGCTTCCAAACGGTATTGGTATTGATGTCACTTGGTATGGACACACTAGACACGCAACAAGAAATTGACCGTATTGTGCAGTTTCTACAGGAAACGTTTGAAAAGACACAAAAATCGCAGGCAATCGTCGCGATTTCCGGCGGCATTGACTCCGCACTCTCCTTGTCACTAGTAGCAAAAGCATTGCCACCGCACCAGATTCACCCCCTCTTTTTGCCCTATAACGGACAGTCGATTGAGGATAGCCAACGCATTGCCGCTTGGAACAAGATCCCCGAAGAGAATTGGGAAACGCTGGCAATTGATCCGGTCGTATCCAGTTTAGAAACGTTCTTGAGCACAAGCTCGTCGGACCGACTTCGCAAAGGAAATGTGATGGCCAGAGTTCGCATGATCGCCGTCTTTGATCGTGCGAAGAAATGGGACGCTTTAGTCTGTGGTACGGAAAACAAATCGGAACACTACCTGGGATACTTCACTCGATTCGGAGATGCCGCATCCGACATCGAGCCAATCGCGCACTTATACAAAACGCAGGTACGAGAACTGGTGCGTTTCCTAGGACTTCCTTCACAATTTTTACAGAAAGCTCCCAGCGCGGGATTATGGTCGAATCAAACGGATGAACAAGAAATGGGATTTTCCTATGAGGATGCTGACCGGGTTATTGCCTATTACTTAAAAGAAGCCCCAAAGCCAGAGCTTTCTACAGATTCGATTGAAAAAATTCTAACGTCCATCGATCGCAATGCTTTTAAACGGGTTGTCCCCTATACCTTGGCTAGGTAATTCCTGCAGTTTCTTTGGCAAACTTCCATTAGGCACCGATCGCAAATTCGACGATGTCACCTTCTTGCATGCGATAGTCACGACCTTCTTGGCGCATTTTCCCTTGTTCTTTGACGCCTTTCCATCCACCGTACTCCACAAAATCAGCATAGGAGGCAATCAAGGCTTTGATAAATTTCTTGGAGAAATCGGTGTGAATCACCCCGGCTGCTTCTTGGGCAGTCATTCCATGGCGAATAGTCCACGCGCGAACTTCTTTTTCACCGGCCGTTAAAAAGCTTTGTAGTCCGAGTGTTTGATACGCAGTCTCGGCAAGTCGCTCCAACCCACTTTTTTCTATCCCTAGTTCCTTTAAATAGGTTTGCTGATCTTCAATGGAAAGAACCGACAGTTCACTTTCAATTTTCGCCGAGATAATCACAATTTGTTTGGTCATGACGCCAAGCTCTTTGGCAAACTGCGCGGTGAGTTCACTTGCTTTTGAGATTTGGTCTTCATCAACGTTGATGGTACAGATTTCAGGTTTTGTGGAGAGTAAACAGAGTTCCTTGGCAATAGATTGCTGTTCTGGGGTTAGAGTATTCCAGGGTAATTGGTTTCCGGCATCCAGGTGTTGTTTGAAAAACTGAATAATTTCCCATCGCTCCTTGGCCTCCGGTGTAACCGAGCCTTTAGGCTGCGGTTGTTTTTCAAGCGTGGAAAGATCTGCTAGCATCAACTCCGTTCGAATGGTTTCTAAATCGGATAACGGGTTTACTGCACCTTCGCGGATAATCTCTGGATCACTAAAGGAACGTAAGACATGACAAATGGTTGCGGTTTCGCGGATATGGGAGAGAAACTGATTGCCCAGTCCCTCACCCTTCGAGGCACCTTTGACGAGCCCGGCAATATCCACAAATTCCACGGTAGCTGGCTTGAGCACTTCGGTATTTACAATCTCGGCCAACACTGAAAGTCGAGGATCTGGTACTTGGGCAATCCCAACGTTGGGCTCGATGGTGGCAAAGGGATAATTGGCAGCCAGTGCCACTTGCTGTTTGAGTAAGGCATTAAATAAGGTGGACTTACCGACATTAGGTAGACCGACAATTCCTATGGATAAATTCATATCCCAATATATGGTTGAAATGTGGGATGTTCCCAACTACCTCAACCTTTCTCTCATCATAAATAGTTACTATGGCGATTATATCGTGGATTGTCTTGATTTTATCTTCCAGATCAAGAAGTTGAATAATCACTTGTGCTTACCGCCTAATCCATCGAGAATATCCGCGTTTATAACACGTGTAGAAAAAACATCTACCCATTACTCGAAAATTCTTTCACTGGATTTTTCACTGTCATCTTCAACCTATTCTGGGTAGAAAGCAGAACCTAGGAAACAGAAAAAGCAAAAACTAATTCAGGAAATAATAACTACTTTTGGTATCACCTTTTTTTCGAATAAAGCCCTTTTCCACTAAGCCACTAAGCAGTTTATGCGCCTGTTGGCGGGAAACATTGAACTCTTCAGAGATGTCTGCTGAAGTTACTTGTATGTAAACATTATTGTAAACTATATTAAGGACCCCAAGAAGCTTCGAATACCACGAAGAAGCCTGATGCTTGTGACATTGTCAGGTCGTATACAATAAGAAACAATTTTTTTCTTGGGTTGTTACTCGGTATCGTCGGTCGCACTCCAGGCGACAATTTTGTAGGCAACCACGGCTCCAAGCGCTCCCACTATCTGCGCTCCGAGGTACCAGGAGATGAGTGCAGTCTGCGAAGAGATCGTTGTGTAGTGCTGCAATGCTGATCCAAGGAGAATTGCCGGGTTATAGACACTTCCCGAAATTTCCGCTCCGACTAAAACTCCTGCAAGCAAGACCATTCCAATTGCCAATCCATAAAACTGATTGCCCTTGTGTTTAGGAAAGGTCGCAACCATGAGGACCACAAAACATAATGCTCCGGTGAAGATTCCTTCTACTAGTCCTGCATGCATCAGCGTGGATCCTTCTGGGAGTTTGATTGCAAATAGCGATCCAGAAATGGTGGAATAGACCACCGTTGCCAAGAGCGCACCTGCAATTTGAATAACCGTATACGTCAGGAAATCGACCATGGTGATCGCGCCTCGAAGCCAGGCTGCAAGTGAAACCGCAGGATTATAGTGCCCGCCACTCACACTCCCTCCTGCAAATATCAGAGCAATTAAGACTGCTGCAATCGAGAGCGGATGACCCGTAAAGGCAACCACCAAGGTTAGAAAAAAGACGCCTAAAAATTCGATCAGTAGTTTTCCAATGAGTGATTTCATAGCGCAATATCTCCACCACTTTAAATGTATAAAGTAAGTGAGCAGACTATAGCAGGTGATTCTTGGGGTGACAAGACAGTATGGTCTAACAAATACCGAAGACTAGGTCCCAAAAGGGATCAACAGTTCAGTCAGAGGGCACTTTTAAGTGTAGCAAATCTAGACCACATTAAGCAGACGCGTTTTTCGTATCTAACTGTGTACCATATAATGTTGAAGCAAAGCCACGCCTTCCATTGTTTTGGCAGAAATAAAAAAACAGGTTTCTGACCGAAATTCTTCGTGGAGTTTCTCTTTTTTCTCTTGCGAAATGCGGTCTATCTTATTGAAGACTAAGATCGCCTGTTGCCGCACTCCTAACTCTTTGAGAATCGTATCTACCGCTCGCTTCTTCTCCAGCAGCCGTGGGTCCGACGCATCTATGACATGCACTAGAACTTGCGCTTCTACCGACTCTAACAGAGTTGAACGAAACGCATCAATTAAGAAAGGGGGAAGATCATCAATAAAACCAATCGTATCGGAGATAAGAATTTGGTTTTGATCCTTTAGTTTTCCAACCACCGTATCCAAGGTTGTAAACAGTGAAGCATTGGTTTCTTTCTGTTTGTCTGTCAATGCATTAAACAATGTAGTTTTCCCGGCACTGGTGTACCCTACCAGAGCAGCGGTGTGTAACCCATCACGCTTCCGGTTTGCAATGATAACCTCTCGTTCATTGGCAAGTTGACGTAATCGTTTTTGGATCACCTGTTTACGATCTTTTATTTTTCGTCGCTCCCGCTCAATATTTGTTTCACCCAGTCCCCTGGTTCCAATTCCTCCACCTTGGCGAGAGAAGACTGTAGCTCCCAATCCATAAATTCGAGGACCCAAATGATGAATCCGTGCAAATTCAATCTGCAGTTTGGCTTCTAAGGACGTGGCATGTTTATCAAAAATATTCAAAATGAGATCTACACGATCCCACACTTGAATACGCGTATTCACTTCCCAAATTGCTTTCTCGAGTCGAAATAATTGACCGGAATTTACAATACTATTTAAGACCACGACATCTGCGTTCAACAGTTTGACCGTCTGTTGAAGCCAAAGCAGTTTTCCTGGACCTATATAGGTAGAGGGATGTGGATGAATGCGGTGCTGAACCGATCGAGCCACGATTTCTCCACCAAAAGTGTCTACCAGAAGTTCCAATTCCTCCATGTTTTCAATCGCCAAATCCTGATGGTAGTGGGTATGAATCACTTCAAGAAGAATGAAACGCAGTTTAGTAGAAACACGCTGGTCCGATGATTTGTTACTCATGAGAAAGTCCTATTCTATCTGTTGAGGTTCATTACGAACATAGCTCTTCTCTCTTTACTGGGTCTTTGCAGTACTGATTAACACAAATACGAGATCACTTGGCTTTCAATCTTGGGGTAGCTACTTTGATTGAAAGAGGAACCACCAAAACAAGACTGAACACACCCAAAATTGTATACATCATTTTTACCCCACCAAAGTTTGAAATGATGGGACCCGAGATCAGGGTAATGAATACAAACGCGATTCCAATCATCATCGACAGCACTGAAATTGCAGTGGCGCGGTATTTCGATTCAAACAATTCATTGGTATACCGCGTTAGGATGATCCAACGTGCGGTTCCAGCCATCACTGCTCCCATCACAAAAGGTAATGCCCACACACCTTCAAAGAAAATTCCGGGCAAGAAACAAATGGTCATTAAGATGGGGAAAAAGTAGATGGAGCGTTGGCGATTAAATAACTTTTCATTGCCTAGAAGTGCACGTAAAACGGACACATTTAGAATTCGAATCATGCCCGCAATCAGACTACGATTCGTATCCGAAAACTGGAGTTCGACCAACATAAAATCAAAGAAATATAAGTTGTTGGTCCAGGTTAACGTCGACACTACAATATAAAACAACGACATAAATCGAACACGTGTGGACTTAAATGCCTCTCTAAATCCCATCTTCATTTGTTCAAAATAGATCGAAACTGTGACCTTTTGAGAATCAATGGATGGTTCAATAAATCCAAAAGAAATAATTGCAGCTAATGCACAAGCTACGGCATACAGCACATACGGCAACGGAGACCAAAGTTGATAAAAGAATCCTCCTGAAAATGTTGCTGCTGCTAGGGCTAACTGAAAAATAATTCCATTTGTAGCCAAGGCTGAAGTAAACCCATTCGGATTTCCATCTTGTTTATAGGAGTCGTAGAGGAGTGCTTCTAGTGATCCAGACAACAATGCTTCTGCCAAACCCGCTAGCAACATCGCTGCTACTAAGGGGATAAAACCACTAGATCCAATAATCAGGAGTGTTGCCAGCGTCCAGCCGATATATCCAGCAAGCACAGTCCATCGCCTACCGACGAGATCTGCCAAGGCTCCCGTAGGGAGTTCAAAAATCAATTGAAAAAAATATTGCAGTGCAACTAATAATGAGATCTGCGTAATACTGATACGTCCTTGGTAATACACAATCCAAATTGGAATGGTAAACACAAGTGCGTACAAAAATTGAGACACGATGTAGATTCGAGTATTTCGTGGGGCGATCAAGGCAGTCATATCATCTTTCAACCTTTTTCCAAGCTACTGCATTAAGTAAGGGCGCAAAGACATCATCCTCAATTGCAATCGCAAGTTTTTGTAATTCCGCATCACTGGGATCCTGATCCACAAATTGAAGAAATGGGATATCAGAAATTACTGCCAGTGGAGTCGATTCATTTCCTTCACCCATGACGAGCACGGCACTAGCGGCTAGGCCTTCGGCATGATTTGCTTTTGTAACCTTTAGTTTCCTGCCAAAAAGATCAGGTTCCCCAATATAGTTATGCAGTGGCACAAACCCACTGTACGCAAGACAGGTGCCTAACACTCCCCATCGGAGGGGCAATACATGACTATCAGTCAAAATGACTCCGACATTGTGCAAGTTGAATCGTCGTCGAATGTAGGCTCGAATTCGATTTGCGGATTGCGAAGGATTTTTTGGCCATACGACATAATGGTTATCTCCATTCGACTCATCGATCCCCGCTGATGCAATCAGCGTATTATTTTTAACGGAAATCCAGAATCCATACTGATTAGTTTGGGCTGGTAAATAGAAATCTGCTTCTTGATGAACAAGTTCTTCCTTAGCTACGGAATCAATTGCCACAACGGCTCCTTCACAAAGGGAAACCACTTTTGACGTTACAGCGAGCACTTGATTCTCTTCAAGACTAGATACATAGGTATCCAAAAGTTTTTCTAAACTCAGCTCATTGGCTCGGATTGGCGCAGTTTTAATAGAACGAACGTGCATATGGTCCCTATTATAACCGCACCCGGGTTGTCTCTGTTGCCGATTCTTAACAAATACAATCAAAGTGATACACTAGTGCCATGAACTCAAAACACGTTTTCCTTTCCATCGTAGCCCTTCCACTCTTCCTTGCAGGTTGCTCGACAACTTCTGCTCCTTCGGTTACACCTACACCGTCACCTACTGAAATTGAAGAAACAACTGCAAATCAGTTAGAAACCATCCTTGCATCTGGCGGCTCCGCACGCTGCACCATGTCAAAAACAGATGGAACCAGTGAAATCACCTACAGTATCAAAGGGAAAAAGATGCGCATGGAAGGTGCACCGGGGGCAACAACCCAAAACAATGGCTCAGTCATCAGTGATGGTTCCTATCTCTATATCTGGGAAAATGGCAAAACTGAAGGAATTAAATCAAAGATACCCACAGAACAAGAAATGGAAAAGTTGAAGGAGAAGTCCGAAGCATACATGCAAAATTCACCCAATTTATCGGATGACGCGGTCCGCAAAGAGTATGAGGATCAAGGGTATCGCATTGACTGCAAAGGTGCCCAAATTCCGGATTCAGAGTTTGTTCCACCAACAACGATTAAGTTTACCGACACCACAGCTTTGATGGAAAATGCAGCCAAGATGATGGAGGAATCCTCCAAAGATCTCACTCCAGAACAAAAAGCGCAGATGCAAAAGTACTTAAACCCAAGCAATCTAGAACAGTAACGACTAGAGTCCTGGTCGGAGAATTATTCCTGGGATGGGATCACAATCCACAGCAAGAGATAGGGAAGAATTCCTGGGAATCCTCCAGGGAGTGCCAGAAACACAAAGACGATACGCACGAGTGTGACATCAATCTCAAAATAGTTTGCGATTGCGGCACACACTCCTCCGATTTTTTTACCTGCTCGTGGTCGCATTAATTTCTTCATAGTGGTGTTGATTGTACTACTGGTTTTGCAGCGGCAGCTTGCCGTTTCCGCATAAAATCATACACCAAGGATGCAACCTCGAGAATGGCGAACAGAAAAATAAGAATGGCCCAGACTGAAAGCTCCTGAAGAGCCACGTGCAAGAAAATAAACCAAAACAGGACATACACAAGTTTGTGAAGCCGTTTCCACCAACTACCCAATTTTTTGACACTGAAATCATTAGAAGTACTAAACAAGATAAATAGACCGATAAAGGCTAGCATTCCCCAGATAATAAAGAGGGGTGGAGGAAATGGCGGAAACATTCCTGCCACTACAATCGGAATGACGTAACTAATTTCGGAGTGACACAGCGCAAGAATAAAGGTGGAGATCCCAATATGACGGCGAAACATGAGACCTAGGGTAACGAGTGGGTGTTTTACTTGAAAACGGCCTGCCATTCCGGGAATCGAGGCTAGAATAAAGAAACATAAGGCCAACTGTCCGCACTTCTCTCCCAGCGCACTGATCACTGGCGTGAGTGGATGCCCCACTACTAGGATATAGGCACTTAACCCCAAAAAGAGTAGGGCTACAACATACCCTAATTGAAAAATTTTGATGATCCTTGATCGGTGTGCGGAAGCAAATGGAACAAGCGTCGTAAACATAAGAAGTATTGTAACGAATACATCGTGAAATACTATCGTAGTCGGCTGAAGTGAAACTTAAGAAGGCTTCTTACCTCTTTCTTTCCCAAATTAAATTTTACTTTGATATTCTAAAGCACTATGAAACACCAGACTCTTCGCTTCGCTCTCTTATTTCTTTTCAACTTGGCTATACTTTCTCTCCTCCTCTTCGCAGTTTCACAACATGCCTTGCTTCTCTCAACCCAACTGAAAAACCCACTCGTTGGAAGTATTCCAATCCTCGCAGGTATCAGTGTGTTCTACCTCTTTGATAGTTTTAAAAAATTAATAAACATCAGTAACAGGAATACACATGAAGAAATTCAAAAAGTATTTCATTTTTGTTCCACTCGTTGTGTCTCTACGTTTGTCTTGGCGACTGTAACCCTGATCGTTCCGACGTTCATTCACTAGACTTTAGTGGGTCATTTGCATCGCTTCTCCACCAGACGTCTTTCGACGAAGTGGGGAGGGATCAATCGAATGAAGTTCAGATAGATCCTTCACACCGCGAAACACATAGGAAAGAATGACATCTTCGGTGAGTGAGTAGATGTTATACGCAAGTGTAGGCAACGAGTACTGCATGTACGCCATTAGGGCTTGTCGAGTTTCTCCCTCCACGAAGGATGGAATTCCAAAGGGAAGCATATGCTTATCCAAATACTTGGTTCGTGCGGATGCTTCTCCACCGTATGGCTTGAAGAACTTCCCATCATCCCCCACACAAAAACGCATGCCACCGGGACTCTCAATCGTTCCCCCTCCGGCAATGCGTGACACTCCAATTCCACTCGCACCTAAGACTAAAGTAGTTGCGATGTGATCACTGGCACCGCCTTCCACTACGATGGGAATTCCCACCACTCCACGTAAACTCCATACGAGCTGTGGCCAATCGATCACACTCCCACTGCGGACCCCCGTAATACAACGACCACCCCCACCAATGCCCACATAGAGTCCATCCGCACCGGCTTCTTCTAGTCGCTTAGCTTGTCCCACATCCACAACCTGACCTGCAAAGATCTCGATATCCTTCCCAAATTCTTGGCGCAGTAATTGCACCGTATCCAGCACCGCTATTCCTGGTTCTGGGGAGTACACACGAAAGGCACGGACACCAACCTCATAGAGCGCTTGTGCACGTTTGAGAGCTTTGTTTCCTTCTGTCTCCACGACACCCATCAAATTGCGTTTCCACATGGAGAGCAACCACTCTTTATCGTTTCGACCAACCAATACTTCGCTGGCTGCCAGCGCATTTACAGTTTCTTTGACTAAATCAACTTGTCGTTGGATATCATGAAAGACGCTGTTTCGCGGAACACCGACCAAACAGTGCAGTTGTGCCATCGTCGATAGCGCACTCACGCTGCCATAAATATCGGGCATTGCGGATCCAACAAGCAAGGATCGTGCATGTTTTCCCATTTTGACAAACGGACCATATTGCAAACGTTGGGCTCTACCGACCCGTTCATTGGTGGAACCTACCACTTGGACTCCTAAATCGGAAACCGAGAGAGCAAGTCCTTCTTTGGCAGAGGATTCCATGGCCTGTGAAGATACGGCTGGCGGAGGGGTGAAGACGGATCGCTCTACCCACTTGAGTTCTTTAAGTCTGTCGGGATGATTGAAGACTTCCAACACATATTGTCGAACGCGCAGCGTTGCAATCATTGCCTCGGGAGAGAGCATCATGGTTTTATGCGTGTGTAAAAAATCAAAGGGTGTTTGCAACAAACCTTGACTGGGATAGGCGGTACTCTCATCACCGCTTTCAATAAACCAGAATTTTAAATAATCGGAAAGATGATGTTCGTACGGAGAGAGTTTGGCAAGAATGTAGTCTTGCCAGGTTTGATCACGAAATGTTGCAAACGTTGGTTGCGGTACAGTGGTCATGTCAAGCACTGAGTGTACACTACATGGCAGAAGAAAAAAACGCGCAGTTATTTCACACTGGGATTAACTCGAAATACCTGAATGTGCTTTTGCCACAATGAATTGCCCTTCCGGGGAATCTTGAACCACAAAGCCTGCGTTTGCAATTTGCTCACGTAAAGAATCTGAGGTTGTAAAATCTTTTGCCTGTCGAGCTTTCTGTCGTTTTGCAAGTAACTCTTTTACAGATTCAGGGATTGTAACAAGTTGCTGCTGATACTGAGCAACCAACTTGGATACTCCAAGTCCTAAGACTGAGTCAAACTCTCCAACTAGATCGACTTTATCGCGGCCAGGGATATTACTTTTTAATACTTCCCACAGGATGGCAATTGCCTGCGGAGAATCTAAATCTTCCTGTAAGGCATCAAAGAAACGGGTGCGATAGGTAGAAATTTTTTCCATCTTTTCTTCTGAGAGACTATCACGATCAGATTGTCCAGAAATGCCAGAGAGAATAGCTACCAACCGATGGAGCGCTGTTTGCGACGCTTCCAAATTTTTCCAAGTAAAGTTTAACTCACTGCGGTAATGCGAAGTGTAAAACAAAAGTTTAAGCGCCATCGGTGAAAACCCTTTGGAAATAACATCGTCGATCGTAAAAAAATTGCCCAAGGACTTACTCATTTTTTCCCCATCCACGCGTAGGAAATTATGATGGACCCAGAAGCGTACAAACGGATGTTTTCCGGTAGCTGCCTCTGCTTGCGCGATTTCATTCGTGTGATGAACCGGTATGTGATCAATTCCCCCGGTATGGATATCGAACTGCTCACCTAAATACTTCATTGCCATGGCGGAACATTCAATGTGCCAACCCGGGAAACCTTTTCCCCAAGGACTGTCCCATTCCATCTGTCGTTGTTCGTTTGATGGAGAAAATTTCCATAACGCAAAGTCCGTTGGCTGCTTTTTCCCCGCAACCATTTCTACCCGAGCACCCGCTTTTAACGACTCTACATCCAACTGTGCCAGGCTTCCATACTCTGGAAATTTGCTGGTATCGAAATACACTCCATCAGGAAGGGTATAGGTATACCCTTTTTTCTCTAAGCGGGAGATGAGCTCAATCTGTTCTGGAATGTGATCGGTGGCTTTACAGCTAATATCTGGACGACCGATGCCCATTTGATCCAAACTCTTCCAATAGAATGCTTCAAATTCAGCTGCAATTTCCCAAACCGACTTTCCGTATTTCTTTGCCCCTTTTTCCATTTTGTCTTCCCCAGTGTCACCATCGGAGACTAAATGCCCGACGTCGGTAATATTTTGGACGTGTGTCAAAGAAAGCCCTTGTTGGCGAAGTACTCGCACAAGAAGGTCATCCATTGTGTACTTACGCAAATGTCCTAAATGGGCATAGTCATAGACAGTGGGACCACACGCATACAGACCAACGGTCGCGGCAGTTACGGGAGAAAAGTCTTCAATTGATCTTGTCAGCGAATTGTAGAGTTTCATTCTTTCCTTTCAACACGATTGTCAGTTCCAAGCTACAAAAAATCCGTCACTCGGGACGGATAGTATGCATTACATATCTGCCCAAGAAGACACTTAACGTGGACAGCAACAGATAGTAAATCTGGACTCATGCATAGCCACGAGTATACGGTGTGGACGTGTGAAATACAACCTTACCCTTGAATCTGGGACAAAAATTGCGTAAAAATACAAAAAAATGCAATTGGAACAGAGAGAGTACTGCTATTTTATTGGAATCGGTCTTCCGCCTATCGAGGATCGTTTTTTTTCTGCGCTCAAAGCCACGTACAGCAGAGTTGAAGAGCTTTCAAGCCCGCCCCACATTACCATTAAACCACCCTTTTTCCATCGCAATGAGTCCTACATTATCGAAAGACTAACTGCGTGTTGCCTTAAGGTTGATGCCTTTGCGGTCAACATTTCCCTAGTCGGAAGCTTTGGCCATCAACGGAATAGTACGGTCTTTTTAGCTCCAGAAAAAACCTTCGAACTAAAAAAGTTAGAACGCAAAATTAGCGACGCGTTTAGTTTTCTTCCTCCAAACCCTGACTATCATCCGCATCTGACCATCGGTCAACGCATTCCGCATGCGGACGTTTCTTCGGTTAAAGCCCAACTGCGTGCACAGTCAATTACGCTACAGCTCTTGGTAAAAAGTGTGACCCTGTATCGGAGAAGCGATCATCAGGGATGGATTCCATTGGTTCGTTGCCCATTAAAGACGGAAGATTTTGCCGATTAGCCGGCACCTACACGCTTTTCTGCATTGGCAGCATCTTGAGCCATTTGGACCTGAAGATTTTGCGCTTTAGATTTCTCTAGTTGTTTGATCTCAAAGCGTTCTTGTTCTTTTTGTTGATCAGCTGCGGCGCGTTTCTGCGCATCTTCTTGTTTCTTCTGTTCAAAATAGACTTGCGATTGTTGTTGAATTTTGTCGTGGAGCGCTTGATGTTGCTCTACTTTAAACGATTCATCTTGCTTCATCTTTTGAGCAATCTGTGCTTGAGAAACTGCATCATTGCCCTTTTCCGCCGTGCCACTATCGGCATCCCCACCACCAGCTCCAGAACTACCCAAGAGCTCCTCCAAAATATCTAACGGGGTTTTGGCAATTTGCTTGGCAGTGTCCGAGATTGCACTCTTGGCTGAATCGGCAACACCTGTTCCAATATCGGAAACAGCTTGGGTAACTGCTTGGCCGGCTGCTTGAAGCATACTCATATAAAAATAAGTATAGCGTATTCCACACTGTGGGTCACGTTGTGCGTTTCTTTAAATCTATCAATCGAAGTTTTAAGGTATCGACTGCCTTAAAAAAAGCTGCATAAAAGTTCTTGGCGTTCTCTTTTACCATTACGGTTTTACCCTGTACAGAGCCAATCAGTTCTACAGTGGCCAAGGATTCTTTTTGATGTTTGTGACGATTGACGTCAATTAAGACTTGAACAGAAGTTAACGATGGAAGCTTTGATAGTTTGGAGAGACGTTGAGTGACAAAAGTTTTTAACCCGCTCGTAAGTGGTACATTTTTACTGGAAAGAATAAGTTGCATGTGAATCCTCCGATAACTGACTACATACTGTAAAGGGTTCTTTTTGTGTCCTACATCGTCCTCCTTCCTTCTAGTGCTCGCGTTAAGGTCACTGAGTCAGCGAATTCAATATCGGCTCCGACGGGAAGTCCATGGCCGATCCGCGAAATAATCGGCATAGGATGCTGCGTTTGCTCGTGCCAGTCCTTGATAATATGTTGAATATACATGGCCGTGGCTTCCCCCTCCATCGTCGGGTTCGTGGCTAAGATGATTTCCTGCGTCTGGTCTAACCGTTTCACAATATCGCGTAAATATAATTGATCGGGTCCAATATTATTTAACGGGGAAATTGCTCCGTGCAATACATGATATACCCCGTGGAATTTTTCGCTACGTTCTAATGCTAGTACATCGAGTGGTTGCTCCACCACACAGAGTAATTCTGTATTCCGAGCGATGTCGGAACAAATTTCACAGGGATCGTGTTCCCCGACGTTATGACAAATGGTACAAATTTTGGTGCCTTTTTTAAGATCAAGTAAAATCTGTGAAAATCGCTCCAATTCACTTTCAGGATTATGTAAGAGATAAAACACCAGACGCTGAGCGGATTTCGGTCCAACACCTGGAAGTTTTTCAAATTGTTCAATAGCATGCCGAATCGATCGGGGAAGTTTCATGAGCATGACGAGACTATCACATCGATGGCCACTCTGAGAAGGGCTTTCTTACTTGCAACGAACTTCCTTTGTAGACTAGGATAGAGTTGTGACGAGTGCCACACCACATTCTCCAGTCCAAGCCGGTCAAAAAGGGTCGTCTCTTTCTGCAATGCTTGCTGCCAAACTCCCAATTCTCCCGGGGTTTATTGTTGCAGCTCAAGCATTCGAAGAATTTATTGCATTTAATCGACTTCAAGAACAAATCGAAGAGATCATCGAAAAGAGTAATGCGCAAAGCCCATCGGAATTGGCCAAAAGTGCAAAAGCAATTCATCGTTTAATTGCACACGGAGAATTTCCACCCCAATTAGTCGCTCAAATTCTTCCCATGTATCTCAAGATTGGTCAGGGACGCGTATTTTTGTCTCCTAGTGTCCATGTCCACGATGCAGTCTCCCCATTTATTGACACCGTTGACCATTTCTTTTTTGGATACGAGGGCGAGGCAAACATCTTTGAAGGAATCAAAGAAGTGTGGAGTCATTTCTTTGACCCCAAACCACTTTTCTATCGCATCAAACACCATACCAATCATTTTCAACTTCCCTTTGCCGTGTGTATCCAACGTCACCCCAAGTTTCAAACAACGGGAATTCTCTACACCAGCGATCCCACTGCCACACAAAAAAATACGTGTCTGGTAAAAGCCGTCTTAGGAGAGCAAGGGTTAATTGAAGAGGTACAAGGTGCGGATTACTATTGGATTTCAAAATCCTCCAAAGAAGAACTCAAAACTGTCATCGACAAACAAACAGAGTCGATTGTTTGGGAACATGGAGAATCCGTGTTTAAAAAGATCACGGGTCCGTCGTCACAGAAACGAAAGCTCCCAACTGCAGCGATCGGATTGCTTAGTAAGCTTGCCGGAAAAATCCAGCAACATTTTTTCTTCCCCCAAAAAGTTGTCTTTGGTTGGGATGGGAAAACAGTCTGGGTCGTTGATGTCGCGCCACTGGAGATGCCTCTCTTTGCGCCCCATCATTTGCAATCGCATCCATCCTCTGTCGTGGTGAATCCCGCGCAGCCATCTTCCACCGTACCATTAAAGCGTCCACAGACGACTCAAACGATCCCAACGATTGGCCTGCTGCATCCCCTCACACCCGACGCGCGTTTGCCTGCCATGCAGCCAACGGGACATCTCTACCTACAACCCGAACTATTACTAGAGGCGATGTCGGCAGGAAAAGCTATCTCCACACGCTTAGTCGCCCATGAGCTACAAAAGACCTTAACGTTTCTGTGTACCAAATCCCATGCACCAAAAGGATTTTTCTACGAAATTGATACCCATAAGCCGGAGCTGGTCGCCTCCCAGCTTCAAGCGTTAGCTGCCACAAAAACACAATTTGCAACGCTTCCTTTTGGCTTAGTGTTTGGGCATGTTGAACACTGCTCCGCCTATGCGCAAACAGTAAAGACCGTGCTAGAAATGGGTTTAGTTCGTGCCAGTATGCTTACCTACTATCTACTGTTGTCGGTACCTAGTCAGCTGTACGAGATCGAACCGTGTGTCCAAAAGGGCTTAGACGGAGTGGTCATCGATGTGGATGAAATTGCCCGTCACTTACATGCCAAAAACGAGCTATCCGCGGCTGACTTTTCTTCTCCCGCTGTGATAGAGTATGTACGGAGTGCAACAGCGATTTGTCATCAAGAAGGCATCCTGTGTTTCATCAAAAGCATCCACTCCCCTACGCAAGACATGCTGGAAGTCTTTAACACATCCGATCTGGCCGAGTGGATAGGCACCCCGCAAGCGGGTCAGTATATTCGCGATCATCAATAATCAGAGTATTATGGCAAAAATCACACAACTACAGGCGCGTGAAATTCTCGACTCTCGGGGATATCCAACCGTGGAAGTTCGGATCGAGTTAGATTCTGGGCAATCGGTTCGCGCAAGTGTTCCGGGAGGAACTTCGAGTGGGAAACATGAAGCCGTCGAAATTCGCGACAATGATCCCAGTCGCATGGGGGGCAAAGGAGTACGAAAAGTCGTTGCTACCATTAATGATATTATTCGGCCGGTTTTTATTGGCCAAGACCCCGTGCGTCAGACTTCTGCTGATCAATTACTCTATAACTTAGATGGAACCATCAATAAATCCAAGCTTGGTGCCAATGCCATCTTGGGCGTGTCCACTGCAGTCTGTAAAGCCGGAGCCGCCAGTGTGGGAATGCCCGTATATCGCTATTTTAAAGAGAAATATGGGTTGACCTCCGCCCTCCGAATGCCATCCCCAATTTTTAACTTGATCAATGGGGGACAACATGGAGCCGGAAATCTAGACTTCCAAGAATTTCATATCATTCCAACCAGCAACAAACCCTTCTCCGCCTCCTTAGAATTAGGGGTAGAAATGTTCATGGCCTTGGAACAAGTACTGATTGCCAAGAATGCAATTCACAGTGTTGGGGTGGAAGGTGGATTTGCTCCCAACTTATTTACCAACTTGGATGCCCTGGAATTACTCAATGAAGCCATGAAACAAACCTCGTTCCTCTTCGGTCAAGATTTATTTTTCGGCCTCGATGTGGCCGCCTCGTATTTTTACAAGAACGGAAAATACTCCATCCGCGATCGTCAGGAAGCGTTCTCGACAAAAGAGCTCATGGAATACTACAAAGAGCTGAATGCAAAATATCACATTTTCTCTATCGAAGATCCCTTCCATGAAGACGACTGGGCAGCCTGGACCGAATTAACCGCGCAGATTTCCGATCGTGTCGTGGTCGTTGCTGATGATTTAGTGACTACGAATAAAGAACGATTACAACGAGCAATCAAAGAAAAAGCTTGCACCTCCCTCATGATTAAGCCCAACCAAATTGGAACCATTAGTGAGACAGTCGAGGTCGTCAAAATCGCCAAGGACGCAAAAATGCAAGTCGTTGCTTCACACCGTTCGGGTGAAACCAATGATGATTTCATTGCGGATCTCGCCGTCGGCTTAGGTTGTGATTACACCAAATTTGGAGCCCCCATTAGAGGAGAACGAATCGCCAAATACAATCGACTCCTCGAAATTGAAACGGAACTAAATTCCGCTTAATCCATTGTATGCCTTCCAAAATTCGTCCAGTTGTCCTTCTCATTCTTGATGGATGGGGAATCGGTCCTGCCAATGCCGGGAATGCAATCACGCAAGCCAATACTCCAAACTTACGTCGTTATTGGGTGTCGTATCCCCATACGCAATTATTGGCGTCCGGAGAGGCTGTCGGACTGCCTAGAGGTGAAGATGGGAATACGGAAACCGGCCATTTAAACATGGGTGCAGGTAGCATCGTATATCAAGACCTCCCACGCATTAACATGAGTATTGCCGATGGCACGTTTGAACAGAATCCAGTTTTCTTGCAAGCCTTTGAACATGTTAAACAGAACAATTCGGTATTACACCTGATGGGACTCGTAGGTTCCGGTGGCGTCCATTCGAACATTGACCATTTATTTGCACTGCTCCTCAATGCCAAACAAAAAGGCTTAGGTGAAAATGTCTTTTTACATTTATTCACCGATGGTCGCGACTCGCCACCCACATCGGCGATCTCCTTTATCACCCAAATTCAGGCAAAATGTAAATCGCTGGGCGTTGGCCAGATTGCAACGATCATGGGTCGCTACTATGCCATGGATCGCGACAAGCGCTGGGACCGAACCCAGATTGCCTATGATGCACTAACTCTCGGGAGTCCGTCGTGTACGCAAGACCCCTTAGCCGCAGTCAACGACTGTTATAACCGTGGTGAAAATGATGAATTCATCAAACCCATCATGGTCTGTACCCCACAAGGAAAACCCAAACTCGTCTCGGACAACGACGCGATTATCTTTTATAATTTCCGAATTGATCGTCCTCGACAATTAACCCGCGCCTTTGTGCTTCCAAACTTTGAGAGCGGCATCACGTCGGAAGGCTTTGATCCGTACACCGTAAAATATCAGCATACCCACCTACAATCCACATCCACTGCTCAAACCTTTCAACGAAACAAGGTACTCAAGAATTTGTATTTTGTTACCATGACCGAATATGAACGTGGGCTACCAACAAATATTGCCTACCCTCCGCAAGCCGTCGAAATGCCGTTAGGAAGAGTGCTTGCCGAACATGGGCTCAAACAATTGCGCATGTCAGAAACAGAAAAAGAACGGTTTGTGACCTATTACTTTAACGGATTACGTGAAGATCCCTTTCCAGGTGAAGATCGAGTCATTATCCCCTCACAAAAAGTTGCAACGTATGATTTGGCTCCCGAGATGAGTGCGAATGAAATCACCGCGACCTTTCTAGAACGGCTCAACAGCGATTTGTATGATGTTGCAATCATCAACTTTGCCAATGCCGATATGGTAGCGCACACCGGAAATTTAAAATCAACGATTTCAGCCTGCGAAATCTTAGATCGTTGTGTCGGGAAAATTGTTGACGCGGTTACCGCTCGAGGAGGCGTTGTTTTAATCACCGCAGACCACGGGAATGCAGAAGAAATGATTAACAATCAAACGGGGGAAATGGATACGGAACATTCCACCTATCCCATTCCCTTCTTTTGTATTGGCAAGCCATTCCAAAACAATACCACGATGTTGCAATCCGGAATTCTTGCAGATATTTCTCCAACCATCTTGCATTTATTAGGAGTAAATAAGCCTGTGAGCATGAGTGGGCGGATTCTAATCTAGACCGCTGAACTCTTTTCTTGTTATCCTTAAGCTGTACCATGTTAGATGCACTTCTCAATCCAACTACAATCGCTGTCATTGGAGTCTCCAAAGAGCCTCAAAAAGTTGGGCATCAAATCTTCTTAAACCTGCAACAGTTTCCCCATTCGGTGATTCCAATCCACCCCAAGCATCAAAAGATTTTAGGAAAAAAAGCGTACCCGGATATCTTAAGCGTTCCCGCATCGATCGACTTGGCCATTATTACCACCCCTAAAGCTTTGGTTGAGGATCTCGTCTATCAATGCGTGGATAAAAAGGTGAAGGCGATCATCATCATTTCAGCGGGCTTTGCGGAAACAAATAAATCAGGTCTTAGACTGCAAACCAAGATTGCGCAGATCTGTGCCCGAAATCATATTCTTTTGCTTGGACCTAATACTCTGGGTGCAATTAATCCGCGCGCAAAACTGAATGCAAGTTTTGCTCCCACCCACGTTCCGGTTGGAGATATCGCGGTGATCAGTCAGTCCGGAGCCATGTTAACCACGATCTTTTCTCAGCTAGTAAGTCGCAACATCGGGAGTTCCTTTGCGGTGTCTTTAGGAAACAGTGCGGGTATTACCGTGTTAGACGCACTCGATCATGCTCATCACGATTCTCACACCGCCATGATCGCACTCTATCTAGAATCGATTCCCAACATCCCCAGGTTTTTTGCGAAATGTAAAGAAATCTCAAAACACAAACCCATTCTGTTACTAAAAGGCGGCACCACATCCCAAGGTGCGCGTGCCTCACTGTCGCACACGGCTGCCCTGGCAACGGATCATCGGTTAATCCTCGAAGGTCAATACCAGTTCGGGTATACCTGTGTAGAGACACTGGAACAATTTTTTGAAACGACCTTCTTTTTACATTCTCTGATCCACAAACCCCAATTTGGGGGTACATTCCCCAAAAACCTCTTAATCGTCACCAATGCCGGTGGACCAGGAGTGAATGCAACGGATCTTGCAGCCAAGGCAGATCTTGAACTCGCCAGTTGGAGTCAGACTTCCCTTCGTGCCCTTGCCCGCTCAGTTCCGCGAATCTCCCCGAGCAATCCGACCGATCTTCTGGGTGATGCGAGTACGAAGGATGTACAGACCGTGCTAGAGATCGCGCACGATGATCCACTGGTAGAGGCCATCCTTTTGATTTTAACCCGTCAGTCGGTGACCGATATTCCGGCGATCACCCACGCCATCATTGATTTGTTTCCCAAATTACACACCCCACTCATTGTCGCCTTGATGGGAGGGAAAGAAGAATATCGCTATCTACAAAAGCTGCGCCAAGCGGGTATCACGACCGTTGAGTACCCCAATGAAGGCGTGGAAATTTTTTCCTGTTCAAATCATGTGCGACGCGCACAATTAGTCGATCGATCCGCAAAACTCATGGAAGAGTTAAAGCAATCGCTATCGGGATATCTTCCTGGGGAACCTGAACGCAAAAAATTCCCGCTTAAAACTAATGAACTGTCATCGGTCTATTTATTACTGGAAGCCTATGGGTTTACTCTCCCGCGCGCCGCAATTGTAAAATCGTGCAGTCAATTAGACGAGCTCGATGCGCTCGATCCTGCCAGGGTCTACCCCCTCTTTGCCAAAACCGCCAACTTAAAGCTCAAGCATAAAGCAGTTTTAGGTGCTGTGATTGGAAATATCCAAAATAAGGAAGAAGCCGTTCAAGCATACGAACGGCTAAAAAAATTTGGTCCAAGTGTATTGTTTCAAGAGGTCATCACCGATGCGAGCGAAGTCATACTTGGATATCGGAATGATCCAGAGTTTGGCAAGTTTATCGCTGTAGGGATGGGTGGAAGCCTCACAAACATCTTGGAGGATCGGGCCTACATTTTCCTCCCCGCTAGTAGCAAAGAAATTCGACAAGCTTTCCGTCGCACCAAACTCCATGCGTCAATGTCTACCGAGGAACGTTCACTCATACTCCTGTGTCTGGAACGATTACTAGCTGTCGCCATGGAACATCCCGAAATTGCCGAGCTTGAAATCAATCCACTCATGCTTGCCAATCATCAAGCGTTTGTCACTGACGTGAAGGTAGAACTACAATCCCCAGATCTAACCTAGAAAAATACACAAAAGCAGGATAAAATCAGCTACATCTGAATATGACGAAATCATCATTTAACTGGAAAATTGGAGGAAAGGCTGGCGAAGGAATTGCAGCTACCTCTTTTTTAATGGCCAAGATCTGTCAAAAAGCAGGTCTCTCCCTTTTTGAATACGGTGAATACCCCTCACTTATCCGAGGAAGTCATACAACCGGTCAAGTCCACGCTTCCGCTGATCCGGTGTCCTGTCAAGAAAAAATGGTCGACTTAATGGTGGTGCTGAATGAAGATTGTATAAGACTCCATCTGGATGAGTTCACACCACAAACAAAGTTCTTAATTGATTTAGCCGATGACAAAATTGATTTTTCCAAATATCCAAGTATTTCGAAAGAACAAGTGATCTCTGTCCCCATGGTGCAAATTGCACGAGACACAACTGGGAAAAGTTTAGCTTCCAACATGGTCAGCCTTGCCGTTAGCTGTGAGCTCCTAGGCCTCAAGCAGGAGTATTTGCATGCCGTCATCACTGCATTCTTTGAACGCAAAGGGGCAGAGGTAGTCAATGAAAATCTTGCTGCGGCGAAAAAAGGACATGAATTCATCCTCTCCTTACAGCAAGACATAACAAAACTTCCAACTGCACCTTCTGATCCATCGTTGGATTCGGGTGGGGAGTCTGTAGAAGCAAGCACACTTGCCTCTGACCCGCTTACTGCCGGAGAACCCGCTGAGAAGCAACAAGCAATGTCAGAAACGGCTTCTAGCGATCAACCAGCCTCTGACACACTCCTACTCACTGGAACCGAAGCAATTGGCTTTGGTGCCCTCTCTGCGGGTGTGCAATATTATAGTGCCTACCCAATGACACCCTCCTCTGCCTTAATGACCTTTATGGCGGATGCTTCCGAAAAATATCCTCTTGTTCTCAAACATGCAGAAGATGAGATTGCAGCCATGAATAATGTGATTGGGGCAGGCTTTACGGGTGTGCGTGCGATGACCGGAACCGCCGGGGGTGGCTTTGCCTTAATGGTGGAAGCCGTTTCCCTTGCCGGCGTCACGGAGGTTCCATTGGTCTGTATGGTCGGAGGTCGCCCTGGCCCTGCTACCGGCCTTCCTACCTGGACATCACAGACAGATCTCTCCTTTGTGCTCCATGCGGGCCATGGAGAATTCCCCAGAATTGTGTTCACCCCTGGAAACCTAGAAGAATGTTTCAAATTGACACGACTGTCATTTATCTTGGCAGAAAAATACCATACCCAAGCCTACATCATTGCGGACAAACTTCTCTTAGAGTCGCGCATGACCACGCTTCCTTTTCCAACAGAATATAGTAATCAACAATATTCCTTTGCGCAGGATCCATTGCCTGAAGACCAGTCGTATCGACGGTTTGAAGTTACCAAAGAAGGCTATTCTCCACGCTCCATCCCTGGTCAGCCGAACGGACTACAACTCACTAACTCCTACGAACATGATACGTATGGATATGCCACTGAAGATGCAACCCTGGCAAAACAAATGGTTGAAAAGCGGATGCGCAAATGGGATGGATTAATTGCGGAAGTTCCAGGTCCAGTTCTCATCGGTCCAGAAAGTGCGGATCTTACGGTTGTCTGCTGGGGAAGTACGCGATTGGTCATGGAAGAAGTACTCCGACAAGTCAATGTCGATGGAAAAACAGCCGTAAACACGATTCATTTGATGACCATGCTGCCGTTTAAAGTGGAGGAGTTTAAAGCATTAGTCGGTGCGGCAAAGAAACTTGTGATCATTGAAGAAAATTTCATGGGTCAAGCAGAGAACCATATTAAAGCTCAAACTGGAATCACCTTTGACCATCGTATTCATCGTTATGATGGTCGTCCCTTCTATGCGGATGACATCGTAGAGGAGTTACAAGCAATTTAAAGGAAACTATGACAGAAAAAACCACCAGCCGTTGGCAAGATGATCCGGAGATGTTCATTCCTCTTGAACCTGAGCAACTACTAGAAATTCGTCGAGCCGTAGCGGCAGAGGGCACCGCACGACAAGAAGAGTTACGAATAGCTATTCAAGCCATTTTAAGGGAAAGAGGTCCGATGACTGGAACTGCACTAGGTGCTGAACTCAGGAACCGCTTTTCAGATGTATCAGACCATGAATTTCTTATCACCAGATTATCATTAGGCTATCCCATCGACCCAAGGGAGATGTTTACACTTATACAAGAATAACTAGTATGCCAAACGTATCCGAAGTCACCCTCAAAACCCCCAACTTCCCCACCTGGTGTCCAGGTTGTGGAGACTATGGAATTTGGTCTGCAATTAAAAAAGCACTCTCAGAGCTAGCAATCCCCCAAGAAGATCTTGTTATCGTCTTTGGAGTTGGATGTAGTGGAAACATGGCGGACTTTTTACGTTCCTATGGGTTTCATGCACTGCACGGACGCGCTCTACCAGTAGCCGAAGCCATTAAACTGGCAAACCATCGCTTAAAAGTATTGATCGTTGCCGGAGACGGAGATACGTATGGCGAAGGCATGGGTCATTTCATTGCCGCATGTCGGGGCAACCATGATATTACGCTGTTGGTTCACAACAATCAGGTCTATGGACTAACGACCGGACAAGCAGCCCCAACCACTCCCAAGGAGCGAAAAACAAAATCAACCCCAATGGGACAAGTCGAAGTCCCGGTCAATCCAATTGCCTTAGCAGTGTCCTCCGGGGCAACCTTTGTGGCACGTGGTTATGCGGGCAATATTCCCGTGACCGCGGATCTGATCAAAAAGGGCTTAAACCATACCGGGTTTTCATTGGTGGACGTCTTACAACCCTGTGTGACTTTTAACAAAGTAAATACCCACGGCTGGTATAACGAGCATTTGGATATTCTTCCTTCTGACACAGAAATGACCAGTAAAGAAGCAGCTTGGAAGTTGAGTGAAGATCCAGAAAAATTGCATTTGGGAGTCTATTTTGAGGACACGACCAAACTTGCCTACCACCAAACGATTCCGTGTTTGTCAGAAAAAAGTCTGACAGAGCAATTTCAAACGACTGTTTCACTCAAGCAGCATCTCGATAATTATCGCTAACGCAGCGTTTTATGCTTTGATTGAATAAATGAGCCTCGAGCTTTATTAATCAGTAGGAAGAGGATCCCGGCTCCGATTGCAGCAATCACCACGTACTGAAATCCCTTCATGTAGTTTTCAATATGATGCCAGTTCTGGCCTAGTTTTAAAGCCATGAATGCTAACGCATAGCACCAGACAAACGCTCCGGAAAACGTAAAGAAGATAAATTTCTTAAAATCCATGCGTAAGACTCCAGGAGGAAGAGACACATAGGTTCGCACCACGGGAAGCAATTGTGCCACAAAGACGGCTTTGTCACCATATTTTCGTAACCATTCCTCACCCTTTTTAAATTCTTCTTCCTGCACCCCCACATACTTGCCGTATTTGAGCATTAAGGGTTTCCCTCCTTTGTGACCAATGGTATACAGGATCGTTGATCCTGTAGCGTTGCCAAGAGCTCCTGCCAAAGCTGCCCAAAATAAATTCAGTTTCCCTAAGAAGACAAAAAATCCTGCCAGTCCCATGATGGCTTCCGATGGTAAGGGAATTGCAGCAGATTCAATTGTCATCCCTAACCAAATTCCGATATATCCAAATCGCTCTACCAATAATGTCGCAAACGCAAATAACTGTTCTAACACCGCATGCATACGATCCTTTCAACGATCAAAAAGAGTAACTATCGAATAAAAAATTCGTTATTCAATGAATACTGCATTCTAGCGCAAACTCTTACGAAAAAATATGATCGAGGGTTCTCAAACCAGGGGAATTTATACTATAATGCTCCTTCAAGCATAGCTAGAGGATTCCCATCATGAGCATTTTCGATCAAGCCGCATCTGTCATCGAGCAGCTTTCCCTTCGTATTCCCATTGGGCTCTATACCCTGGTAGCATCCTTCATCGAAGAAATTATTGCTCCCATTCCTTCCCCGTTCGTCATGACGTCCGCAGGATCCATCGCCGCCGCGCAAGGAAAAACAGTGGCATTTTTATTTTTGTTAGCCCTCCTTGGCGCAGTCGGTAAGACCCTGGGATCGCTTGTTCTTTATTTCATTGCTGATAAAGCCGAGGATACGATCGTAAAAAAATACGGACGGTTCTTTGGAATCACCCATCGTGAACTCGAAAGTATTGGGAAGCACTTCAAAGGTCACTGGCGAGATGATTTCATGTTGGCCGGACTTCGCGCTCTACCCATCATTCCCAGTGCTCCGATTTCGATTGTTTGTGGAATCATCAAGGTTCCCCTTCGAACCTATATTGTTTCTACGTTTACTGGGACTACCATCCGAAATCTCTTATTCTTGTATTTTGGATATGCGGGACTGGGAAGTTATCAAACGATTGTGAACGGAATGGAAAGTGTAGAGTCCATCGTGCAAGTTGCAATGGCAGTGACCATCGGCTTAATTATCGTCTGGTTTTATTGGAAACGACATCAGCGCAATATAAAATTAGGCAAAGATACCTAAAGTTCTTCGTTTGCTTCTTCTGTTACCTGGGCAAGTCGTTGCGTTTCTTTGGCTTCACCACTCAACTGGCGCATGTTCGTCAGTCCTCGACCTAACACCGATAGTGTTTGCGATGACGTTACATACATGTTTGAGGCATTCGTGAGATGCTTTCCCATTGTTTGGTATTGCTGTTCAAAGTGCACAAAGTCCTTTTGAATCCCACGAAGAAGTTTGAATGCTTCTTTGGTTTTTCCTTCCATCTTCTTGCCTTCAAAGGACAGCAAAATGGTTTGTAAGTGCGCATACATCGTTGTCGGTGACACAGGATAGACACGATGATTTCTGGCGTACTCCAATAAAGTATCATTGGCAGCAATCTCATAGAACACGGTCTCCGACGGCACATACATCAATGCAAAATCCATGGTTCCTTCTTCCGGAAGAATATACTTTGTTGCGATTGCATCAATATGTTTTTTGACATCACGCACAAAGTCTTTCTTTGACACCTCACGCTCCTGCTGTGTTTCCCCTTTGAGCATTGCCTGGAAGTTTTCCATGGGAAACTTGGAATCGATGGGAAGAATGCCGGCATCAGTTTGAATCGCAGCATCCACGATGGATCCCGATTTGAAGCGATGTTGTAAAAAGAAATGCTGTTTGGGAAAGACTTGGGAAATCAAATCCGAGAGCACGCGCTCTCCCAAATTTCCTCGAAGTTTGGGTGACTTCAGGAGCGCATCCAAATCTTTCATCGAACGACTGATTTCAGAAAATTGACCGGCTTCACGTTTCAATTCTCCGATGATATCGGAAGCCTTGGTCAGTCGTTCATGAATGTCGCGGGTTTGTTGCTGCATGGTTGAAGAAATTTGCGCCGTGGACACTCGGGAGGAATCCAAGAGTGTTTGTTGAAGTTGCTGCATCTGCAATTGGGTACTTTTTACCCACTCCAGTAACGCAGGATCTTGCGTCGTTTTCTTTTGCGTGAGCAAGTAGAAAATGATCCCGACGAGAACGCAACATAAGACAGCTAGAAGGACAGAAACCATAGAAAACCAGTATAGCATTCAGGAACCATGGGAATCAGTATCGGAAAATTAATGCTTGGGTATCTGTAAGCCAGATTCTGTCAAAGGATAATCATTTCTCTAAGCCTGCATCTTGATCACCCGTGTTGCTTTTGGCAACACAAAGGGGAAGCTTCCATTATGGTGAAGGTCGTCAGTTGCAGCGGGGAGGATTGCCACGAATGCTGTTACGCAGTCGTATCCAAACACTTGATCGTTTCAGCCGGCGCTACCCGGATCGTCTCTGTTGCTCTAACTATGTAATTGCAAAAGCAATCACCCTTTGATCTTATTCAAAGCACCCTGCTTCCAGCTGTCTGGACTTTCCTCTTCTACAGTTAAGTAAAAGCGATTACCCGATACCCAAGCCTCTCTATTATACGTCGTGAAGCCAAACTCCCCAACCCTGCGATTATTTTCACCTTTAAGCCAAGACAGGTTTTGTTGAATCTGGGCAATCGTGGTACAGTAGCACTATATACGCTGGAAATTAAGGAGATTTATGGATGGTTACGCTGTTTCCCCCTTCCAAGCAGGTGTGGCTGAAAGTGTTTCGATCGCATTTACCCAACTGGTTACCTTTCTACCCAAGCTCGCCTCAGCTCTATTAGTTGGGATGATTGGGCTATTTTTGGCACGCGCACTCCGTCGATTTGTGGTTACTTCACTCTCTCGATTGAAACTCTCCAGTAGTTTAGAGAAAACCCCAGTCGCAGAATTCTTAAAGAATTCTGAGGTTGGACATACCGCAGAAAGCGTTGCCGGAAGTGTCGTCTATTGGATCTTCATGCTGTTTGTCATCTACACCGTGGTTACTATTCTTGGATTAGATACCGCCTCTGCGCTTTTGAATCGCGTGCTCTTCTATATTCCTAGAGTTGTCTCCGCCATCCTCATCTTTATCTTTGGGGTGTTACTTGCTGGGATTGCTGAAGCACTCGTGAAAGGAATGATTAAGTCCATCGATCCCAAAACAGGACGACTGGTGGGAAAAATCTCCAGTTACCTAATCATCGTTCTTGCCTCGATGGCAGCAATCAGTGAACTAGGAATTGCACAACAATTTATCACCATCCTCTTTACTGGATTTGTGGTTGCTGTCTCACTAGCAATCGGACTTGCATTCGGACTCGGTAGCAAAGATACGGTGAATCGCATGATGGGCGAATGGTACGATCGCATGCGCAAAGATGAATAGACTCTAAATTAAGATTGAACTGTAAGCAAAACGCCCCTTGTATAGGGGCGTTTTTAAATAGTCGTCAACAGCTATTAGACAGAGAACTTCCGGATGAGTCCAACGCACTTTCCTTGAATCCGCACCCGTGTCGCAAAGATGGGTTGCATCTTGGAGTTGGCTGGCTCTAAGCGAATTCGTGTGGCTTCTTTGTAGAACTTTTTGAGTGTTGCCAGTCCGTTATCCAATAAGGCAACCACAATGTCACCATTGGCAACTTCTTGCTGCTCTTCAATCACCACGTAATCACCATCGAGGATTCCCTCTTCGACCATAGAGTCTCCTTTGACTTGGAGAACATAGGCGCGCTTTTTCCCAGTGATGAGCTCTGGGGAAACTTTGAAAGTCGCATTAGGATCGGTGTAGGGAGCAATCGGTTGACCTGCCGCAATGAAACCTAATAAGGGAAGATCAACGGCATCCGTAAGGCGTAAAAACGTTCGGTCCACAAGTTCCAATCCCCGTACAGTCCCTTCATATTTTTTAATCACACCTTTGCGAATAAGTGCCTGCAAATGTTCATGCACGGTGGCTAACGAAGACACCCCAATCGAATCGGCGATCTCTTGCAGGGTTGGAGAATAGCCGTTCTTTTGGATATATTGGGCAATAAAGTCTACAATTTGTCGCTGTCTCTTATACAGAGTGATCGGCATACTCTTCTCCTTTTGTACTAATACCCCAAGTCGATAATTACAGTGGCGTACGGAGACTTCTTTTCTTCCTAGCGTGGAATAATAAAAAGAGAGGTGTTTCGTTCGGTGATATGTCGGGGGAACACAAACCGAACAAAGATACCCTTTTCCGTAGTTAACCCACCATACCCAAAAATCCACCAAATGGTCAACTGGATCAATATCAATCGATACCGATCACTCTTCTGTTTCTCTCTGGTGTGTGAAATGAAATTGGTTCAAAGACCGAAACGTGCGATAATAACCCGATGCCAGCCTTTTCATTAGTGTCCCCCTACCAGCCCTTAGGAGATCAGCCAGCTTGTATTGACCAACTCGCAAGCGGGTTTGAACAAGGTAAAGATCATCAAGTCCTCTTAGGTGTAACTGGGAGTGGCAAGACATTTAGCATTGCCAGTGTGATCAATCGGATTCAAAAACCGACCTTGGTGATTGCCCATAATAAAACGCTTGCCGCACAACTGTACCAGGAATTTCGTGATTTCTTTCCGCATAATGCGGTCAGTTATTTCGTGTCCTATTACGATTACTATCAGCCAGAGAGTTACATCCCTTCCACCGATACCTATATTGAAAAAGAAACCCAAATTAATGATGAGATTGATAAGCTTCGGCTTGCCACCACTGCAAACCTCCTCACTCGACCCGACTGTATTGTTGTCGCCTCAGTGTCGTGTATCTACAACTTAGGCTCCCCCATTGAATACGGACGCTACATGCTCGAAATCATGGAGGGCGAACTCATCTCCCGACAATCCCTCTTGGGTCGATTTGTGGACCTGCAATATGAACGCAACGATCTTGACTTAGGTCGTGGAACATTTCGGGTTCGCGGAGAAACCATTCAAATCTGGCCAGCGTACGAGGATACCGCACTTTCTATTGCACTCTTAGGCAATCAAATCGAAAAGATCACCCGCATTGATCCCTTAACGGGTCTAGCACTAGAGGGCTCCATTCAGGAACAAGAGCGGATGCTAACGTCGGAGAAGGGTAAACGCTATCTCCTCTATCCAGCCAAACATTACATGACCAATCCAACCACGCAAGCGGATGCCATTGATCAGATTGAGCAGGACCTAAAATCGCGTTGTGACGAATTGAAAGCCAAAGGGAAAGTCTTGGAGGCGTATCGCTTGGAACAAAAGGTCCACTATGACGTGGACATGATACGGGAGTTGGGATTCGTGAATGGAATTGAAAACTACTCCCGCTACTTTGATGGACGAAAACCTGGTGACCCTCCCTATTCTCTCGTCGATTATTTTCATGAGAATGCTCGTCTATTTGGCGATGGTTCCTTTTTGACGGTGATTGATGAAAGTCACATCACCATCCCTCAAATTCGCGGGATGTATAACGGGGACCAATCACGCAAAGGAACATTGATTGACTATGGATTTCGACTCCCCTCTGCGTTGGATAACCGACCGTTAAAGTTTGAAGAGTTTTTGCGCGTTGTGGATCAAACCATTTATGTCTCCGCTACGCCCAGCCCCTGGGAACTATCAATGAGCGACGGAAACGTAGCAGAACAATTGATTCGGCCAACGGGCCTTCTGGAGCCAACCATCGAGATTCGCCCATCCGAAGGACAGGTTGCTCATTTGCTGGAACAAATTATGATTCGCGTGGGAAGGAAACAACGCGTGCTTGTCACCACGCTAACCAAGCGGATGGCAGAAGTTTTGACGGAGTATCTCAATGATGAAAAAAAGATTTCTGCAATCATCAATGACAAATCCATCGTGCTTCCCAAAGTTGCCTATTTGCATTCCGATATTGATACGCTAGATCGCTCCGATATCATCAATGACTTACGTTCCGGAGTCTACGATGTGCTGGTAGGAATTAACCTCCTTCGGGAAGGTCTGGACCTCCCTGAAGTCACGTTGGTTGCAATTTTAGATGCGGATAAAGAAGGTTTCTTACGCTCGGCATCCTCCCTGATTCAGATCATGGGACGTGCCGCACGGCATCATGAGGGTCACGTGATCTTGTACGCTGATCGCACCACCAAGTCCATGGAAGCAGCAATTGCAGAGGTGCAACGTCGCAAAGAGAAGCAAGAAGCATACAACATAGCGCACAATGTAACTCCGATGACGATCATTAAACCGATTCGTGAGGAATTAATAAAACGAGAAAAAAAGGAAGAAGAAAAACCTCTAACCAAGAAACAAAAACTCATTCAAGTCGATAAGAAAACGCGTATCGACATCGATCAGATTGATCCAGAAAGTCTGACTCCAGCCGATAAGCAAAAACTAATTAAACAACTCACGAAAAAAATGAATGAATCGGCAAAGACCTGGAATTTTGAATTAGCAGCAAAGCTACGAGACACGATCAGCACACTGCAATAGTTAGTTCTCACGGCCTTGAAGCAACATTTTGATTTCCGTTGCAAACTCTTGCAGGATTACTCGAAGCACAATATACGCCGGAATAATCAAAATTGCTCCCATAATACTTCCAAAACGGACACCGACTAGAATCAAAACGATGGAGGTGATTGGACTGATTCCCACCGCCTTTTTCATGATTTGAGGAACCACAATGTTGTTCTCCACGAATTGAATGACAATGTATAGCACACCGACCACGGCACCCATTGTTGGGGAGATTGTGATTGCAGCAATCAAAATCGCGGGAATTGCCGACAACGTTGGACCCAAATTGGGCAGCATTTCCAAAAACCCAGCCAAAATTGCCAACGGAACAGCATACGGAATGCCAAGAATTGTCAGTCCAACATACGTGAGGATTCCGATGACAAACATCAAAATAATTTGTCCTCGTACCCATCCTCCTAAAGAATCTTCGATCCGATTCAGTAATCGTCGACCACGCTCTTCATGATTATGGCGAAAAAGTACCGCTGAGTATCGGTACAGCTGATCACGCTCCAACAAAAAGTATAAGGACATGACTAAGACGGTAAAGATCGAGAAGATCAACGAAAAAGTTGAGGTGACATAGGCAAACAGCGTCACCACTGAAGATCCATATTGGGAAATCAACGTAGAAATATTGGAGTATGAAAACTGAAATCCGGATAAATCCTGGAGCAGGGGTGATTTTGGAATATCAAACTGGACAAATAATCGGGTAGTTTGATCAATTAACGGCGGAATAATGGCAATGCCCGCAATGACTAAAAGCGCAATCAACACAATGTAGATAAACACAACCGCAATTTCTCTAGAGATTTTCAGCTTTTGTAGATTGGTGACTAAGGGATGCAGCGCGGTCATCAACACAAAGGACACCGAGAGCAAAACAATAATATCCGTTACTCTGGAAACGACATAAATTCCAAAGAGCAGGAGTAAGGTCGTTAAAATAGTTTTGATGGAGATTTCAACACGGTGTGACGTCATAGGTTTCTATCCATTCAGTATACCAGTCTTTTTCAGGTGAGCTAATACTTGATCTTTCGTTTGGCCACTTCCTGCGTCATACCACTGTATTTGCTTTTCGCGTTTCCACCATGTCATTTGGCGCTTTGCATATTGAACTTCATGCTTGGTCCAGAGCTCCGTGAGTTGATCTACTGACAATTCTTCCTGTAAATACCTGGCAATTTCACCATACCCTAACGCTGACTTTGCTTCTGGTTTCCAATCTGGATACAGTCGCACTAACTGTGTGTATTCATCGACTGCTCCTGCTTGAATCCGAGCACACACTCTAGCCTTGATACGTTCTTCTAAAAGCGACTTCTCCATTGAAAGTCCAATCCAGAGCGACGCAGTACTCTCAAAGATAGGATCAAAAACGGCACGTTCTGCTTGATGTGCTGGTATCCATCCATCTCGTAGTTTTTTAGCAATTTCAGTTTCAATCGCCCGAACTAACCGACGCGGATTCTGCTTGTCGGAAGGATTCATTTTAAAGAAGCGCCGGGGAGCAATTCTCGATAGACGCTCCTGCAACTGAGAGACTGTTAGAATCCCCAGTTCTTCACGAAGTTCTTGATTAGGGGCGATCATCGCAGTCTGTTCAGACTTAAATAAGGCTAATGTATATAACGGAGTTCCTCCGACAATAATCAGGAGTCTATCGTCGTCACGACTGATTTTTTTCACGCTGGCAGCATAGGCTAAAAAATTTGCAAGTGACCAGGACCTGTTGGGTTCCACCAAATTGAGTCCAAACAAACGAATCCCATCGTGTTTATAGTGCGGAAGGCTTTTGGATGAAAACGAAAACGCTTTTGGGATGTCTTTTCCGGTGACGATATCTTGGCCGGTATACACTTGCTTGGAATCTACGACCAAAATGTCGACGCCAGTAGTGTGCGTCAACGCTGGTAATGCTGTTGCCAAGAACAACGATAGATCCGTTTTTCCTGATGCGGTCGGACCGACAATCACAATTGGAGTAGCTTGATCCATAGTGTGCACTTAAACAACTTTTGGTCGAACCTTAAGGTTATCCTTGTTGATGATCTTATCCAGAATTTCCCAGCGTCGTTTTTTTTCTGCATGGGAAAGAGTATCGGGATACAGCTTAAAGCTTGCTGTTCCCGGACGGGGTGAGTACATCGCGACAAAACCTACTTTCCAATCCATTTCTTTTGAGAATTCAACGGTTTCCAAAAATTCTTCTTCCGTCTCTCCTCCAAAGCCGACTATAAGATCCGTTCCTATTACCACATCTGGAACCGCATCCCGAAGTTTGCGAACGAGCTCGCGGTAGTGTTCTTTGGTATACCCACGGTTCATCCGGTACAGCACCGCATTACTTCCGGATTGCAGTGGCAAATGGACAAAACGATCTAATTTGGGATTGGTGGCTATTTCTTGAATAAGCGCATCATGGAAATCCCAGGGATTACTGGTTAAAAAGCGAATCTTTTTGATTTGCGAATAGGCTGACACCGCTTGGAGTAGTTTCACAAAGGGTGGAATTCCCGAGGGTGTTTCATACTGGGTTTTGTTATCCGGGATTTCCTCGCGTGACAATTCTCGCTCTTGGCGCATGAGCATTTTTCGAAGCCCGATCCCCTCTTTTTCGAGTCCCCAAGAATTGACATTCTGTCCCAGAAGCGTGATCTCATCATAGCCTTGGGACACCAAATGTTCGACTTCCGTAATGATATCTTCCAATTTTCGCGATTGTTCTGTTCCTCGAGAATAGGGGACAATACAATACGTACAAAAGGAATTGCAGCCAGCACTAATCGGGATCCACGCGTGCGTTTTGTCTTTCCGAACCACCGCACTGTTAAACCCAACTTCGTTGATCGGCAGAATTTCATCCACCATGGGGAGTATTTCGTACAGCTTGTTATTCCCGTGATGGGTCATGCAACCCGTTAAAATAATCTTGGGTTTAGGTAATCCTAGCGTTTGAAAATGAGTCACCACGTTATACAAGAAGCCTCGAGCACGATCTTCGGCGGACTGTCGGATGGCACAGGTGTTCACCACGATTTCATCGGCATCACGCCAATCGGTGGCTTCTGTAAAGCCTCGAGATTCATAATCCCCAGCAATGCGCTCGGAATCCGACTTATTGGACTGACATCCAAAGGTATGGATAAAATACGTGGACATCTATGTATTTTACCAGGTACGCCCATTTTCACAGAATCAAGTCTGCTACGAACTGTCTCGTGCAGCGTTTCTAAATGTAAGCCCCGCATGATTGATCACTGCAATCATCTCGTAAGACAGACCCTTTTTCTCTAATTCTCGATCATTGAGTGCATAAAGCTTTATTAGAGTCATCTTTGGATGTTGATCCAACCAGTCTAAAACATCTCTAATATTAGTCAATGATAAATCTTTCCCACGTGCCAGCTGCATACCCGATCGAGAAAGATAGTCTTTAAAAGCTACCATGTCGGTCGGAATAACTTTAGGAGCAGTCTGCTGAGTTGCCAAGATCTCTGCACTCCGTTCAGCAAGGTTCTTTCCTGGGCTCACTTGAAAACCTTTCAAAAGTTCATCCGTCATAAAATCTCCTCTAATGCAACGTACTCTATCAAATAGAAGACACTTTTCAAGTAAGAAGCCATGTTCAAAATTAAAACCTTCTACTCGTAGCGAAGAGCTTCAATCGGGGAGAGCTTGCTTGCTTGGCGAGCTGGGATAACCCCAAAGATGATCCCCACCGCTGCAGACACTCCAAAGGCAATCCCAACCGCTTCAACGGTGATTTGGGTTGGAATAAAGCGATTGATAGCTAGCGACAGCAAGAACGCCAAACCTGTCCCAATCATTCCACCGATCACCGAAAGGGTTGCAGCTTCTATTAAGAATTGCGTGAGAATGATTGATGGGGTCGCTCCCAAAGCCTTGCGCAACCCAATCTCTCGGGTGCGTTCAATCACCGAGACCAGCATGATATTTAAAATTCCAATACCACCAACGACTAAGGAAATTGCAGCAATTCCACCTAACCCAGCAGTCAAGGCGCCCAAGACTTGATTAATGGTTTCTAATATCTGGGATTGTTCGACCACAGAGAATTCATCCTCTTTAAATCGAGTCAGCATGTAGGTTTCAATATCTTTTTTGGCATCATCAATTGATTCTCTGGATACCGCAGCTGCGGTAATCTGCGTAATGGAAGTCGCACCGAACATTTTCATCACGGTTTCGACTGGAACGTAGACATAGGTATCAAAGGAAGGGCCACCAAAACCGCCCCCACGTTCTTTGGCTACTCCGACAACTCGATAGGTTTGACTTCCAATGGAAATCTTCTTTCCAACTGGATCTACTTCATTAAATAATTCTTCCGCAGTTTTGGAACCCAAGACCGCGACACGAGTATTGGAATTAAACTCGGAAGCAGAGAAAAATCGTCCTTTATCCACTCCAGTGTCCGTAATTCGGGCATATTCAGCATTCGTGCCATAGATGATCACCGTCTTACTTTTATCCTTGTACGAGACTTTTAGACTGGCAGTGTATTCCGGAGCAACCGCCGAAATATGTTCTCGCAATTTCCCAATTTCATTGACATCACGCAGTTTAAATTGGGTGGTAAGAAGCGCAGTGGCTTGGCTTTCCGCATTAAAACCCCCGCCCTCGCCAAAGATATCTCCAGGGATGACATAGATATTGGTTGCACCAAACGAGTTGAACTGATTTTCAATGTAGGCTTGAAGTCCATTACCAATGGAGGTAAGTAAAATCACCGAGCCTACTCCAATAATGACTCCGAGCATGGTTAAAAAAGAGCGTGTCTTATTGGTAATAATTGCTGCGATCGCAATACGGATCGCATTTAAAAACGACTGCATAGTTATTTTTTCTTTGAATCGGACAAAATTTGTCCATCGCGTACCCTGATTTGACGTTTGGCATGCTGGGCTACTTCTTTTTCGTGGGTAACGAGAACGATTGTCTTTCCCTCTTTATGGAGCTGTTCGAAGAGTCGCATCACCTCTTCACCCGACTTACTATCTAAATTTCCCGTTGGTTCATCGGCAAAGACAATGGAGGGTTGATTGACTAAAGCTCGGGCAATTGCCACCCGTTGTTGCTGACCACCAGAGAGCTGCGCCCGAGTATTATTTAAGCGGTCTCCTAACCCGACTTGCTGTAACAGTGCAGTTGCCATTTTCTTGCGCTCCTGTGCCGGAAGATTTGCATAGATCAGCGGCAATTCCACGTTTTGGAGTGCGCTGGCTTTCCCTAATAAATTAAATTGTTGAAAGACAAACCCAATTTCAGAGTTGCGAAGTTTCGCCAACTGCGGCTCCGAATACCGCTCCACACTTTTCTCTTTTAAAAAGATTTTTCCACTTGTCGGAGTGTCGAGCAAACTCATGACCTGCAGAAGTGTCGATTTTCCAGATCCCGATGGTCCCATGATCGACACATACTCACCCGCGGCGATTGTTAGGCTGACGTCGTTTAACGCATGAATTTCTTGATCACCTACGTTGTAGGTCTTCACGACGTGTTCAAGTTTTAAAAGTTCCATAACCTTAGTTGGGAAGGATGACTTCATCTCCAAGTGACAGTCCTTCAAGCACCTCAATCTGGTCTTCCCCTTCGATGCCCAGTTGTACTTCGCGTCCGATCGTTTTTTGGGGATTGCTTGGATCTTTCACCATCACGATTGATTTTTCAGAGCGCATGGAGACTGCCTCGATTGGAACCAGAAGCGTATCCTCATGCTGTTCCAGGATCAAACTAACAGTTCCATTCAAACCCAGTCGTAAGAATTGAAGGTCACTAATTGGAAAACGAATGCGGATAGGAAAGACAGTCCCTCCACTCGATCGTCGCGATTGTTCGGCCTTTACAGCAATGTAGTCAATGACCGATTCCACCGGTTGATCGGGATAGGCATCCAAGACTATTCGAACTGGCGTCCCGGCATGAATGCGTCCGATATCGATCTCATCTACTTCTGCTTCAAAAATTAAGGTCGATGGATCCACAATTTCAAACGCATCTGTCGCCGTTACTTGAACTCCAGCAACTGAGATTGGTAAGGAGGTGATAACCCCATCGATGGGCGAATACAGAGTAGCATTCCGAAGAGCTAAATCTTTCAGCTCGACAGCAATGACGCTGTTGTTTAACGACAGTTGAGATTTTTGGGCAAGTCGCAAAACTTCATCATTTTTTACCAGATCCTTTCGATCATCGGTATCTTGCTCAAAGTCTAAACGCTCACTCATGTAATCATTCAAGGAAGCCTGTAGATTTTTTTGCAAATCCCGCACATCCATTGTTGCTAAAGCTTGTGACTTTTTGACGTGTTGACCTTCTTTTACCGGGAGAGAAACTATCTTTCCTCCTGCCAGGAACCGCAGACTGGCTTTTTTATCCGCATCCACAACACCGGGAACATTGATCACTTCCTCGATCCGCCCTTTTTCTACCTTGGCTGTTGTCAACGGTTTGTTTGAACTCGCACGCGACCGGACCACTAAAAATCCTGCCACCACAACAAGTACCAGAATACCAATTAGCCATCGTTTGGAGATACGCGAAAGAAGTGCTTTCATAGAATGAAGTAATAGTATAGTCTTTTTACTCTTAAAAAACAGCTACTTGCAACAAGAATTTAACTTTGTTTACAATGGCTGCTTGATCTATGACAAAATACACAAAATATTATCAACAAATGTGGGACCTCCACAAAAACATCCTTTCCACCTTTCAGGAAGTGCATGATCAATATCAACAACAACCGAAAGAAAAGAAACTCAAAGAGAGCTTTGATACCATTGGAAAACAAGCCCGAGAAGTCATGGAAGATTGGGACAAACGACTCTGTATGCAAATGGAAAAGGGATACAACGGGGTATTTTCCTCCAAAGTAAGCGAAAAGTTTTGGACTGAAATTAAAAAAGATTTTCCGCTCGTTGATCTAGTGGGGGTTGAAGTAAGCTATGTCTAGTTTGCTCGTCTAATCCGTCTCAACTGGACGGTGACAACACTGCTCGCAAATCCTTCTTGTACTCTTCAACATCTGGCTGATCAAAGGCATTGATCTCCATCAGAGTTCCTAAGATCATGACAGTGGTCATTTGAAATTGGAGAAACGCCCCGAGATTGTAAGCGTTTAGTTCTGGGAAATGCACGCTTGCATACGGGATTTTTTTACGCGTATAGGTTGTTTTCACGGCTTGAAGAATTGTGTCTTTAATGGAGTTTAGACTCTTCCCTTCGATGCCCTTGACTAACGTCACTCCCACATCAAAGGTTGGATAGTCTTGTGCGAATGTGACTGAGATGAAACTAGTCACCAAATTGATATTTCCGCCAAAATAATACTGCACAACCGAATGCAACTCATTCGAGCCAATAGAGACAGTGGGTAGCATTCCCTTGCCTTCTTTTCCTAAGCTTTCCGCATATAACTGACGCAGCCACTTCCCCACGCTTTCAAGTCGGGGTTCAAAGATGAAAAAGTCATGAACGTTTTTCCCTAGCTGCATCTGACTGTACAAAAAGCTTGCGTAGAGCGCTGCAGGACTACCTTGCGCGCAATCTGCTTCAAGCTGGGCTTTGGCACCTTGCAACAGCTGATGAACGGGAACGCCAGATAGAAGTAGTGGTAGTACGCCAACAGCAGACAGCACACTAAAGCGACCACCTACTTGTAAAGGGATGGGTAAAAACGAATATCCTGATTGCGTAGCAAGTGTATGCGCTGGTGTATCTGGATCGGCAATGATTACGATGGAGGAATTTAAGGGAGTGCCTAACCACTGCGTTAGAAGTCCGATGATGGTTGAAAAATTTACAATAGTCTCCGTGGTTGTACCTGACTTACTCACACACAGTAGAGCCACTTCATTCCACGAGGATAGTTGTACTGCGTGAAGCGATGCAATTATGTGGTTCATCGTCCAGGTGTCGCAGGTATCCAGGAAAAAAAGCGGAAGCGTGTCGTCTGGAATTGCTTCATAGATTGCCCGGGTTCCCAAACTGGAACCACCAATGCCGATCACCACTATTGCTTTAAGTTGATGCCCTATCACTTCCCTTACCTGTTCTATTGCTTTTAGCATTGATTCGTCGCCAGACAAGCAAAGTGATGCTTCTTGCGCTGCGTAATTCTTCTGCGTATAAATAGATTGTAACTTCTCAAGGTAAGCAACGGCTCGTGGATCTGGAGTTGAGAGTGGTATCGTTACATCAATCATACAAATCTCCCTGGTACTATCGCCCAGACTAAGCTGTTTGAGTATAAAAATCAAGTCGACAGTTGCGACAACTCAAATTGCTTTGTATGCTTACAAATGTAAGAGTATTGGGTCGTATTGAACCCAAGTAGAACACACGTACTATGTCATCCGCTTTCCCAGCGACACAACTTCATGGCTTAGGAGCCATTGCACTTCCTGCGGAAGTGCTGATTTTCTTCAAACAAGAAGGGACACAGTCGCTTCTCCACACTGCATCAAGCAACAACGGCATTGAAATCCATACGCATAAGGACCATCCTGTGCTACTGGATGAAGCGGGCAAAGAAATTCCTGCACAAGAGTTATTAGAGTTTCGCGTCTCATTTTCTGGGGCAACCTATCAACTTGTCTATAAACGTTTACATCTAGATTCCACCGAAATTTATCTAGCAACGTCGGACAATACAACCACTTTCAAGACGGTTGGCAAACTGAGCATCCCAGAGTTAGGAGTCATCGTTCCCAACTTTACTGTCAACAACAAACAAGTCATGTATTGGGGAGAGAAAGACATTTTCGTTGCCTATTCTAGTGATGGCCTAAACTGGGAGAGTGATGCAAGCCCTGTGCTATCGCAATTCCAAGATCAATTCGGAGTCATGCCATTTCGAGTTGGAACGATCATTCCAACCCAAAATGGACTCCTCTTGATTTTCTACGCAGCCGGACGAGAGGGAAGTGGTACCCATCATTCATTGCATGCGGCGTTTTTTGATCTAGAAAACCCCTCAAAATTGCTTCGACGCTCTGAAACCTTGTGGGAACAAACAGAAGAATGGAGTGGAACAAATGTCACTCCCGTCGGCGTTGTTTATTTTGATAAACGATTAATCTCGTACTGGGATTTCCATGAAGAAGGTTTGTTTGCCATTGCCCATACCTCTCTAAAACATCATACAGTTCTCTCTCCTGTTCGGGCCACCGATTTGCAACGCTTAACGCAAAACCCTCTGTTAACCCCCGTTTCAGCGCACTACTGGGAATCCAAAGCGGTCTTTAACCCGGCTGCGGTGGTGGAAGATGGAAAAGTACATCTGTTATACCGTGCTGTCGGTGACTCTGACATGTCGGTACTAGGATATGCATCGAGTGTCAACGGGGTCGACTTCGAGGAACGACTGGATGCACCTGCCTATATCCCTCGGGCAGATTTTGAAGGTGGATTTCATGTAAAGTCAAAACCATCCACTGGCTACTACAGTCCGTATCAATCCGGCGGCGGAGGATATGGAGGATGTGAAGATCCACGACTTACCCGAATTGACGATCGATTCTATTTAACCTATGTCGCGTACGATGGTGGCAGTCCACCCCGGGTTGCCTTAAGTTCCATTTCCGTGGAAGATTTCTTAAACAAAGTATGGAAGTGGAAAGAACCCGTCTTGATTTCACCTCCAGGAGTCGTTGATAAGAATGCGGTGGTGTTCCCGGAAAAAGTAAATGGAAAATACGTCGTGTTGCATCGCATCTTCCCCAATATTTTAGTCGACTTTGTCGATAATTTAGACGCTTTCGATGGATCCACATTCTTGAAGGGTGAATTTGCGATACGACCGTCTCGAACTGGATGGGATAACCGTAAGGTCGGTGCTGGTGCTCCGCCCATTAAAACCAAAGATGGATGGTTGCTTATTTATCATTCGGTTGGAGAAGCAGATCCTGGAAAGTATAAGATGGGTGCGATGCTTCTAGATTTGCAAGATCCGACAAAAGTACTCTATCGAACGGTAGCTCCAATTCTTGCTCCCGATGAGAGCGCTGAAAATGAGGGATGGAAATCTGGAGTTGCATATCCCTGTGGCGCCGTGATATTAAATGATTTGCTCTATGTATACTATGGTGGAGCCGACACCGTCGTGTGCGCTGCCACTGCATCTATTAATGAGTTCCTCAAAGAACTTAAAACTACGGGGAAGGTGTCGTTAACTCCCCTAAGCGTTCATACCCGCCACCAGTTACATCCACAACAAACATAAAGGAAAATCGTACTATGGTGACCGTGAAACGCTGTGAACAAAACCCACTGTTGCTTCCCGATCCCAAACAGGATTGGGAAAGTATTGCCGCATTTAATGGCTGTCCTGTCGTCCATGAGGGAACAACGCATCTACTCTATCGTGCGCTCTCGCTGACACGACAATCCAGCGTCGGCTATGCCTCCAGTACAGATGGAATTCATTTCTCCGCGCACAGCCAAAAGATTGTTCCGGAGTTTGAATGGGAAAAATTCGGTTGCGAAGACCCGCGCGTCGTCTGCATCGATTCTACCTTTTATATCACCTACACCGCACTCTCCACCTTTCCCTTTGGCCCAGAAGGGATCAAGTTAGCTCTAGCGAAGACAACGGATTTTGTAACGTTTGAAAAACACCCGATGACACCCTTCAACGCGAAGGCTTCGGCGTTGTTTCCCGAAAAGATCAATGGAAAGTTCGCAATTATTTTAACTGCAAATACTGATCTTCCTCCGGCTCACATTGCAATCGCGATGTTCGAACAGGAATCAGATCTTTGGAATCCTGAGGCATGGAGTCGTTGGTATGACGATCTCACCCAATACACACTGCCACTGCAACGTTCCCCAGATGACCACATCGAGCTCGGTGCGCCACCCATTAAAACAGAGAAAGGCTGGCTCTTGTTTTATTCCTACATTCGTAATTATCGTTCGGACCATAAGATTTTTGGAATTGAGGCGGTGTTACTGGATTTGGACAATCCCTATACCATTCTAGGACATACCCAAAACCCGCTCATGCTTCCAGAAGAGTCGTATGAAGTCCATGGCGATGTACCCAATATTATTTTCCCTACCGGAGCAATCTTGTCGGGGGATACGATTCGAATCTACTACGGCGCTGCCGATACTTCTTGTGCAATGGCAGAACTCTCCGCTCAAGAGCTATTAGGTCAACTTCTCAAAGTCGGGACTACGCCGATTCACATTTCTACCACAAGAGTGGAAATGGAACGCGCACTGACCAATCCAATTATTTCACCGCTATCGGAACATACCTGGGAAAACAAATTAACCTTTAATCCAGCCGCTATCTACGAGGGGGGAAAGGTCCATGTGCTGTATCGAGCCATGGGTAGTGATGACACTTCCGTCGTTGGCTATGCCGCATCGACGAATGGAATTCACATTGAAACGCGCTTACCAGATCCCATCTATATTCCCAGAATCCAAGAAGAATCAAAGAAGAAACCTGGGAATTCTGGTTGTGAAGATGCACGACTAACGCGAATTGGCGATCGCATCTATATGATGTACACCGCCTATGATGGAGAGAGCACCACCAAAGTCGCACTCACTTGGATTACCGTGGATGACTTCTTGCGCCAGAGCTGGAACTGGTCACCTCCAATTTTGATCTCGGACCCCAGCAAAAACGATAAGGATGTCGTGTTGTTTCCAGAGAAGATTCGAGAGCGATACTACTTTATTCATCGGTTAGATCCGCACATGTGGATTGATAGCGTGGAAGATTTAGAGTTTCACTCCAAGCCATTTTTTACCGGGACCATCATGATGAGCCCTCGTGCAGGGAAGTGGGACGATGTAAAAATCGGAGCGAGTTGCCCGCCTATCAAAACCGAGAAAGGCTGGTTACTGATTTATCACGGCATTGAAAGTTCATCGAAGATGTATCGTCAGGGAGCAGTATTACTGGATTTGGAATATCCCGATCATATTCTAGCCCGACTCGATGAACCAATATTGGAACCAAAAGAATGGTATGAGAACAATGGCCTACGACCTGGTACCGTATTCGTGTGTGGTGGCGTGATTGTTGGAGAATGCTTGCATCTTTATTACGGTGGAGCAGATCAATTCTGTGCAGTTGCAAGTATTCCACTTACGGAACTCTTAAACGCCTTCACGTTATCGTAAACCGTTCGGCATTCGGTAAATGAACGGTTTGAATTCGGATAGTCTTTCTTATGGCTACAATTATCTTTAGTTCATCTTCATAGTCGTTGAAGACAATTGTTTTCCTGCCTACTCGGGATCTATCCAGGTTCACTTTCAGCAGCTCCCCTCTTTGTTATTCTATTGTGCGACATGGCAGTCAATTTCTGTGCGTGGATACGTTGCGGTCTTATTCACCATCTAAAGATAGAATGCTCGCTGTAAAATAGTATTCCGTAGGTAACTTCCCTATCAGGTTGAAACCCCACACTACTCTAACTTCCCTTTCAGCTCCTTTTAAGTTTAGTGCGTGAAGATAATCCACAGTGCATGTAGAATTCCTGGGACATATCCTAATAAAGTTAGGATAATGTTTAAAAAGAAGTGAAAGGTAAAGCCCACCTCTAAGAACACTGCTGCAGGGGGCAATACTACTGCGATGATAATTTTGATTAGATCTGGCATATCATTTAGTATACGTTCTTTTCTGTACTCTCCTGTAAGTTGTGTGTAAGGATTCCTTATGAAACGATTGCGCATCCTTCTATCCGTTGCGGTAGTGCTTGGTGGAGTTGTTCTCACTTCGCAAGTCGTTCGCTTTTTCCGAGGTACACCCGTTCCCAATCCCACTGACTCCATGAACTTGGAGCAACAGCTTGATCAGCCGCAAACGGTTATTACCCCGCACGAATTAACCATTGATTTCCTTAAGTCACAACAAACTCCTGGAAGTGAGATCACCTTTCATTCGAAGCTCCCAGAGGGTCGAAATTACTCCCGACATGTTGTCTCGTATCAGTCACAAGGATTTCGAATCTACGGCCTAATGACGATTCCGAATGGAACGAAGCCTGAAGGTGGTTGGCCAGTCATTGTCTTCAATCATGGCTATATCGCACCAACGGCTTACAGAACCACCGAAAAGTATGTCGCTTATCAGGATGCCTTTGCACGAGCAGGATACATTACCCTAAAGTCCGATTATCGTGGACATGGGTCTTCGGAAGGTCCGGCAACTGGCGCGTATGGTTCACCCGGCTATACCATTGATGTTCTCAATGCGGTCGCTTCACTCAAAAATTATTCTGATGCGAATGCAGAAAAGATTGGGATGTGGGGACATTCGATGGGTGGGTACATTACGCTACGCTCTATGGTGGTGCGCGGTGATATCAAGGCGGGAGTTATTTGGGCGGGCGTTGTGGCTTCGTACCCCGATATGCTCACGAACTGGCGTCGACAGTCAGCTCCACCTCAACCCACACCAACAGGCATCCGTCGCTGGCGTGAAGCACTGACTGCAGAATATGGAACTCCACAAGAGAATGCGACATTTTGGAATTCAATTTCGGCAAATAGTTATCTGCAAGACATTTCTGGTCCCATTCAAATTCATCACGGAACGGCGGATACCACCGTTCCCGTTGAATTTTCAACCACGTTAGATACGCAACTAAAAGCGGCGGGAAAAGAATCACAGCTCTATCTCTATTCAGGGGACGATCACAACTTGTCGAAAAATTTATCCCTCGCGTTACAGCGATCCGTGAGCTTTTTTGATCAATACCTAAAATAATTAAATGTGGAATGCCCCACCGACGAGATAGGCAACGATGGCTGCTAGACCTCCAATAAGTACGGTTTCACCCACAGTCCTAGTGAGAGCATGTCCAGTGACTCTCCATCGTAGGATTCCCAAGCTGATCATCGCAACCACGGTAAACAGACAAGACAACAGGAAAACATTGGATTGCGTTCGAAAAAACAAATACGGAAGCAAAGGAATGACACCAAAGAGCACAAACGAGAAGAAAGTTACCACAGCCATCCACAGCGTACTTTGATTCGCAGTATTGGGTAGTCGTAAATCTTGATCCATCATGAATTCTACCCAGTAGGATTCATTGGATGACAGCAGAGTCGCTAATTTGGTCGCAGAGTCCAAATCAAAACCCTTTGTTTGTAATACCTTCACGGTTTCCTGAAATTGATCCTGGGGTGATAAACGAATTTTTTTCTGCTCTTTTTGCTTTTCGTTACTATACACATCCCTCTGAGAGCGGGAGGACAATAAGTCACCTAAGGCCATCGATACTCCGTCAGCAAACAAGTTGGCAAAGCCAAACAGCAGCACCGTAAAGACAGGAAGGATGGAAATATCAACTGCAGCGCCTGTAAACCCGGCTACCACCGCAAAGGTTGTAATGATGCCATCGTTTCCGCCATACACAATTTCTTTTAGGTAGGTAGACAAATACGACATCTTGGGTCGGGAGGGAGCAATAGTCTTGGACATCACCTCATTCTACTCCAAATTTCGTTGCTTTTAGCGTAGTAGTCTGCCATGATCATTGGTGTATGAATTGGAAAGTCGTGAACATTTTAATAGGAATTCTCGTAGTTCTTAGTGTGTGTAATGTCATCTTCCTAAATGTCTATGTTTTTAAAATCTTGCCAGCGCAATTGGAACGAAAGATCACAGTTGCAGCGTTGTCAACACCATCAGACAACGATTACGACAACTGTGGACCAACCTGCAAACTGTACGTGCAAGAAGCAATTGAGAAATTTCGTGAATCACTCCCCGCAACAAGCTCCTCTAAATTAGCTCTCAAACCGAGTCCAACTCCGACTCCCACTCCCACCCCCTTACCTGCTTCGGTTCGCTTCATTGAGACCTATGTTCCGTTAGGCAGTGGCCGTACCTCCCAAGACCAATGGGAGGATATTAAGGGCATCGAAGGATATATTAATACGGAAAGTTATCCGCCGATGACCAACGTCTATTTTGAAGTTGCGTTACGGATCCCTACAAAAAATGGAAGAGTTAGTGCCAGACTATATAACGTTACGGATAATCATCCTGTCTGGAATAGTGAAGTCTCAACCGAGAATGAAACGAGCACCTTCATCGGATCCCGCTCTCTTCAACTAGATTCAGGGAATAAACTCTACCGAGTTCAACTGAAAACTAGTCTGAAATATGAATCAATTCTAGATTTTTCTAGAATCAAAATAATTACTTCGCTCTAAGATTTTACAATCGCTTATTAGTCGTGCTGACCAGTATACTGCGCAACGATTGCAAACAGCGCAGTTAACTCAAATGGTTTCTCTAAATAGCCATCTGCGTTGGCACTCTGCGCTAATTCTTTAAGGTCTGTATGGGCGGAAACGAGCAATACAGGTATCGTTGATAATGCAGAGGTAGATTTGATACGTTGAATAATCTCTTGGCCAGATGCACCTTTAATAAAAAAGTCCACCAGAATAAGATCTGGAAACGTTTTGTCAATAATCGTTGGCCATTGGGTAGGTTCCGTACACGTTACGACAGAATGCTGCTGCGACTCCAAGGCGATCGTGAGTGCTTCTGTAATCGCAAGATCGTCATCAATAATCAGGATGGTTGCCATAGTTCAGAAAGAATGAGTATACACCGTAACCGCAGAGTGGTTGTGACGGGTTCATTACGAATTTAATACATAAAAATCAAATACTTTGCTAGACTAGTCCTACATGAAAATTCGCCTAGCTGGGATAGTTACTATCGTCATAGTTGTTCTCGCTTTCCTTTACACCCGATTTGTCGGTCCCTTAGAATCCTTACCAATGCTCCACACACAGCCCACTGTATCATCCTCACAACCATCACCAGAAAGAGTTTCCTTTTCCATACAGAGTGTAGCAACAAATCTAAAAGTTCCATGGAGTATGGTGTTTACTTCTCCAACACGAGCCCTCATAGCACAGCGTAGTGGCACCATTCGGGTAATGGAGAATGATGTCCTCTCCCCTACTCCTCTACACACTTTTTCAAATGTTTCCTCAAAGTCCGAAGAAGGTCTAATGGGTTTGGCTGTTGACCCAGACTATGAGAGTAATAAGTACATCTATGCCTGCTACGCAACGATGAATGGAACACAAATGATCGATAAGGTTGTCCGCCTGACTGATGAAGGAGGTTTGCTTAGCAACGAGACAATCATCCTTGGCAACATCCCTGCTGCAGTAAACCATGCAGGATGCCGACTTCGCTTTGGACCAGATCAAAAATTGTATATCACCACGGGCGAAGCAACTCAGAAATCCATCGCTCAGGATCTTAATTCATTAGGTGGAAAAATTTTACGCATTAATGCAGATGGAAGCATTCCACCAGATAACCCGTTCCCCAATTCTCCCATCTATAGTTATGGTCACCGAAATCCACAAGGTATTGACTGGCATCCTCTCACCGTGCAGTTATGGTCCACTGAACATGGACCCTCCGGGAATGATGGACCAGGTGGTGGTGACGAAGTTAACCGCATTGAGTCAGGAAGAAATTATGGGTGGCCAATTGTTTCCCATCAGAAAACGGCTCCAGAGTTTGTAACTCCTGCGTTGGTATTCACGCCAGCTGTGGCTCCTGCCTCTGGGATGTTTTACCGTGGATCAGTATACCCACAATGGAAAAATCAATTTCTCTTTGGGATGCTTCGGGGAACCGGAATAATGACTGTGCAATTTGACGATCAAGGAGAACGGATTGTCTCGCATTCAAAAATAGAAACGATTGATGTCGGCCGAGTTCGTGAGATTGTTGAGTCCCCCGATGGATTTTTGTACTTTACAACGAGTAATCAAGATGGTCGTGGGAGAGCACGTGCGCAGGATGATCAAATCTACAAAATTACACCCACACCCTAAGGCATTCCCGAAAAACGAGAATTCGACTTGATCTTGCTAGCCTTAATAGCGTACTCTGAACCCTTGTATGACCGGTCGAACTCACGATGTCGCTGCATTTGCAGCCTTAACAGCTGCCCTCCTGTATTTACCGCTCGTGCCAATGTCTCTACCTACTGCTGCAATGGCTTTTGGGGCAAACTTCATTGGCGGTCTGTTCCCAGATATTGATCAGCCTACATCGGACTTATGGGATAACTTTCGTGGTGGTGAATTTGTGTCCAAAGTAGTATGTCGGTTTTTAGGCGGCCATCGCCATATCTCGCATTCTCTGATTGGCGTTGGACTGATTGGCTTTATTTTAGATAAGACGTTGTATGCCTTATCGAGCATTATTTTGCTTGACATGCGCATCGTCTGGTGGTCTTTCATGATTGGCGTCGTCAGTCATCTGCTCATGGATATGCCGACCAAAGAAGGCATTCCCTTGTTTTGGCCATTAAAAGTGAAAATTGGAATTCCGCCCTTTCGATTCCTTAGAATCCGAAGTGGTCACTTCGTTGAAAATTTCATTATCTTCCCTGGCTTCTGTTTTTTAATTCTGTATCTTCTGTTCACCAATCAAGTTAAAGTTCTAGACTTTTTACATAATTACATTCGCTAATTCTTGACGGTAGCCAGGAAGAACGATACAACCTACAAGTGACTATGGACGCCTTCACTACCCCCATGATGAAACAGTACCAAGCGATTAAACAGCAACATGCAGACTGTTTATTGTTTTATCGGATGGGTGATTTTTATGAACTTTTTTTAGATGACGCCTATATTGGCGCAAAAGTACTCGACATCACCTTAACCAGTCGCGCCAAAGGAAAAGATGGCAGGATTCCGATGGCGGGTGTTCCCTATCATGCAGTTGATCCATACTTATCCAAACTGGTAAAAGCAGGATATAAAGTTGCAATCTGTGAACAAGTAGGACTCCCCAGCAACTACGGAATTGTGGACCGTGAAGTGGTTCGGATTGTGACACCTGGAACCATCACGGATGAACATGCGATCGAAAAGAAAGAAAATAACTTTTTGATCAGTCTCTCTTTTAGTTCATCGTTATTAACCATTGCTGCGTGTGATCTTTCCACTGGGCAAATCCAGATTATCGAACATGGTGGTAATCCTCAGGTGTCACTTCTAGATGAACTTGCCCGTATTCAACCGGCAGAATGCATTTTGTCTCCCAATGATTATTCAAATCCCGAGCTCCTTTCATGGCTCAAGACACAGAAAGAAATGAGCATTTTTCCCTTTAATGAATGGCTTACGTACGAGCATCAAGCGTACTCACTACTCAAATCCCACTTCAAGGTCAAAACCTTAGAACCATTTGGAATTGATGACAAACCACAGGCAGTACTCACCGCCGCGACCCTTTTGGGGTACCTTAAAGTCACACAAAAAGATCGCATCGGACACATCAAGACCATGCACCTCACATCGCCACAGCAGTACCTGGAACTTGATCGATCGACCATGATTAACTTGGAACTTTTCTCTACCATTCGGAACAGAGAGGATACTGGTTCATTACTTTCTGTCATTGATTACACCAAGACCGCCATGGGAGGTCGTCTACTTCGTTCTTGGATTCGACATCCACTAGCGCATCGTGAACCATTACTCCGCCGTTTAGATGCTGTCGAAGAACTGGTCAAACAACCACCGTTTTCCGTATCACTGTCTCAAACGTTGGAGTCCATTAGCGATCTTGAGCGCGTGGTGTCACGATTAGCAGTGGGCACTGGAAATCCCAGAGATTTAATTTCCTTAAAACACGCAGTTGCGTCGGTGATTGAGCTCCGTTCCCATCTAGAGGTGGCTTCGTCCTCACTGTTAGTCGAACTTAGAAATTCAATACAGTCCTCGTCATTACAGACACTCGTCAACACAATCGCTTCAACGATTGTTGAGCTTCCTCCAATTAGCTCGAAAGAGGGAGGTATCATTCAAACGGGCGTTCATCCCAAGCTAGATGAACTTCGAACCATTGTTGGCTCGGGAAAACAATGGATGTTGGAGTTGGAAACACAAGAGCGAGCAGCAACGGGAATTAATTCGTTAAAAATTCGTTATAACAAGGTGTTTGGATTCTATATCGAAATTACCAATGCAAATTTATTGTCGGTCCCGGCTCACTATCAACGGAAACAAACTATGGTGGGTGGAGAACGTTTTATTACACAAGCGTTAAAGCAACGTGAAGAGCAAATACTTACAGCGCAAGAAGAAATGAATCAGCTTGAATGGACACTGTTTAACCAAACGATCAATACTGTCCTAGCCTCGGTAGAGCAGATTCAACAAGCCGCACAAGCGGTCGCTACGATCGATATTCTGGTTGGTTTTTGTGAGCTTGCCAGGAAGTGGAATTATACGAAACCAACATTATTACACTCGAATGAAATTCGCATCGTCGGCGGCAGGCACCCCGTTGTTGAACAGCTAGAATCAGATGTAGAATTTGTTCCAAATTCGGTGACCTTAAATACGACAACTTCCCAGCTCATTCTTCTCACCGGTCCCAATATGGCCGGAAAATCAGTGTTGATACGGCAAGTTGCCTTAATTGTGCTCCTCTGCCAATTAGGCAGTTTTGTTCCTGCCTCCAAAGCGCACATCGGATTAGTCGATAAACTTTTTGTGCGAAGTGGAGCCTCCGATATGATCACGGCAGGATTGTCGACATTTATGGTGGAAATGGTCGAAACGGCTTACATTCTAAACCACGCCACACCCAAGAGCCTGATCGTGATGGATGAGATCGGTCGTGGAACCAGTACCTATGATGGAATCAGTTTAGCGTGGGCGATTGCTGCACACTTAGTTTCACAACAAGGCATTCAAGCAAAGACGTTGTTTGCCACGCATTATCATGAGCTGCAAGCGTTAGAAACTGAATACCCAAGAAAAATAAAAAACATGCACTTAGCGGTCGATCATCGAAACGATCAGCTCATCTTCTTGCATACCGTAATGCCAGGCGGAGCCTCTCACAGTTTTGGTGTTGCCGTCGCGCGCTTAGCCGGAATTCCTGAAGCTGTCATCAATCATGCATCCACCATCTTAGCCTCACTAGAACAACGCAATGCCCCCGTAGAAGTTCATGCGGATACCGTGCCAACGTCAACGGCAACGGAGGATGTATTGCAGTCGCTTAAAAAAGTTGATTTGTTGACCACTACCCCCTTACAAGCCTTATCACTACTTGCGAAGTTCCAGGAACAATTGGGTAACAGCGCCGTTTCTCAAGACTAAGTATTTTTGTATTTGTCTTGAAATCTGGTATTGTGAGAAATCATGCCAATCATTCAATTATCAGAGGATGTCATCGCAAAAATTGCTGCGGGAGAAGTCATTGAACGTCCTGCCTATGCAGTCAAGGAACTCATTGAAAATGCGATCGATGCCCAAGCCACCCGCATTGCAATTGAGCTGAAGTCTGCTGGCTTAGAAGAAATTAAAATTAATGACAATGGAATTGGGATGACACAGGATGATCTCCTCCTCTCGTTTCAGGCACATACCACAAGCAAAATTAACTCCGCGGATGATATCGCACACCTTTCTTCCCTAGGATTTCGTGGAGAAGCACTCGCAAGTATTGCAGCCATTAGTCGGCTCACGATAAAAAGTCGTCCCGTCAACGCAGAAGTGGGATATCAAGTGATCACAGAACAGGGGAAAATCACTGACCAAGGGCCCGTCGGAATGCCCACTGGAACGATCCTCATCATTGAGGGACTATTTACTTCAGTACCTGCTCGAAAAGCTTTTTTAAAGACTACCCAAACGGAGCTTCGTCACTGTGTACATATTGTTTCCAGCTTAGCGCTGGCATATCCAGATATCGAATTTAAACTGATTCATCAACAGAAAATACTTCTGGATCTTCCGAAGACAGCACAACGACTGGAACGGATACAGTCCGTGGTTGGAACGACAATCAGTTCTCAATTACTTCCAATTCGACACGAAGATTCCTATCTTCAATTGGAAGGGTTTATTGGAAAACCACAGATTGCGAGTGGATCCTACAAATCCTATCTATTTTTAAATGGTCGAAGAATTTCAGATCGTCTGGTTGCCCAAGCAGTGAAAGATGCCTACGGCACTTTACTGGAACAATCGGCGATCCCCTTTTCAATGTTGTTCCTTACTGTTCCTCCAGAAACGATTGACGTTAACATTCATCCCAAAAAGGAATCGGTACTCTTCTTGCATCAAGATGTTCTGTACGAGTGCATCAAAGCTGCGGTGCTAGAAACCCTGAGTACCCACAATCTTACCTATACAAATGTTAGTTTTCTCTCACCTTCTACCCGCAGTCACTCTACAAGGTCAGAGTTAGCCTCCAACCTTCGTGAATCGGTCCTGCCTTGGCAGCCTCTAGAAACAACAGCTCCGCAGTATTCCGATGTGATTCAGTTACACAATACCTATCTAGTCGCAAGCACTGCACACGGCTTTCTCTTAGTGGATCAGCATGCTGCCCATGAGCGCATTTTGTACAATCAGTTTCATGATGCCGTCAAAAAAAAGATTCAAACCATGGAAAGAATCACCCTCTCCCCAAGCGTGATTGTCAACCTACCTGTTGCGGAAGTGTTGCTACTATCGGAACAACAGTCTTTCATTGAATCGATTGGGGTTGAATTGGAAATCTTTGACACAGAATCCATTCGGGTGAATTCGGTTCCCACCGTGTTTAAAGATCTTCCAGTGAGTGAGCTCATCAGTCTACTATTAAATGATTTCACCGATGGGAAAAGCCGTCCTTCAACGGAGAAAATGCTTCATAGAATGCTCTCAACGCTTGCTTGCAAAGCTGCCATAAAAGCGGGTGATCCGTTATCGCAGGCAGAGTGTGTGCGTCTTCTACTGGAGTTAGACCGGCAACCTCAAAGCTTTTCCTGTCCCCACGGTCGACCAACAAAGATTCTTATCTCTGTTGCGCAGTTAGAAAAAATGTTTAAGCGCTAAGATACTTCAAACTGGCGTTAGAGAATGTGCGTAATTGTGGCAACGTCCAATTCAATTTGGGTAACCAAATCTTTAGGAGTGGAAAAATTCATCACGGGGCGAATAAATTGAACGAATTCAATTTTGATTTTGTCTGTCTTTAACGCATCGAAGGGTACCAATTGATTCTCTAAGATAAATGCCTCTAAACTCTTTTCTTTTTGTGCGAATGCAGGGACAGGTCCAAAATGGAGTGCGGCTTTATATGTTTTTCTGTTTACGGTGATATACGCAGCGTAAATTCCTTCCTTTACTGTTAATGTTGCTGGGATATTGAAATTAATCGTGGGTACTCCAATTTTTTTCCCTCGTCCCTTCCCTGCAATTTTCGTGGCAAAAATGGTGTGACGTTTACTACGTAACATTCCGAGTTTATATGCAGAGAAAAGAAGAACTCCTGCTGCAAGGTATTGCGATGGTACCAACGTAGTCTTGAACACTACGGCATCGATAATCACTGCCGTCACCGGAAATAATAGTTCCAGTAAGGTTGCAATTTTTGCTTCAACTAAAGCCAGTCCCTTGTAATAAATCACCATGGCTACCATACCCGTGGACAGAGCAATTAGCGCAAAACGAAACAATTGGGATCCCGATAGTTCCATGAGTTCTGGGGCATGACCACTGCCAAGGATCCAAATGAATGCAAATACGGTTGCGAAAAGAAATCGCATTCCAGTGACAAACACGTCAGGCTTCGTGCGTAACGCGATTTTTGAAAAAATCGTCGAAGTTCCCCACAATGCAGCCGCCCCCAATGCATACAGTGCGGCGATGATCGTCGCACTCCCGGTATTGAAATTGATCATTCCGTTTGGGAACGTGACAAAAAAAGCTGCCACAACAGATATGGCCATGAACCGGAGATACTCTTTTGTAAGCCGCTCCTTTAAAATTAGCGTCGCAGCGAGGATCACAAAAAGTGGTTGAAGCTTTTGTAGTAAAAACACCACACTAAACGAGATAAACTGAACTTTTGTTAACGCAGTGGTGAACCACAATGTTCCTAGTAAACTTGAAAAGAACGCAATGAGACTTAAGTTGAGCAATTGGCTGCGTGTAAAGGAGCTAAAATGCTTTCGCTGACTCCACAAAAATGGCAACAAAAATAAGAATCCTAAGAGGTGTTCGTAAAACACAATGTGCAGTGGAGCGATGGAATACAAACTCCGTCGCAACACCCCATCAGCGGCCCACAAGAATGCGGCAAGCATAATGAGCACGGGCCCAGTCCGGGAAACAAATTTGAAACGATTCATAGGCAATGCGTACTAGTAAGTAGGTATGTTAGGGAAAAGTGGATTCTGACGGAACAATTTCTAGAGGGGCTAAGGGGTCAGTTGCGGGATTTTTTGCTTTCCGTTGCACAAACAGACCAATTCCAATTAGGCCAACCAAAAGTGCGATAAAGAGAACTGCCATCAACTGTTTCTGTTTTGACTGCTGTAATACCGTGGGATCGGTCAAATCTGTTGAAGGAGCATCCATATGCACAGAGTATCCCAGAGAAGACTCAAATTTGCAATAGAATTGGAGCACTGCATTCCTGCTGTGTCATCGGTTGCAAAAGAGTACACTATAGCTATGAACAAACGGTGGTTTAAAGCTAAATCATACGGATGGGGTTGGACACCTGCTAGTAAAGAAGGATGGATTGTTACACTTCTTTTTCTTGTCTTAACCTTTGTCAACTCTACAAGCATTGCTTCTGTCTCAACCTTAAGTACGCTAGAAGCTGAATCGAAGTATCAATTATTTTATGCCTTACAGGCTTTTTTAATCATGAGCCTCTTACTTATTTGCTATTTAAAAGGTGACAAACCCTCCTGGAGATGGGGTAACGCATCAAAAAAGAAATAAGTAAATTTCAATTCAACCCTCTAGAGGTTCATCATGTAGCGCAATGTTTGAAAAACCTGGTATTGATTGTAAGTAGCAAAAATGGTCTGCTTAACCTACGCTATTTTCGCTTCTGCTAAAAAAAGGTTGATCCTATGCCAAAAAAGAAAAAATATTCCTCCCCTCTACTTCAAAAGAACTTTTTAGTCTTTCTCTTCTTGGTCATATGCGTTTTTATTACCGTGGGATTTTTAGTAATTCAAAAAATAAACTTTGATTCTCGTTCAAAGGCTGCCTTAGAATCCACTGATTTCTTGCAATCACAAGGATCTGATCTTGTCTACAAAGGGATTAAAGTCACTCTTCGCGGTGTGAACTTTGACAACATTCCTGCTATGGGAGCGGATATTGGAAGTAACAACATTGATAACATGTCTGTTGGTGAAGCAGATTACAAATTACTCTCATCCTACGGAAGTAATCATGCACGACTTGGACTAAGTTACACTTGGTGGGAGCAAAACCCCACAAAATTCTTCCAAGTGTTGGATCAGCACGTTAAATGGGCCAAGGATAACAATATTTGGCTTGCACTCTTGACCTTCACGAATCCCGACGGCAACAACGGGTGTTATGAAGGCTACGGAAACCACTGTAGTCTGTGGACAAATACAACTTATCAGACACAGCTCACAAATTTTTGGATCGCAATTGCCTCGCGCTATGCAAATGAACCTGCTGTCGCGGGTTACGATCTAGTCAATGAGCCCACACCTCCAGGACCAGGTTGGTGTAGCACTTGGTGGGATTTGGCACAAAAAATGCGCAATAGTGTAGCCCAGGTTGCTCCCAACCAATTAGTCTTCATTGAAGCGTGTGATGATCCATCCTTTGCACGCGTGTTCAAAGAACCCAATGGGACGAAGGCAAAGAACGTCGTCTACGAAGTGCATGACTATGATCCGATGCGTATTTCGCACCCGGGTTATAACGCAGTAAATACAACGGCCACCTATCCTGGTGAAGCTTCAACCTGGATTGACGGAGTACAAAAAACATTATTCTTTGATAAGAGCACGTTCCAAGGGACCCGATATCCCGAATACAGCACCGCCAAACGGTATTCAGTTGACTGGGCGAAACAGAATGATGTTCCTCTCTACATTGGAGAGTGGGGTGCACAAGGCTGGACAAAAGGATACATCCAGTACATTAAAGATAAAGGGTCTCTGTATACTTCACTTGGAGTTAGCCACGCATACTACACCTGGAAACACCAAGTAACCGATGGCTGGCGATGGGGTGTATTCACCCGGGAATCCTTAGTTAGTCCAGAACCAGAAAAAGTAGAAGCGATGAAGGTGTCACTCGTATCCTCCATTCGACCCAACTTTGGGGGTGGTGCCGTGGTTACACCCGCACCTACCAGTGTTCCATCTGTGATGCCCACGACAGCTCCGACCACAGTTCCAACGACGCCTGTCCCAACAACTACCTCGGCACCGATCACATCCAGTACGCCAAGACCAAGTGCGACTCCGATTGCAACTTCCGTTGCAGGATACCCAAAAGTCTTAGCAGGAGCATCTTCCAAAATCACCATTACGGAAGAAAAACCACGTAGTGATACGAAGATCTTCGTTAAAGCAGCCTTTGATTCTAGTGTGACGGGCTACCAAGTCGACTGGTACATCAACGGGAAGTGGGCGACCAGTGATAAAACTGCACCCTTCTACTTAGGGGGAGATACCAGTGGTCAGCCGAATGGATATGTGATTCCTAGCGGAACAACTTCGATTCGCGCAGTCGTCTACTATTCAGGACAAAGTTATCTCGATTCAACGGTGCAATACACGATAGGAACAACGAGTACTCCTAATAGTTCCGTAATTCCTACATCAACACCACGCCCATCGACCACTCCAACCCCTGCTCCAGTTACGCAAACCGTTACCGGAAACATTGATATTTTCAATGAATGGTCATCGGGGTACTGTGCTCGAATCGTTGTCCGAAATACCACCAATAAGCCGGTACGAAGTTGGAAATTCTACTTTGATCTGAACGACGCTTCATTCACAAGCAAGTGGAATGGGACATTCTTTAACCTATTTGGAAGAATCACAGTCACTCCAAATTCGAACATCATGTACTTGCCTGCCAATGGCATGAATAATGCTGTTGATTACTGTGCCACGAAGAAGGGCGCAAATTGGAGACCTACCAACATCACGGTTACTGCAAAGTTCTAGTCGACCACATTCATGAAATGAAGTAAAAGAGCCAATGCACTACAACGCATTGGCTCTTTATGTTGGACCGGAAACAACTGAAAAATATCCACAATAGTACCAGAGGATGCTACGTACTGCGCAAAGGCTTCGAAAAAGAAGTTAGAAGCTACCAGTGACGATGTCGCCAGCGCGTTTATACGAAGCAATGATCACTCCAGATGGAGTTACGCTAGATTTGACCAGCGAATAGGCTGCAGGAAGTGTACCTGTTCCAAATAGTCGCTTTCCCTTCCCCAACGAATATCGTCAACCTGACGCAGATGAATCTATTTGCTATAATTCAAGTAATTTACATTTTGTTATGGCTAGACCACAAAACAAAAAAGAATTAATACAGTTCGCTCAAAATGAGCATAAACGGCTCATTGATCTTATTTCTCAACTGTCTGATAGAGAGCGTGATTTAGAGTTTGTATTCGATAATAGAACAGTTAAAGACATAGTGGCTCATCTCTATGCTTGGCAAATCCTCGAGTTTGGTTGGTATATGGAAGAAATGAAAGGAAATAAGCCAGTAATACCCGCACCAGGATACTCGTTCAAAGATACACCTGTTTTTAATGAAAAGCTTTATAACGATTATAAAAACATCTCATGGAGTGAGTTGTTTAAGGACTTTACAAAGTCTCATAAAAAGCTTGTTTCAATAATTAAAAGTCATACTGAAGAAGAGCTTTTTACAAAAAAGAAATATATTTGGACCGGAACCACCGATATGTCTGTCTACTTTCGAGCCGCTCTATCAAGTCACTATGTATGGGCGATTGATCTGATTCGTAAACACTTCAAATTAAACATCAATTCAGTGGGAAACTGAATTGATGTTTAGATCAATAAAGACAAAAAATGTTCATCTTAGGAAACTCTCAAGAGGAGGAGGGAGGATCAATCTCTCATGGTCTAAGAAAAACATTGTATGCTTTAGTGAGTTTGGGACTTACAAAGATTTTTAACTGATTTGATTAGTCCAATTACTTCTTTAGGGTTGATTTCGTCTAAAGATTTTATTTCTACATGTTTCATTTTTTTACTGCCGTCGTTATATCCAAAGTTGACATGATCCTTTAAAGCTACGATATACAACTTGCCACCAGCGAAAGCCGGAACACCCCACTTCATTTCTTCTTCAATTTCAGGAAAAGTATTGAAAATCAATCGCCTTAATTTTTGGCAGATTTCTTTCAGCGGTGATTTCTGTTTATCTAAGTATTGTTTTACTTTTTCGTTCATATCATTTAGCCATCGCTTTTACTTTTAGCTCTTCTGGCATTTTTTCTATGGCGTTGCGGAGAGCGGTGCGATGCATCACGGCTTTGTTCTTCATCACATATTCAAATACTTCATTTTGATGCGTTTCACTGGCACCTTTAAGCATCCATCCGTAGCCCTTTTGCACCAAATCATCTTCATCAGTAAGTAAAATATCGGCAATGCTAAAAATTTCTGTCAAAAATTTTCCATGTCTGGCCGCAATAACCAAAGAAACTGCCGAAGCACGCCGCATCCAGCGGTTGTTAGATTCGGCCCATTTTTTCAAATCCTCTAAATACTTGGGATACATTTCTACAAACGCACTGATTGTGTGATTGCACAAAGTATCGCAGGACGCCCAGTTGGAAATATAATTATTTACCCATTTTTCAAAAACTATAAAGTCATTCGGCTCATATTTTTTCCTCACTAAAAATGAAAAGTGACAGGCAATGAACGATTCCTCCATATAACCAGATTGCCACAACTCTTCACACAGCGCCCACACTTCTTGTTTGTCTAAAGCCAAAACCTGTTTGTTATAAACTTTACCAATCTTATACACACTTGCCGCTTTAACTCCAAATATCTTTACTTTTTCCTTAAAAAACCTCTGTCCCGTTGCCTTGGTGCGTGTGTCACGATTTTGCTTGAGTTCTTTTCTGATTGCATAGGTTATCGATTTCATATTATCTAGCTTTTTTTATCTGTTTTGTGTGAGTGTTTATGTGTCTTGTAATCATTTCTAAAAAGTCAGCAGTGCCATACGTGCGGCCACCTTTGCTGTAGGTCATCTGTGGAACTTTTTTTACTATAATACTATTGTATAGCGAATCGTTAGCCTCTCGTAATCGAGTGATAAGTTCCTTAATTGGATATTTTCTCAAAGATAGAACTCCTGCCATATTTATAGTCGACATTCCTTCAGGCAAGAGCGGATCTTTATGCTCTGCTAGAGCTTTGTAGTTAATGGCATAATTCTCGTGCCAAAAAACAATATGACAGAGTTCGTCTTTGACTGTCCATTCATCAGTTGCCATTAATGTGGCTTTTTTGTTTCTACTTCATGAATAAGTGCCTCAACGCTGTCGGTAAATGAAGAAAATAATCGGTCAAGACTATTATTCATAATCACTACTTATTATAAATGAATTTCCCCGCGGCAGAGCCAGCGGGGTATCACGAGGGAGGAGTCCAGTCA
>CAZWPK010000006.1:0-37111 GCA_964635905.1 uncultured Pseudomonadales bacterium
CGGGGCCATAAGCCCTTCTTTTCACCTTTCCCTCACGGTACTCGTTCACTATCGGTTTTCTTTGGTATTTAGGCTTAGAGTGTGGTCACCCTAGATTCAGCCCAGAGTTTGCCGTCTCTGAACCTACTTAGGAAATCCCTATGGGAGTACATCAATTTCGCGTACACGACTTTCACGTTCTTGGGTTAACCATTCCAAGTTATTCTGCTATTGAGTACTACATCCAATGTCGGGCTCCTACAACCCCCAGATAAATCTGGGTTTAGCCTGTTCCCTTTTCGCTCGTCGCTTACTCAGGGAATCTCTTACGATTTATATTCCAGCGCTTACTTAGATATTTCAGTTCGGCGCGTTCCCCCCCTTTATTAAAAATAAAGGATGATTCCGTAAAACGGAAACGGGTTGCCCCATTCGGACACCATCGGATCGAAGCTTCATGGCAGCTCCCCGATGACTTTCGCGGTCATGTGCGTCCTTCGTCGGCCAAAGAAACCAAGGCATCCACTACCTGCTTTAATTCACACTTTGTTGGCGGTATGAAATGACACTTTGTAGAACCTTGTTTTTTACAACAAGGTGTTTGATGCGACCTACACGTTATCAAAAAAGACACGTGTAGGTGTGTTTGTACAATTGCTTGTACAAACTGACACTACAATTTTCTCTTCACTTGTAAATGAGCAAACTTGCTAGGCGCATGTTAGCGACTAGTGAATAAAGAAAAATTCTTCATTCACTAAGCTCTAACTGGTGGACCCGAGCGGACTCGAACCGCTTACCTCTTCATTGCAAATGAAGCGTTCTACCAGGTGAACTACGGGCCCGGTGGCTCGAATCTAACACTTAACAATGTAAAAGAAACAAAAAACTTCTCTTTAGGGGAGAAGTACAAACTCTACATGCCGACAAATATCCGAGGGAGCTACATGTTCCTCCCCACCAAAGTATTGATATCTGTAGTCATGAGACTTTGCATGAACTCCTTCTAAAACTTTCCTTAACTAAAGGAAAACCTAGTATACCAAAATTCCGTTCTGCCGCAAGGGGGAATCTCGACTGAATGGTCCCTAGTTTTCCCCAAAAAGAATGTGGTAAAATGCAACTCTTACGCGGGTGATTAGCTCAGATGGTTAGAGCGCAGTCCTGATAAGACTGAGGTCCTTGGTCCGATTCCAAGATCACCCACTTTCCAAAGAACCCTTGCAGTAATCTTACACTCCCTTGAACTCTGGTAGGATATACTCCTATTACGATTACAAATGAAAGGGGGCTATGACAATTCAACTTTCCAACGCAATGCTTAGTCTGCTCATCGGAGTCGGGATCCTAATCTGGCCGAAACTCTTAAACTACTTTATTGCCTTTTGGTTAATCATCCAGGGCTTAATTGGCTTAGGAATCATTAAATTCTAACTTGAATTAAGCAAAGAAGTAGCAAACATGGCTTTAATGCTGTGTTTTCCTCGTATTGATACTAAAAAACCCACTTTTCGTGGGTTTTTTACTGACAAACCGCTTTCATCGTGGTACGCAAATGCTATCGCGTTTTCTAGAGTATTTCGGCAATTATGCTTTATAAAAGCTTAACACCGGCCCAGACACATGTTCATGGGTCTTGAGTGATTTCTCCCCGTATTGCTACATGGGACGGAAACAAGCGTGAGGCTGTTACCGATGTCACTCCTTAGAAAGGAGGTGATCCATCCGCACCTTCCAGTACGGATACCTTGTTCATGATTGTTCCTCGTCTTTCGAGAGGCATGGACTATATCTTCACCCATTTATAATGGGGGTCGCGTGTAGTCTCTACGGAGTCCCCGCAAAAAGCGGGGTTCCCTCGGTATTACCATGGTTGTTGAATCAACTTTAGGCTTCACCGATACAGCAACATTTTTTCTGGAAATTACTCTCCAGAGTCGCAACAATTTTACGACTTAACGCTCATCGCTGACCTCGCCGTAGTGGCGTCCCTCTCTTACGAGTTGGGATCATCCGCTTCGGGCGTTGCCAACTTTGCTCATTTGACGGGCAGTGTGTACAAGGAGCGAGAACGTATTCACCGCAACCTGCTGATTTGCGATTACTACCGATTCCGACTTCATGAAGGCAAATTGCAGCCTGCAATCCGAATTGAGGGGCCGTTTATGAGGATTGGCTCGGGGTCACCCCGTCGCTACCCGTTGTCGGCTCCATTGTAGGATGTGTGTTGCCCTGGATGTAAGGGACGTGCTGACTTGACGTCGTCCTCTCCTTCCTCCCCCGCAAAGCGGGGGCAGTCTCGTATGACACTTATAACATACGATAAGGGTTGCGCTCGTTACCACACTTAAGTGGACGTCTCACGACACGAGCTGACGACAGCCATGCATCACCTGTGTACCACTCTCGAAGAAGGACTAGTTTCCTAGACCGTGCAGGTACATGTCAAGCCTGGGTAAGGTCTTTCGCTTCGTCTCGAATTAAACCACATGCTCCACTGGTTGTGCGCTCCCCCGTCAATTCCTTTAAGTTTTAGCCTTGCGGCCGTACTCCCCAGGCGGGACACTTAACGTGTTAACTTACGCCAAACCCATATAATGGGTCCAGCTAGTGTCCAAAGTTTACGGCTAGGACTACAGGGGTCTCTAATCCCTTTTGCTCCCCTAGCTGTCGTTCATGAGTGTCAGTATTGTCGTAGGAACTTGCCTTCGCCCTTGGCGTTCCTCTTCATATCTACGGATTTCACCCCTCCATGAAGAATTCCAGTTCCCTCCAACAAACTCCAGAAATGCCGTATGATGAGCGGTTCTTGAGTTGAGCCCAAGGATTACACCCACCACGCACATTTCCACCTGCGAGACGCTTTACGCCCAATAAATCCGGATAACGCTTGTACTCTACGTATTACCGAGGCTTCTGGCACGTAGTTAGCAAGTACTTTCTAGAGAGGTACCCTCATTTTTTTGTTCCCTCTCCACAGTGGTTTACAACCCGAAGGCCTTCTTCCCACACGCGGTGTCGCTGCGTCAGGCTTTCGCCCATTGCGCAAGATTCCCAGTTGCTGCCACCCGTAGGTGTAGGCACCGTGTCTCAGTTACCTTGTGACCGATCATGCTCTCACATCGGCTACCCGTCGTCGCCTTGGTGGGCTTTTACCCCGCCAACTAGCTGATAGGACGCAGGCTCCTCATAAAGCGTCTTGCGACTTTAGTCTTACGACCACATGCGGTATTACCCATCCTTTCGGATGGCTATTCCCCACTTTACGGTAGATTCCTACGTGTTACTCACCCGTCTGCCGCTGAACTTATATTGCTATAAATTCCGCTCGACTTGCATGCTTAAGGCACACCGCCAGCGTTCATCCTGAGCCAGGATCAAACTCTTAGAAAAAATTTTTGAAAAGTATTTTCAACTTAAAAAAGAAATAAACGGATTTTAAATGCTGTACACACGAAATTTTCGTTCGCGGTACAGCTCATCCGTTACGGATAAACATTCTTGTACCACGATGAAAACGGTTATCGTGTTTGTCATTTATATTCACTTGTTAAAGAGCCAACAAAAAAGTTGCTAGTTTCCTGCCAGTCCTTGAACTGACAAGAACATAACAACCTCAACACTTCACAATTCACCTAAAAGCTTTAGGAGAAAGATTATTATAGTTGATCTTATGTATTCGTAAAGAGCGAATGTTCTAGAAGACAAAAAAACTCCAGGTTGCTGGAGTCATTTTCATGAGCAATCCCAAAACTTTAAGGTTGTCTAGAACATAAAAAGTATCTTAACAAGGATTACAGAAAAATCAAGTGTCTATTCTCTAGTACTATGACTCAAAAACCTCAAGGGCTTTTCGCTGCTCTTTGCTCAATTTTTCCGGCATTGTGATCACGATTCGTACATACTGATCACCTTTGCCTCTTCCGGACACATGAGCGACTCCATATTCTCGGAGTCGGATCATTGAATTAGGCTGTGTTCCGGGTCGAAGTTTTAAGGTTAAGGTCCCATCCAGGGTCGGCACAACGATCTCCCCTCCCAAAATTGCTCGATGAAAAGCGACAGGAAGGTCGATATAAATATCATCACCCTCACGCTTAAACTGCGCATGTCCTCGGACTAACACGCGCACATCAAAATCTTGATAGCGAATTCGAGTGCCGGTATCGGCACCAGGGGGGATTTTAATGGTACGTTTTTTCCCATCAATGGCGACCTCTTTGGTTGCTCCATTCACCGCATCCATGAAATCAATTTCTAACTCGTAAAGAGGTTTACGAGCTTGCCGAGAGAATCCTCCACCAAAAAAGCTTTCGAAAATATCAAAAGGGTCCGAAAAACCACCAAAGTCATACCCTTCAAAAGGATTCTGGCCACCTCTGCCCGTGTAAGAGTAGTTAAACGGTCCTTGTTGACCAAAGCCTCCAGCGAATGGATTACCTTGAGCACTCCCCATATTGCCTTGGGTAAAAGCGGAGTGACCATATTGGTCATACGTCTGACGTTTTTTTTCATCCGAGAGTACTTCGTAAGCTTCATTAATCTCCTTAAACTTTGTTTCCGCATCTTTTTCTTTATTGCGATCGGGATGAAACTGTAACGCCATTTTACGATAGGCAGACTTAATCTCAGCTGCAGTGGCCGTTTTGGATACACCTAATACATCGTAAAAATTGCGAGTGGATGCCATACAGATAATGAGGACTTAAAAAACTTAATTCGCCTTTGAAGCCGAAGCACCTTCCTCTTTGACCAAAATAACATCTAATCCGTAGGAAACAATTTCTTTCCCATCTAGTTCAAAAATGAAACGGTAGGTTCCCGCCTCATTAAAGGGAAATCCTTCAAAATTACTGATGAAATTAAATCGTCCATTGTCACCAAAATTAATATTCACGTCTGCATTAAAATCTTCTTTATCAGCAGGGCTAAGGATCTTTAATTTCAATTTTTCTTCTTTGCCGGCTTCACCCACAAAGGTAACGACAAAGGACATACGAGCATGACTACTGGGAAAAGAACGAACAAATAATTTGTCAAAAATGCCAATGACTGACAGTTTTTTGTCCTCAGCAGTCATTGCGTAATCCGCAAGTGCCACCAGTTCCGCTCGAATTGATGATTTCGCCATACAGAAAGATCCTTTCAATACATAGGGGCTAGCTTTCATGCTAGCCCCTATGGGAGTAACGATTATTCTTTAACCACTTCACCTTCTTCAACATCACCAGGTTTAGCTTCTTCCTTTTGTGGCTCTTCTTTGCCAGGTTGAGCATCTGTAGACTGCGGTCCAGCAGCTTGAGCTTTTTGCATGGCTTCACCAATTTTTTGTGCCGACTGAAGTGTCTCATCCATTGCTTTCTTCAGTTCCTCTTCTGTAGCGTCTTCCTTTTTCGCAAGTTCTTCAAGAGCATTCACATTCTTCTCAATGCCCTCTTTATCGGCATCTGCAAGATGAGCCCCGTAGTCTTTTAGTTGCTTACGTAGTTCAAAGACGGTGTGTTCAGCTTGGTTCCGTGCCTCAATGAGTTTTTTCTTTTTCTCATCTTCTTCACGATGCTTCTCAGCCTCATTGACCATCTTTTCTACTTCCTCTTCCGAAAGATTGGTTGAGTTCTGAATGGTGATCTTTTGCTCTTGACCACTAGTTTTATCTTTGGCTGTTACGTGCAAAATTCCACTCGTATCAATATCAAAGATTACTTCTACCTGGGGAACTCCACGTGGTGCCGGTGGGATCCCATCCAAGATAAATCTTCCTAAGGATTTATTATCGGTTGCCATTTCGCGTTCACCTTGCAACACATTAATCTCAACCTGTGTCTGGTTGTCAGCAGCCGTACTAAAGACCTGTGATTTACTGGTAGGAATCGTGGTATTACGTGGGATCAACGGCGTACGTACTCCACCTAATGTTTCTAACCCTAAGGTTAGCGGGGTGACATCCAGAAGTACGACATCTTTGACATCTCCAGTAATGACTCCAGCTTGGACAGCAGCTCCTACCGCAACAACTTCGTCAGGGTTTACCCCTTTATGTGGTTCTTTTCCAAAGAATTTCTCTACTTCGGACTGAATCTTTGGCATTCGGGTCATTCCACCAACCAGTACAACTTCAGAAATTTCACTCTTTTTCACGGCCGCATCTTTGAGTGCTTGTTCGACTGGCTTGAAGGAACCAGAAATTAAGTCATCGACGAGCTCTTCGAGCTTGGCTCGAGTTAACGTCATGGTCAAATGTAACGGACCATCGGCACCTTGGGTAATGAACGGCAGATTGATTTCTGAGGTTTGCGTTGATGACAGCTCGATTTTTGCTTTTTCCGCGGCATCTTTGACACGCTGTAAAGCTTGTTTGTCTTTCTTCAAATCGACAGAGCTTTCCTTCTTAAATTCTGTAACGATCCAATCAATGATTCGACCATCAAAGTCATCTCCACCCAAGAAGGTATTTCCATTGGTAGACTTTACTTCAAACACACCGTCACCAATCTCAAGGATTGAGATATCAAAGGTTCCTCCTCCAAGATCGTACACAGCAATTAAGCCAGCCTTCTTTTGATCTAAACCATAGGCAAGAGCGGCTGCTGTCGGTTCGTTTAAAATACGCTCAACTTTCAAGCCTGCGATTTCACCCGCTTGCTTGGTCGCTTGACGTTGTGCGTCGTCAAAATAGGCAGGAACAGTAATCACTGCTTGGGTTACTTTTTCACCCAAAAACGCTTCCGCGTCCGCTTTGGCTTTGCCAAGAGTCATCGCTGAAATTTCTTGAGGGGTGTAGTCTTTTCCATCCACAGAAACGACTCCCATGTTGTCTTTACCTGCGACAATTTTGTAGGAGACGTGTTCGAGTGTCTTTTTCACTTCAGGATCAGAAAATTTCCGTCCCATGAGTCGCTTTACAGAGTTAATAATCTTGTCACTCTTTAAAATCATTTGACGTTTAGCGGTGGCTCCCACCGTACGTGTAGTGGGGTCGACAATCGATGGGAACGTATTCGTCCCTTCAGCGGTTGGAATAACTTTTGGTTTTCCACCCATCATGACGGCTACCGCACTATTGGTGGTTCCTAAATCAATACCTATTATTTTTCCCATACTTCCTCCTTCATTGAATACTGTAATTTTTTTATTACTGTGACTTCCCTACAATTACTTTTGCAGGTTTGATCACAATTCCATTTAAACGATACCCAACTTGGGCAACTTCAAGTACCACGTTCACTTTCCCCTCTTTCGTTTCAACTGCTTCCATGATCTCAGGGTTAAACTCTTCATCGGTAGGATTGATTTCTTCCAGTCCTTGCACTTCAAACACTTGTTGAAATTGTCGCAAGACCATTTCCAAACCTTTATCATGCAAATGCGATGCTGCCATCCGCAAATGATCATACGGGCCTACCAAACTCTCCACAAACTCTTTAGTTGCTAACTTCACCATCCGCAAATTGGCCTCTGCCATATGGCGTTCCAAATTTTGATAGTCTGCCAATGCGCGTTTGTATTTCTCTTCTGACACTTCAGCTCTCCGTTGAAGCTCTTGAAATTGCTCGTCTAGATCTGTTTTTTCTTGGTCATTTTCCGTTGCAGACTCAATCACTTTCGATGATTCTTGTTCATCATGCTCTTCTAACTTTTTTTTCTTACTATCCGGCATACTTCTCCTTTTTTGTGGATACTACGGTCCAACCACTTCGACGATACAGCTTTTGCAATAGCGCATCATTGGAACAACGTAAGGATAGTCAAATCGACTACTTCCAATCAAACCTATCCAACAATGATGACCAGCTGCTTGAAAATCAGTGAAAATAAAGCCCACAGAATCTAAGAAATCATTGCCTAGTTCTTCCCCAAGGACCACACGGACCGATTGTTCACCAGAAAATCGTTCAAAAATTTCTTCTAACGCACTTACTTCGTCTAATAGGTTAAGAACTGCACGCATGGAATCAATATCAAAGAATTCTGGCATGGACAATAGTTGAGAAGAACCGGAAATAAAGATCTGCTTATCATCAGTGACAGCAATTCCGACCGCATGGGCCCGTTGCGCCAACATTCGCGTTGACTCCTGCAACAGCTGAGTCATTTGACTACGTTTCTGCCAGATACGCTCTTTAAATGTCACTTCTTCGGCAACTGAGAGATCTTTTTCGCGCATTAAATCTCGGACATAGATTTTTATTGCCAGAGAGGTGGGAACACGTCCAGCAGAAGTGTGTGGTTGTTTTAGATAGCCATTCTTGGTCAGATAGACCATTTCGTTACGAATGGTAGCTGGAGAAACACCAAGGTTAAATTTGCGGTCAATGGTATCCGACCCTACCGGTTCAGCTGTATTAATATACTCTTCCACAACCGATCGCAAAATTTGAACTTGTCTTGAGGTAAGATCAATCATCTTAGCACTGAATATATAGGAGTGCTAATTTATTGTCAAGGGGAAAAGGGATTCTCTAGAGGTTGATGGTTTCTCTTTGCTGTTGGCGTCGTTTCTGACGTAACTCAAAGGCAGACAACTGATTGATCGTAAACAGGATGTTTTTATGCGCCAGCACATTTCCGACGATAAACAGCATGAATGAAACAAGAAGGAGCTCTAGAGCTCCAAAGCCTGTTTTTGGACTTTGCTTTAAGGTTGCACTTGATGTACTAGGCAATACCGTGGCAGTCGGTTTTGGCGTCGGTGACGGTGTTGGCGTGGGGGTAGCAGTAGGTTTAGGGGATGCAGTTGGCGTTGGTATCGGCGTCGGCGATTTAGTGGGAACTGCCGTTGGACGCGTAATTAATGGTGCGGTAGGAACTGGCGTTGGAGTCGCTGTTGGACGTCCAGCACAAGCACAGGTGTTACTGGCGGGGCAACTTTGCAGTCGGCAGACTCCGACATAACAACGATATCCTTGGCCACAATCCTGATCCACATCACAGCGTTGGTTACAAACACCCTGAGCGAAAGCAGCAGAGTAACTAAAAAAGACAGAAGTGAGGGCGAGAACAGTGCTGATGAGTAGTTTTCGCATAGTCGCGGGCATTATACCAAAAATTAAGCGAAACTTCCACCCTTAAACTGGCTACAGTGTTTTTAAGCCGTTTCAACGATGATTCCACCACCCATGCACTGCTTGTCTTGATAAAATACCGCACTTTGCCCCGGTGCGATTCCTTGAACGGGAGAATCAAGTGTCACTATTCCCTGTTGATCCGTTTCCGACAGCGTGCAAGAAAGGAGTTGGCCAGTATGGCGTATGCGCACATGAAGAGCCAAAGTAGGCTTACACAGCCAATGTAAATTTTCTACACTAAACTGCTGTTGATAGGTTTCGGCGCCAAAGCCCACGATTAACTGATTCGATTTCCTATTTTTTGCAATTACATAAAAAGGCGGAATCGCATGTTTGGAGACGCCCTGCTCAGTCGAATGGACAGAGTATTCGAACCCGTGGCGTTGCCCAATAGTATAAAACCAGAGTCCAGTATGTCTACCGATAGTATTTCCTTGCACATCCACGACATCCCCCGGCTGTTCTCCTAAACGGTCTTTTAGGAACTGATGCACATTTATTTCCCCAATAAAGCAAATTCCCTGACTATCTGGTTTTGTGGCAACAGGCAAATCATGCGCTAGCGCGAGCTTACGGACTTGCGGTTTCGTTAAATCACCGATCGGGAAAAGAACATGTGGGAGTTGACTGGTTTGTAACCGATACAAAAAGTAGGTTTGGTCTTTATGTTCATCCGCGCTCCGAGTCAGCTCGTACTTCCCAGGTGACGAATTTGATATCTGAGCATAATGACCGGTGGCTACTGCATCAAAACCCTGCTCCATCGCCCAGTCATAAAATAAACCAAACTTAATTTCCTTATTACACAGGACGTCGGGGTTGGGCGTTCTGCCTGCCTCGTATTCCGTGAAAAAATATTCGACCACGGTATTTTTATACGCTTCTTTAAAATCAAGTACTTTAAACGGAATGTTGTATTTCAATGCTACTGTTAACGCATCTTTACGATCCTCTTCGGCACGACATCCAGGAGCTTTCCAGCATTCCAAAAACACTCCAGTCACATCATGACCAGCTTCTAAAAGGCGAACAAGTGAGACGGAAGAATCTACTCCTCCAGACATGCCTAAGGCAACTTTCATGTCTGTATTGTATCAATTCATTCTGAAATCCTTGTATAGTAGGCAACAATTTCGTCGCAGATTAGAGGCACCGGATTTCGAGATTCTCCCGAAACAGGAAATAGATGCAACCCTATTCCTGGTGATGCGTTGACCTCTACTACTCCAGATTTAGCTTTGTAATCAAGTGGTTTACTAGGATCAGTCGTCATCACATCAATACCAAGTATTGTTACTCCAAAAGCTTTTGCAATAAGCTCCGATTGTTGGCGAAGCTCCGTTCCAATCGAATCGGTAACATCAATGGCGGTCCCTCCGCTTGAGACATTTGAGTTTCTTCGCACTGCCACTTTTTCTCCAGCTGGGAAAATACTCTCCCTAGAATAACCAGATAATCCTAAAGTGATATCAATTTCCTTATCGTCCCTAATAGGATCCAAATCGAATTTGTACACACCAGTTTTTTCTTGATTAATTTTTTGCTGTGTTCGAAACTGATTTTCAACTGCTAATAATTGCGTAACTGTAGAAGTACCATCCCCTGTTAACGTCGGTGGCACTCTACTAACCGCCGCAAAAAATTTTCCTTGTACAATAAGAATTCTGATGTCTGGACCAAACAATGTTTCCTCAATTAGCACTTCGGAATATTGCGAATTTGCATCCAGATAATCCTGTATTCCTTCCAAGGAGTTGACACCGACTACAACCCCCATCCCTCCATACAAATTAGTCGGCTTTATTACAACTGGAAACTGCAATGTCGAAGCTTGATTGATAGTCGACCTATTCACCTTAACCCAGGGTGCGGTAGGAATCTTATTCCTGTCTAATATTATTTTTGAAAGGTATTTATCCCGAACCACTCTAATATTTGAACCACCTTGCGAGGGAGTGATCGCGTCATGTAGAAAAAATGTTTTAATTCCTTTACTGATTAGTACCAGTGAATCGTCCTGAGTAAAGGAAACCTCGAATCCTCTGTTTCGTAGTTCAGCAGAAAGCACTGTAGCTGTAATTGTTGGCATAGCATGTAGACACTTAATAATTACTTTTCAAAAAAATTGATTTTCCCAATTTCATCAATTGCTTTGGCATACTGTTCCCGATTGGAAGCTAGGAATGACGGAACAAGTAAGGGTTGTACGTTTGAAAGATGCTGTAATCGATCAACGTCTTCAATCGCCACTTTGCCAATGTATAACGGGGTTGCATCGTGGTTGTGCTCTCGCAGCCATTTCCAGACTTCAATTGCCCCTTTAAAATACGTTTGATCTTTTGAGAATGCTCCTGGTAACGAGGTATCGGTAATCCCTCGTTTAACTCTGACACAGTAATCCCATCTCTTTGTGAGATCAGGTACATACTCCTTAAGGGCCGAAAAGAGCTCACTAAACGAATGTTTGCTGGCATACTCTACGCAAAAGTAATTAATTGCCTGACGGCGCAAAAGTCGATCATCATTTACACGTGGGATCAGCGCATGTAAAACTGCCAACCCCTCCTCGGTGGTATAGTAAGGCGACATTTTAAATTCATGCTGTTTTCCATACCACAGTTGCTTTCGATCATTCATCGATCGAAACTGATGTGTCCCTACTTCGTGATACAACATTCCCATCAAACTTGAATGAGAAAATTCGATGGGCAAACGAATGGTGATGGTGTTGTGATACATCGATGTTCGAGCAATTGTTTGTGCCGAAAACACCACTTTTACCAGTTTGGACAATCCTTCGTTTTCTAAAAAGACTGCAATTTCTTTTTCAACTTCCTCTTGTGTCAATAACGACTCACGAATAACCTCCAGATATTTTTCATGAGATTCATATTTCTTTTTAATATGTTCAAGAATTTTCATTGCGGTTGGTAGATATTCTGAAGAGATTGATGAGTATTTCAGCAATTCTTTTTGTGTAATCTTTTCTGCATACACAAACTGTGGATTATAGTTTGGATCAAAGAAAAACTTCTTTTTCTCTTCTTCTTTGTTGAGTGGGTTAATTTTTTGAATCAATGTCATGGTCATACGCTATACTTGGCCAACTAAAAAACCTTGTAAGTCATTCCGACCAATTTCAACAGGGATCTTAGCGGCTACCCTTTTACTTACCACCATTTGCGTCGTAATCACTCGATGTTTCAATTTGAATTGAACTTCAATCACGGGCAGTTTCCCTTCCCCTTCCACCTCTTGATTCCACAATAAATCGGAAGGATCGAACAACCCTAATTCCTTGGCAAAAGTAGCTGCGATTGCACTTCGAAAACGACCAGTGTTGATCGTTGCGAATACCGGATGCGTTTTTGCATTATCATCGTAAATAGTAATTTCTTCTTTAGGAGCTACGATCGTCAAATCTCCTTCTAATCCCAGATGAGCCGGAACATCATTGGCAAATAATGCTTGAGCGATACGAACAGCGTGTGAGACATTACGCGCTTCCATTTCTTCCACCCGTGTTAATCGACGCTTCAAACCTGCGCGGTTTGCCAACTGAATAGATAATCCTGGAGCGCGATTTAATTCAGCGATCATCGGCCCCTTCTCAGGATGCAAAAAGATATCAGCTCCCATATACATAAATCCTGTTGCGTTCGCAGCCCGAACTGCGGTTTTTAGGACATCAGTCCAATACGGAATTGTAATGCCTGCAGTCTTAACATCCGTCCCAGGAATAGTAGAAAAGATTCGATTTCCGCCGCTCACTCCAAAAGTAGTTTCACCAGTTCCCATATCAATGCCTAAGGCTAACGCACCTTGATGAAGGTTGGCACGACCACCGGATTCTTTGGTAGGAATTCTAATCATTGCCATCACTGGAATTTTATTAAAAACGATGACCCGAATATCGGGAGTACCAAGTTCGACATATTGTTCAAGATCGGGATGCACTGGGACACGCTCTTCCACAATAATTACTGGCTGACTTCCCCAGGTACTGTACTCTCCTTCTAAAATATTTCTGCCGTGCAAATTTAAATCTTGCTGAGTAAGGTGCTTATCTTCCAAATCAATCCATACTTTCTCGTTTTTTTTCTTACGTTTGATCACGAGTACGCCTTTACCCGCACTACCATTTGCAGGTTTAATCACGAATGAATTTCCCGCTTGTTCCCAATCGAAATGTTGAAGTTCTTCAAGTGAGTCAATACGTGCAAAAAGTTTTGCAACGGTAATTCCGTGTTTGGCTAAAAAGTTTTTAGCACGCAATTTTGACGTCCCAAAACGTGTCGCACTTTTGGGATTTAGTGGTTCATAGACATTATTTCGGGCGTTTAATCCGAGAATGTGAGCCGGTTTTACCATAGAGTTATTCTTCAGTCTCAATGATGGAACGGAATCGCAATAATTCTGTGAAACGTAATCCAAGATAGCGCCCAATGACGATATTGGTAATCGCAATAACAACTAGTGTCACTTCCGGATACAAGATTGCAATCGACTGAATGATCTCAGAACCTAAGATCAATGCACACAAAAATCCTAGAACAAATGTTTCAAAAACACGTTGCATTGCTGCAGAGGGCGATAGTGATGCTTGGAGTTCCAAAAAGTTTTCGGAAAGTAAAATTAAGATTAAGAGAGCAAAAACATTCAAGATTGAGAGAGGGAAAAACGAGATCGAGGTGGAAATCATGAGCAATCCAAAAACTCCTAAAGATACTGACCACAACACCATCGCTGTTCGCGGCAAATACGGTAGTTTGAAGCGCGTTAGAATGGTCTTAGACACTGTTCCAAATAAAATAATTCCTAAAAAAAGAATCGTCCCTGGCACAATGCCAATAGAAATCAGTGCAACCGATAAAGCAGCGGGGGCATACATCGACAACCCGGAGAGACCAACGATATGTCGGGCAAACGCAATGACAGTTGCAATTAAGGGGAACAAAAGTAAAAACGCAACAGTCGTGATGGGAATGTCCGATGCCACTGCTCGTCGAACTGCATGTTGGAGCAAGTTTAACGGTTGAAGTGGTCCAATTTGCTGTTGATCTAGCAAATCCTGTAAACGATTTTCTGCTACACCTTGACTCTCAGTAATATTACTCGAGCCAATCGATTGAATGACCGGAGGAACTGTCGGTAGTGTTTGTGCACTCGGAGTAGATAATTCACCTGATAAGGTTGCCGATTCACTTGCTTCCTCAAGGGAAGGTTCTTGTGCATAAAGCGTGTTCGTGCCCAGTGTAAACAAAAAGATCGTAGTGAGAATCAGGATAAGGTTGCGCATCCGCCAATTATACCCTGTTTTATTTTAGATTTGTGTCTGGATACCACAATCCCCACAGTGTTATGAATCAACAATCTGTGGGGAGGTAGGTAATTTCGAGTGAAACTTAATTGCCTAAAGCTTCGTTAATTGCTTTTTCAAATTCAGCGTAGGGATACGCTCCAACAATCATTTTTCCATTGACTGCGAAAGATGGAGTTGCTGAGACCCCGACTTTTGTTCCGAGTGCCATATCCGCATCAACAGCTTGTTTGTATTTCCCATCGTTAATACACTTTAGGAAGTTGCCAGAGTTAATCCCAATTTCCTTTGCGTATTGTTCAAATTTCGCTTTGGGATCTCCTTCACTCCAACTTGCTTGGTTAGCAAACAACTTGTCATGCATCTCCCAATATTTTCGCTGATCCCCTGCGCAACGCGCTGCTTGCGAGGCAATATTTGCATTGGCATGGAACGGTAACGGATAATCTCGAGTTACGTATTTAATTTTTCCGCTATCCACGAAGTTCTTGATAATCTGGCTGTAGGTATCGGTGAAATACCTGGCACAGAATGGACATTGATAATCAGTGAATTCAACCATCGTGACTTTGGCATTATTATTTCCTTTTGCTGCAGGAGCGTCTTTAATAACTTCCTCCCACTGCGCATCCGTTAGTTGGGTCACTTCTTCTGGAGCGGCTGCTGGCTCTGCTGCAGATGGTGTTCCAGTTCCTGATCCGGCTGATCCCAAAGATAGTCCACCACCTCGCCAAAGCAGTAAGGCAACAAGCGCGAGTACTGCTAGCGCAACAGCACTAACTATTTGGCTTACAACCGACAAGACTGTCGCTTGTTCTTCAATAAAACTGGCCATACCTAAACTCCTTTAGAGCAGCATTATAATTGTGTACGAATAGGGTAACTGCACGAAATAGTATACGTGAAACACCAGCTTGAACATAGTCACAATCAAACTACGTTTGATTGGACTCTAACCACCACTGCACATCCAAGGCCGCCATGCAACCTAATCCCGCTGCGGTGATTGCTTGTTTGTAACGAAAATCGACACAATCCCCTGCAGCAAAAACTCCTTCAATCGAAGTCATCGCAGGATGTTGTACAAATCCATGCTCACCTAGATGCGCCAGAGCCTGCTCAGCCCCTTGTTTCGCTAAACCTAGGCGCGTCACAATAAAACCCTTCTCATCTAATACAAGCGAATCCTTAAAAAGAGCTGTAGAAGGTTGATGTCCAATGGCAACAAACAGACCATCCGCATGCATTGTTTCATTCACCTGAGTCAAAACATTTTCAATCACAATCTCTTCCAATTTCCCAGTTCCACGTACTTCTTTGACAATAGAATTCCAGCGTACAGTAACTTTCGGATGGTTCAAAACACGATCCTGCATGATTTTGGACGCTCGAAAACTGTCACGACGATGTAAGACTGTTACCGATTTTGCAAACTTTGTCAGCGCTAAGATATCTTCCATTGCTGCATCACCACCGCCCACAACCACCGTATCTTTCTCCTTAAAAAAGGCGGCATCACAGACAGCACAGCTACTCACACCTCGTCCAATTAATTTTTCTTCGCCAGGTACACCCAACCAAACTGTTTCCGCCCCAGTTGAAATCAACACCGACTTTGACTCATACAAGGTCTCTCCCGACCACACTTTAAAAGGGGAATTGGTAAAGTCTACTTTGGTAATGTTCTTATCCAGAATTTGAGTTCCAAATGCTGCTGCTTGCTCTCGCATGTTCATCATCAACTCTGGTCCATCAATCCCTTTGGGAAATCCAGGAAAATTTTCGATAACGGTAGTTAACATGAGTTGACCACCGCTCTTTTCCCCAGCAAATACAATAGGCTTTAAATCAGCGCGGGCTAAATAAATGGCCGCGGTCCACCCTGCTGGTCCGGATCCAATAATAATGACATCTGCGATGTTTGACATACGTTACCTTAGAACGAATTTACCTCGTTATTCGGATACAACTTTTTTAATCATTTCCTCATATTTAGCTTTTCCGCCAAAACCGATTTGACGATCGACCTCTTCCACAACTCGAGAAGCATTCTTTTTAAACATCACTACGGTAGGGATACTCATGACTCCGTACGCTCCTGCTTTTTGAGATTGGTCAACATCAACTTTTACGATTTTTAGTTTCCCTTCATATTCTGTTGAAAGTTCTTCCAGAATAGGAGCGGCCATTTTGCACGGTCCACACCATTCTGCATAAAAATCTACCAACACTGGTAAATCAGACTTTAATACTTGATCTTCGAATTGATCATCACTAACATGAACTGTTGCCATACTACCCCCTTCATGAAAATTCTACTAATGTTCTTAATACGCGATCAAAATCTTCTGGTGTTCGACTCCGTGCACATTTTTTAGCCTCACCAGATAAAATATCTTTGGCAACGGATGACAACGCGCTTCGCACTGCAGCTACCTGTTGAACAATTTCAAGACACGATCTATCCTCTTGATACATGGAAATAATTCCATGGAGTTGTCCAACGGCTTTGTTCAACTTGATTGCAACTGGATCTTTTGTAGCATCTTGCATAGCCTACTATATATACTCCCACCCAGTATCGTTCGTCAATAGAGAACTTCATTGAAGCCGGACGCTATCCCCCACTTTAATCCCAAAAGATTCAATCGCTCCAGCATTGAGCTCCAACACTTGGGTTACTGCAACTTTTGGGCGGTAAAGTATTAACTCTGAGTCCGTTGCGTTTTCCTGAATGGGGACATTGGAAGTCAGATCAACTACACGATCCCCATCAATCCAAACAAAATCGAGCGGAAATTGCATTCCTTTCATCCAAAATGCCGGGATTGTCCTGTTCGAAAGGACAAATAGCAGCCCATCCGCTCCAATTTGTGTCCGATAACTTAGACCCAGCGTAATTTCATTTGGGTCATCCGCTATTTCAACTTCTAGTGTGCGTGAATTAATGTGTAGCAAACGATGCGAGGTCGCGGAGTCTCTTTTATTTAATAGAACTCCTACGGTGATCACACTTGCTAGCAGCACACCAAAAGCCAATAATTTAAACCTTACTGAAGTGAAAAATCCCATTCCATTGCTCCTTTTTTCTTTAACGCATGTCGACGCACCCAGAATAGTAAAATCCCACCACTCATCAACCCTATTGAGACCCATTGGGCAATACTAAAAAGTGCAAAGATCCCTGAAAAACGCGCCGTTTCCAACCGTAAAAACTCTAACCAGAATCGACTAATTCCATACGCTACAAGATAGATTGCAAAGTATTGTCCCTTACCAAGAACAAGCCTCTTTTTTGAACTAATCCATAAAAGAGAAATAGCAAGTAAAAACAGACAAACCTGTTCATAGGCAAAAAGAGGATGAAATCGTTCGCCCTTTACCGTGAGAGCCCAGGGAAGGTTTGTGGGCAAACCATAAATTTCGGTATTTATAAAGTTTCCAAAACGACCAATTAGCTGCCCGAACGGAAGACCAAACGCGAACAAATCCGCAAGTAACAACAGCTGGGTAGTTTTAGAAAACTGTTTTAAATCGGACTTGTTTCCTTTTAATGAGACAAATAGAAGTAACCCGAGTAGTCCACCTAGCAATGCTCCATAGAATCCAAGTCCCCCGTTCCAAAGTGCAATCAACTCGAACCAGGAAGATTGTTGATACAACGGCCAGTCTGTGAGTACGTGATAGATGCGCGCCCCAACTACTGCAGGAATGATCATCCACACCACACAGGACTCCATGATTGAAGGTGGAATCTGAAAACGGATCGCCTGTCGTCGTACAAGTTCAAAAGCACACAGAATACCTAGTCCGATGAGGAATCCATACCAATGAAATATCATACAAGACCTACTAGATTACCAAGGTCAATACAGAAAAAATTGAAAATACGGCAATATTTACCCAGACAAAATAGCTCAATTCATGATCCGTAAATCCAGTTCGAAACGTAGCAAACCACCGTCGTTTCAAAATAGCTGGTTCTCTAGAGAGGAATAAATCAATCATGAGAAAAAGTCCAAGGCCTAGGATAAACCCCTTACCAAAAATACTTGTGCTAGAAGTTATCACCAACACAGCCGCTACCCAGTATCCCGCAAGCAACGGATACGAGCGAAGCAAACTAGCAGTTTGGGAATCCGAATAAAAATGTCCTGCTACCAATTCCGAGGTTCCTTCTGACAGCACATCTTTTGCCATCGCAGCATCTACTTCTAGTTTTTTTCCTACTATTTTTGGGGTGATCGCATCAATAAAGAACGGAACGATAAAACCGATTGTAAGACCAGCAAGAATCATTCCTGCATACAGAACTTGCGTTGTTTTAAAGAAAAAGACAATAGTAGTCAGAACCGAAAAGAGAATCCAAGGAAGAAGAAAATGTAACGATTGTTTCATCTTTTTATCATAGCAGCACGGCTATGCTCCATTCTAGATTAAGGGTTGTTTTTTTTCTTTTTTGCCTCGTCTTTTAAGGTACGAACCTTCCACATAAACAGACGCGCTTTGCTCCGTGCATTGGAATCAATTACAAAGGTGCGTGCGGCTTCAAGGATTTTTCTATCAATGGTTTTTGCCATTCTCATGTATAACGATTTATGATCAACGTCGTCTAATTCAACTGCTAAACGATAACCAAAATCCTGAAATTCTTGACTGACATATTTGTTCGTATCACCCATCGCCTTATCTTTGATTAAGTCAAATAAGGACACGGGTTGCCGTTTTGTGTTTTGATCGGTTGTCATAGTACTTTAGCGGAGGCCTGATCAATGAGAAGCGTGGATAGACTATCAATCAGTGACACCATAACTCCCTGTTCCTGATCAGTGAATCCCGATAGTACATACTCCTCCGGAGGAATCGAACGATCACCGTTTCGACTATCGACACCGATACGCACATGCCAAAATTGATCGGTCCCTAGTATCTCTTTTACGGAATTTACACCGTTATGCATTTTCGGACTTGACCCAAATACTACTTTGTAACGCCCCAGCTCTAGATCAAGATCATCATAGATTAGAAAGAGCGAGGGAATCGTTGTCGCTGACAACCAGGAGTACGATACTTTTTTGACAACTTCTTTAACGGTTAGTCCTGAGTTATTCATGAACGTATGCGGCTTTACTAGCGTAAATTGATCATTTTTTGCAATCAGCGATTGCGTGCTTTTCTCTTCCTTCCAGGTCAACAAAAGTTTACTGGCGACCTGCTCTACAACTAAAAACCCGAGATTATGTCGAGTATTGTGATACTTTCCGCCTGGATTTCCTAACCCTACCAAAACCTGCATAGCGTGATTGTATCAGGTCTAGGTATAATAAACTGATGCGCACCAAGGCGAGACTCACAATCATTATTCCCACCTTAAACGAAGATTCCTATCTTCCTCTTCTACTGCAGGATCTCGCGGTTCAGACTCTGCAGGAGTTCGAAGCCATTATTGTCGATGCTGGCTCACTGGACTCAACGCTCAACCATGCACAAACTTTTGCAACTACACATCCAAACACCCTGATTATTCACTCAAAGATTCGCAATGTCTCTGCTCAGCGCAATCTAGGTGCGAAGAAATCCAACGCAAAACTACTCTTGTTTGTCGATGCGGATACCAGACTGCCTTCCTATTATCTTCAGGCCCTACTAGAACAAGTAAGCAAAAAGCCATCCGACTCCTTTACAACGTTTGCAATTCCCGACACCGATCGCATTGCAGATAAACTACTGACCTCGGCAAACAATGCCTTATCGGTTGGTTCTGCCTGGATCAAGAAACCATACGCTTTCGGAGCCTGCTTAGGGTGTACCAAAGTGGCCTTTGAATCTGTAAAAGGATTTAATGCTAAACTCAGTTTTCAAGAGGATGCAGATTTTTTACAACGGATTGTGAGTAAAAAGATGACGTTTGAAATTTATCCAACTCCAGAATATGTCTTCTGCATGCGAAGGTATCAAAAAGAAGGAACCCTTAACGTAATTCTAAAAACGATTCCATTCACACTTCAGTCATTCACAAAAAACGATTTTAAAGACCCAAGAACGAAGTATCCAATGCATGGCGGAACATATTACAATAACCCTGATAACTCAGATCAATAACCATTGTAATCGCAATACAATCAAAAAAGACAGACCAATGAAAAAAATTCTTATTCTCACCATCTCTGAAGGACATGTCAGTATCGCACAGGCAATTAAAAAATCTCTGGAAAATTCTTTTCAGACTGAGGTTGTAGCCTATACGTTTAAAGAATTTAATCTCTACCTTCCCATGTATCAATTGTTCCCGGCACTCTTCAAAATTCCGTATCGACTATCGCAGTATAAAGCCATGCAAGAGCTTTCATTGGGATTCTTCTTGAAAAAATATGGCCCAGAGATTGAAAAAATCATTGAAGACGAAAAACCGGATGTCCTTGTGAGTACTTATGCACTGTACGATGTAGTCTGCACTGACTATGCCAAAAAGCATCACATTCCAGTATTCAATGCCTTGGCAAATCCACGAACTATCCACCCATTAGAAATTTGTGAAAACTCTACAAAAAATCTTGTCTTTGATGAGGAAGCGTATTCAACGTTAGTAAAATTCGGCATTCCAAAAGGCCAAATTCTCAAAACAGGATGGTTTGTGCGCCCGAGTTTCAAACCTGTGCGATCAAAAGAAAAACTACGAAAAGAACTAGGACTTAAACCCGACATCTTGACCTATTTAGTATGTGGGGGTTCGGATGGCACGGGGATGGTTGTTAAAATCCTTCCACTGCTTTTTCAAATTAATAGTCCATTACAGTTAATCTTTATTACAGGGAATAATAAATCACTGTTTAGAAGCCTTCAGTTTTTCAAAAAATCCTTCTACATGGCAAACAAAAACAGTTCCATGCAGATTAAAGTTTTCGGATTTGTCTCGAACATCTATGACTATATGGCAGCTAGCGACTTAGTCATCGGAAAGGCTGGTCCAAACTCTCTCTTTGAAAGTGTTGCGGTGCATACACCCTTCTTTGCCATCACCCATATAAGTGGACAGGAAGACGGAAATTTAGATTTAATTCGAGAATACAAATTGGGATACGTGGAAGAAAATCCTCTCAAAGCAATAAAGATACTTAAAACCATCGCTGAAAACCCAAAACGACTTTCACGTTTCCAAAAATCTCTTCAACTAATGGCGGAGTACAACCAACAAGCAGGCGAACAGCTGAGAACCGTCATTCATGCGGCGCTTTCATCTCCTTAACGAATGCTTTGTAACTCCGATTGGGTTGTGATCGAAGCAAGTGATTTATCATCTCGAAATCGCACTAACCGTGGAAACCGGAGAGCAAGACCTGCCGAATGCGTAGGTGAATTTGTCAATTCGTCAGCTGCTACTTCAACAATAATTGCTGGCTCTATAAAGACATCTGGAATTAACGCTTTATTTACAATGTAGCTGCCTGGCTGATTCACCGTCACCAGCAACTCCGTCCGTCGTTTAAGTTCTCTCCACTGGTCATCAGATAACCCAGTGCCTACTTTGGAAAGAGTCAGAATGCGTTCCTCGGGTCCTGCGATTCCAATAAGGAAAGCCCCCAGACCAAACTGATTTCGCTTCCCCTTCCCATACCAATAGCCCATTACCACTGCGTCAATGGTGTCCGACAACTTCGCTTCCGCAGTTTCCTCTTCTTTAAATTTTACCCAGCTCCATCCTTTTCGTCCTGGCTGATACGGGGAGTCAAATTTTTTGATAACCGCCCCCTCCAAACCCGCTTCAAGTTGTTTTTTATGAAACAAACGAAGCTGGGTAGCATCACTGGTCACCAATGTTTCCGATTCAATAAAAGGATGATCCTTCCCTTGGATCTGCGTAAACAACTCATGAAGAATTTTCTTTCGTTCCACCAGAGGGATATGAATCAAGCTTTGACCATCGAGGAATAAAACATCAAAGACAAAAAACTTTAAGGGGACCTGTTGGGAAAACAATTCCACATCATGTTTTCTCTTGCGCTGAATCGTTTCTTGGAACGGGAGTAACTTTCCTGTCGACTGATCATATCCAATGGCTTCACAGTCTAGAATCAAGCTGTGAGACCTAAAAATGGTACTCACCTGATGAAGTTCAGGAAACATTGCACTACTTTCTTCTAGAGAACGGGTAAACGTACGTACTGTCCAGTCTGTCGAGACTACCGGAGGTTGAATATGAATCTGCACCCGAGTGCCGTCAAATTTGCTCTCTGCAAAAATCTTTCCCATTTTCTCTATCATTTCTGTGGCAGTTTTCAGGCGTTGACAGAGAGCGGGCTGAATGGGGATTCCTATTTCGATATCAATGGTGTTAATCCCTTCATATCCTTGCTCCATCCAACGCGATGCCAATTTTCCGATATCACATTTGAGCTGATATGCGTCTTCTAATGATTTTCGCGCGCTTTTATCTCCAACCTTCGCCCAGGACAACGCATCGAGCAACGTCATATCGGAAAAGCCCAAGCGTAACCGCGTTAGGAGAATTCGTACCACAAATTTGGCGGAGACACTGTCTAAAGCAGTGAGAAGCTCACTCACCTGTTCAATCTTGCGATCCTGACTACCTTGGCCAATTTCCTTCGCAATGCGCGATAAAGCGTCGTACACTTGCGATATTGAGAGCATGGATTGCGTGGTGGACGTTGCAGCGTAGGTAGCTACTACGTCTGCCAAATCTCCTCTAACCTTGTAATCGGCACTGATCTTCTCCACGGTGTAATCATAAGTTCGTGCCAACGCACGCATCAGCATTTTTTCGGCAAATTGAAATTCTAAACCTTCGTATGGAGGCACAATCCGACCTAACAATAACCAGCACGCCGCATCAATCTCTTGGGGATTAAGCTCTGTAAAAAGACCAGCTAACATCTCTGTGATTTCATTTCGAGAAGAGGTGAACTCAATTTTTTGCAAAACAGCGGAAAAATCATGGAACGTCATACCAGGTATTGGATCATGGTAATCCTAAAAAGTCTAGGAAAAGAAACCTAATAACTAAAAAAAGAGCCCCTGGCTATCGTTCTTTTAAGTAATACACAACACCTTTCGTAACACCTTCTTTTTTTATTAACCCTTTATTCATCATGTCTTTTAAGTCACGAAGAATCGTATCAGTCGAAATTAAGGGCAAAATGTGTTGTACATCCGACGTGGTAAGGCTTTTCTTTTCTTGTAAAAGCTCAAGGATAGCAATTTGTCGTTCTGATAAGGCAATTTGAACTCCACCTAAGGAACTTTTTAACTTGGCATCTTGGGATAGTTTGAGTACTTGTTGTTTTACACGTTCTAGTTCTATGGCTAAACCAAAACAAAAATACTCAAGCCAGTAGGTCATATCCAACGTTGCGGATCGCTGTACCGATAGAATGGCTTGATAGTAACCGTCGATATCTCGGTCGAAATATTCTTCCAGACTAAACAACTTCTTTATGTCGTACCCCTCTGCATACATGATGAGTAACATGAACGCACGCGCAGTTCGTCCGTTTCCTTCGATAAAAGGGTGTATTCGTACTAGTTCATAATGGGCAATTCCAGCCCTAATCATGGGATGAATTTCTTTATTCTGTGGCGCGTTTAACCATGCCATTAGCTCTGAAATTAAGGTTGGAATTTGAACAAAAAGTGGAGGACGAAAAACCACTTCGCCATCTGTTGCGGATCGTATGACAACCTGAGCGTTACGATAACTTCCTACTTGGTCCGCCGGTAAGATCTGTTTGGTGGTGTATTGATGAAGTGTTCGTAAAATGTGTTCGCTATACTCTAAGTTTCGTGTCGTGTAATTCCCCCACTCATCAATCCAACGTAAAACCTCTCGATAGTTTAATACTTCTTGAATATCCCGCGAGCGAGCCAGTACACCCACTTGTTCACCTAAGGTAGCCGCATCACCTGTCCCTTCCACCTGCATCAACAATGCTGCTTGATCTTTGGAAAGCTCATTTCCTTCTACACGCGTTCCGAAGTGAATGGTTCGAACCCGTGCTTCATCCCTAAACTTCGCTTCCCAGGCGGGGACCAACGGAGCATTAGTAATTACCTCTTTGCACGCTTCGATACGACCAATGTACTTTAATAAGTTATTACTAATGTGATAGGTGGGTTGATACATAGATCTTAAAATAATGTAGCCTTATTCTTGCACGAATTGCGGAGAACACAAGTGTGTGAATCGCTTAAAAAAAAGATGCAGACTCGACTTAGGAGCGTTTTTTTTGTATACTCTATCTTTCTATGTCACGCGTCCCGATGCAGAAAGCCAAACAGGTTCCCTTAAATGTTGTCCGTCAAATGGCCACCCTAGCCTCCAGTGGGTTCTCATTAGTGGCAGCCCTTGCTTGGAACGATGTCATTCGTCGCTTTATTGACGAGTTTATAAAGCCCTATATTAGCAAGGGATCTGGGATTATTGCACAACTTATTTATGCAGTTGGGATCACCGCAATCGTGGTCTTGTTCACGCTCCAATTAGCGTGGATTCAAGAACGCCTAGAACAAAAAGAGGATGCTTCCAAGGACCAGAAGTCTAAGAAAAAATAGTGTTCGTGGAGTTTCTTGCCCTACTTTTTCTCTAAGTCATGTGAAATCAAGTATCCGCTCCGCTTCTCAACCTCTTCCACTCTACTTTCAATACGATCTAGTCTCTCAAATAAGCGCTCCCAATAGAATTCTTCCTGGGTTCGACTCATAGAACTACTAATCAATGCAATCAAGGTACCAAACATCACCGCCCCTAACACCTGCATAAAAACACCCAGTACTCTTCCCAAGTCCGTTAGCGGCGTAACATCCCCATATCCAACAGTCGTTAGTGTCTGGATGGACCACCAGAGTCCATCACTGGTATTTCGAATGGTCGCACCAGGGGCCGAAGATTCAATCGGAACAATGATGATGCCTAAGAAAAGAGATAACACAACAGATCCCACCAATAGTTGACGAAAACGACGCTGTTTGAGTAACCGAGTTTTTAGAGAGTGTGTAGTCATTTTGCTAGTATAGCAAGGTGATTGTCCTCAATACAGCTAAGTCTGATAGAAAAGCGTATTGAGAACTTTGGGAATTTGCAGCACCAGTTGTTGGGTTGAATAAAACGGTCCCACTTGCGAAAATAATTGATCACCCGCGGCTTTATTGACATAGCTCCCAATGACTCCAACGGAAAATGGATCATCACTCATGGTATACAAACCCGCAATTAAACCCGCTAACACATCTCCAGTCCCACCCTTTGTCATCCCTGCATTCCCCCCAGAAACCAATTGTGTCTTCGGTCCTTGGCAGACAACGTCCACTTCTCCTTTTTGCACAATCGTTACATTCTCTAGTGACTGACTTAATTGCTGGGTATTCGTCACCTGATCTGGGCCTAACGTCACATCTACTTTCTTGGCTAACTGGATAAATTCTCCTTGATGTGGCGTACAGATCATGGTCTCTTTAAGCAACCGTGGCTCTACCATTTGCAATGCACCGGCATCAATGACCCATTTTTTCTCAGGATACTTTTGTAATAAATAATTGGTGATTTTATAGGTATTGGTGTTCCAGTCTTGCTCATTAAGATGCTCAAACGTAGTCTCCAGTTCTGTCTGCCGCGTCATTCCTGGACCGATGAGAAGCACGTCAGCTTCGGTCAAATAATTCTCTAACTCAGAGCGCGGGACGATCACCCCGCTCCAAAACTCCCCTTTTGCCTCTCGAATGAGCTCATTATTGAGTGGTACAGAAGAATAGAACACCATGTCGACCATGGAGGCAACAACATCTAACGCCCAACGGGATGCGGCATGAAATAGTTCACTACCACCGATTACCAATACCTTGCCATTTTGACCTTTGTGGGAAGTGGGCGACAGTCGATGGATCGACGATAGATAGTGCTCAAGATCTAGTTCCATAGCTAGAACATTGTATCCCATTACCAGCTAGAGAACCAAGTTGCTTCAATCAAGATGCAGAGTTGTGCTACTCGTCAACTCTGGCAGACTTATTTCCGGCTCTGCACTGGTTCCGATCACCTGTCTACCGTCAAAAAGTGATGTGACTAACTGTCGATTCGTGTCATCAAGCTCTGAAAAGATATCATCTAAGAGTAAGACTGGAATTTCGTTCGTTTCTTGCTCAACAAATTGCAGAGCGGCAATCTTGAGCCAGAGAACAGCTAGGCGTTGCTGCCCTCGCGACCCAAAACGACCGACATCGAGTACTCTACCTTCTCCCACATCCAAACGGACCTCTAACGAATCGCGATGAGGACCCACCAATGTCTTCCCCGCTGCTACTTCAGCAACTGCATACTGATGTAATCGCTCCTCGCTCATCAGTGAATGGTCGTACTGGATATGGCCTTGCAAGGGAAATCCTGCATAGGTATTAATAAAGTGAATAAAACGTTCCCGTTCCCGAGTAAGCACATCACCATGTTTAATCAAAAGTGTGTCCCAAAAAACAAATTCTTTCCGACCGACAGCTCCTTCACGAAGCTGCAAAATTAACTTGTTGCGATGTTTTAGAGCTTTTTCATATTCCTTGTGAGAATGCGCATAGGAACGACTCACTTGAATCAATACCGTGTCTAAATAATCTCGTTTAACACTGGGCCCCTGGGTCACTATTTCTAGATCTTCAGGACGAAATACGATTGTTTTTAACAATCCAGTTACATCGCCGCGTCGTTTCTTTGTGCCATTGCGTTTAAACCGTGTCGACGCACGCTTCGATAGTTGGCTCGTTGCAGAAACAATACTCAACCCAATCTTCTCTGCATCTGCTTCCACTTGCACATTCGCTTCGATATGCGCAACATCGTATCCTGTTTGAACACAATCGGAGAGCAGATGGGATTTGAAACTTTTCCCTGTTGATAACAGTCCAATGGATTCGAGTGTATTTGTCTTCCCTTTTCCATTGTTTCCAACAATCCAGGTCACGTCGGAATCAAATGAAAATTCCTGATACGAGAAGTTTCTAAAGTGCGTTACAACTAACTGTTTAATTAAACAACGTGCCATATCTTATTGTGTGTCTTGTTGACACGTTGGACAAAACCAAGTCCCACGTCCCCCAATGACCATTCGTTCAATGGGTGACTCACAACGAACGCAGGGTTCTCCATTCCTTCCATAAACTTTAAAGAATTGCTGATAGTTTCCTTTTTCACCTAGTAAATCGCGATAGGTGTTATCACTTGCTCCACCACGAGCAATCCCCTCTTGCAGCACCTCTTCGATCGCTACAAACAACCGTTGTTGTTCGCTAGAAGTTAGCGTCTTACTACTCCGCAGTGGATGGACCCGTGCGATCCAGAGTGCTTCACACGCATAGATATTACCAATACCTGCAATTTTGGTTTGATCCAATAGTACAGTTTTAATTCCTCGTGCAGTTTGTTGTACCACAGTCTGGAATTCTTGAAAGGAAAGGTCCTTTAAGGGCTCTTTCCCTAATGACCTAATGAAAGGTAAGGACTCCACCTGAGCACTAGGTAAGATGTGAACATACCCAAATCGCCGCACATCAGAAAAAGTAAGTCTGTTCCAGGTCTTATTTGGCTGCAAGTGAAATTCCAAGTGGGTATGGATGGGTACGCTCTCTGTAGATGACTGCAGAGTTAATCTCCCTGTCATTTTTAAGTGCACACACGCGGAATATCCATTTTCAAAATCTAGCACCAATAGTTTTCCAAATCGTCGGACACTTCGTAGGGCTTGAGCTTGAAGATGATTACTATCGCCAAGAAGAATCGTCGGTCGGTGAATGACAATCTTAATAATGCGACAAGCAATGACTTCTCGTTCTAACTGTCGTCGTATTGTTTCCACTTCTGGGAGTTCTGGCATAGAACCGCTTATCGTTCTAACACGGCTAAGAATGCTTCTTGAGGTAGACTCACTTTCCCAAACTCTTTCATTCTAGCTTTGCCTTTTTTCTGTTTCTTTAACAACTTGTCTTTACGGGTTTGATCTCCACCATACATCCCTGCTGTCACATCTTTTCGATAGCCGCTTAAGTCTTCTCTAGCGACAACTTTTCCACCAATTGCTGCCTGAATTGCTATTTCAAAGTTCTGGCGTGGAATAACGTCTTTGAGTTTCTTTACCAGACGCCTACCAAGATATTCCGCCTGCTCTCTTACCACAATTTGAGAGAGCGCTTCAATTTTTTCGAAATGAATCAAAACGTCTAATTTAACTGCGTTCACGGGTTGAAAATCAAAAAGTTCATATTCCAGACTCGCAAATCCTGAGGACACGGATTTTAATTCATCATGAAAGTTCACAATCAGTTCCGCTAACGGCAACAGATAGGTTACTTTTACCCGAATTCCATGATCTTCCATTCCATCCAACGTTGCACGATGTTGCTCACATAACCGCATCACTGCACCAAGGTACTCTTGGGGAGTAAAGATGGTCGCCATCGTCACAGGTTCTTTGATGATCGAAATTTGGGCTGGATCTGGATATTCCATGGGGGAGTGAATCTCAATGTTCTCGCCATTATGGAGCTCGATTTCGTAGCGCACAGATGGCGACGTGGCAATTAATTCCAATCCGTACTCATTTTCTAGTCGTTCCTGCACAATCGTGGCATGCAAAATGCCTAAAAAGCCAACGCGAAGGCCATTTCCCAGCGCATGGGAATGGGTCGACTGATACTGCAAAGCAGCATCATGCAGAGCTAATTTCCCCATCGCATCGACTAAAACTTGAAAATCATCCCCTTCAATTGGATAAAACTCCATGAACACCATTGGTTGGGGCTCTTTGTATCCCGGTAACGGTGTCGTCGTGGGGGTTCCCACCGAGGTAATGGTATCTCCCACACGTAACAACTTCACATCCTTCAATCCTGAAGCGATATAGCCGACTTCCCCAGCTTTGAGCTGGTCGATTGGAGTCATCTGCGGTGAAAATACTCCTAGTTCAATGGGAACAAAATCAATCTGCGTATTCATGGATTGCAGTCGTTCACGGGTCAATACTCCTGAAACCACACGAACATAGGCAATCACCCCTTTATGGGGATGGTAGAGAGACGTAAACACAAGCACCTGTAATGGTTCTTCCTCTTTCCCCGTAGGCTGCGGGATGAACTGAACAATGGCTTGCAGTAAACCTTTGATGTTGATGCCAGTTTTTGCACTCACCTTGACGATTTTTGTTTCATCAATTCCGAATTCTTCAATCAGATCTAAGGCAACTTGATCTGCATCCGCAGCGGGGAGATCAATTTTGTTGATTACCGGTATAATCGTTAGTCCTAATGCTTTGGCTTTTTCATAGTTACTGATGGTTTGTGCTTGAATCCCTTGCGTTGCGTCAACAACCAGTAAAGCTCCTTCACACGCAGCTAAGGACCGACTCACTTCGTATCCAAAGTCCACATGTCCAGGGGTATCGATCAGATCTAAGGTATACGTTTGTCCCTCAAAAACATAATTCATCCGTACTGGAGCTAATTTGATCGTAATTCCGCGTTCTTTTTCGATGGGATTACTATCCATCATCCGCTCTTCCATATCGCGCTCGGCAATCGTGTTTGTTTTGCGCAGTAATTGATCGGTCAAGGTGGTTTTGCCGTGATCGATGTGGGCAATGATGGAAAAATTACGAATGAAATTCTTCATGAACCGTCTATTGTACCAGAGAACGAGCCCCTTGCTGGTGGCAAGATCAAGTCCATAGCGGGGATCAAATCACAGAAAAGCGACATGGCGGTAGTGTAAGACTGTGGGGTTAGTGAACAAAGAGTTTATCTCAAGGAACGTTAGTCCTCTATCTAATCTATCAATCCCTACACTTCCTCTCCTTCTGCAACACTGATTACTTCAGTGGTCTTAGAAAGTTTGGTTAAGGCTTCTCGTAATTTGCCATGAATAGAGGCAACGATGGAGAGTTGTTCCACCGCAAAGAGGAGACAAAAGAATAAGTAGACGAGTAGACCAATGGCACTCGCTATGCCTGTTAACGCCAATAATCCTACTGTCCGGGTTGTATCAAACACGAGTTGATCTAAGATCTTCATGGGAATATAGAGCGACACAGCCATACACGCTGAAGCTACGATGATTTTACTTTGCGGATAAAAGAATTCCTTCCATGAAAAGACATGCAGACGTTTAAACAACACAATCAATAATATGAGTAGCTCTGTAAATGCGGCCACACTACTCCCAATTGGAACGGCTAACACGCCCCATCCAAACACATTCGCCCCTAACCACATCGTGAGAACATTGATCACCATGGCAAAAAAGGCAATCAAAAAGGGAGTCCAAGTTTCTTTTAGTGCATAGTACGCACGAAGTACCACATGAATCATCGCGGTAGCAGCAATAGAAATTGAAAATAGAGCCACCATCCGTCCAATTAAGACTGTATCTTCCCAAGGTAGACCTTTGGCTCCATACCCTAACCGAACGATAGGAATACGAAGCACCAAGAGAAGTGCCCCAGCTGGGAACATAAAAAAGGCAATTTGATGCAAGGTTTTCACCAATAGCTTTGAAAACCCAATCACATCTTTTTCTTTGGCTTCCGAAGAAAGGAAAGGCAGTGCTGCTTGTGCAATCGACACCCCAAAGAAACGAATGGGTGCAGCAGTCAACCGCGTTGAGTACTCTACAATACGAATCAAGGTACTCCCAAAGGAGGTTGCAATGAATATTTGGAAGAAATCCTCAATGGAATTTGTGGTCTGCGTTGCTCCTCGTGGAAGCATGAGTTTCATCACTTCTTTGACGTTTGAATCTTTCCATGACAAATAGGGCTTGTAGCGAAATCCATATTTGAGCGCAAATGGAAGTTGCACAAATAAATGCCCTAACGCACCGATAAAAACACCGACGGCTGCTCCATAGATTCCAATGATGGGCGAGAGAAAATACGTACCCAAAATGATCCCAAGGTTATAAAACAATGGAGAGAGTGCGGGGAGAATAAATCGTCGATTGGACTGCAATATCCCCGACATGAAATTGCTGATCAAAAACAAGAATTGCGCTGCTAACATAATCCGCATGAGCGACGCAGCGAGGTCAATCTGGGCAATGGTAAACTGATCTCCAGTCAGCAGTGAAACAATGGGTTTTGCTGCCAATCCGACGACAATGGCAAAGACGATATAGACTAGACTCACGATGGTAATCAGGCTTCCCAGAAGTCGCTCACGTTCTTCTTTGTTTTCCATTACCCGGGTGTAGACCGGGATAAAGGTTGCCGATAACATGCCAATCACCAGGATTTGATACAGGAAATCCGGAACACGAAAGGCTGCCAGGAACGCATCAATGAGCTGTTTCCCTTCAGTTCCAATAAAGACTGACTCTTGAACTCTGCCCTTAATAATCCCCAAGAAGGCTGAGGCAAACGATAGCGCTCCAATTAAGGACGCAGCCGACATGATTGAGGTTTGCTGGGAAGAGAGGATCGAAGTCCCTTTTTTAAGTAGCGACACCATCAGAAGTAAAGCATACTGGAAACAATTTTAGGTTCAAGAAGATCTTGGGACGGAATAAACCACTATTTTCCAGACAGAAAAGTCATGTTATACTATCGGTTCGAATCAACATAGAAGAAACTAAAAGTATGCCTATTACCAAATCCGCACTCAAAGCCCTACGCCAAGCCGATCGCCGAACCGAGACGAATCGACCCATTCGTTCTCGAGTAAAAACCTCAATTGACAAACTAAATGCCTCAAAAACTTCCGATGCTTTAAGCACTGCTTTTTCCGCCATTGATAAGGCCTTAAAACGCAATCTGATGCATCGAAATAAAGCCGCTCGCTTAAAATCGAAGCTGTCAAAGTTGATTTCTACCAAATAACACCGTTCTTTCCTCTCCACTCTAATTGGCCATAACAAGCCTTTTTTTACTTGTACCAAGAGCCAGAAATCTGCTACTGTGGATGCTGTAGCGTTTATTTTTTATGGCTGTCGTTCATAAGTCTGTTGTACCATCGATTAACTTAATCCCTAAGGATCCATTTTTTGATACCCTCCCTGGGAAATTAATGATTTGGGCGACTCAAATTGGCCGATACATTATCGTGTTTACGGAATTGATCGTGATTTTCAGTTTTGCCAGCCGATTTAAATTGGATCGAGATCTCACTGATCTAACGGCAAGAGTGACGCAGAAAAAAGCGGTAGTGGAATCCTATGCAGACGTAGAGACACAAACCCGTTTAATTCAGCGCAAACTGGAGCTAACACAAAATTTACTCGAGGAATCTAAAGCCATTGACTACGTCAATCTTCTCACTCCACGTATTCCCCCGGCTGTCTCTCTAACCCAACTCACCTACGGTGAATCCAAAATACTGCTTCTTGGGGATGCAGCCAACTCTAATGCGTTCGGACAATTAGTGCTATCTCTGCAACAAGAACCTGCGTTTAAAAGCTTGAGTGTAGATAGAGTATCCTCAGGTGAATCTGGAGATATTGGGATTAGTTTCTCATTGACAATCCAGCTTGAAGAAAAAGAAAAACCTATGGAAACTGAGAAATCATCTTCCCCAGCAGCTACGGAGGAAAACGGGATTTAATCTATGGCAATTCGTCGTCCCCCACTTTCCAATATTCTCGTCCAAATGGAACTCAACCGGTTCTATGAGAATCCCATTACCCAGGTTTCACTGTCACTCGTCTTTTCGGTCCTCTGTATTGCTTTTTTTGCGGTGTTTGCAATTCGGCCAACCTTATTAACCATGGCTGGTTTGATCAAAGAGATCGAAGAAAAAACTCAAATTGATCAAAAACTTACGACTAAAATTACCAACCTGCAACGTGCTCAACAAGAACTCATTAGCAAAGAAGCCACATTATCACTGCTCCCAGTTGCAATCCCTTCAACTCCCTATTATTCACAGCTCCTCACTGTCTTTGAGAAGTTAGCTTCGGAGCAAAATGTCATCTTTAATTCTGCAACTGCACAAAAAGTTCCGTTGGAGGAGCAAGTAGTCGTTGGTCTTGAAGGTAAGAACACCATCAAGTTAGAAAGCATCCCGCTGACATTGACCTTCAAAGGACCGTACGAACAACTGGTGTCACTTCTATCGCAGTTACAAAATACGAAACGACTCATTACGGTTGATCGATTTGATATTAGTCGGGAACAAACTGATGACGAGAGCACTGGTCAGTTGCTATTAACGGTATCCGTTCGGGCATTTACGTTTACCAAGAAATAATTATCTATGAAACGCAAACTCACCATCCGATCATTACTTTTTGAACAGCAGATGTTGGGTGTGTTGCTTTTCTCATTGTTGATTCTTTTTCTTTGGGTCGGTGCTTCAATTTATTTTCAATATAATCAGTCCTCAATTTCGACCGACGAAACGTATCCCATTGAACCAATATCAGCCGACATCGACACAACCTCTCTGCTGCAAATTTCAAACAGACGGTGGTGGACAGACGAGGAACTAAGTGCGTTTACTCTAAGTATTGAGTTAGAAACAGAAAAAGGGACAACAACCCCACGAACACAGCCTGCTACACCCAGTCCACAACCAACAGTATCCACAAGTTCTGCTCAAACAACTCCATAAACAGAGACCGTTAGTCCGTTAGGTCAACTCTTGTTTGAGAATTGTAAACCTGCTAGCGTTAGTACTATGGGTCCGACTAGTTACTTCCATATCAAGCATATTCCTACTCTCTTAGGTTTGTTGATTCTCGCCGCAGGTTTGATCGGGGGCATCCTCGTGGTGAATAATACCAACACCAACTCGTTCCTTCCGAGAGCCGCTCCCGAAAGTGAACCAAAGGATGTAAAAATCACCAATGTGAGTGATATCTCGTTTACCGTTTCTTGGGTAACGGACACAAAAACTACCGGGTTCATTCAGTATGGAACCTCGAGACTTGCTTTAACATCTACCGCTCAAGATGACCGCAATCAGCTCACCGGAGACTCCAATCTCTATAAAACACATCACGTGACAGTGCGATCGTTACGAGCAAATACTACTTATTACTTCAAAATCGGAACGGGAAATAAAGAACTTTATGACAATAGTGGCAAACCATACGAAACGAAAACAGTAAATCCAATTCAAGGATCTGCACAAGCTATCTATGGTGAAGTAGTAACCATGGATACAATGCCTGCCAACGGTGCGATTATTTATCTCTCGGCTGATTCTCTTTCTCCGCTTTCGATTCTTACGCAATCAACGGGAAGCTTTGTGCTTCCACTCTCTCAGGCTCGATCAAAGAACTTACAACAACCAGCAACTCTTGTTCCAACTGAAAAGCTAACGTTGTTTGTGGTTAGCCCCAGTGATTCCACTAGCAGCTTGATCACTGTCAAACTAGCCGATGCAAAACCAATCCCAGAAATCGTCTTAGGAACAAACCGTGATTTCACTCAGTCACTTCCGCTGTCAGTTTCCGACCTTCCAGATGATGCCCCAACAGTGAAAACACAGAGTAAATTCACAACCCAATTACTGTCGCCTCCTACGGAAGTCATCAGTCCTACCAAATTAGAGATTATAGTTCCTGCTGTGGCGGATCAGGCTTTTACCACCGCACTACCTACTTTTTCAGGACTGGCACCTGCTCAGACAGCAATTAAACTCACTATTTCAGGAACCACTCCGACTGTTGGCACACCGACCACGAATGATCAAGGAGCGTGGGAATTTCGTCCCGCAGTCCCTCTGAAAAAAGGAAGTTATACGCTCACGGCAAGTGCTAGTATCTCTGGTGTGTTGCAATCAGCTATTCGTACCTTTTCAATTACAGCACCTCCGTCCCCAACTCCAACGGCAAACCCCAGCGTGTTTGGGGCGATGGATGAAACCGAACCAGAGGAGGCAAGTTCCGAGGCTTCTAGTAGTGCCGCACTACCCGTTGCAGGAAATATCTCCTACACGCTAGCCTTCCTCGTTGGCGGTATCAGTCTGCTGGTTGCAGGATCATATCTTACCTTTGCAAATCCTTCTAAAGAAAAATCATGAACTACTCTCTTGTAATTTGAGTACAAAACTATTACGCTAAATTCTCAGATGTCTGACGATAAACAAAACTCACCGATTTCCAAAAGTGTCACCAACGCATCACTCGATGATATTTTGTCATCGCTTGAACAACAATTAAACACGTCGTCATCATCACCTGCTCCAGTAACCTCTCCAATCGCAGCAGAATCAGATTCTTTAACACCAATAGAACCTGCGAGTGCATCACTCTCTCCTGCTCCAGAAGCCCCGGAACTTGATCCTAAACTCGATGACTCTGTTGATATTGAAACATCAGCACATCCACCAAGTTTTGCAATGGAAGAGAAAATTGTAGATCCAATCTCCACATTTACTCCACCCTCAATTACACCCGCACCAGAAACCCTTCAAGAAAAGCCTGTCCTCAAAGCTGAGCTACACGATGATGATCAATCAGGCCACGATGCAGTCATTGAGCCGTCCAATTTTATGGGAAGTGGAATCGTTGCTGCCAAAAAAGTCATGAAAGAGCACACTACACCACAACCAAACGATGCTCCTCCTGCTCCACCCAAGAAAAAGGGGTTCGGTTTTAATCCAAGTGTCGCCATGGGTGCTGTTGTCGCCTTAGTCCTCATGGTTGGATCCGTTGCTGCCTTTATTTTGCAACGACAAGATCAAAGTTTATACCAGAGAGCGACCTCAGAAGCTTGTAATCCTGGCACTGGCGAAATTACCGCAAATAATTATCGGATAGATGCTGAGATTCAGTGTACTTCTACCTGTGGTCCAACTGGGGGTAGAATTTGTAAATTGGACGGAACATTTGGCGGATGTATTACAAGTACACATGCCTGTGGAAGCGTTCCTCAAAGTGAAGAATGCGATTCTGACGAGGATTGTCGTAATCTTGGATATGGAACAGACGTCACATGTAATGATAGTAATGATAGATGCGTCGGACAAGAAAATCGCTATTTCATCGGCTGTGGATCGGGCGGGCAATTGACAAACGCCATGGGCTGTCAAAACTGTTATCGCTACCCATCCGGCTCTGTGACCTGTGTAAGTGAGTCAACTTCCTGTGGAGCGAAATCGAGTTGTCAGTCCAACCCGGCACCAACAACTCCTCCCCCCACCTATAGTTGCCCTGCTCCGGCAAGTTGTGTAGGACCAAACACCCCTAACGGCCTCCCCGGTCAGAATTGTGGATCCTGGGGAATGGTTGATGGTGGTGGAAGTTGTTCTGGTGGTGGATTTTGTTGCAAAACTAGTACGTATGTTGATCGTTGCGACTGGAATCATAGTGGAGCTGGAACCACATGTACAGGTGATGGGGTGAACCGACAGTACAATAATGGTGTTCCAACACGGCCAGCATGCTGTGGAGGACTTGTAGAAGATGGATATGGAACTTGTGGATGTGCACCCGCTACACCAGTGCCAACTCCCGTTCCCACTCCAACGCCGACACCTACTCCACCACCCACACCCAACCCTACTCCTACCGCAACACCTGGTTGTCCGAGTCAGTGCTTGATCAATACTATGACAACCTGTAATAGCTCATCAGGTGTGTGGTGTGCTAACATCAATCGATGTTACCCACAAGCGCAAGCAAGCCAAGTTACTTGTTCTAATACAGCCTCAAATGCTACAATTCTTAGCCAGGTAACCTCTATCTGTACGGAAGCCTGCGTTCCATCCCCTACGGTAACCCCCAGTCCGACCCCAACAGGCACTCCAATTGCTGCCGTGTGTA
>CAZWPK010000007.1:0-32836 GCA_964635905.1 uncultured Pseudomonadales bacterium
GCGCTCCGGATCGGATTCGAACCGACGGTCTTCTCCGTGACAGGGAGACGTGTTAGGCCAGCTACACCACCGGAGCCTGGAAAGATACTATTTTAGCATATGAACGCCGTTGCGGGGAGAAGTCAAAAAGGATGGTATCAAATAAGGGATACTGAAGGAGTATTCGGACTTACTCTCGGCCGATTCGCATGGTATCTACCTGTGACATCTCTTCTGCACTGGTTGCCAAGAATACAATAATTTTCTCTTTGGAACCATCCAGATACCAGCGTAGAAAGTTATATGACTGATTTAGTCTAGGGTAATTAGCGAGTAAAGCTGCATTGATCACTCTAGTTGCATGATCTAAATCTTCTTTTTCTAAAGATTCAGAGAAGATGGAAGGACTAATTCTTAATTGAACTAGCTCAATCTCGATTCGATTCGAATTCATATATTCATTACTTCATTACAGTGGAAGAAGAGTCACTCATTCTATCACTTGCGCAAGACTGGTACAATGAAAGAGTAGAAATAACCGCTATAGAATTTTCTACAAAGGAGACCTATGTTGTTTGTTGGAATTGTTGCAGTTGCCATTCTTTTCTATGTTATTTCTGTCTACAACTCGATGCAGACGACTGCAACACGCATTGAAGCAGCCATTCAAGAAATTGGAAATCAGCTCAAGCGTCAAGCGTCGTTAATCCCAAACTTGGAATCCAGTGTCAAAGGGTATCTCAAGCATGAAAAGGATATTTTCAAAGATCTAACCGATGCTCGAAAAATGGTCGACTCCGCTGCCTCTAATGTTTCCGGCAAAAACTTGGATGCCGTAGAACAAAAGCTCTCACAGGTAACTGGACGACTGCAAATCTTGGTGGAAAGTAACCCAGAGCTCAAAGCCGACTCGATTGTTACCAACCTCATGAATGAGCTACGAGATACTGCAGACAAATTGATGTACTCTCGTCGAACGGTTATTGATTTAACTCAGCAATATAACCAAGCATTGGTAACCTTCCCAAGCAATCTCATTGCCAAGGTATTTGGTTTTACCAAAAAAGCTGGAATTGCGACGCCACAAACCGGAGCCCATGTGGAAGTCAGTGAAGAAGAGACCAAAGACGTCAAAATCTCGATATAACTAGCAAATGTTGTATGGATCATGATCGCAAAGTAGAGCTGATTGCGTATGGAATACCGTTGATCCTGTACATAAGTACCCTACTTAGTAACTGGTTGTACCAAAGTAGGGTGAGCTCTGTATCACAGCTTCAGGTTTGGCAAGTCTTATACACACTGTCCCTCATAGTGGTCTACCCGGTTTTCATCTTCTATGCTAAACGTGGGCATACCGCAGCTGACTATTGGAAGTATCGGGGAACGTTGCTATTGAGTGTGCTATCCACATCACTATCCTATGTAGTGGTGCGGATTTCCCAACTACTTTGGCACTATTACTTGGGATAATTTTGAGAGAGGGGAGGACTATGAATTTCTACGAACATATTGATTCCAATAAGCGCAAAAGTTTTCTGATCATGGCGTTGTTCATGGTGTTCATCACTCTGGCGTCGTACGTCATGATCCGCGGATTAGGCTATTCGCTCTACTACGTAGGGATTGCCTTTATTTTCTCCGGACTCATGAGTTTTGCTTCCTACTATTTCTCAGATCAGATTATCCTTGGGTTGTCAGGGGCCCGACCTGCGGATCGAAAACGAGATTTTCAGTTTTATACCGTCACCGAGAATTTAGCGATGGCAGCTCAACTGCCCATGCCCAAACTCTATGTGATTGAAGATACGGCGATGAATGCGTTTGCTACCGGCAGAGATCCGCAACATGCGGTAGTCTGTGCGACCACTGGGATTCTCTCCAGACTCGATCGAACGGAACTGGAAGGGGTAATTGCGCACGAACTTTCGCATGTGAAGAACTACGATATTCGTCTGATGTCAATTGTTACCGTCCTGGTTGGGCTGATTGCTCTGATTGCGGATGGGTTCTTGCGCATTTCTGCATTTGGAGGCAGAAACCGCGATGATGATAACCGAAGTAGTGGACAGCTTCAGCTAATTTTCTTCGTCGTTGGACTGGCGTTTGCACTCTTATCTCCCATCATTGCGCAGTTGATCCAGATGGCAATCTCAAGACAACGAGAGTTTCTGGCGGATGCATCCGGAGCAGGGATCACCAAATATCCGGAAGGACTCGCTCGAGCACTCGAGAAACTAGCTCACGATAAAGAACCTTTGGAAGCAGCGAATAAAGCCACCGCGCATCTGTATATCCATGATCCGTTTTATCACGACACGCCATTTGCCAATTTTAAAGGAAAATCTGCCGTGGGGATGTTCTCCTCGTTATTTTCTACTCATCCTCCATTGGAAGAACGAATATTGAGGCTTCGAGGAAAGAAATAGTTTATACTATGTTCAGTATGAAAAAGCAATCCCGCCTAAAAGAAGTGTACACGAAGTACAAAAAGACCAAACCAACTAAAAAGTCTTTGCTCAGAGCGTTTCGTCTTTCAATGCCTGAAATTATCCTTAGAACCACAAAGCTAGAGGGTGAACCAGTCACAAGGAAAATGGTGAAATCACTTTTCAAATAATGCCAGGTAGCAGCACAAAACCATTGGGTGCGACATCATATAAAGAGACCGCATTTGGGATAATTCCTCGAATGGAGCTTCTTCAGCTAGAAATTCAAGGAACAAAAAAAGGGCTTGATTTCATATTTTCTTTGATTGACGAGGGAGGAGAGATTGAAATCACTCCAGTATTAATTGTTGAACTTCATGCTATCTGTTTCAAGTGGATTTTCCCAGAGTGGGCAGGAAAATATCGAGTAGTTCAAGTCACTTATTCTGGAAAAGAAGCGCCAAAATATTTTCAAATTCCACAACTTGTAAAGAATATCTGTGACGACTTAAAGGTACGCTTAGAGAATCTTCCCAGTCGATCAGAGGAGGAATTTGTCGTTGAAGCAATTGGAGTAGCAGCTTGGTTTCAACACCAATTTGTCCATATTCATCCATTTTTGGATTACAACGGAAGATTAGCTCGTATGCTGACTTCGTTACTATTTCTAAAACTAAAACTTCCACCTTCAGAAATTCATGTTGAGACAGAAATTGACAGACAACGTTATCTGGAAGCATTGAGATCTGGTGATAGTGGAGATATGTCTGATTTAGAGGAGCTTATCGAACAAGCGCTAATCGAGAGTTTGGTGAGCAAGTAGGTGTATATAACATGGCGATGTATCTACTGAAAAATCAACCTTTTTCTGAACAAAGAAGAGAGGCTATACCTAAGATAGAATTTGCTTTTTTCATTTTTTTTGATCTGGTATACAATTGCAATCATAGAGTACTAATTGTATGAACACTTTTACCCCAGCAGATGTTGCGCACATTGCCACCTTGTCGAATATTCCAATTACGTCTGCAGAGGAAGAAAAACTTGCAGCCGGTTTTACCACCACCATTGCTGTCGTGGATAAACTAGCTACTGTCGACACCACGTCTGTCGAACCCACCCATCAGGTGACCGGACTAGAAAACATCTTCCGAGAGGACGTCGTCACACCAGAAACGATGTTTACCCAGGAGCAGGCTATCCAGGGTGCACAACGAACCTATCAAGGATATATCGTGGTTGATCAATTAATTGGAGAATAATGATGTTGACCACACTCACACTTTCCGACTATCTTTCAAAAGTTGCATCCAAGGAAATCTCTCCCCAAGACGTCGTGGAGGAATTGAATACTGCCATTGATCAAACAAACGCGGATCTCAACATCTATTTGGCCCGAAACATGGCAGCAAAAGCTCAGTCTCTGGAGCGTTCCGCTCTGCCACTGGCAGGAGCTCCGATTGCCGTGAAAGATAATTTCTTAACCAAAGACATTGAAACCACAGCCAGTAGTAAGGTGCTCGATGGCTTTATTCCTCCCTTTGAATCCACGGTAACGACACGCTTGCAAGTTGCAGGTGGAGTGATCTTAGGAAAAACCAACATGGATGCTTGGGCGCATGGATCCAGCACGGAAACGTCCGATTATGGTCCAACCAAAAATCCGCGTAACACAGCGCATCTACCCGGTGGATCATCCGGCGGAAGTGCTGCGGCTGTTGCTGCCAATGTCTGTATTGCGGCGTTAGGGTCTGAAACCGCTGGATCGATTCGTCAACCCGCCGCGTGGTGTGGAATTGTAGGGTTAAAGCCAACCTATGGACGCGTTCCTCGTACCGGAGTCGTGGCCATGGGCTCGTCACTGGACTGCCCTGGACCGATGGGAAAGACAGTGGAAGACTGTGCGATTCTTCTCAATGCAATTGCTGGAAATGACCGCCTCGATGGTACAAGCTCAACAGAAGCCGTGCCCGACTATCGCTCGTTCATCCTTTCCAATGCTCAACGTAGTGCCGCACGTCCTCTCGAGGGGATGCGTATTGGGGTCGCGTATGCGGATTTTAGCGCCATTCCAGAGGATACCCGACAAGCAGTACAAGCCGCTGCTAGAGTCTATGAAGCGCTTGGAGCAGAAATACTACTGCTGCCAACCAGTGAGCAGCTCGAAGAAGGAAAGCTTCTTTCTCCCCAGCATGCCATTGGAGTCTATACCGTAGTACAGCGATCAGAGGTCAGTAGCAATCTTGCCCGCTATGACGGGATCCGCTACGGTCATCCACGCTTAAGCTTTGGCGATGAGGCCAAACGCCGTATTATGCTTGGCACCTTTACGTTGTCGAAAGGGTATGCGGATCAGTACTACACTAAAGCCCAGAAAGTACGTACGCTCTACATTCAAAACTATCATCAACTTTTTAGGAGTGTCGATGCCCTCATCTCTCCTGTCTCTCCGCATTTTGCCCTGAAACTGGGTGCAACCAAAGATAATCCGATGTTTGGTGAGCTAGAGGATATGTTAGTGGAACCAAGTTCGATCTCTGGTTTTCCGGGAGTCAGTGTACCGATGGCCAAGCGAACAGACGATGGCAAGGAGAATGCAAATTTAACGCTGGGATTAAATATTTTGACCCCGATGTGGCAAGAGGGTGTAGCCATTAAACTCGCGCATGCCTATACCATTAGTTCCACCTACGAAACTGACACAATCTCTGGAATTCACAATCGCAAGTACACGGGATCGCTTGATAGGGAAATGATTGCCTAAATCGTATGACAACTATACCTATTATCGGTATCGAAATTCACGTGGAGCTCAAAACGAACTCGAAAATGTTTTGTGGCTGCAAAAATGATCCATTTCACGCGCCCAAACCCAACATCTATACCTGTCCGGTGTGTCTTGGAATGCCCGGTGCGTTACCGGTAGCAAACAAGAGTGCCATTGACTGGACCATCAAAATTGGACAAGCGTTAGGCTGTGAGATTGCAACCTTTAGCAAATTTGATCGGAAACACTATTTTTACCCAGATCTTCCTAAGGGATATCAGATTAGTCAGTACGATCAGCCTTTCTGTACCAATGGGCTGGTTACTACCGAATTTGGGGATGTCCGAATTACCAGAGTGCATCTAGAAGAAGATACGGGAAAACTAGTCCATCAAGAAGTCGACGGGAAAAAAGTGTCACTAATTGATTTCAATCGTTCCTCCGTGCCTCTAGTGGAGATCGTGACGGAACCCGATATCAAGAGTGCAGAACATGCCAAAGCGTATGCCAAGAAAATCGCCCAAATCATCCGATTCTTAGATGTTTCCACCGCAGACATGGAAAAAGGCTCGATGCGACTAGAAGCCAACATTAGTGTGCAAACCGAGGAAGAGAAAGCTGCTGGCAACTACCCTCCCTACAAAGTAGAAGTAAAGAACTTAAACTCCTTTCGCTACATAGAACGCGCCGTGACCTATGAGATACAGCGGCATCATGAATTGCGTGAAAAAGGAGAGTTACCCAAACAAGAAACCCGTGGATGGAATGAAACCAAGAATCAAACCTTCTCCCAGCGCTCCAAAGAATCGGCTGAAGACTATCGGTATTTTCCTGATCCAGACATACCACCGCTTCGTTTTGATGCTGACTATATTGAGGCCATCAAACGTACGTTACCCAAGCTTCCGGATCAAATTCAGGCAGAATGGGTGGAGCTGGGGATTAAACCCTCTGAAGCAGCGGTACTTACAGTAGACCCGATGCTCGTTGCAGTCGTCAACGAACTGATTGCTGCGTGCCAACAAGTGAACAAACCGTTGACCAAAATCATCACTCAGCTGGTCAATAAGAAAATTACACTGGATGCTACGAGCATGAATACGCTGTCTTCGGCACCAGTCGAGGAAAGACTGTCGATCATCGCAAAACTAGTCGAGTCCGTCATCAAGCAATCCGAAGAGCTCGCAACGACCGATAGTATGACAGATGAGGAGTTATCGGGTATAATTGATGCTGTACTTATCGACAATCCAAAGGCTGTCGCCGATTATAAAGCAGGTAAAGTCCAAGTGATTGGTTTCCTTCTTGGGATGTGTAGTAAAAAAGCTGGGAAAAAACTCGATGTTAGCCGAGCAAAAATCACCATCGAACGCAAGCTTACCTCTTCGACAAACTGACCAGGGGATGTATGTGCTTCCTCCAGTTTTTCCTCTTCCAGAGGAAAAAGTAATTAATGTTGCTGCTTTTGCACTCATTGACTCTCTTGAGCAGGCTGGGTTGTACCCTGAGAATTTTCAATCTTTTCCCACTTCGCCAAGTGATGAAGGTACATCTGAACAAGTTCTGGTAGTAACCGAAGTGCAACTTGCACGGTTGCAGCAGTTAGAAGATCTGGAACGTCAACGAACGCAACCTCGTCATGAACATCCCCATTCTGGCTCAAGAATTGAACCCAATGTTGCTACTCCATTGACAGAGAATAGTCTCCCAAGTCTGTTGTTACCAATCCCTGATTTAGACTTAGAACTGCTTCAAACAGACAGAATGTCCTATGTCGTTACTGTCCTTCAATCTCGTGTAGCCCAAATTAAAGAGTCCATTGAAAAGGATACAGCAGATGTATCACTTTCGACTCAGATTGAAGAGTGGGAGTATGCATATCGACGCTTATCAGATCTGCTGATTCATCCATGCTTTGGTGGAGTCCTCCCCTTTTGGGGAATCCATGTGCGTTTAAATTCAGACATGCAACTTGCACGAAGGCTTCAGGCATGTGGCTTACAGATCATCGATGGTTTACGGCGGGAAAAAATTGCTGATTTAGCGTCGGCAATCGCACTGGAATCAGCTATTGCTCCCTTAAGAGATGAAGAAATCAGTGTTGTAACTCACGGTCTGCCATTAAATTTGGAAATCATGGTAGAAAAATGGCAACGACACCCAGAAAGCTTTTCGCAGCTGATGCGACAGGTTGTTTCTATGCTAGAGCCACGCATGAGCGAAAACACCTATCTGCTGGATCCTCAGGATTCAAATTATTTGGATTCGATATGGTCCGTTATCGTTGTAGCTTCATTTCAGGACCAGCCGGGATTACTGCATGCCATTCAGCAATTTGATCAGGGATTAGATCAACTTCAGACTGCACTTGTAAGCAACTCACCCTTATGGAAAAATCGACCAACCCCTTTTACTCGTTGGGGGAGGTGGAAAGATTTGTATCCGGCAGCAAAGGCTCTGGCAGAAGACAACTGGGAATCGTTGTCAACAGTGTTAAAGGCTCAATCGCAGTTAATGGAGAAGTTTTTTGCGTCCCAAAACATTACTGTATTGCCAGAAATGATGGATCCAAATCATCCCTTCTTCTATCTAAATTTAACGAAACTCTTAGCACTCCCAGTCCCTGAATCATCCGCAATGCAGCCAATTACCGATCAGCTGAAAGCATTTAAAGTTCAGATCAATGAACTAAGTAAGCTAAAACGCGATAGCAAGATCTCAGACTCTGATAGTTTGCAGTTATTCCTTTCTTGCGTACGACTCTTTGAACAACGAATGCAAAAGACTCCTGCACTTATTGCCCTCTCTGCGCAACTTTCTCGTCTTGGTTATACCCAGTAATCGCCTTCTGCTACCAAAAGTGACCGTACTCGATTGCAGCTTGCGAAGATAGTGTTCTTACGAGATGATCTTTAGGTAACCCTTAAAATTCCTATGAGTGCTATTTCACCTGATACTGTCGCTTCTGGGCCAGAGCCTTCAATCCAACCCATGGTTTTGCCCCCTGAGAGTTTGCTAGAAGTCCAACAGTTCACCAATCCCAAACCTCAGACAAATCTACCCGAATGGACAGATACAGGCGAGATGTTCGATGGGGGAGACAATGGAACCCAAAAATCAGGCACGAGAATTGTTACCATTCCTGGCCAACATTTAACGAAAAACCAGCCTAATAATGCGCTTGACGTTGCCGTGACAGTTGCAACACAACCCAGTGCTAAAGGGAAGGTTAGTGGTGGTATGTGGGTGGACGGTGACCACACAAATAGACTGACTGAGACATTTTCCCGAAGGCCTTTGGACGATGCGATGTCGAGACTCGATGATGAAATGGGTCACACACGTACAATGCCTGCCATTCTCACGGCAGAAAACATTAAACATCGATCTCCATTAAATCTTTTCTTGAACACTGAACCATTTATTACGTCGTCATTAATTTTAATACGAAATAAACAAAATAAGGTTGTTGCCGAATTTCCCAAAGAGAAGTTTAACGTATTTGTGAACGAGCAACCACCAACTGCAACTTTTTCACCAACTGAAGATCCAAAGGCTTTTTTTCTTGAAATTGATGGCAACGATGGCCAGTACATCGATCTGTTGGATAGAGCTCAGTCAGCTGCCTATCAACATCTTTCTGAAGCGAGGTCAGATCTGCTTGAACATACACAGGATCGAATAAAAGCTCGGGTAGCGGCAGAATTTCGACTTCGATTGGATAAAGAACTACAAGTACTGGAACAAGCAGAGCAATATCAAGATATTGCCGAAGAGGCACGGTTGCAAGTAGTCCATAAGGTGTATCAAGAATTAGACGAACGGATCAAACGCATGCTTCAAGCACAAGATTTTCAACCTACCGGGAAACCAGGAAGGCAGCCATCCGTCCTTAAGTTTTTGGGAGTCCCGGAGAGTCGAACATGGTTTCTGCAACAAACAGAAGTTGTGAGAAGAGGTCTGAAAGCTCATTTCGATGAGATGCCCGACATTTTGCACGACTTATATCTACAAGAGCTCAATCGTCAGCACGAGCAAAGCACACAGCGAATCATGGAATCCACATTCACCCAGTCGCAGGCTGAGGATTTGATGGCGCCTCTTCCGGATAATGCGGTAGCGGGTGAAAGGCGAGGCCTATTTGGAGTACTTAAAACGGCATATGATGCACGACAACGTCTGTACCAACTATTCTTTTCAGAACAGTTGTTGCCTTCAGATATTCCTGTCGATGAACGCTTCGTTGCAACCACACGAACAACAGCAGAACTTTATGCACATTATTCTGAGCTTACGTTTCATGATGAACAGGTAAGATCCCAAGCAATTGCAATTGGTAGAGAAATTTCTGAAATCCTAGGTTGGGCAAGTATGAAGTTTGAGAAATCAGAAAAAAAACGCATCAACGAAATTTCCAAGCAATTGATTTCTGTAGACGGGGTTTTTCAAGGATTAACAGATGAAGACCCCGCATTCATTGAAACTATTGAAGAGATCCTAACATCAGCATTAGATCGGATGCATCCCGATGATCCACACAGAAACGGAATAAAAGAAGTATTAACTAAGCTTCAAGACGGCACCTATACACAAGATCTGTATATTCTAGTGTCCCGGGAGCCAACTCAAGACATTTCAGAAAGTGAACTGATGATGGCTGCGTATAGCGCAGGTCAGTCAGATCGGTTAGCGTATTACCTGTCTCGATTCCGAAATCCTACGAAGAAGCCGCAAAGAATGGGTGTGGCAACAGAGTCTCCAGTGCCGGAAGACTTGCTGGAAGAAATTCAACAAAACCGACAACTGCTGTTTGCACAATTTCTTGAGGAACGAAAAGGTATTCGCAGTGCAATCACGAGGTGTTTGCAGTCCGCACAGGTGCCCCAACGATCAATTGATCAAATTTCTGATCAAGATCTTGATCAAATTATGAATAAAATTCTTCTGGCACGGCTGGACAGAGCAGCTGGACCCACAAATTCTATTCAAGCAATTGATCAAGTGTATCAGTCTCTTTCAGTCTAACCGCAGCATAGGCTTCTCATTTATTGGTTTCTTTCGTATGATAGGGGAATGTCTTTTGCGCATTTGCATGTTCACACTGAATTTTCTCTTCTCGATGGATTGTGTAAAATTCCCGATGTTTTAGCTCAGGCTAAAGAACATGGACAGGAATCGATTGCCATCACCGACCACGGGGTGATGTATGGTGCCGTGCATTTTTACAATAAAGCGCGCGACAAAGGTATCAAGCCCATCATCGGAATGGAAGGGTACATGGCTTCCGGTGACATGCACGAGAAACAAGTGCGCATGGGAGCTGACCAGTCCCACATCCTATTGTTAGCCAAAGATTATTCTGGATATCAGAATTTAATGAAGTTGACCTCGATTGCCCATATCGAAGGTTTTTCCTACAAACCCCGTTTTGACTTTGAAACATTGAAGGCACATTCCAACGGTTTGATTGCGACAACCGGCTGTCTAGCTAGTAAGTTTTGTCGACTCATCATGGAAGGCAAACGCGACGAATCCGTAGAACTGATCAAAAAATACTACGAATTATTTGGAGATGATTTTTACATTGAAATTCAGTCCCATCCTCGTATCCCCGAAGTGGGACAAATGCGGGATGAGATGGTCAAGATTTCCAGAGAGCTTGGTATTCCTTTAGTTGCCACGAATGACGTCCACTACGTTCTTCCAGATGATTTTGCAGCCCAGGATGCACTCATGTGTGTGCAGACACGAAAACTAATCTCCGATACGCAGCGTATGAAAATGGGAGATACAGATTTTTATCTAAAAAGCAGTCAGGACATGGAAGCAGCGTTTGCAGCCTACCCGGATGCAATCGAGAACACGATGAAGATCGCCCAAAAATGCAATCTTGAAATTCCCTTAGGGAAGGCACATTTCCCTATTTTTGAATTACCAGAGGGTGAGACGCCAGCAACTTTTGTCCAAAAGCTCGCGTTTTCTCGTCTAGCCAAGCGCTATCCAGGACTGGAAGAACAGCTACAGTTTCGCTCCGATGAAATGCGCTTGCATCCCGATGCCAGCAACTTACAGTCAGTTGCTGCGCGCCTAAACTATGAAATCGATGTGATCGCAGAAAAAGGATATTTGACCTACTTTTTGATTGTGCAGGATTTTGTGAACTGGGCGAAAGACAATGGAATCTTTGTGGGTCCCGGTCGTGGAAGTGCAGCAGGATCGTTACTTTCCTATTCGTTAAACATTACGACCTTGGACCCATTCGTACATGATCTCCCGTTTGAACGGTTCATGAATCCAGAGCGTGCAAGTACTCCGGATATCGATATTGATTTTGCCGATAGCCGTCGTGATGAAGTGATTGCCTATGTCACCCAAAAATATGGTGCGGATAAAGTCGCGCAGATTATTACCTTTGGACGAATGGAGAGTAAGGCAGCCGTGCGTGATATTGGGCGTGTGTTGGGGATGTCCTTTACGGACACCGATCGGATTGCCAAGTTGATTCCGGATCCAATCCAGGGACATGTCGTCCATATTATTGATGCCTTAAAGAGTGTTGCGGAGCTTCAGGCGTGCTATCAGCAACCGAAGTATAAAGAACTGCTGGACTTGGCGATGAAGGTAGAAAGTAATTCTCGGCATACCAGTGTGCACGCGGCCGGCGTGATTATTTCCGATTTACCGCTCACTGAATACACTCCAATTCAAAAAGATAATAAGTCCGGAAAAATTGTTACCCAGTATGACATGAAGGTTTTAGACTTAAATATTTCCAATCAAGCCATCGGAATTTTAAAGATGGATTTTTTGGGACTACGCAACCTATCCATTCTAGAAGAAGCCATTCGCGTGATTTCCAATACAACCAAAGAACGAATTGATCTTACCCAAATTGAGTTAACCGATAAAAAAGTTTTCGACATGATTGCGGCGGGAGAAACCACCGGGATTTTTCAAATGGAATCTGCCGGGATGCGAAAACTAGCTCGCGGCTTAAAACCATCCATGTTCTCGGATCTTACCGCTATGGTTGCGCTTTATCGACCCGGTCCGATGGCACTGATTGATGATTTTATTGCCGGAAAACAGGATCCCAAGTCCATTAAATATCCGCACCCAGATTTAGAGCCAGTTCTCAAAGATACCTACGGAATTCTACTGTACCAAGAGCAGTGTATGCAGGCAGCCGCAGTCATGGCAGGGTACACCCTTGGACAAGCAGACGAATTACGTCGTGCGATCGGAAAAAAGAAAATTGAGATCATGACGGTTGAGAAGGAGAAGTTTACCAAAGGGGCGAAAGCCAAAGGGTACGACATCGCAACGATTGATAAAGTCTGGGGATTTATCGAAAAGTTCGCAGGTTACGGCTTTAACAAGGCGCACTCCGCAAGCTATGCCATGATCTCGTATTACACCGGTTGGATGAAGGCAAACTTTCCCACCGAATACATGTGTGCGGTGCTAACGATTGAAAGTAATTCTGTCGGGGCTAATCGAGAAGAAAAAATCCAACAAGGTGTGGCGGATTGCCGACGTTTGGGAATTGCGATCTTGCCTCCAGATATCAATCGTTCCTTTGAGAATTTCTCGATTGAGAAAAGTGATGGGAAGTATGCGATTCGGTTTGGATTTTCTGGCATTAAGAATGTCGGCTCCGCTGCCATTGAGAGTTTACTGTCCGCACGAGAGGCAGGGCACTTTGCCTCCTTTACTGACTTTTTGCAGCGAACCGATAGCCGAAAGATTAATAAGAAAGTCTTAGAAAGTCTCATTAAAATTGGTGCCTTTGATGCCTTTTCCACCAGAGCAGCGATGCTAGAACAGTTCGAAGACATTCGTTCCAAGGCGAGTGCGCTCATTGGTGATATTGAAGGTCAGGATGGATTATTTTCTGGAGTGCAACGAACGGAACAACCCAAAGATACCTTCCGTCAAATTCCCGAATACCCACAAGGAGAATTACTTTCCTTTGAAAAAGAACTCCTAGGTTTCTATCTCACTCGTCACCCCATGGCGGATGCACTGGAAGAAGTCGCCCAGTATGTGTCGCATAAGCACAAAGACTTTGATCCGCAAACATTTGATGGCCAGAAAGTCACCGTGGGAGGTTTTATTGTTTCCGTTCGCCAAGTTCTAACCAAACAGAAACAGGAAGAGATGTGCTTTGGAACGCTAGAAGATGGCAGCGGGCCCTTAGAATTTGTGGTGTTTCCCAAAACGTACGCTCTCGTCAAAGAGCTGTTAAAGCAAGACACGATTGTAATATTAAAGGGCACACTCCAACTGCGTGAAGAAAAATTGTGTCTGCAGGTAGAAAAAGCTAGAGAACCCAAAGTGGTAATTCCGCAGGAATTACCAACTGCAGGATCTATCTTGACAATTCCTAGAGGTACTCCTAAAGAACGCTTACAGCAGGTGGGAACCTATCTGAAGTCAAGGTCAGGAAGTGATCAACTATCGGTTGTCATTCCGAATGGCAACGCACAAACAGTCATGAAACTTCCGTATTTGGTTACTTGGGATCAAGACACCCAGGCGCATGTCAACACACTCCTTGTACAGCCACTTCCAATAACTAGTGATGCTAAATGACTATAAAGTCATTGTTGTGTTAGTATTCAGTATGCCTGAAGGTTCGAAAGGTCTTCCTGTAATATCTGTTCGGGGGAATAGACTGCTTTCGGCCGACAGAACTCAAATCTCAGACTACTTACTTAATGAGACTAACATAGCAGAACAATTTCGGACCGGAGTAACTCTAGATTCTTTCGATTTAGAACCGTCTGTCTACAAAGACAAAATCCTCAAGTTATACCTGATATCTTCAAATGTTTCCTTGACAGAAGGAAACATTTAGTGCATACTTTCCTTATGACAGGGAAAGATCTACTCAAAACCATCATTATTGACAGCCAACAAAGGGTTATTCCAGAGATATGGGAGAGGACCCTTAAAATACCCGCCGATAGTGGCAAGATTATAACTCTGGCTGGAGTCAGACGAAGCGGTAAAACTTTTCATCTGTTCGGACTAATGAATCAATTGAAAGCAAATGGCGTGCCAAATGAGCGACTCTTGTATTTTAATTTTGAGGATGAGCGACTGCATCTATCAAGTGAGGAATTGGATTTAATTCTTCAGGCATATCAAGAATTGTATCCAAATCAAAAACTGTCTGATTGCTATTTTTTCTTTGACGAAATTCAAGAAGTCGAGGGCTGGGAAAAATTTATTAGCCGGATTTATGCTTCAATCAGCCAGCACGTATTTATTACTGGCTCTAACGCTAAATTGTTATCAAAAGAAATTGCTACCGCACTACGGGGCAGAACCATTACTTTTGAAGTCTACCCGCTTTCGTTTGCTGAATATATCGGTGTTTTATCGCCTGGATTAAATTCCCATGGCAGTTCTGACAGGGCCACTCTTATCAATCTTTTTGATCGTTTTATGCATCAGGGTGGGTTCCCCGAGCTGGTTCGCCAAGAAGATGAATTAAAAGATAAGGTGCTACAGGATTATTTTAATGTGATGGTGTTGCGTGATTTAATTGAGCGCTATCAAATCTCCAATAGTTCTACGCTTAAGTATTTTTGCAAACGAGTAATTGGATCTAGCGGAGGAGAGTTCAGTGTTAATAAAATCTACAACGAGCTTAAGTCACAAGGTTACCAAGTAGGTAAAGATACACTTTACCTTTATCAAAATTATGTAGAGGCAATTTATTTAAATAGGTTTATTAACAAATATTCTCACTCTGTGGTTAAGGCTGAGAGTTCACAGAAAAAGTGCTATGTTATAGATCAAGGAATGGGAGCAGCCGTAGATTATAAATTGAGCCAAGATAAGGGCAGACTTTTAGAGACAACTGTGGCTTTGGAGCTTCTAAAACAAGGTAAACAAATTGCTTATCAACAAAATGGTAGCGAATGTGACTTTGTGGTGATTGAGAAAGGAAAAGTGACGACAGTGATCCAAGTGGCTACTGATTTAGTGGATGTCAAAACAAAAGAACGAGAAATAAATGGACTAGTGCAAGCATGTCTGAAATTCAGTTTATCGAACGGAATTATTCTAACTTTCGACCACACAGAACAAATGGAACAAGAAGGCGTTCAAATAAACATACTCCCAGCTTGGCAACTTTTCTTGAATCGTTTGAATTAAACTTTTAGGAAGTGGTTAATTTCTTTGAGCGAATATTCTGGATACTCCAGATAGTTTATCCAGTCGATTGTCCGAAATTGTACCCATTTCTTGCGAGTGATATCCAATACGATCTTTATACACTCTGCCAGTGTGATAGCATACACTTGAATTCTTAGCGACTTCTGAGGATTTATTCAAACTTCGAACTTCTCAATGTCGATGACTATATATCGTACGTTAAAAAGAGAGCACTATGTCAAAAGAAATACTTGCAACGCCAATTGAGCAAGACAAGGTTCCCAGGAATGTCAGCATACGCGCACTAAGTGCAGGCGATGCGAAGAGTGTAGCCGAGAGTTTTACTCCGCTGTATACCTACTGGGTAATTAATCGAGAATATTTCAGGGTAAGGTGTTATCCTTCTGCCATTGAAGCACTGAAAGCAAATAGAAATGCATCGGACGAAGTCGCTCTCTGGACCATAGCTTTAGAGCAAATGGGAAAGTTTAAAAATGCACCCGTGGTACTTTCTTCAGGCAATAGAGACTAGTAAGAGCTTCAAAAACCTTCCGATCACTTCTCGTGGAGAAATGCTTGTTTTGTTTGGAAGAAAGGTAGGTATAATACAGTATGCCTAGTCCGAAAGAGAATGGTAATAAGAACGTAAAGTACATCTTCGTATCTGGTGGAGTCTTGTCCTCCCTTGGAAAAGGCATTGTCACTGCTTCCGTCGGCCTGCTTCTTAAATCACGTGGTTACCGCGTAACGGTCGTCAAATGTGAAAACTATTTAAATTTCGACTCTGGACTTATCAATCCGATCGAACATGGTGATCCCTTCTTGTGTGAAGACGGTACCGAATCCGATATGGACCTTGGAACCTATGAAAAGTTCTTAAGTCAAGAGATGGGTCGGTCCAATTTCATCACTAATGGTCAGATCTACAAGACCGTTATCGATCGCGAACGCTCCTTTGGCTATAACGGAGAAGATGTCGAAGTACCCCATATCTGTGATGAGATCATCTCCCGTATCAATCAAGCTGCTAAAAAGGATAATGCCCAGATTGTGATAGTGGAACTCGGTGGTACTGCTGGTGAGTATTTAAACATCCTCTATTACGAAGCATCTCGTATTCTGCGTTTTACCCATAAGCAGAGGGTCATTCACGTCCATGTTAGCTACTTGCCCACTCCCAAGCATATTGGCGAGCCCAAAACGAAACCTACCCAACTTTCGGTTCAACGCCTAAATTCTCTCGGCATCCAGCCGGATTTCATCGTGGCTCGATCCGATGGACGCATTGACCAGCGTCGTCGTGATCGTTTTGCGCTATTTTGTAATGTGGAAGCGGATCATATTATTGACTCACCGGATGTCGACAATGTCTATGAAATTCCTTTAATCTTTCGAGAACAACATTTCGACGAGATCATCTTGCAGGAATTAAAACTAGAAGCTCCAGAACTTGATTTAACCACTTGGGAAGAAATGGTGAAAAAGGCCAAGAGTGCCGGTAAAAAACCCGTGCGGATTGCCATTGTCGGTAAATACTTGGCAACGGGTGAGTACCAACTCAAAGATTCCTACGCTGCCCTCATTGATGCAATTCATCACGCTTCTGTAGAAACAAAAACAGCTCCAGAAATAATCTGGGTTGATTCCTCAAAAATTGAAAAATTACTCAAGGATAACCCAAATCTATCCAACGAAGAGCTAGAAAAGGTCTGGGGGAAGATTGATGGATTGATTGTTCCCATTGGTTGGGGTGAACGGGGTGTCGAAGGAAAAATTCGCAGTGTGCAGTATGCCCGTGAAGAAAAAATCCCCTATCTTGGACTCTGCTACGGCATGCAGCTGGCAGTTGTGGAATTTGCACGTCATGTCCTAGGCTGGAAAGATGCCCATACTCAGGAAGTGAATCCAGAATCTCATCATCAAGTCATCCATATGATCCCAGATCAGCAGCGAATACTGGAAAACCGTGCGTATGGTGGAACAATGCGACTAGGAAGCTGGGATTGTCAGGTAAAACCAGACAGCTTGGCATATCAAGCCTACCAGACTCATGGTCAGCTAAAAAATAAGAGCGGTTTGACGAGTGAGCGTCATCGTCATCGCTATGAATGTAATGATGCCTTTATTCCACAACTAGAAGCGCAAGGACTGATCGTCTCCGGGCGATCTGTGCAAGAAAACCTGGTCGAACTTATTGAACTGCCCACAGATATTCATCCATTTTTCATTGGTACCCAGGGACATCCGGAGTACAAATCTACGCCGCTCAAGCCCCATGCCTTGTTTCTAGAATTTCTTACGGCCAGTGCCAAGTATGGCAAGAACAGTCTATGATCTCTGTTTCTTTGTACGATCAAGTCTATGAAGTCTACACCTGGGAAGAAATTGGATCCCTAACTTACAAGCTTGCTAACAGCATCCTCCAAGAGTACACCTCTATTGACCGACTCATCGCACTCGCCAGAGGTGGAGTATCCATTGCCCAGTCTACAGCCGATTTCCTGGGTGTTCACAATATTAGCATCATCCAGATGGAATCCTACGCAAAACTGGAAAAGAAGCAGGAGCCAGTCATCACCCAATCGATTGCTGTCGACATTACTGGAGAACATGTCTTGATTATTGATGACCTAGTTGATACGGGAGAATCCCTAGTTTTTGCCAAAAAGTACGTGGAGAGCCTTAATCCAGCAAGTGTCAAAACTGCAACAATCACGACAAAACCCTGGACCACCATAAAACCAGATTTTAGTGTATTGGAGACCAAAGCCTGGATCATTTACCCCTGGGAAACTCGAGAAACCATTGAGACTCTAAGCACAATCTGGAGAGAAAAGCGGCATTCAGGAGAGCAAATTGCCAATGACTTGGAAAAAATGGGTTTCTCGTCAGACGTTATCAAGTATTTTAGTGAATCTAAGCTTTAATTGGAGGAAACTATGGAATCATTAAAGAAGGCAATGGAGCTAGCGGCGGTGATGGACGAAAGAGATAAAGTAGAAGCCAAAGCTAAAAAAGCCAAAACGACTGCTGAATACCGCCTGAAGTTACAGCGTGAGTTGGACTTGCTTGATGCCAAAATAATTCGGCTAATGGGTGGCAGTGAACCAAGAATTTATGATCGACCTCATGTTGAGCGTCCAGCGTCAATTAAGCGCTTATCACCTCTAACTAGAGACTAATTGTAGGATCCCAATTTTTTTGATATAATTCCAGATCTAGAGAGTGCTCTAGACAACAGGCAGACAACACGAGGTACCTATGTCAAAGTTTTTTACCTATAAAGATCAACAAGTATGTGTCGGTGACACAGTCAAGGTCGCATTTAATGTGGCTGAAGGTGACAAGACCCGTCAACAGATGTTTGAGGGAATCATCATTTCCCTGGACAACCGTGGAAGTGGAAAAGCCTTCACCGTTCGAAAAATTGCGGCTGGTGCCATTGGAGTAGAGCGTATTGTTCCTCTAGAGTCTCCAGTCTTAGCCGATATCACTGTACTGATGAAGGGTGATGTCCGACGTGCGAAACTCTATTACATGCGTGGCCGAACAGGTAAACAAGCGATGAAGATCAAGAAAAAGGTCTTTACAGCGCCAACTGTTTAATTTTCACTTTATTTCCCTTGCTCAGTATCTTTCGTGCAGTTTTAAGCTGTTTTTCAGGTGCTTTCTCTACCCTTTTACGATTGCAAAAGCGGAACGGATTGGATAGACTAAAACGTATTCCGAGACGGTATCTTCCAGATCTCTTAGCCAAGGGTGTGGTTTGTACTCTCTTACCCAACCCTAACGTAATGGACGTATACTGTAAATACTAATAGTGGATGCTTGATAGGGAAGTAGAATCGTAGCAAAAAGGAGAACATATGGCTCAACAAAAGCCAGGTAAACGCGGTTTAGCATCTGCCGATGAATCAACACGTAAGAGAGTTGCTTCTGCCGGTGGCAGTGCCCATCATGATGAACGAGGACTTCAGGCTGCTGATCCCAACACCCGAAAGAAAGTGGCCTCAGCCGGAGGCAGTGCTCCACATAAGGCTCGTGGCTTACAAGCAGCTGATCCTGAGACTCGGAGGAAAGTTGCCAAACTTGGTGGACAAGCTAGCCGTGGTGGTGGCCGTCGACGTAAACCCAGTACCGACAAAACTTCCTAATTTTTTACGTTCATTTCCTCGCTATCGTAGCCAGTGCGTCTCGATGGCATTTCCCCATCGAAACCAGAGTTGCTGGTTCTTTGCGTGTACTTCATAATTGAGGCTTATGAATGTCGCCCGTACCATCCAGCAGCATCTTGTTCCCCTGAATCGACTGTATTACGTATTTGACAAACCAGGAAAAATCGTTGATTTCTCTATTGATCCGTCGACCTCTTTTGCAGTGCAGCGTAATTCATCGGGCAAGTATGCAATCCTAGAAACCTGGAAATGGGATGCGTATCATGATGCGCGCTTTCCCATTCGCCCAACGGACACAATCGTTGATATTGGAGCGAATATTGGCTCTTTTTCAATTTGGGCAGCGCGACAGGCAACCGAAGGTATGGTGTATGCTTTCGAGCCTGATGAACACAATTTTGCACTTCTACAAACAAATGTCCGACGCAATCACTGTCCCAACATCAACGCGTTCCACCAGGCAGTCAGTGATCAAGATGGAAGTATATCTTTCTATCAACAGAGCAAGGAAAATAACGTCAATCACACGATGTTCCCGGATGGCTTTGCCACTAAAGTCGATGTTCCTTCTGTTACGCTAGAAAGCTTTATGCGTTCAACAGAAATCAGCAAGATTAACTTGCTTAAAATTGATGCGGAAGGAGCGGAGTATCCGATTTTACTGTCCACTCCGGCATCTGTATTTAAAAAGATCGAGAAAATCTACGTGGAATATCACGATTACATCGATCACGGTCATCGCGTAGAGACACTAGTGAAGTTGTTACAGAAGCATGGCTATGATGTTGAGCGCTCTGGGAGTTTTTTTAACATCTATCACCGGTTTTTTAACGCAGGATTCTTAAAAGCGTTCAAGCACTAACGCTTATTCGACGAAGGTAATGGCTTTCCCGCGCTTGTTAGCTCGACCCGTTCGACCAATACGATGAACGTAATCGTCGTACGATTCTGGTGCATCATAATTGATCACGTGGGTAACATCTTCCACGTCAATTCCTCGAGAGGCAACGTCGGTGGCAAGCAAAACACGAATCTGATTGTTCTTAAAGGATCGAAGGGCTCGTTGGCGTTGTCCTTGGGACTTATTCCCATGGATGGCATCAGCTCGATGACCGCGTTGTACGAGTACTTGATGAAGCTTTTCAATTCCCCACTTGGTACGACCGAACACAATTACTTTCTCATATTCATCTTGAATAAGTAGATTGTGCAGAATATCGATCTTTTGCGATTTATCTACAATTCGAATAACGTCTTGGTCAATGGTTTCGGCAGTTGCCTGCGTTTTTACGGATACTTTCACCGGATTTTTCACAAATGCATGTAAAATCTCTTCAACTTTTGGTGTAATCGTTGCGGTGAAGAATAATGATTGGCGAACGGGTGGTAACAAGCTGACCAAATATTGGACATCTTTAATAAACCCAATGTCGACCATTCGGTCTACTTCATCAAGCACGATCTTGGAAAAGAATTCTAAACGCAAGGCGCGCTGTTGAATCAAGTCCTTTAATCGACCAGGAGTTCCAATGACCACGTGTGCACCTCGACGCAGTTCAAAACGTTGTCGTTCCAAACTTGCGCCACCAATGGCAAGGACAGAGTAAATGCCAAGTCCTGGTGAAAAGGATCGCAGCTCATCTTGAATTTGCAAGGCTAATTCACGTGTCGGTGTCACAATCAGCACTTTTGTATCACGATTCTTAATCATCATTTGCAGTAGTGGCAATAAGAAGGCAGCAGTTTTTCCTGTTCCAGTATTTGCAACCCCAATGACATCACGTCCACCGATAATCGCTGGGATTGTTTGATCTTGGATCGGGGTAGGGGTGGAATATCCTTTTGCCTGGATGTTGCGCTGAATAATTGGGAGGAAGTCAAAATCACTAAATTGATTGGTAACGAATGGAAGGGAAGCGTCTGCTGCTGCAGGCTTTCCTTTGTTCACAAACAGTCGAGAATCCAATTTCTTAATTGGTCGAGGACCACGACTGGGTCGTCCACCAAAAGATGTCCGGGAGCCAGAGGAATATCCATGAGACCCTCGAAAGGGCCGATTAGAACTATACATATGTTTGAAGAATCAAAACCAAACGGAGGTAGAAATAAAATAGTAGGTAACCCCAACTCAGGAGCTATCCAATATATGCAAACTGAAAAAGAATCAGCGAGGAATAAAAGAAGCTCAAATTTGAATTCTACGGTAGAGTATATCCGATAATAGTAGAAAATGCAACCCGTATGGTGGAAATCGGAGCCGATGCTCTACTATTCTTGAGGTACAATGCAGAAAAGCATAACACCGAAACCGTTGTTAAAACAGCCTATGATCCATCGGAGTAAGCTTTCAAGGGCGTAAACCGGTGGAAGTGTATTTGAATCATGGTTTCGCTCAAATTCAGCACCGAATACATCGGTGCATAACTATGACCATTCAATTGCCTGCAGGTAATTTGACAACCTCTTGAGTTAGTGACAGTTGATGGTGCCACTATCCAGAACAGATCCGGTATGCGCTTCATACAGTTGATAGTCTGCAGAATTACTATGTAATGTCAATTTCACGACACCGATGGCTTCTTTACCCACAAACTGATCTAAAAACTTTGCAGAGGCTGCTTGTGCAGCTGAAGTTTGTGAACCGCTCCTACCATTTTGTCCCGCAATTCCCACGATAAACGTTGTAATCCCACGTGCATCATCGCGAACTCCATTGGAGTTGATTGGGTAGAAGCGTTGATAGTGATGATCATGACCATTGAACTGTAAATCAACGCCTGCGGTATAGAGTACTTGATTAATGGCTTTCAGTCCGAGGCTATCTCCATGTGATGCTCCTGATGAATAGGTAGGGACGTGCCAATACACTAGCTGACAACTATAACTGGAATGAGACGCTAGATCGTACTGTAAAAAGGACATAGCACGCGAGTTAACAGAGCCATTGAGCTGCTCTAAACCAATGATGTGCCAATTTCCCATCGTATAGCTAAAGTTTGTGAAGCCATACGCATCGTACTGAATTCTTTGTCCAAAATATTGGGCAAATGCAAGTCCATGACCAGCATCTTGAACATCATGGTTACCGCGTACAGGTTTAAAAACTCCGTCCGTTACAAAAGAGCCGTAAGTTGGACCGAAATTATCTTGATAATTTTGCAGCGTTGGACTGTTCTCTTGCTCAAGATCTCCGGTTGAGGCGACATACATTTGTCGCCCGGGTGTTTGGGCCATTAAGGTGCGAATTAGAGTTGCCACTTTTTGCGCTCTGGCTACGGAAGAGCCAGAAACTACATCTCCATTAATAAACAGAATAGGATCGTTTCCAGGTACTGGAGTAGGTGGCAAAGTAGGTATCGGTGTTGGCGTGACAAGTACAGGAGTGGCAGTTGTTGTTGGACGCGGCGTTGAGGTACTTGTTGGCTGGACCGTTGGAATTGTCGTCGGTGACGGAGTTGAGTAGGGGGTGCTAGTTGCGGTTGGCCGAATCGTGGCAGATGAAAGCGGGGTAGTGGTGGGACTTGAGCTAGTACTACCAGTATGCGTTATCAAAAGATATGGCTGTCGGTCGGCTGCATTTTCTCTAGAATAAAAATAGATTCCATCTTCACTAGATTGATCGATGGCAATTGAGAACGCGGAGGTTCCGGCTTGTGCTTTAACAGCCGAGGTAAGATTAACTTCTACCCAACGATTGGTAGTTCCGCCATTTAGTTTACCGATCACCGTTCCAAGAGTAGGGTGATTTTGATAGGAAACCTGCGATTCTGTCCAATCCATGGTCACCTTTTTGATGGATTGGGAAGCTGTTGATGCACAATTACTTTCGGAGCATACTTTTAACCGTAGTTTTGCCGAAAGTACACGACTAGCAGCAACTTGTGATAGATTAAAAGAAAGATAGGAAACCTTTTCAGTTCCTTTCCGAACTGATAGTAATCGATTGGAGCCAAAGCTGCTGGTTGGCTTATTCTTGTCCACATAACTATCTTTTGTAGGATATAAGCGAATTGTATCCGATTCAAAAGCTCTGGATCCGAGAAGTTGTTGCTGTTGCATGGAAAGCACCAATACAACAGTAGTAAAAATTAAGAACGGCAGAAAGAGAAACAAAAATATTTTTTGCCCCAAAAAGCTTGAGCGGATTGAGTGATGCGTGGTTTTTCTTTTCATAAAGGTCCTTGAGTCTATTCTTCTCTGGCTTTTGGCACAATTCAGTGAGACAAATCACAACACGCTCACTACGAACCCATCAAAGAAAACCGCAGATTTTTACGAGAATCAAAATCTCCTATGTTCTTTCTCTAGACAAAAATGCAGCATCCATTGATTAGAGAGCATTCTCAACCTTTCAATTAAAAGGCCGACTTTATGAGAAAATTAATTCAGCTAAAAACTACTAAAGAACAGGCTGGTTCAACGTCCTAAATGTCCTGTTCGCATCGTAAACAAAATTTTGATTTTGAGATATGACTTCAAAATGGTACTCGGTGTTTGGTGTCAGGTCTGTGATTATAAACTCATGGTCGGTTGTTCGTTTGCTGGTTTGCACTTCAAAATCATAGTCTCCCGGAGCGAAGCCATAATTTACTTTGCCTGTCGCGGGGTGATTTGTTTTCCAAGTTATCTTAACAGAGCTGTGAGACAGAATTTCTTCTTGCACATTGGATATTGTTGTCGGTTCGTCGACAAGTAAGTACCCGAGTTTAACAATACTAAATCCGAGATCAGCGGATGCATGCTGTGCCGTCTGGCCAACAAAGAAAGTGGCATTGGCAGCAATCTGCCTAGTTTTTTGGGCCGCCAAGGTGCTATATCCCATAAATTGGCCGGTCAGCATAAATTTAAAATTGCCATAGATCCGATCTGGAATTCGTGCGATGGTTATGACGGCATTTACTTCCCTACTCATCGTAAGAAGAACGCCACGAATAGTACTAGGTAAGCCCTGGGCAAGATGCGAATACGCTTCACCAATAGCATATTCGAATGAGATCACAGAGTTGTGTATAGCAGCGAGCATGAGATTCCCGGACGTGACGAGGCGGTTCATGACGAAACTTGTCAGTGTCGCCGTGTTTTTGGCTAGAGTTCTTGAGCTTTCGAGTAACTTATCAAATATGTTTGGGACTGGAGGCGTTATTGGTTTAGTAATTTCAACTCGGTCTTTTAGATCTTCTTTGGGAATAGGCTCTTGTTGTTTGGGTACTTGCTTGAGCTCTTCAGTTTGTTTTTTTGGTGCTGACTGTTGGGTTGGTGGCGCAACAACCAAGATAAGACTGGTATCTGATGCGGCGTTGTTCGCTCGATCTTGGCCAGATAAAGAAATTTTATACGTGCCAAACGCCAAAGGTTCTTCGGGCAAGAACTTAAAGGGCAATTTTTTGTCGCACAACTGGCTCTTGTTGTCTGTTATTTCTAGGCCACTGCAAGCATAAAAAGTGCGATCGATGTTTAGCGTGTGAGTCTTGTAGATTCCCAGATATTTTCGCTCGATTTTAAGATTCATCTGTTTGGGTCCCGATGCAACACGTGGACCGCTTGCGTCTTGGTTTCGGCTTATATCTGTGCCCGCTAATGTGTCCACAATTTCCCCGTAAATTGTCGGGGTTTGATCCGTTGTCTCATAAGACACGCTTGCTATAGGCTCGTTGTTAATTTGTGTGAATCGAACTTGAGGAGGGGATAAGTCCACAAACAAGTTTCTAGCAGCTACAGTCAAATTATTCGCGCTGTCTTGTACTGAAACGCTCCAAGTGACCAGGCCTGCACGAAGCTTGCCATCATTTTCACCAGACATCGCGTCGTGGCTCCAGTCAGCCGAAGATACCGTATAAAGAGAAATGTAATTATTGTTTGTATCAGCATCGTCAAAGCCATCGTAGTGGACAGTATATTTGCTGGTTACAAAGTCTGTAGTCCGGCTTATGGGAATATCTGTGATGGTAAAATCACCGGCCGATTCACCAGCTCCTTGCGGATTATCAATTGTAAAATCGTAGTCGGTTACTGTTGAATCTGCGTCGGTTGCGGCTTTAAAGCGAAAGACTGGCCTATCGGAATTGGTATATGAGTTATCAGCTGGCGCGTCAAGCTCAATTGTTGGCCCCACAGCATCAGACACACTAAAAGACAGAGAAAAGTCTTGGAATGTGGCTGTAATTATGGGATCTGTGGTACTTAGGGTTAACTGGTATTGGGCGTAGCGGTGTGAATCTGTGACGCATGAATTGCTAGACACATCGGAACCAGATGAAATGCTCGCACAAGAAGCAAAGTCCGTAGCCCCGGTCATTGTAGCGCTATCGGAAGTGCGGATTTTTATAGCCGCCGTGGTATTTATAGGCGTGGAAGCCGTGTAGGTGAGTGTGCCCCAGTTGCTGCCTTGACCTGAATCAAAAATAGACGACGTGAGAGTTCCGGTTGAAGGATATTTCCATAAGCTCATCGTGTCTAGGTACACGGTTTTGCTGCCTTTGACTGAAACTCCAGCGCCAACAGCAGAAGCGACGCCGACTACTGTGCCTGTAAGCTTGTACCAGCCGCTACCCAAGTCTGTATAAGTTGTCGCAACAACGGCTCCGTTGTAATAAAGCTCAAGGTCAGAGGAAGTGACCGCGCCTCCGCTAGTATACGCATTAGCCTCAAGTTGATATGTCGAAGTGTCGCCAACGTTAACGCTTTGAGTAAAACTTCCGTTATAGCCGTCGTATGTTACAAGTTTTGCCGAGGCAGTGCCTGTGTACTTTGTCCCTGTATCGCGGGTTGCAGTTATTCCGGAATATAAATTAGCGATTTCTGTATCGGTTAAAGCGCGGTTGTATAAACGGACATCGTTAATAAGACCGGACCAAGGAGTACTTCCTGCAGAATTGCTGGAGCCAATCGCGACAGTGGTGCTTGCCAGGTTTCCGTCCCAAGTTCCCAATCCAGATGTATTGTCTTGTTGAGCTGCGTTAATGTAGAATTTAGCTGAATTATCTGATTTACTCCAAGTCATTGCTACTTGGAACCATCCAGTTGAAGAAAAGCTGGTTTGAGGATTAATTGTAGTGCCACCGGCGGAGTATAAAGCAGCAATTTGGTTGTTGCTAGACCTTTTATATATCTCGATCCTATTGTTATTATCCAACGCAATCTTAACTATGTTTCTGGTTAAACCGTCAGTCCACGCACCTGCATTAGCTACCTTGGCCCAAGCGACAAGTGTTCCCTCGCTTGGATTAAAAGTGCTATTTAAGTCGGTTGAATAAAGATTTACGTTATCGTTAGTACCATCAAAAGAATACGCATTTGTTAGATGCCCATTCGCACCCGAAGCTGTAGCAATAACGACTCCATTAGTAGGCAGACCAACAAGGGGAGAGACTTCAGTGACAGAGACGTCGTCAAATTCACAATACTGGCTTCCGGACGAAGCCGAACAATAAAGCGCTAAGTTCACGTTCGTAACTACTCTGATAATATCAAAAAACTGCCAAGAGCTAGAGCTTGTACCTATAAAAGCTGTTGCCAAGGCGGCGTCGCCAACTCGTGGGATAGCAGTACCATCGCCTCTGGCGTAGCCTGTTATGCGATAGGTTTTGCCCACGACAAAAATAGATCGCAAAGCACCAACTGTGGTGCCATTATAGGTTGTTCGTAGGGCTTGGGTTCCGCCATGCGGGTTAGATGTGTCCTTCGAAAGAATGGTGGAGTTTAAAGCTGAGTAGTAACTTGTCCCGCTAGCTTCCATGTTACTATCTTGAAGAATTTCGCCACTTCGAACTGAAGTATCAGCAGAAACCACGACGTTGTCAAATTCCACATATTGAGAACCTGTGTTGGTGGTTGTAGATATTCGTAGATCCGTAGCACCAGATATAAACACTACGTCAAAAGATTGCCATGTTGTAGATGTTGTACCTGTCCAAATCGTAGTTGTTCCGTGTCGAACAATAGGAGTAGCTGAGCCATCACTGCGTGCATAACCATAGACACGGTAAACACTTCCTGAAGACAAAACAGTTTGAGCTGCCCCCGGTGTACTTACGCCGTTTCGGGCAACTCGCAGTACTTGGCTTCCAGCATATGGTGTTCCTGTCTGCTTTGTGAGCGTTGCTGAATTAATGGCGGTCCAACTAGCCGTACCGGCTGTTTCCATCGTGCCATCGGTGAGTAGGTTTGAAGCTGGGGTCATAGAGGAAGGGATATTTATCTCTTTGACAGAGACGTTATCAATGTCGCCTACAAATCCCGACGCCTCAACATAGAATGCAAACGTAGTATTGCTACCTGCCAGAATGGTTTGGGTATATGTACCATTGGCAGTTACAGTGGAGCCGCTGCCGCCCACAGTGGCAACAATCGGACGTACGCCGCCGGAAACATAATTTAAGACAGTAAAAGTTACTTGATAATACTTGCCTTGTATTATTGGTAAAGATTGGGATAACAACGCACCGAGGGAAGCATTGGCGCTTGCCACTCCGCCGGCAATTGTCCAACCAGTCTGTTTTGCCCACAGAGTATCTGTATTAAACCCTCCGTTTAGCACAATATTTCTGCCCTCGGTGTCAGCGGGGTTTACAGTCCTTGTGTATAGCTGGGTACTCACTGTCTCATCTAGGGGCCAAGCAGCAATAGCCCCGCTTGAACCATGGAAACTCTCGTCCGCAAAGCTTGTAGGTGTCGCAGTCCAGCTTGCTAGGTCCGTTTCAAACCCTGTATTTGTCAATTTTTCTTGGGGAGTGAGTGTTACTTGGCCGGACGTGGAGGTTGTCATGTGGCTTCCTGTACTAAAGTTGCCTGTGCTCCAATCAGTTTGTGTCCATGGTGAGCTGGCTGCGAGGGCAACCGACACAAAAATATGCCCCAAGAAGCTTGCGACAAATTCAACAACTAAAAATAAAGCCAACATCCTACGGCTAAAACGACTCATACTATCATATTCATTTATAGCATAATTTACGGCCACAAATTGAACACGGAGCGTGGGTCAATCTACACGGATTGATCGCTGGTGACCTTTATACCACTTCAAAGACACACACCAGAAATTTGAGTTTGAACACAAAAAGTAAAATAGAGGATATTTTTGGAGGCTTGAGAACATTCATTCACAGGATGTATCATCACCTTACAGTTGACGAGTTAGAAGATCATGTCTGAGATTTTGCTACAGATTTTCTCACCCAGAACTGTTCGAAGACCCACGATATATCGCAAAAAAACTTTTTATTTTATCGACTCGTTAAGGGTACTCTAGATGAATAATATTACGTATGACAAAAATGAGAGGAGTGCTACGTTTGCTATTTGTTACTCTTGTGTTCGGTATTTGTTTAAAACAGCCGTTCTTTGAAGCAAAAGCAGCCAGTCCTACGCTTGCTTTTCCCGGAGTTGAAGGCTACGGAAAGTATTCCCAAGGTGGCCGCGGTGGAGCAGTATGCAAAGTAACAAACCTAAATAACTCCGGTGCAGGCAGCCTCAGAAATTGCATTATCGCATCAGGCCCTAGAATTGTTGTCTTTGATATTGGCGGCACGATTTCACTCACAAGTGATTTAGACATTTATAATAAAGTGTGCAGATATCTCACGCCTGTTAGGCGTGTGGTGAATGCGGTTGGATGAGTGTCGAACCAATGGTAGACTGCAAACATGAGTTTGCAGTCGAGAGGAAACACTCGGAGTGATCTCCGTTACCATTTTGTCTTCGTACCAAAATATAGGAAGCAAGTGTTGACGGGAAAGATCGCAAAAAGTATCACTGGCATGATTAAGTTTTGTTGCCAGATTAACGAATGGAAAGTGTTGGAACTGGCAGTCTGCCCGGACCACGTGCATGTGTTCATCCAGACATGGCCAATAGATAGCCCTAGTGAAGTGATGCAAAAGATGAAAGGCGGAACGGCAAAGAAGATACGAGAGCTGTATCCGGAGTTGGAGGAAGTGTATTGGGGAGCCTCATTCTGGGCAGACGGATATATGGTGAAGAGTGTGGGTGACTATCATGCCAGCGTGGTAACGGAGTATATAAAGAAACAACGTCGTATTTAAATTACATTGTGAAACGCAGGGCTCTTAGCCCTGCGAGGTTCATTTCATTGGTTATTGATAACGCAAAAGCATATAACGATGCCAGAAAATCTCTAATGGACAAATTACATTCTCAAACCGTCAAATATGCCTAAAATCACGACTGTACAATCAATTCAATGCAAGGCCTTTATCGTCTCACCAGTTAATTGCGTAAGACTGCCAGAAAAATTGGATCATAAGTTTAGGATTATGGCTAATCTCTTGATTGATCGCTATTTGGCTAATCTGGCTAAACATCGTGAGAATCAACAACAAATAACAGGCAAATAAGCTACAATAAAATAACAATTGATATGTCAAATTATAGTAAAACAGAATACTCTGTTGATGCAGTTAGAGTATCAACGCTCAAGCAGCGTATGACTGGTGATTCACCAGAAGATCAGAAGTTGCAAATTGATAGACATAGAAAAATAGTTTCATCAGCACTAAACACCAATATCATCAATATCCATTCTTTTGAGTTTACCGAATCGGGTAGTGGACAACTTGATGAACAACCAATCCTTGAAGCATTGGAATGGTGCAAGAAAAGCGATAAACGGATTAAGTACTTCTTCATCAAAAGTATTGATCGTTTCACCAGAGGTGGTTCGACTATGTACGGCATCCTAAAAGCCCAACTCGCTAAATATGGGATACAACTTGTTGATACATATGGAATAATTAGTCAACAGAAAGTTAATACACTTGAGCATTTAGGATTGGAATATGAGTGGTCAACATACAGCCCAACTTTCATATCAGAATTACTTGAAGCTGAACGGGCACATAGTGAAGTAAGAGATATTTTAACTCGTATGATAGGGGCAGAAGCTCGATATGTCAGAATGGGTTATGCTGTCAGACCTGCTCCATATGGCCTCATGAATGTAAAAATTGATACTTCAGAACATGGGAAAAGAGTCATTCGGCAACCAAAAGAAGGCGAAGCGATCCATATCCGCAGAATGTTTGATGGAAGGTTGCAAGGTTCTTTGTCTGATAAAGAAATTGTACATGAAGTTAATGAGTTAGGTTACCGATCGAGAATAATGCAGATACATGACAAAGCGGATAAGAGGAAAATTAATGGAACACGAGGGGGTAAGAAACTAACTGTAAAACACTTGCAACAGTTAATTCAGAAACCAATCTATGCTGGAATCAACATTGAAAAATGGACAGAAGGTAAACCTGTCAAATGTCAGAGATTTAATGGAATTGTTAGTATCGATGAGTTTAATCAAGCTAATCGTGGAAAAGTGTTCATTGATGTAAATGATGGTGCAATTACTATCCATCGAAACAAGCCAGAAAAATGGAGGCTTACCAAACGAAAAGAAAATCCAGACTTTCCATACAAGCAATATGTAAACTGCCCAAAATGTCAAAATCCTTTGCTCGGTAGTGCTCCAAGGAGTAAGTCAGGAAAACATATTGCTTATTATCACTGTTCCAGACACCACAAATACTGGAGTGAAAATAAAAGAGAGTTTGATAAAACCATTGAGGTTTTCTGTTCAAAGTTAGAGTTCACGAAATCGTTTAGGAATAAGTTTAGGGAAATAGTCTTGGAAGAATGGGAGAAATGCAGGGACAATGCCAGAACTGACTCCATGAGTATTAGCAATAAAATAGTTCAACTCAAACAAGAGCAACAGCTGGCAACTGACAAAATAAAGTATCTTGAGTCACCTATAGCTATCAAGAACATTGAAGCAGAACTTGAGCGATTAGAAATGGAGATTGGTAAGCTTCAGGATCAAAGGAATAAGAAAGATAACGAGGAAACAGATATTCAAACACTAATAAACTACTGTCTGTATTACATGGAACACCTTAAAGAATTATTGTTGGAAGGCTCTAATCCACTCAAAGATGCTGCAATGTTTGGTCTTGTTTTTGACAATGTTCCAACTTATGAAGATTTGAAGAATGGAACACCTGATTTAGCCCCTGTTTTCGTGCTAAATGATCATTATCAATCTTCGAAATCTTTAACTGTGAGCCATACGGGTCTGGAACCGTTTGATCCCATAACCACTGTATTTTGAGTGTATCACTTCAAGGCTAGACGAGACAAATGAGACACTATAAAAAAGGAGTGTCTCAAAGATAATGATGTGGTTTGATATAGTCTTTCGGTTACCTCTGAAAATGAGTACAATATCCTTATAACTATGCTTTACGCATTTGCACTAACAAGTGGACTTGGAAGACTACTCTACAAGCTAAAATCACCTGACCATTGCTATATTGTCTATAGTAACAACTTTGATCATTACCTCGATCTACTCGTCCATGATCAGCCGTCTCATATCCTTGGACTCGGGTCATATTCGGGCATTGATCAAAACAAGATAAGAATTGAGAGAATCACAACCAATCAGTTCCGTAATGACAAAATTGAAGAAAATACACCTGACAAGATCGAAATAAACAACTTCATACAACTTCCCATGCCAAATGTCCATTTCAAATATGCTGACGCTGTGGGTAATTCGTGGTGTAACTTGATTAGTTGGAAAATCATGAGACTAATTGAAAATGGAATCTTGCGTTCTCGATATGCTTTTTTACATATACCCAAGGGTTTTGATCAAAAACTGGCAGTGGATGTAATAGACCAAGCATTATTGGAACAATAAACCACTTAGATCTATACTAAAAATTGATATATGGCAAAAAAGACACAGAATCCAAACCTAAGAAAACTGATCTATTTGTCCCTATTTATAGTAATCCTCGGGTTAATTTCGCTTTTGTGGTACAGAAACTTGCAAAGCAAGTTTGAATCGCCCAGACACAACACCCAAACGATCGAGTTCACTATCAGTAAAGACATGACCTTCGATGCTGTTATTGGCGACCTTCAGTACTATGACTTCATTAAAGACAGGGAAGCATTTAGATATGCTCTGGAACACGCAAAAGATACGAACCCAGGTAAAGATAGCTCACTAAAGGTTGGTAACAATACCATTGACCGAGAAGCCAGATACTCCATCTCCCAAAGCATGACTGCTTGGGAAATCGCTGACATCTTAGTTAACAATGGTGAATATAGTCCATGTAATCACGGATGTCCTGACAGCGCATTTAGCCCAGAACTGGTACCCGGTGGGGATTTAGCTCCTACTTTGAAAGAAAAATACTCTTGGGTCAAAACTTATGAAGATTGTACAAAAGTTATTGGCCACGATGGTGGTCAACTCTCATCAGAACAGTATTACCAAAGAACTGGAATTAGAC
>CAZWPK010000008.1:0-16362 GCA_964635905.1 uncultured Pseudomonadales bacterium
GCTTCGCTCCAATGGAATGTCCTGCGCGGTTTTCTGCATGGAAAGCAATAAAAAAACCCCGCTTCTGCGGGGTTTTTTATACTACAGCTGTCGAATCACTACTTCCAAAAACCGCCCCAGATTGAGGCGGTTTTTTTGTGACGAAGTTACGGTTATCGGGTAACGGTAATCACTGCACCGAGTTCAGCTGCTGGAGCTGCTACGGTGATACGTTGATCAGTTGCACTTACCGAGATCAGATAGTTGGTGTTGTATGTCCCAGAACAGGTTGCAATTGGTGTTCCATTATTGGTTAATGGGTCCACTGGCAATGCGGCGATGTAGGTTGGGACGATGAAGGAACAGATGTTTACTCCTGCACTTCCGATTGCGGTTGCGGTGGCTGTAATTCCGGTTGGCAATGTTCCACGGTTATCAGCTGCATATTGGGTTACTGCATTTAACAGAGCTTGAACGTCACTGGCACGTTTTGTGTTATTTGCTTGTGCAAACTGTCGAGCTGGGTTAATTGCAACAAGCACAATTGCCAACAGGACGGCGAGCACGCCAATCACAACAAGTAGTTCGATTAGGGTAAAACCTTTACGGTTTAAAAATTTTCTGTTCATATATATTCAGCGTAGAGAGTTTGGAAACGGTTGTCAAGCCCACGCAATCACATCAGAAATAATGTACAAAAACGACCGCACCATGCGGCTATTTTTGTAGAAAAAATGAAACTATTAATTGAGTACAGTGATTGAAATTTCCGACGATATTTCGTTGTTTTCTTGAGAGGTAACAGTACCAACAATTTCTCCAATTCTGTCTAAGATTTGTGAGCGAAGCGCAAATGGCACACTTGATTTGAACAGCAATAATGGTCGCTGTATTACCACGCCGGTTTGCACCCTCGCACTCACACTTGCATACCCTTCCGAACGAAGCAGTGACACTACAGCAGCTGATGTGGTTGACGATGTGGCCGACGCTATGACTTCGATACGAAGCGCTGATGCAGACGCATCTAACCGTGCTAAAGGTTCCGTTTCCTCTACCGGTTCAGCCGCAGGTGCAACAGGTGTTGGGCTTACGACAACAGGAATTGACGCAGGTGGTGCAACCGACTGTGATTGTCGACGCAACAGGAACAACGTCCCTCCAATCACCAGTGCTAAAAAGGCAATAAAAACCACAATTATCAGTCCTTGATAATGCGAGGATAGATACTCTTCTTTTTCCTGTAGCGTTTTTGGATTTGTGCGCGAAGTTACTAACGGATGTTCCTTTAAACTATCCATACGCGGAAACAGCGCTTTGATTGCATGCGGGGTCAAACCCTCTTTTCCGATATAGGGAAGAATTGCTTGCATGGGGATGACACCATCATTGACGACGGTTGATTTCTCAAGACCTTGACGGACGGTATCAACAAAGTCACGGTTCATTGAGATCAGTAGGGTTGAAGTTCCTTTTTTGTAACTTTGCACGGCGACTCTATCAAAAGGTGTGACATGGGCAAAATCTTTTTTCTCTTCTTCTATTTTCTCATCGGTCGTGGCAGGAACAGTCTTTTCAAAATAGAGACTTTGACCGATAACGAGTAAGCTTTCAACATCACCAAACTTCTGATCCTCAATAATCTTACCGATCCATTCATAGTATTTTTGAGAATCAACCACTTCCATGTTCACAACCATCCCGCTTGGAAATGGAACTGATAACCCTGTTAGAACATGCGGAGTAAAGAAAACTAACCCCTGTTGTTCCACGATGATAATTGCCGGTGTTACTTTGGATTTTGCCATACCTTAAAAAACATCTGTCCAAGAGCCGATGCTCAAGATTCCATTGCTGTAGGGTGCCACTACCTGAATCGTCCACATAAAATTCCCACTTCTTCCTACGGAAGAAATCGTTTTTGTGCCAGAACCCGTTACCGTAATTGTGGCGGTCCCATTGGGTAGTGTCAATGTCTCACCAGTGTATGACGGATCACGCAATAAGCGAAGCAATGCATTTTCCATACCCGTTTCAGCCAAGTCACGCGCTAACGTCGAAACTTCCGTGTTACTGGCAGAAGTGATCGAAAATGAGGTTAACGCTGCCGCTGCCAGGGATACCATCATGGCAACTGTAACAAACATGAGTAAGATAACTAAGCTTTGACCGGACTGACTGCTTCGTTTCCATCGCATACAATTATCTCCCTCCCACCGTAAACTGCACTGATTTTGACTCAGCTGGAGATCCGCGAAGCATCGTTCTGCTCGCAAGGGTGTAGGAAATTCTAAGTGTATCGGTGGCGCTACCACTTCCGATTCTCAACACTGAAAAATCTGCAATGCTCGTTGCATTACTATTAAGCTGATAGGACTGTCCCGACGCAGTCAGCATCAAATTGCCATTAGATACAGTGTATGTTGTTGCCGCTCCTCCAATTGTGAGGTTCAATGTAGCACTAGTAGTGGCAACCAGCGGTGCAGTGATCGCATCGGAGCGACGCACATCATAGGACAACTTCTTTTGTAGATACTCCGCATCATAGGTGACAACATAATAACTGGTCGACTCGGAACGAACGTCTAATGTTGACACAAATAAATCTGTCATGACAAAAAGGAATATTCCCAACAACCCCATGTAGAGCATTAGTTCTACTAGAGTAAATCCTTGTGATTGGAGAAACTTCTTGCGTATGTTCATGGTGAATAGTTAATGGTGATATCCGATAGTTGTGGCGTTACATCATAATCAGTCGTGCTCATCGTCGCTTTATATCTGAAACATCTGCCAGGATTTTCGTATCCAGTCCCATCGTTATTCAAATAAATTGCACTGGTGCTGGCAGTGTAGTAGGAAGTAGCACTCCCATCTGGTCCAACATAATTAAAACTGACTCCTGTACAACTACCAGCGACTGCATCAGCGACTGCAAATTGATATTTGAGTTCTGTATTTGCAGGTGTAGTTGCCGTAACGGTATATCGATTAAATGCGGTGCTGTATCCTGCATCAAACGTTGTGGACTCAAAGGTTCCAAGTTCTTGATAAGTTCCATCACTACCACCTTGAATAATCTTTAGTTCTGCGGCACCATCACCGGTAATGATGTAGGAATAAGCGTCCCCATCTAATTCCTTTACCGCTGCAACCCCATAGATTCCCTGATTAAGCTGCATTCCTCCACATTTGATAGGGGTAGATTCGTTACTTAAGTCCAACACTTGATATTCCTCAGCATCAATTGCGTCTCCGGTAGCATCCGTACCCACTAAAATGGCACGGGTTTCTGCGAGTGAAACGACCACCGATTGTTGGGGATTCATTCCTCCAGCTTCATACCCTCCCCCGTTTGTGCAGGGTGGATTAGAGGCAAATCCTCCCATCAGTGTCGGACTAGTTTTGCTGGTGGTATTGATGACAAAGAATTCTTTAAAGGTTGCATCGTTAACGGATGAGACATAGGCTCGTGTTCCATCCGGGCGAACGAAAATCGCTTGACCCGACTCCAATGACGAACAATTGTTCGGCTCGATATTGATGGAGCCCACTACTCTCCACTGCGAAGACTGACTGTGATTGGTGACATTAAGAATCTTCATTTCTTCCACCGTGCTCCCTTGAATCGCAACGAAGGCATATGTTGAAGTCCCGACCGTTCGAACATAAATCTCCCCTGCAGTGTCTCCAGCATTCGCAAATGAAATACGGGAACCAATTTGCGGTCTTGATCCCGCTTTACTAGCCAGATCAAACACATACAAATAATTGTCTGCAGTCACATACCCGCGATTATTGTGCACAAAAATTGACTGCGCATCGACAGAAGAACTTGGAGTATTAAACCAGCCTTCTTGGTGATAGATCTTGTTGGGAACATCATCCATAGCTGTCAGATTCACAATGACAACTTCCTTGGAATTGTCCGTCGTAGCCAGATACGCCCAGCTTGATTCTCCAAAAACAGCGTTCGTTTTGTACCCTTTAATAGTTCCCGCTAATACTCCACTAGGAGGATTGGTATTGGCAACGACAACATGGGCAAAAGATACTTCACTTGCTTGAGCAACTTGTCCAGTAGACGCATAGACATGACCTTCGATCGCCCAGACTGCGTTTGGTACACCTGGAAGGTCGAGCGAAGCAATCGAGATGTTAGGACTACACCATTGTCCGCGAGTATTTGTGGATAAGGTCAGCTCGCCGCCATTGGTCGTTTGAACTGCCGTCATCACTTTTGTTCCTGCATCAAACTCCGCAGAACTCGTTTGCTGATAGGTCAAATTCTCCAAGTATCGGGTTAGGTACAAAATTGAACTAACGGAAGAAGGATATGGGACTGACCATGACACAGTATTTGTTACCTGTTTTGTGGAAGGGTCGAGTGTTCCGCCACTGCTCACAATCTGTCCACTGCTATTGCGTTGGACATCGGATACCTGCGTGCTTCGGGTAAATCCATCCACCGTTTCACTCCCCGCAATCAGATTCCATTCTCCATTGGTGATGACTGGGTGGTACGTACCATTGGATGCAAAACTTGTCCATCCTCGCTCACGCACACTTCGTGCTGCTTCTTGTGCTTCTTTTAGCAGAATCAGAGCTTGTGTGCGTTCACCTTGCTGTACTTTTCCTTGTCGCGAGGTAATAAATCCTGTGAAAATTGCGGGCAAAATTGCAGCCGCTAGACCAATGGCCAACAGAAGCTCAATTAAGGACGCTCCGCGCTGATAGTTATGGTAATCCAGAAATAATCGTGCCATATCGGTTAAATGTAATCACTATCTGTTCATTGGTAGTGGAATTGCGGACTGTAATCGTGTTTTGCGCACTGTTAAACGAAGCAATTTCACCTGTTCCTTTACTATACACAAACTGGCTGGAAGGAAAGGTTGTCGATAAGGTCATCGGAGCTGCAACAGGGATGACGATGTTCCCACTCGCTCCAGCAACATAGGTTGTGCCACGAAACAGAGTATAGCTAGACGACTGAATATACACTCCATAGGAATTAGTTGTAACTTGACCTTGGGTGTCCCCGTTCAAGCTTTTGAGCCGTTGATTCTGAATATCGCCGACAACGGTGGAGAGCGTTGTCTGCAGTAGATTTTTCCCCTGATATCCAACTAAGTTAACAGAGGAAAAAGCAATTAATGTTCCCAAAACACCTAAAACAACCATCATTTCAATTAAGGTAAAACCAGATCTAGCATTTCCATGAAGATGAAAAAGACTGAACATAAAATAAAAAGGACTTGATCTCTGCTCTATTCCATACTACACTCCCCGCATGGGAAAAAGAATCCTTATTATTGACGATGACACCTCCGTACGCATGCTCTTTACCGACACTTTAACCGATGAAGGTTTTGAGGTGGATACTGCAATGGATGGAGTGGAAGGCCTGGAAAAATTAAAGCAAGGCGGCTATGACCTGGTTTTGTTAGATGTCATGATGCCAAAGCTTGATGGAATTGGAATCTTAACCGAGCTTGCAGAACATAAACCCGCAAAAGAAAACAAAAAGATTGTTCTGTTTACTAGTTTGCACGATGACCCAGCCGTCAAAGAAGGACTCTCAAAAGGCGCGCATGGATTCATTGTGAAAAGTGATTACACTCCCGAAGTGTTAATTGCAAAAATCAAATCATTTCTAGAGGAGACATAACCACTCCTTAGCGTCCACCTACCTGCCCAATGATACCGTAAATTGGAGCAATAATCGCAAGCATCATTCCACCGATACTAACACCGACTACGACAAGCATAATGGGTTCTAGGGCGACAGTAATTGCTTTTAAATTACTCGTTGTTTCGTAATCTAAATACTCAGAAATATCTTGCATTGATTTGTCCAATGTTCCTGTTTTATCTCCCACTTCCATCAACTTCACCATGATTGAGGGAACCTTGCGATCTTTCGTTTTAAACCCTTCGGAAAGTTTTTTCCCTGCAACCACCATTTCTCTGGAACGCGCAATCATCATTTTAAGATCCTTACGCATCACAACTTCTTGAGCCAAGGTCAGCGCGTCTACAATGGGTAGACCAGAATTTAGCAACAGATACATGTTGTGAGAAAACCGCGTCAAATCGATTCCTAATATCAGAGTTGAGATGAGAGGAAGCTTAAAGAGCGGCCCCAAAATTAAGTGTTTGTTGCGCTTAAATAAGAACACTAATGCCGTAACACCAAAAACCAACCCAGCAACTAAGGGAATGGTATTGTGTAACAAGAGATTAGAAAGAGTAATTAATATTTTTGTCGGTAATGGGAGTTCGACATTCAAGCGTAAAAAGACCGTAGAGATTTTGGGAATGACGACGACCAACATCATCAAAAGGACACCCACGAACACCACCATGATTAATACCGGATAGGTCAACGCGGATTTGATTTTATCGGTGAACTCCATTTCTTTACGGATGTTATCTTTTAAATCCTTTAAGATCGTCGTCATGGTACCGGCTTCCTCGGAAGCTTTAATCAAATTGACCGTAACATGATCAAAAGCTCGAGGAAACTTTGAAAGAGTCACATGCATATGTTCCCCTTGCCCTAAATCATCGCGAAACACCTCCAGAACTTTCTTAGTGTTCCCTTTGGAATCTTCAAGCAAAGAATTCACTGCCTCAAAGATGGGAATACCTGCCGCAAGCATGGTGGAAAGATTGCTGATTAAGCCAATTTTTTCATTATTCGATAGTGTGACATTGGTATACGATTTGGCCATAGCTATAGGAATTCAGTTTTTGTCACACGTAAGACTTCTTCAATGGTCGTCTGTCCTTTGGCTACTTTTTGCAACCCATCATCGAGCATTGTTGTCATACCTTCTTTGATCGCTTGAGCGGAAATCACATCAGCATCGGAGCGTTTTGCAACCAATTCTCGGATGGGTTTACTAATCTCCAAAACTTCGTAGACACCAATTCGTCCAGAATACCCGGTCATATGACAGACTTTACATCCTTTTCCTCGATACATTCGAATTTCTTGGGTCTTCCCTACTGGTTTGTAATGCTTCGTAATAATTTCTTCAGGTAGGTTCTTTAACAGTTCTTCCATGGTGATCGTGTGCGAGATCCGACAAACGTCACAGATCTTACGGACCAATCGTTGCGCAATAATCAGATTAACCGTGGATGCCACGAGGAAGGGTTCTACCTTCATGTCAATTAATCGAGGAATAGCCGTCGCAGCATCATTGGTGTGTAACGTAGAGAAAACAAGGTGACCGGTAAGTGCCGCATTCACGGCAATCCCCGCTGTCTCTCCATCCCGGATTTCTCCCACCATAATGATGTTGGGATCTTGTCGCAAGAGTGATCGTAATCCATTGGCAAACGTGAGGTTTGTCTTCGTGTTGACCTGAACCTGATTGGCGCCCGAAATGCGGTACTCGACTGGATCCTCGATCGAGGATAAATTCTTTTCCCGCGTATTTAAAACTTTGAGCATGGAATAAATAGAGGTTGTTTTTCCAGATCCCGTTGGCCCGGTCGATAGTACCATCCCGTAAGATTTGGAGTAGGCGCGCTGCACTTTTGCCAAATCTACTTCGTTCATTCCTAGATCCGCTAGCGAATATTTTTGGGCCGAGGAAGAAAGTAAACGCATGACAATCTTTTCACCTTCGACGATTGGCAGAATGGATACCCGGATATCTAACCTTCCATCATCCATTTCAAATTTCATTTTCCCGTCTTGAGCAGCTAAGTGTTCGTCCGTACGTAGGCTCGATAGCACTTTGATACGCGTCACCATGCGATCATGCAAATATTTGGACACGGAGAGTACTTCATGCAGCACACCATCGATACGAAAACGCACAATCGCACGTTTCTCTTCTGGCTCCATATGAATATCGGAAGCTTTTTCGTCATGCGCTGTTTGCACCAAGGCATCTACGATTTTTGCAACAGGCAAATCCTCGGATTCACCCCGATAGGTCTGCGGATCATCTTTAAGCAATCCATCAACAATTTTTTGTAAGTCTTTTCTATACTGCGTTAGCGTATTTTCAATGTCACGATCGGTAGTCACAAATACCTTGACACCTAGCCCAGTTTTTTTTGCCAACAGCACGAGAGTGGGAGTCTGTGCCGGCGATGACATTGCAACAGACACGCTTGCTGCATCTTTTGCAAACGTTACGATTCGATCGGTGCGTGCAATGCGTTCTGGTATCAGGTTGAACACGTCTTCAGGGATAGAGATGTCTTTTAAATAGACTGCTGGAAGTTTAAATGCTTTGGCTAACAGCTGGCCCAACTGTACTTCCTCAACAATTTTTCGCTCTAGGATGATATCTTCGATAGATTTCTTAGATGCCTGGGCTACTTTATCAAGCTCTGCAAAGTCAGCCGCAGAAATTAATCCGGCTGATGACAATACCGACGCGTAGTGCTGGGAAGATAAGCCCATCTTCTCATTATTCCAGTGTTTGACATGTATTTACAAGGGGACATTGAAATCCATATGGATAAAAAGGAGAGTGATTGTGTACAATCAAGTCCACTATGCAGCTAAACCCTACAAAAATTCCAGAGGTTATTGAGATCTCCCCTTCAATCTTTTCCGATGAACGCGGTTCTTTTCTTGAACAATTTAACCAAGAAGCCTATACAGAAGCAGGAATTCTGCCAACTTTTGTTCAAGACAATTTGAGCATGAGTAAAAAAGGGGTACTTCGTGGATTACATTTTCAGTCACAGCCCTACGCTCAAGATAAACTAGTCACTGTCATTGTTGGAACTGTGTTTGATGTCGCAGTTGACCTTCGCCCAGATTCTTCCACCTATAAACAGTGGGTCTCCGTCATCTTGGATCAAGACACACACAACCAGCTATTCATTCCTAAAGGCTTCGCCCATGGATTTTATGTATTGTCTTCTGAAGCACGATTTTTCTATAAATGCTCCGCCCTCTATAACAAAGAGGCAAGTTCTGGCATTCGGTGGGATGATCCAACACTAGCCATTGAATGGCCGTTAGAGGGTGCACCGATTCTTTCTCCGCAAGATCTGGAGTTGCCACTCTTAGCATAACCATTATGGGGAAGTTTGCAGATGACAGGCAGTCAATTTCGATTCCAACTCTTGTGGATCAAATGCTTTCCCAATAAACAGAAGCGAACTCTTTGGGACTTCATGTTCATTCCAACTATCTGGTAGAAAATCAATTCTAGTTCCTACCATTTGTAGAAGAGTTTTTTGAGGTTTGTCTTGGTCCAATGAGAAAATTACTCCTTTTGCTCGGATTACCTGGGTAGGTAAACTGCGTAAAACAGTCACTAACTTTGCCGCATCAAGGGGCGCCGGGTCTTCAAAAATATAATCGGTGTATTGTTCATGATGATGGTCATGTTCCACATGTGTTTCTTTCTTCATCGGTTGTCCTTGCGCGTGTTCTGATAAGAAGATATCTGGTGTAACAGACTCGTCCAAACGGAGAATCCTAGCACTGGGCAGTATCGAGGCTAATTGCGCTTCAATACGCGCACAAGTGTCCTCTCCCGCCTCTAACGTTTTTGAGAGAACGAGAACATCCGCATCACCAACCTGTGCAGACATGATTGCATGGGTCCCCCATGTCTTTTCAAAATTAAGGGCATCGATCACACAAACGGTCATGTCCAGTCGAACTCTCTCTTCAATTTCTGGTGATTGCAGTGCAGCAAAGATGGGATCTGGATCCGATAATCCCGAAGCTTCAATTAAGATTGTTTGAGTTTGAGGACTCTGCTCTACGATCAAGCGCAACACTCTAGGAATGTCGGATTTTGCCACACAACACATACAGCCATTCGAAAGTTCGATCACATCGCTGTCTTTACGTGTAATAAACTGCGATTCTAGTTTTACATCTCCGAATTCATTTAAGATGATCGACATCTTGTGATCAGGAGCTTTAGCAAGCAACCAATTTATCAATGTGGTTTTACCTGCACCTAAAAAACCAGTAACAAGGAGAATGGGAATTTGTGGAGTCGACATAGCAAAAGTGTATCATCCTTATTTCAAAAACATAGTTTTGATGCAGGGGTATAATAGAGCGATGGGAAGATCTCCACGCACGCAACATGATATCTGCGACTTACTTCAAACACACCACGTGCTCTCCGCTCTCGAGCTCTTAGAGAAAATGCAGCAGACTGAGCCACAATTAAACCGTACGACGGTGTATCGAGCACTTGATAAATTATTAGAAGAAGGAAAGCTCTGTCGACACATTTTTGGCAACGACACATTGGTGTATGAACTTCGAACGGACCACCATCATGATCATTTGGTTTGTGAGCGCTGCGGAAAAGTTGAAAGCATTGAATGCCAGACAAAAAATCGCTCATCCATTTCTGGGTTTACAATATCGCATCATCACACCTCTTTTTTTGGCATCTGTGCATCGTGTAACCAGCGCTAGTGGTATTCCTCAGTTTCCTGTATCCTAATGTCCATGCAAAAATTTCTCTCACTGGCGCTATCAGTTCTTCTTTGTTTCTTCATAACAACCCAACCCATTTCAGCCCAAGAAACTCCGCAACATAGTCGTGCCACTGTTACCGCAGTGTTAGAAGAACAAGAACTACGCGGCGATAATAAAGTAGGTTATATTCAAAAGCTTGAAGCAACTCGGTTAGATACGAATGAAAAAGTGCATGTGATCGTTGGGAGTACATTTCAACCCATCGAAGCCTCACGCAAACTCACTGTCGGTCAGTCGATCATCGTCTCCGAATTAGTAGAGAACAATCAATCCACATGGGTTCTGGTCGACTCTCATTTTCGATTACCAACCTTAGGGATGCTTGCAATCGTTTTTTTTCTCTTAGTAGTAGGAATTGCTAGAGTCCAGGGAATCCTTTCCATTGTCGGAATGGGTGTGAGCTTTGCAGTCCTGCTAGCCTTTGTTGTCCCTCAAATATTAACTGGAGCTAACCCTCTCCTCATCAGTATCCTAGCGAGTATGGTGATTGGGGCAGCTTCCATGTACTTGTCACATGGCATTAATTTAAAATCCCACATCGCCTTTGGCTCAATTATTGTCACGCTTACGGTAGTCACCGTACTGTCATCTTTTGTGCTCCAGATATCGGGAATGCAAGGCACTGGAAGTGAAGAAGCAGTTTTTCTACAAATTGATCCGGCAAACAAGGTCAACTTACAAGGATTGTTACTAGCAGGAATCGTCTTAGGAACGCTTGGTATTTTGGATGACATTTGTATCGCCCAAGTCTCGGTAATCAAAGAACTCATTCAATCCAAACCTTCGATTCAGTTCAAAGAGTTACTCACTCGTGGACTTTCCATAGGAAAAGATCATATCGCTTCCTTAGTAAATACATTAATTCTAGCTTACGCCGGTGCTAGTCTTCCGTTATTTTTATTGTTCGTTCAGAACAATACGCGACCATGGTGGGTTGTGTTAAATGACGAGATGATTGCAGAAGAAATCGTTCGAACCCTATCGGGTTCAATTGGACTGGTATTAGCAGTTCCACTAACCACCCTCTTAGCTGCGATAATGCTGAAACGAAGTAAGTAATTACTGACGGATGAGAGATGCCCGTACAATAAAGTGATTTGGAATTCGAACTTCCGGCCCAGCGAATCTTGTGTCAATCTCTAGCTCATACGTCTGACCGACTGTAAGTTCCTGAATATCCTCAGAGTTCGCCACCAAAGCAAGGATTGATTCACCTTTAGATGACCGTACTTTTACAGCGTAGTCAAATGGTTTCCAATCTTCCATTCTTGTCGGATTAATTTGGATCACTGTTCCTCTATAGGTTTCCATATTTTTAAACTCTAAATCGCCCCTACAAATACATAGGCGCTCGTCGGACGAAAGGCGGGCGTCGGGAGAATCTTAGTTCCCCACTTGAGGGGAAAAGATATTATCTCTCGAGTTTTTCTTACAATCAATACTTTTGTGTTCAATTGTAACTTCAGATCAACTTACTACAAACTAATCATTTCAGAGTACTGATCAGTTTTTGGATCAATATGAACTACAGCTCGCTTTACTATTCCAGATTTAATCCATTGTTGAGGAATTAAACTACTGACTCCTGCATTTATGCGATTTGCCATCTCGTCAGTTTCAGGTTTTGAACCTTTACCGACGTTCAAGGCTTCATGGACAGCTTTTCCATCATTGAAGAATTTGCAGGCTCCACACTGGCAGTCATGTCCTGTTGCATACACTGCCTCAACAGATTTCGCTCGCTGAAAAATAAAGGAAAGTTCTGTTTGCAGCGCTTGGAATCGATGGACCTGTACATCTTTTCCTTCACGCTGAATGGTGTCTTGTTGTACAATTCCTCCCCCCATAGAGAGCGTGAGAATCGTTGCATTCGGATGTCTACTTTTTACCTCAGCATACGTCTGTCGTTGTGCGCGCTTATCCATACACATGACCAACACAACGACGTTTCTCCCTGATACCTTTGCATCAAACTCCTGTGAAGACAATCCTTCGGTAGTTGAAAGAGAGTACATTCCCGTAGAATTAGGCTCATCAAATATTCCACGCTTTGGAGTATCTGAATGATTCACGATTGCATAATCTCCTGCAAAGGTTTGATTAGCCTGGTGAAAACTCTCGAACGATACTCTTCCCTGTTCGATTTCAGTTTTCCATTGTTTCACTTGATCATTAATAGACATAGTTTTCCTTCTTTCCAGATCACGCATAGGATCTCCTTTTTCAACAAAAAACCCGCCTATAAGAAGACGGGTTTTTAAGTACAATGCTATTCTTTAATCATGCTTTGGACTGCAGCTAGATAGGCTTTCATTTCTTCCTCTACCTTTTGCCAGTCTCCGTTTGCTTCTCGAATGGCATTAAATAATAAGTCCATATCGATGAGCAATTGATCATCTAAGACAATCATGCGCTGTTTTGACATATGGTATCTCCCTATTTGTATCCAACTGGGACTTCAGTTGGGGTTAAACTCAGACTCATTCGTCGGGCGTCTGGATCTACACTCTCTACCGTAACACTGACTTCTTCTCCGACTCTTGGCATTTCTGCATTCATGATTTTACTAATATGAACGAGTCCATCTATCCCTGTTTCAATATGAACAAAAATACCGAATTGAGCAATACGAGAGACGGTTCCTTGTAATACAGTACCTTCTGGGTATTTGTCTTTAGCAGCTGCCCAAGGATCAGACATCGTTTGTTTAATTGACAAGGTGAGTTTTCCAGATGCTTGATCAATAGCGAGGACTTTAACCTTCACACTATCACCAGATTTGACGTATTTATTAGGATCTTCCACTTTCTCCCAGGATATTTCACTAATGTGAACGAGACCTTCAATATGTCCCTGTTCTCCATCGGTCATTGGGACGTGTAACGTTACAAAAGCTCCGAAAGGAAGAATTCCCGATACGGATCCTTCATACATCTCACCAATTTTGACGGCATCTAAGGTTGCCGTTTTTTGACGGATAAGCTCTTCTTCCGAGACATGACGCTCAGAGAAAATCAATCGATTCTTTTCGCGATCAACTTCGATCACTTTCACTTTGAATGGTTTTCCCAACAAGGTATCAAGAGAGTTAATTACGGATTTTCCAAATTGAGACGTTGGAACAAAGCCACGAATTCCTTCATAGGAAACAATCATTCCACCTTTGTTTAATTCCAAACCACGAACAGTAACGACAAGACCAGATTCCATTGCGGCTTTAAAGGCATCCCACTTTTGATCCATGGCTGCTTTTTTAAAGGATAATAAAATCTGTCCTCGATCATTTTCTGCCGAGACCACATAGGCCTTCACAGTATCTCCAATATGGAGATCACGAACAAAATCAATGGCAACTTCGAATTCCTTATCGGTTACCACTCCTTCAGTCTTTCCACCGACGTCTACTTGAACGAGTTTGCGCGTTACAGAAGTCACAATTCCTTCCACGACATCTCCTTTCTTAGGAGATTTGAGTTTATAGCCGGTATTGGCTAATAGCTCTTCCATGGTTTTGGCTTTCGCTGTAGATTTTTTGGCTGGTGCCTTTGTGGCAACTTCCTCTACAACTGCTTCGGTACTGACTGGTTCTTTGAGCGTATCATCGCTCGATTTTGCTTTTCTTGGCATAAAAAATAAGATCCCCTTTCGTTAGAGTGAATGTGATTATAACAAAAAACCTCCAGGCTTACTACCAGAGGAAGGTCGAGCAAATAATCATGGTCATTGGAGATAGAAGTATTTAGTTATGGTGAAAGTGCGTTCGATTCCGTTTGCGACTGGAAGGCATCTAAGCGCATATTGCGTAACTGAATTCTTCCTTTTCCATCTTTGGAACGAAGATCAAACACGGGGTTAATATACGGTTTACCACTCTCATTTCCCACAAAACCTGGATAGATAATCCAGTTTCCTGGATTCTTTCCATCATACGTTTTTAGCTCGGTAATGCGCCAATAATCTCCAGGCGCATACGTGAGACCTAGAAATACTCGCATTTCTGTATTCTGTTCTGTCCAGGATGCTTCCAGGGTTGCTTCTGTTTGAGTCCCGGACCCTTGAACAAAAACAGAACTATCTTGAGCATCAAATTTTTTTCCATTTACTTGAACTGAAAACGTATCTCCTCGCAGTGACGTTGTGGAGGTTTTCCATTGGATTCCTGATTCCGCAAACGGATAGACAGTGGAAACTGGGTTTGTCACCTCCGTTGCAGTTGGATATGGAGGCAACGTAAGCTCTACAAGTGAATTTGAGCCTGGATTTCGATACCCTTTTACACTTTGCTTCGTAAGCTTGTAGTCAGAAATTACTGATGGTGGTGAGTTCTCTGGAAGATGGTATTGAATAGAAAACAACTTATTTGTATTTTGCAATGCTTGCTGTGCAATTGCTTTTTTAGATTTCTTAACAGTTCCAAAAACCTTAATTTGATATCCAGTTCCATCCATTGATCGTGTGATAGACGGTGACGAATAATCAAATATCTCCACCATGGAGGGATCTGCGACAACTACTATCCGTCCAGAGCTTGCGAGATTAACTGTAGGGTTTGGTGACGGAGCTGTTGCATTGGCTGCAATTGGAGTCGAAGGGAAATTTTCCTCATCATCCATTACCCCCAACACTGCCCCTTTGGTGGGAGTTAAGGTCACAATAGTTTCAAACGATTCATAGCGCACAGACGCTGGCTGCTGTGAATTGTCCAACATGACATCGAACCGATGGATTGTAGGAGTTAGGGTTGCAATAAGTTCTTGAATCGATCGCGCCCCGATTACTGCAGCTTGAGAACGTGGATCCACCGTTCGGCCTGCAAGAAGCGCGGCCATTGAGGAAACCGAAATGATTAATATCCCCATTACTGAAAGAGCCAGCATGCTCTTCACTCCAGAGTGCGTTGAAGAAAATGGACGACGATGATCCGCAGGAAATGATGTCATACAACGATAAACCTATTCCCTATCATAGGCTAATAGGCCTACCCTATGTCAAGTAAGAATCGGACTTTTGTTATCGTCGCATTCCAGTTTTTACAGGAGCTGTTTCTCGCATACCTGTTCCTGGCACATATTGCGAATCGCGCTGCAACATTTGCGAATCCATATAGCGTTGGAACTGCTCGGTCTGCTGTTTGTGCATCATGACGATGAACAGTGCTGCCACTGAAAAGAACAACGCTAGCAACATCAAAGTTGTATCAGATAAGGAGTGTTTTCGGGAACTTGTTGATCTTGCTGCAGAAGGTACATGCGACACAACAGTCTTTTTAGCAGCTACTCTTTTTACGGTTGCTTTTTTCGTTGATGTCTTCTTCGCTTTCATAAATAACCTTTCCATGAATATCTATTCAGCATAGGAGAAAACCATCCGAATTGTCAACGCGAAACAAAAACAAAGAAGAAAAAGTGCACAAAAAAACCCTTTGTTTTGGCCTCGACCTATTTTCGCAATCCCTTGCGGAATAACTATCGTCGGCGCTGGTGCGTTTGATGACTCTGTTCGGAATGGGAAGAGATCGTTCCACACCGCTCCAGAGACCAAAACAAAAGGATTTTATGTATTGCAAGTTACTCACTTGCAAGTGAAGAGTTGTAGTGTCCGACATCACGTCTGACAAATTCTTGTCATTATTTACCGCCAAATCAAAAGTGTTCAATCGAACATTAGTACAGCTAGGCTTAAACTGTCACCAGTCGTACACCGGCTGCCTATCAACCTGGTCATCTCCCAGGAGTCTAATTGAGATTCCTAATCTTAGGGACGGCTTCCCGCTTAGATGCTTTCAGCGGTTATCCAACAGCAATGTAGCTACCCTGCGCTGCGCCTGACGGCGACAACAGGAACACTAGGGATTGCCTCACTCCGGTCCTCTCGTACTAAGAGCAAGCTCC